>PBAL01000101.1 GCA_002715965.1 Verrucomicrobiales bacterium | reverse complement strand
CCTCCGGCGCCTGCGCCTTCTGCGCCTCCGGCGCCTGCGCCTTCTGCGCCTCCGGCGCCTGCGCCTTCTGCGCCGCCTTTAGAAAAACCAAAAATAGCGACAGTGCATGTCAGGGACGGCGATTTTTATTCAACTTACCAATTTCGTGTGGACGAGAAGACGACTGTAACGGATTTATTGCACATGGTTTCTGAGGAGCTGGGTCAAAACGAGTCAGTGATTGGTCCATTATTTTGTGGTCCTATTACGGTAAATTTTGCAAAAACTGGCAAAGGCTTTCCAGAAATTGGAGACGACCTTCAACGCGATTGGGTCCCTTTAGACCATAAATTGGACTTAAACATGTTTGCGGTTGTTCCGAATTACCCGTTGTCGAGTTTGTCGGGGCCGGGGTTAGCAATTCAAAGTGCAAGGGTGACGGTGTACGTTAAAGATGGCGACAATGATCCAATTAAGCACAAATTTGACGTTACTGATAAAACGACCGTGCGCGATTTAAAGGGTAAGGATAAACTAAGCTTCAGACTTGGACTTGACGTGTCAAGACTGGATGTGTACTGTGGCGAAAACGCGCGTAATGGCAAACAAGTGTCGAATGAACGACTTTTGGATGATGATCTTGTTTTAAAAGATGCAACCAGTGCAGACGATATAAAGTTAAAATCGTTTGCAATTTTCCTGTCTACTGAGCCGTCGTTACCGCCTCCGAAATACGCCCCACCATCGGCGCATGTTCCGGCACCCGTTTCGGTTTTTGGTGTGAGAGATTCTGGGTATCAATTGGCAATGATGGCAATTGGAAACGATCCCGATGTTCAATATGATTTGATTCCTAACAACTTTGCTACTTTGAATTTGTGCGAAACGACTGTTGCGTTTCGGGAACAGCTTGCGCAAGAGTATGCTTATAACCAAATTGGTGGCGGCGGCGATTCAAGTGCGGTTGCCATTAAGCCGCCTCCTTATTCGGCTGTTGACTCTACTGACCTTACAGTTGCGAATGCTCCCACTGAATCTTCAGATACAATCAATATGGTCATTAAATGGGAAGACGGAGCAACGTGGAAAATGGTTAATGTTGACGAACCCACTGCAGAAGGCAGTGACGATTTGCTTGAGCCAACAACTGTTGAAGTGACTGGGGCAGAAGATCAAGCCGATTTTGACGACAATGAAAAATTTGTTTTGGCAAAAAAGAAATCAGCGCTCGTGTTGAAATCAACAGACGTGCATCGATATTGGCAATACGTGGACGCGGTGGCGCGTCACAACATAAAATCGGTTGCGCCGTTAGTGTGCAACAGAAAGACTGGGGAAATTGTTGTGTTTGGTGGGTTGGGCAAACAATTGAAAATGAGTACCGAAAATGCATTTGATGAAATTTTAAAAACGCATTGTCCAATGTACAACGGCAATAGGGATCACGGGGTGCAAGTTGCACTTAATCGGTTGATGGTGCAAGAGCCACAGCGCAGTGAGATTGTGAAACGAGCATCTAAAATGAATCTAAAAAGAACCGCGTGTACCGTTGACGAATTTATTGATTTGGTATCTCACAAAATTTTTGGGGTTTGGTATCTTTATTTGTTGCATCCAACATCATTTGTTGATAAGAAAACCGGAAAAGCAAAACGCTGCGAAATATATTATCATGCCACTATTGAATCAGAAGATCACCCACCTCAAAAAATTGGAGTTCACAGCAGTTATGTCACGTTTAAAGATGGGATGGATTGCACAGAGGGGTGGCATCGCGGGCGATTGTTGTCTGAATTTGCTCCAAACAACCTTGATGCAACGATCCGGGAACATGTTTGTTCGGACACGGGGATACAGACGGTCTCTGGCACCTGGTCTGTTGCCTCCTCTGATTCAACCCACAGGAAATTGTACAAGCCCGTTCCGGAAACCACCGCACTTGTCCCCTTTAAGTAGGGGATATTACACTTATCAATGTTGTAAATACTGCCGCTGAATTAAGAATTCTGAATATCGTGTCATATCTTGATGGAGTTGCCAGAAGTGACAATTCGGTTTCAAACAAAGCAGAAGCGGCTGCTGTTCCTGTTTCGCCTGCAATAATTCCTCCCAAAATTGTTGAAATTAGTGACGCAGATGCTGGGTTTAGGCGTCCGCTTTGAATTGCATATTGGACAAGTGCGTACGCTGTAAAGTGAATTGCAAGTGTTTTCCATGTTGCGCTAAAAATTTGAATCTGGTCAATGTGTCGTTTTGGTGTGCGGAAATCCAACAGTTTTATCGAATAAAGTTTTCCGCCATCAATTGTTGGTAAAATGTAAGTTAATGTTTTTGATGTTGGCGTGGTTACATAATTGGATTTGTCGGAAAGTGTTTGGGACAGCATCATGGCAAGCACAAGGTTAATATCAATGGTGTCCGCATTGCCAATTTCGTTCAAAGTCGCCTGACTTAACGCAAACAATGGATTTTCTTCAGTGTCCTCAAAAGATGTCATTCGAAGCGTAAATGCCGCTGCATTTAATTTTTTTACAATGTTGGTGTACTCATTGGTTGGTAATTTGTAAACTTTTTCCTGCAATTCCAGCGCGCTAATTTGTTCGTTGGCTGCAATGTGCGCATTGAAATAATCAAACACAAATGCATGCTCGTTTTCATATCGGTATTTATCTCTGGCTTTTGTGTATTCGTCATTCAGATACGCTACTGCTACGTGAGCAGCGCACGTTAATAATGAGGGTGTTGCACCAAGCAGCCATTCATTTTTTGATTCGTTGATATACACTTCTTTGTCGGAACGAGCTGCCGTCTGTTCTACCGGAACCAGAATAATGTCAAATTTATCATTTTCGTCTTGATTTTCCTGAAGGTCTTTAAACTCTTTAGTCACGTTTTTCACAAATGCGTTGTCGGTAGTTTCGAATATACTTTGAAGATTGCTTATTCCTTCCGCTAAATTTAACGATGCAGTTACCTCGTCGGTTGAAATGGGTTCTATAACCGCTTCGCTGAATCCACAGGGAACAGCATGAGAAGAAAACACTGCTTCGGTGTCAGGGTCACGCAATCCGTACGGTTTAACCGAAAATACGCACATGCCAACATTTTTGCTTCTTGTTGAGTCACGGTGGGCAATGTACCCCGGGCGTTCATTAAAACTGGAATTCACGCTGCGGAGGCCTGCCGAAAATCGACGATGGAGTGCGACACTCGACCCACTTTGTGTTTGTCCCCAATTATTGTAACCAAAAGGGTTGTTTCGCCCAATTGTTGTTACGTAGTGGTTAGTGCATGCCATGACACGCGCAATAAACGTTTTGATGTCTTTGGCAAACGACTTTGTTTCAGGTGCAAAAGGTAATCTAGACGCCGTTACGGCAGGATTGTTTTTCCAAATAGAGAGATCAATTTCTTCTTTGATACTTTGTTTTTCATGGGCCCAAGGAACATAATGTGCCGACTTTCGAGTTGCGTGCAAAAAATAATCGGGGCATACGTATGTTATAAGTTCGTTGTCTGACATGGCTAAAACTCGTTTCCAGTCGTCGGGCTGTAAACAAGAAGACGTCTGATGGCGGTTGTCACGTATAAAATTTTCTTTCCAATTGTGATACCGATTAACGTGATGATCAATGTGGCGTGCCTTTTCTGAAAATGCAGTTCCAAAAGTTATAAATCTGCTTATGTAATTCCAATCAGTAAATTTTATCCCAGCTTTAGATTCACCAACAAGGTATACTGACCAATCATTAAGTAATGAACTAAATGATTGCAGGTACCCCTGTGCTTTATTGGCGTTAAATTGCACATCCAATCCAACGGCGTCTGATAACTGATGCTGGCTTTCAAGATCGGCGGTTAAAGAAAAATAATACCCCGTTGTTGATTCTTGTATTGCCGTTTTGTAAATTGATTTTATTTCGTTCGCGGATGCTGCCAGTGCTGCAAAAACCTGTTGTTTTGTGAGATTTCCGTATGTTGTGTTTATAATATTTTGAATGTTTGCTGCTGCGTAAACTTTGGCAGCAATTGGCGGGGGCATTTTTTCAATCTCTGCCAATGCATCATCGTCAATTTCCAAGCCACCGTTAAGAAGTTTGTAGCGATCATTTAAATCCATTCCCGCAAGGGGATCTGGCTCCCAAAATTTTACGGATTTGCTTTCCCCCGAAATGCACAAAGCAGCCAAACGAATAACATCGCACTGTTCGCTCGTTCTCTCTTCTTTGGGATACGAACATGCGGTTTCTTCGTAAATTGGAATAGGGTCTACGTTTGCATATTGATCTGTTCCAGTGTAATCAAAGTCAGTTACCGTCGGATTCCCTGCTTTTCGTTTACGGTCAACTCCTTGCATGTACGCTTTAAACCGTGCCTTGGTAAACCAAGCTGATTGGATGCGCCCAACCCCGTCGTATGCCACAGATGCTGATTCTTGTTCTAATTTTCGTTTCCGGCTGTCGCCGGACTCGATGGTACCCGGTTCTAGAAATTCGTTTTTTATCTCTAAAAGTGTGTCGTCGTTCCAACCCGGGTACTCCGGCACCCGTGCTGTGGATGCGTTTGTTGGCCATGACACTTGAACTGGTGTACCAGCAACAAGTTCATAGCCACAAATGCGCTTTGCTGGTTTGATGCTTAAATCGTTCCATATTTGCACAGCTTTAAGAAATTCCGCTTGTTTAAATTTTTCTGATTTTGAAACGTCGTTTTTTTCTAATATAAGTTGATCCTCGGGATCAATCGGTTTGCCATTGTTCAGGTAAATGATGTCTTCTTCGAGTATAATTGTCATTAGTTTTATGACCATATTTACGCGGTTTCCAAGAGTGTCGCTTCGAATAATTTGAGATTCCGATAAAGTGCGCATAGAAATCATTGCTTGTCGAAGTGCAAGGCGCAGCTGAGATGCTTTTTTTAATGTGCTTGACGTGGATAAATCCATAATTTCCTTTATCTGAGTTTCCAATTTCTCTTGAATTTGTTTCATCTTGTCGGCCACTTCGTCAGCGTTAAATTCTGGTGTCAATGCTTTTGACGCTTCTGCAAGTATTTCGTAAAGATTATGGCTGCTGTATTCCGTGTACTTTGATATTGCTTCCGTTGCCTTGTCAAAAAATGTGTCACCAAAAAGCTTCGCAAGCAAAGGTAGTTTTTTTCCAATTTGTTTCATGCGCTTAAAACTGGACTCTATTTCACTTCGCTGTATGCGATAATTTTGTCGGATTCGATTTGTTTCGAGAGGAACATTGGCAGGAGGTGGGACAGGCTGTATTGGCATCCACGGGTTCCCTGTATTGGGTATATTGGCATTGTTTGCTGCGGCTTGGGCGTTGGCTAACAATATTCGCTCTCGTGGTTGGTCAATCTTTTTCAATTTGTCTTGAAGCTCTTTATTTAAGTTCAGGATCTCCAATCTTTTTGCTTCAGTTATTGTTTCAGTAAATGCATCAGAAATTGCATTTGAAATATCACTTTTGGTTTTGTTTTTAAATTCAGAAGCCTCGGTTTTTCCCACTTCAATGACGCGCTCTTCGTAATTTATTTTTGCTGAATTGTCTTCTGTTACCCCAAATTCGGTTGAGCTGCAATCCAAGCGGCCGGTCAACGCATTTTTTATGGCAGTTCTAATAAGGTGTCGCTGTTCCGTTGTTGCATTCATCTCTATGTTGCCTTTTGCAAATGCCGCATCCCACAAAAGAGAGCCCTGTGCCGATCCAAACATAGTTTTAAGTTGGTATTTCATATACTTGTCGGTTGATAAAACGTTTGCATCCTCTGCAGCCGACGATACAGCCGTTCGGTACGATTCTATTTTGTAGCACGTGCGTGCAACTGGTCCTTGTGGTCGGGGTGTTTTTAAAATAACATCTTGTGCTGTCAAGTTTGATTGCTGAACTGGAACTTGTTTAAAAAGCAAGTAACGACTAGATTCCAACGCACCCGGTACCAATGTTTCCGATGGGCCTGGATGTTCGGTTCGGTTTCTTGATTCTGCTAAGTCGGATCTTGTTGAAAACATCATTTGCCATCTGCTAAGTTCCGCTGCATCTTCAGACTTTTTAAACGCCCTTTTAGTCTCGGCTTCAAGGAGGCTGCCTTTTGCATCTTGATATCGTCGTATCAAGTCTGCCATAGCAGCAGAAACAACCGATTCCATTGCATATTGGCGCGCAACCGGATCCACGGCGGGCGTTCCTTTTTTTTTGGGCAACCACACCAACGAAACGGTTGTTCCCGAACTTTCTATATCCCTTTGTTTGCACCATCCGTACATAGCAAAAAAATAATGGTGCCAATTTTCACGGTGTATACGTCCGAACTTTGTTTTCTTCTTGGTGCACCGGGGCTTATACTTCCAATTGCAAATGTAAAGTTTGCTCGCATTCGGGCGGGGCTTACAATTTTGCGCGTTTCTATGGCCTGGTCGGCTATTCTTGCAGATACATCTCGAATGGCAACATTGGGTTTAGTGCTTGGGGCTGTAGCATTGCATGTTATTGAATACTACCTCGTTAAAGAACACTTGGACGCCACAAACAAGGCTCTTGTAAACCACGCAGTGTCGATCAGCTGTTTTTCACTGGTAAATTTTGCATTGAACATTCCCGGGTTGTTGTCACCGGAATTAACATGGAGCCATGTAATAATATTGGGATTGAATTTAATTTTAATCCCGTACATTGTGTTGGGATGGTACTGGATTTACTGGTGGAATATGGCGTGGGGGTGTTATCCCGCAACAAACAAATATCACATAAAACAATTTGACGGTGGTGTCTGCCCAAGCATGCCCGGGGTTTCTAGAACACCAATTACATGCGAACGCGGTGGAGTTGTTGACACTGAAAACGCGCCGGGGTGCAGCCCTTCCAATCCACCCCTTGACGCATTTGGACACAAACATCCGCACTGGCACGCAGCGCTAGTGTTTGAAATATTTGTATTTGTGTTGTATTTGTTTGTGAACGGCGTTTTTCGAAAATGATTTGTGTTTGTGCATGTTCAAAATTATTTGCATAAGTTACACACAAAAAAAAAATGAAGACTATTGCAGCTATTTCTCCCGATTGCGGTGTACGAAGCGAACAGTACGCACACAGTCTTATTGAAGAAAAGTTGAATTTGAGAGTATATTTTCCACAGCGTATATTGTCGATGCAGGATGCTTCCAATTTGGATGGACTGCCTGAAGTGGTTAAAGAATGGGCCGGAACGAGTCAATGCGATGTTTTGGTAACAACTAATGAAGGTCCAAGCATACGTAAATGGATGTGGCAAGAATCGATTGAGCGGTATCCGGTTTCAGTGCGAATGAGGCTGTTGATGGTTGGCATTATCAGGGCATTGAAAACAATTGTAGAATTGCGTGGGTACGGTTGCGCGCACCAAAATGCAACGTGTCAGAATTTTGCAATGTCAGGCATTGCACTGACCCTCGATGCGGTTGTGTTGAACGACTCGCCGTATCGGGACGGGCCATGGAATGAAGAATGTGGCATTTATCCTTCGTTTTGCATGACCCGGGATGGAAGTGATGCCTTTTCGTTGATTGAATCGGTTTGGCGACAATCGCCTAAGTGGGTTCAAGACCCAAGCGGTTGTTTTGGCATTGCACGATCTTTGGCATTTGAACCATCTATTTTGTCACCGGCCGCTATTGCGTCCAGGCAAAAGTATCCATGCTTTTTGAAGCCATGTGAACTCTTTTCATTTACTAATTCTAGTGTACATCGTGTGTTTAGTGAATGCTTGCTTAATTTCACGTTGGAGTCTTAGTTGTTTGTTTATTTGATATAAAAAAATGTACCGTGCTGCATTTATTCGTCGTCTTCGTCAGAGCCTTCGTCGGAGTCTTCGTCTTCGCCTTCGTCAGAGTCTTCGTCTTCGTCAGAGTCTTCGTCAGAGTTGCCAACAAAATCGCTGTCATCGTCTTCACTTTCTGAAGCGTCGCTTTCAAGTTCGTTGTGTTTTGCCTTTTTTCGTTTAACAAATTTTGTTGCTGCTTTGCGCTTGCCTTTGTCAGGATCGTCGTATTCCTGTTCATCGTCAGACTCCGACGACGACTCAGACTCAACCTCCTCCATTTCCGATTCCGAGTCAGAGTCAACAATATCAGCGCTTTTTGCACTGCCACCGCCGTTGCGAGGTTTCTTGTTGTGCTTCTTCGTTTGACGGTTTTTTTCAGTGGCCAATCGAAGCGCAAGAAACACAATTCCATCTAAAATGGCTTGATTCATTGAATCGGGTGCAAGTGGTGTTGCGGTGGTCAATTTCCAAATCTCATGTTCCATACTGCCTGCAACAATACTGTTATAGGCTTCTTTCCATCCGGGTACAATCTCGCTCAATTTTGCCGTGTACGGCATTGCCAGATACACAAGTACATTCGAAACCATGCAATGCAGAGTGTGCGCAAGTTGGTCCGCTGGATTTGGTTCAAGGTCTTCAGAAATACTCGAAGCTCCTTTCATTAAAGGCGTTAACTTTGCAACCATGGGAAATCCACTGGAAAACCATTCTTGAAGCGATTGGCCAACACTGACCAGCGTTTCCACATAGGCGTCAACCGTTTGTGGGCTAACTGGGATGTGATTTTTAGAACTTTGCACCCAACCCGCTGTTTTCATAAACCCAGCAAGTGCCAGCGCTGCCTGAACGGCCTCGCGGCCGTAATCAGAGTTTTTCGATTGTCCAATTTTGGAAAGTTTATCTGCGCCAGCGCCGGTACGAGCGGTTGGTAATGCAATTCCGCGGCCTGCGGTCCTTGGGGTGCACACGTACGCAACCTTTTGCATTGCGTGTACAACATCCGCGTTTTGCAGCGCAAACACCACAAACTGAGCAACCATGTCCCGTGTTTCGGGTGTCATTCGAATAACTTTGCCATCGCTGTGACACGACGTCCACATCTCTGCGGGCGCATCTTTAGTAGCCCAAAAAAGAATAGCGGCTGCACAACTAGCCATCGAACCAGCAATGCTAGCCGCGTCTTTAGGCGGATTGCGGCTAATTTTTAACGCCAGTATGCGCATCTTATCCTGTATGTCTGGGGAAAACATGTACTGCATTGCGCAAAGTGCTGGATTCGTTCCTAGGTGGAGATCATTTACGACTCTTCTCGCGCTCAGTTCAGTTCGGCCGTCAATCGCCATCATCTCTACAATAAACTGCTTGCTGTTACGATCCGACAACCGAAGCAAAGTCAAAATCATTTCAAGTCCACGAACGTTTGCGTCGTCCATGTTTTCCTGCACTTTTACTTCTTTGCCGCCAGTAATTAATTCGCCGGTTTGTTTATCGTGTTCTCTCAGAGTGTAAATCGCGCTTTCTTCATGCAGCGTTGCCGCTAACTTGATTGATGGGTTAATGTGTCCGGAGCATGTTTGCATACTTCTAAGAACAATGGATTGCAAACGTCGCGAAATGCAGTTCGCCACTTCGACTGACGCTTCTTTCATCACATGGAGATGCAACTGCGGCCATTTCTTTCCGAGCAACAGCAGCCACGCAAACGACTCGTGTGTAGATTCTTTGACAGCACTTTGCAGCCACGAAATCAACTTGTTCGCAACTGCAGGAAGACCACTCTTCTTGATTGTGTCAACCGTCCGCGCAAGTGCCGCATCGCTTCCTTTGCCACCCGGACCAAACATCCCTCCAACCTTTTTGACCAACGGCGTGTACAGTCGTTTCACTTGAGCATTGCGCTTTGCGTTTGCAATAGACTCGGCAAACGCCAAAAATTTCAAAAGCAAATCTGGTGACATAAATTCTGTTGCGCCAACAAACTTTTGAGCTTTAACAATAAGTTTGTACAAGGCAGAACCAAAAAATGATCCGGTAATATCACCATCACAGTGAGAAATTCCAGCAAACCCAGTGGTGTGTTCCGGGATTCCTTCAACTGTTGTTTCCAGTGGAACGCTGTGGAGTCCGTCCACTTCGTGGTAAATAGCAAACGATGCTACAATCGAAACGTTGTGTTTGCGAGCCAAGTCTTCCGGGGAAAACGCCTCTTCGGCCCTAGAAGCGCTTTCGTAGTCTTGATGCAGTTCTGACCAAACCGCTACAAACACATCCGGGCTTGTTGGCTGTTTGACAATAAAGCATCGCAACTTGTGTTTATCGCCACCGTGATCAGTGTTGGTCAACAAAGTGTGTCCCGTGGGGTAATGGTACGATTGCATCTGACCGTCACTTGCCACTGTTTCTTGGGAATAACCCCCCTCGCCAGTAATCCGATTACCAAAATGATTGTTGCGCGGGTTGTCGTAGTCGGTGCACTCCTCATCGTGTGGCTTTGCTGTGTCATCGCTAACGGCACTGAAAAACTCTTGTACTTCGGCGGGCCAAGTATCTGGTGAGCGGTTCATCCCCAATTCCTTCATGATGGTGTCTACCGCTGCATTAAGAGTTGCGCTGACCCCTTGAATTCCACTCAGTGGCGTAGAGCTTCCAAACACCTTTGGGTTCGCCGCCTGCCCCGTAATCAAAGGAGCCATTTCCACAAAATAATCGCAGAATTCAGACAGTGTGTTCCCTACACCGTCTTGAAACGCGTTTTCATTGTCGTCAGCAGCTTGGTTCAGCGCATAAGCCGGGTTGGGGTTATGTTTCCAGTTTTCTGGCGATGCAGTATCTTCTGATCTGGGATAAACGGCATTTTCCACTTTGGGGGGGCCGCCAGATTTTACAGCACCATTCGCAACGGCTGCACGTGCCTTTCCCTGCTCTTTGCTAACAGGAGGAGGCTTCACGTCGTTAACTTCGTTGTCAGAATGACCATCGGCGTCGGAATCAGGCATGACCAAAAAAAAGAGTGGGAGGGGGTATCTGCTATTCAAGCGCAAAAAAAAAGTGAAGCCACTAAATAAATTTCATTGCGTTGTTTTTTTTTACACTTTTTGCGCTCATTTTTTTTAAAAGGGTTTATTTTAAGATGGGTTTAGGCGGTGAAACAAGAATTCCGTTTTCGTAATTGCACTTGTATTGTGCTTTTGTGGCGTTTGAAGTAAAAATCACGTTGGTGTCGTGCATTAAACCGCTTTCGTTGAAATTTCCAGAGTAGCTGTTTTGTTCGTCGTCAAAAATCTCTGTGCGCAACATCCAAGTTGGAATTCCCTTAAAGTCTGGGTGCACCCACACCTCATCGTCAACGGTTGAAATCTTGTACACGTCGTTGTCGGAATGGCACCGCACAATGTAATCGGTATTACTTTCGCTCAATTTAGACACAATCGTGCACTTCCACGCTGCTTCGGTTTCATCGTCGTCTTTCCACACAACTGAAATGTGCATTCCGGGAAATAATGCATTTTTCATAGCATGTGCAGCAATAGACGTGTATGTTGAATCGTCAAAATGGGCCTTTAACTGTTGTCGGCCCTCTTCTGTAAAATAGATTAACCCCATTTGTTGCAACGTTTTCGCCCCGACTTTGTAAAGCGAATGTGCAAGCGCGTTGATGTCAGTCCCATCATTCGGGCATAAGTGATGAGCGCTGTGAGTTATAGGGTAGAGCTGATAGTTTGGTTTCGTCATGACTTTGAGTTGTGGCAATTTTTTTGTGAGAGAGTGCAAATATATAATTTTTGTACGATAACATACCATGTCACAGCTATGCTGGATATGTTTTGGAGAATGCACCAACGAAAATAGCGTACCGTGCAATGTTTGCCGCGAAGTTGTTCATTCGACGTGCTTGATGAAAATGCAGGCAACTGATAAAGGCAAACCGGACGCGCTGTTGAACAAGTCGCCGCAGTGTGGAGTGTGCAGAACCGACTATTTTCAGACGATGCGGTCTGGGTTGGAGTCTAACACTTTGCGGTTGCTGCCGACAGTTCCGTCGACCGTACGGCTTATGTATTTGTGGCAATTGCAAATGTACGTTTTTGAATTGGGGTTGTTGGTTTCCTCAATGAAGTCGTTAAACCAAATGCGAATGTTGCTCAGGCCATCAGCGTCTTCGTACGAACAGCGACGCGCGGCAGTGGAATTGCGAACACATGCATGCGACGTTATGATGGACCGATTAGAAATTGCAGACGAAGACGAGTTGCGTCATGTGTATGACTTGGTAAACGCTGTGATGGAATAATGATTTGTTGTGCTGCTAAATAAAACGTTGTAAGTTCAACTTTTCATTGTTCACTTTAAATGTTTTCTGAAACACTGGCGTGGTTAGATGACGCTCCTCCTCAATTTAACGAGTTTTTAAAGTTGACCGCCGACGTCAGGGGCATTAAAGTTGCTTCTGCCATTGCAGCCAATGAAATTGACGTTTGTGATTTAAAGAAATTGTTGGGCGTCGGGATTGTAAGTTGCACGGTGGCGTTAGCATCCGAAACTGTCAGAACAATACAACCCGACATGGTTGCGGCAGTTTTTGAGAATTCCGAGTTTACGGCCAGCGACTCTATGGATTTGCTAGGTATTATTCTTACAATGGCAAACAAGTGTGACGTGGCGCAATTTGCGTTGTCGCGCCAATTTTTGTCCCTTTCACGTGGTTCGGAATGGGTGGCACTGCCCCCTACGTGCAAAGAAACAATTTTGAAAAAAACGTGGAATATTCCTGCATCCAACGTGACGTATTCTTCGGAGGATGCAACTCAATTGTGGCATACCGTTGCATATCACCAAGCAGTGATTGACGACAAAACAAGACGGCTTAAGCTAATTGCACGACTGTGGATCAAGAATATTTTTTTTGCCGTGCGTGCAGAACGTCTTCGGATGGACGACATTTTAAAATTAGCATACGTGGCAGTGTCGCGGCAACAAGAGTGCAATAGTATTACGGGAATTGTTGCAGGAGAACTCTTTGCGGAAGGTGTTCCAATTGTGAGCGTGGCAACTGTTGTTTATGCAGCACGGCAAGCAAGCATATTGTGCAATGAGGCTGGACTAGACGACTATGGCATTAATCAGCTGCCTTTGACAGCGCGTATCAGCAAGCTCGTTATCACTAACGGTAGTTCATTTTCCGGTTTGCGTATTGCGCTCACGCATAGCCGGTTAGACATGTTGGTGGCATTCTTGATTCAAACGCGGAAAGACGTTGGTGCAGACATTGCAGCACCGCGTGTTTTTTCTTCGATGATTGTTTCACACTGCATTGATTACAACGACGACTTTTCGGCAATGGCAATGTTATTTTGTGTTTGTTGTGGCCGGGTTGACGAAAAATACACAGAAGGCATTTCTGGTGTCAAAATGGTACGATTGGTTAAAAATTTTGTGCTGATTGACGGGAATACGGTGTCAGAGGTTCTTGCACGCGCTGTGTGCAAGCATCCGGAGTTGAAAACGTTGATTTTTTCACTGCACTGCAGTGACGTTTTGCGCCCATACATTTGCACGCGGTGGGTTGCCAAGTTGCGACAATGCGGGCATGCGCCTATAACGGAAAAGCAGGTTAAGATTTCGCAGCGGTTGCGAGGGTCATCTACGCACGGAAAAGACCTTAAAGCCTTGGCATGCGCTGGGTTATTAGGGCTCGGTGCATCTAACGAACTTGTAGAGCTCGTGTTGTCTCATGTTTATGTGTGTGTCCCAACTTACATTACAGGACCATTAGTGTAAATAAAACGTGTGGTTTTGTGGTTGTGCGTATTTACGTTTCATAATTATTGTGTGCACACACAACATGAATCAGTTGCTAACAGTGCACGTGCAAAATGCTGGTACGGCTTTGTACGGGGCAAAGAGAAAATACCTCGAGTTTGGCGCAAAGGAAACTGATCCTTTAAACGCCGAGCTTAATTTGGCGGTGCAGCATTTTATTGGCAACGGGAGACGCCAAGAGGAAAATGCCGCTTCAGACATTGCGCACGTAGTGTGCATGATTTTTTCGGGAAACAACTCATTGAACGAATTTTCAGACGACGAAGTGCGCGAAGTATTAAGAAATCACCTTCCTGTTGATTTTATTCGGGACAAGAATGGATTGGTTGCAACCCCCACAAAAGTGGAGTATCCGTTGACATTTCCCGAGCGCGTGGATTGCAGTACCATTATCAGTGAAGTAGAAGCAGTAAACACGTTATACACAACGCATGGAATTTCTGCAGCCGCAAGCGCCTTGGCTGAAATAATGGCCAATCAGTACACGTATCTTATTGAGGGCACCGCGGACATTGATACTCAATTGTTGCGAATCCACGCCATTCAAAACGCTGTTTGCGTTGTGCATTTGTCAAAGTTTGAAGATATGGTTAATGCATCAATGGTAGCACGCGACACAAAAGTGTGGCTTCCTGGCTATTCAACAATTGACAGTTATCTGATTCAAGAAGCCCCGTACACCCTGCAGACGCAAGAAGGGCGGGTGTGCTCTGGAATGTCGCATGAATTTTCCGAGGAGTGCATGTGGACTTCATCGCACGTAGATCCAAAGAGCGTTACTACTACTTTTGCAATGCCTACTGACACCACGCGTGTTACCGACATAACGGAGGCTGTTTTTGACAGGGTGAAAGCGCACATTGAAACTGCTCAACTGGATGTCGAAAAACTTAATAAAATTAAGTTTACCCGCGGGGTTGCAACACTTCATTCCGGGTGCGATGAGGTTGGCTCGTACACAATTGCAATTTACAATTGGCACGCTTCGAGAAAAGGCGATAACTATTCTACCGTTTTTTCGCTTGCGGCAAATTTGATGTTGGACGTTCTGCATGCCGAGGCTAAAAACATTGCGCCGTGCGATGATATTTTGTGCATTGTTGCCGGAGATACCAATTTGAAAAACGCGGCCGAGAGTGCTGCCGCTGCATCGTGTTTGCAAAGCTACGGATTAGAAATGTTTAACTCGGCTTCTGAAACGGGGGAAGATAAGTGTTGCAAAGTTACAGTTGACAGAGGGGCTCGTACGAAAATCATGCAAACACAGTGGAGTAAAACCGAACCCGTTGTTGCAATGAAAGATGCACTTGTCACGAGAAAGCAAACGGAATCTGATCCTTTCTGCATTAGTGCTACCGTTTTTGACGACCATCCGATCCTTGATCACAAAGGATGGGGGTTTACTGTGTACCGAAAATCTGCAAACCCCGAGGCGAAAACACCCATAGCTGTACAAATGTCGGCGGAAAAACGGTTTTTGATGACATTTGTTTTTTTTGTTAAATTGTACATTGGATTGTGGATTGCAGTGTGCGCACTCGATATGTTAACGGCATAACGTATATGTTTTTTTTTTGGTTTAGTGCAATTAAACTTTGTAGTTATGACTCGCCAGTTTCCTGTGCAAGTGCAATGCAAAAAAAACCCCGATATTCCAAAACAAGAACTAGCACTGTGCATTACAATTCTTCTCTTTTATGCATCGGTGCTTTTTATTAAAGTCAAAAAAATATGGCACTGAACCCCCTTTAGTCGTTCAAAGCGACTTTGTCGTTCGTTGGGTCGTCATAAAGTCCGCTGTTGATGTTCACAATAAAATTCTTCACCTGCTCGTCCTCTATCTCCTCTTTATCTGTTGAGACAGAAACTGCTTTTTTCTGGTGCACAAGCTTGCACGCCCGACATAAGTTTTGTCCGAGCCATTTCACAAAGGTCGCTTTCTTTGGTTTCCCGTTTTTAAGAGTGCAGCTATTGTAACAAACGAGTGTGGGATCGGCGTGACTGCAGCAAAATTTGTTGCCTCCGGGTCTTCGTTGTAAGTTACATCCTTTGTGCATACACAAAAGATGTATGCCCCACCTGTTCAATGTACCGTCTTTTTTAAGCCCCTTGTAACCCCTAAACAATGGGTCAACGATGTATTTGTTAGAGTCGCGACTGCTGCGTTTCATCGGCTTTGACATCGTGTTTGACTTGATTTTAAAAGGGGGGGGGGGGGGGG
>PBAL01000100.1 GCA_002715965.1 Verrucomicrobiales bacterium | reverse complement strand
CGGGCGCACTGGTGAACGCCACGCCGGTGGAAGATTTTGTCGGCTGGCTGAAGTCATGGCCCCCGGTCGAACATCTGCTGTTGGTCGGACACGAACCCACCATGTCCCAGCGCGTTGCGATAGCATCACGCCATGAAAATTCTCACGTTCCTCAGAGACTTCTGGATCCAGGGCCTCGCCATGGATGTAAGTGCATCCATTCCCTTTCAGGAGATCGATGACAGCCCTCTCTAAATCTGATTCGTCAGTCGCAGGCATATTCTTGGTTCGCACTAGACAGCAGCCGCCTTGTTCCACTCAGGGCTCAAAACATGGGAGGCAATAGTCGCAAAAGTGATACATGCCTTCATCGTGTATTCTTCTCCCGCACAACCGATATCTCCACTGAGAACATCGTATCCGAACTTACTCTTAACCATTGATGCTATGTGTCTAACGCAATCGTCTGCGGAATTGCATTCAGGTGGAATCGAATAGCCGATTTCTATCAAGGCTGACTTTTCGTCTTCGTCTGCAGGATCGCATTTGAATTGCCCACATGACATGGCTGCACAGAAATCAAACACGTTTAACTCATTTATCTGTTCATTGATTGCACCATCGTTTGTGTAAAACAGCGTGCGTGCGAGTTCAACAGTTGATCTGGCTGTTACGGGAAACCGTGCAGAATTTGGATTCCCAGGTTTTGTAAGCATGCAAACGGTTTTATGAAGCGGAATTCCTTTGTCACGCAACACGTGTAAACGCTCTTCAACATAGATTATTGCTTGAAACCATTCCAGATCAGGCGGTTGGGCTAACTGGGCAATTGTGCCGAGCATGCGTGTTGTTTTTGCGTCAATTTCACCATGGCTCGCTGAATACACAACACCAGCTAAAAACGCAGCTTCGCCACCATCTTCGATGTTTTCACCGACCTTTTCGAAAAGGTCAGATTTGAATCTACGCCAAACGGCTAAACAATCTGGTTCGACATTGGGCAGCTGGTTTTCTTCGGGGCGTTCACCCAGAAAACGTATGCCAGGCCGAAGTTCACGTGGCGTGAATTCCTGCCCAAAGCATTTAATGCCTGCCTCGTGAAGCAACGGCTCAATCTTATTATCATTGAAGTCGCTGTAACCGCCAGCTTCACAATCGAAGATATTGGAACTCATTCGGAGCATGATTTCTCGAAGTTGCTCCTCATTCAGATCATCTGGATTCATATTCAACTCGATACCGAGACAGAAAAGGAATCCCTTCTGCAAGTTTGCACTCATGCCAAAGGCGTCTGCTTCCTTTAGCCATGCTTTCATGGTTGGTGTCATCGTTTTTGCTTACGCTGCTATTTAGGAACTTCGCTTCGAGTTTCAGGTCACCACACGATTGGACAAAGCGGCAGTCGGATGGATTAGCTGCCCCTTTTTCTTGAGAACAATCTTATGATTCCAGCCAAAGCAAGTGCTTTAAACGGATTGATCATCACGGAGTAGACGAGGCCTGCTGCGACTCCCTCATCTCCTTGTGACAACCCACCCAAGCCAACTGAGATCAAGGACAGCCAAAACCAACATTTGACCCAAAGGGATCCAAACCCAGGTCTTTTCTGCTCTCGGGATTGTAATTCGAGGTTGCGCAATTCCTCAAAATTCTGTGTTCGCTTTGCCGCCACTTCATTCATTGCTTTGGAAAAATTCGGGTTTTCTTTCTCCAACTCCTTGAAGGCCGCATGTGCAGGGTGCTTCTCTGGTTCATACCACTGCAAACCTTGTGGCGGTCGTGGATCGGGATTCTCAGAATAGGCATGTATCCATAAGTCGTAGATTTTTGCCCCTGTGTGATCCTTGACGGTGTATTTATCGACCAAATCAGAAATACCGCTTACTTCAAAACTTCCAATCCGATCATATTTGATGCGAAACCCATCAGAAGATGCGAGTGAATCAAGATAACTGTAACTATCCGTGATCAGTTTTAGTCGAACAGGATTGCCCTCAACCAAGCCATAATCATTTGTGACTTTTGCAGGCGTATATTGACTTGTCCTTGCAGCACTAGCGTTCCGCAGGACATCCTTATTGAGATGGCGTCGGATCAGAGTTCTTCTTGAACTCACCCGCCTTGAGCCGATCGAAATAGGAAATGGATTCCTTCTTCAACACGGGATACAGGAGCCAGACTGCCAACAGGTTGGGAACGGCGAGAAGACCAAAGACGGTATCCGAGAAATTCAACACCGGGCCGAGTTCGTTCACAGCCCCCACGATTGCGAAGATGCAGAATACAATCTTGAAGGGAAGCACGCCGGCTTCACCGAATAGATAGTCCGCGCCGCGCTCACCGTAATACGACCAACTCAACAGGGTTGAGTAGGCGAACAAGGTAACGGCAACGGGAACGAACCACCGGCCAAAGCCCTTGATCGAGGAATCAAATGCCATGGCCGTGAGATTCACGCCATTTGCATCCGTGGTCCAGGCGCCGGAGATCAGGATGACCAAGGCGGTCATGGTGCAGATCACAACCGTGTCGATGAAGGGTTCCAGCAAGGCCACCACGCCCTCGCGCACGGGTTCCTTCGTCGTGGCCGCACTATGCGCAACAGCAGCCGAGCCCATACCCGCCTCGTTCGAGAAACAGGCGCGTTTGAAGCCCTCGCGAACAACGATGGCGACGGCTGCCCCGGCAAAACCGCCTGTGGCAGCCGTTCCCTGAAAGACTCCGGTGAAGATCTGTCCAATCAATCCCGGCACCTTGTCGATGTTCATCCCGATGACCACAATGCAACCGAGGAAGTAAATCACGCCCATCACCGGGACGAGTTTGGATGTCACCGATCCGATTCGCTTGATGCCGCCAATAATCACCAAGGCGGTTGCGACGGCGAGAACAACACCAGTGACCGTCTTTGAGATTTCAAAGTTGGCGTGCAGAATCTCCGCCACCTGATTGGTCTGATACATGTTCCCCGCGCCAAAGCTCGAGATCATAATTCCCAGCGCGAAGATAATCGCCAGTGGCTTCCACGCCTTCCCAAGTCCACGTTCGATATAGTGCATAGGTCCGCCGTGAACCACGCCCTTGTCGTCCACGTAGCGAAACTTCACCGCCAGCGTGCACTCGGAGTACTTCAAAGCCATGCCAAAGAAACCCACCACGATCATCCAGAAAACCGCGCCGGGTCCGCCCATATGCATCGCCACGGCCACACCACCAATGTTTCCCAACCCAACTGTGGCGGAGAGCGCCGTGCACAATGCCTGGAAGTGCGAGATCTCACCTGGATCACCCGGGTCGTCATACTTCCCGCGCACCACATCGATCGCATGACCGAAGCCCTTGAATTGAATGATACCCCGTCCACCAAGTGCGAGCAGGGAGAGCAGGATCCCGCTTCCGGCAAGTAGCGCGATGAGTGGAATGTTCCAGACAAGACCGACGGACTTTTCAAAGAACTCCGGAAGTGTCATTGCGAGCAGTGAGAAATTGGCTTCCATGATGGTGAGTGTTGATGGACTGACGAATTAAGCGACGTTTTCGCGGAGATGCTCCAGGCTCCTGGTGGCGATCACTTCCGGACCTTCCTCAAAGTTGAAAACTTCCACGGAAACCACGCCCTTGTATCCGACCTCGCGCAGCGCAGCGCCGATGGCCTTGAAATCCGTGTTGCCGAATCCCGGTCCCTTGAGGTTTTCGTCGTTGGCGTGGAAGTAGGCGAAGTTCGGCCAGGATTCCTTGATCACCTGCGGGATCGGCTTGGATTCCGAACTCATCGCCTTGCAATCGAGGATGATCTTGAAGCTCGGGCTGTGGAGTTGATCGACAAATTCAATCGCCTGCTCCGCGGTGTTGATAAAATTGGTTTCGGAGGGAGCCAGCGGTTCAAAACAAACCGTCACCCCGCGTTCCTCGCCGCGCATCACCGAGCGCCGGAAACAATCTGTCGCCCATTGCCACCCCTGTTCGAAGCTCACGCCTTCCTGGAGATCACGTTGCTTGGGCGAACCAACTACGATGGTGTTGCCGCCGAGATCCGCTGCGCAATCGACCAGATCGACGAGGTATTGCGCGGTCTTTTCACGGGTCTTGTCGTCGGGATCAGTCAGGTGCATGCCCTCGGCCTTTACGAGAACCCAGTGCAATCCCGAGATGGCGATGCTGTGCTTGTCGGCTGCGGCGCGAATGCGTTTGCGTTCGTCCGCGGAGATGTCGGTCACGTACGGTGCGATCGTAAACGGCGCGATTTCCACCGCGTCGTATCCGGTCTTGGCGCAGAACTCAAACGTGTCGTCAATGCTCCAGCCATCAAAGATTTCATTGCAGATTCCAAAACGCATGGCCGGGATTAAACCCATGAGGCCGTGGGGTGTCGAGTCGGAGCTTTGGCTTTTGTCCAACCCCTCGATGGGCAAGCCACTGACGGTTTAATGCAAGGACGGCTACACGCACTTTTCGTTTCCACATGAACGTAAAGGTCGGGTGAGCAAACAGAGCAAGCCCGTGCACTACGTCCACGGGAACCTGCGTATTTTTCGAGGCAGGTCCTTCCTTCGCCATAATTCGATCTTTGGCAGGCGTTCCATCCCCATCGAGATTCCGCAGTGGTATGGATTTGATCTCGACGGACCGGATGACATGAGGATTGCCCGCCTTCTCCTCAAGGAATCAGTGGTTCGGCTGAATCACCTCTGATCCGCGCCTTTTTTCTTTGCTGCGAACCGCATTCAGGCAAAAAATAGGAAAATTCCTCACACCCCTTAACCTTACCTACACGTGGAGAACAAAAGGATCATAGTCATCGATGACCACCCCCTCATTCGATTTGCGTTCACGCAATTGATTGAGAAAGAAGAAGATTTGTCCTGCGTGGGACAGGCCGACGGAGCCGACAGCGGCATCGAAGTCGTTCGCGAATCCACGCCCGACCTGGTCGTGCTCGATCTCGGCCTGGGCGATGGCGATGGATTCAAGGTCATGGATTCGCTCAAGAAAGAATTCACCGAGCTGCGCTTTCTCATTGTCTCCCGCCATACCGACCCGTTGCTGGCAGAACGTGCCCTGCACGCCGGCGCATTCGGATTCATTTCCAAGGAAGAAGATCCCGACATCTTTATCAAGGCCATCAGGACCGTCCTCGATGGCAACAAGTATGTCGGCCCCATGCTCTCCGACCGCGTCGCGCGCCGGATGATGGAAAACCAGGCCGGGGGACGCAAAGGCGGCTTGGACAGTCTTTCCACCCGTGAACTGCAGATCTTCCGCCTGCTCGGCGAAGGCAAGAACAACAAGCAGATTGCCGGCGAACTCGGCGTCTCTTCCAAGACGGTTGATGCCCATCGCGAGAACATCAAACACAAGCCCGGCATTGGTGATTCCATCAGCCTGATCAAACACGCCGTGACTTGGGTGGAAAAAGAAGGCCATTGATCCACAACGAATCGCAGTTCAACACCGCAACCAGACTGAAACTCCAACGCCTCGCGTGTGTCGGTAGCCGCAAGGAATTAAAATCATGAGTGAAGAAGAAAAGAAAAGTTCGTTCGGAAAATGGCTCGCCATCGGCTGCCTCGGCATCCTGGCCCTCACCTTTATCGCCGGGATACTCGTTGTTCGCGGCCTGACCAATTTCGTCACCGGAAAGATCGACCAATTCACCGATACCAATCGCGTGGTGTTCCCGGCAGTCACCCTCTCCGACGAAGAAGCCCGGGCGCTCGCCACGCGCGTGGAAGATTTCAGAACCCAGCTCGACGCCGGTGAAACCAACCTGTCACCACTCACATTGAGCGGTGATGAAATCAACGGACTCATCGCGGGCGTGGAAGACCTGAAGGAGATCTCGGACAGCGTCTACATCAGCATCAACAGCAACCACGTCTCCGGTCAGATCAGCATTCCTGTTCACAAGATGATCGGCATTGGCAAAGGCCGTTACCTGAACGGCTCCGCTGATTTCTCAGTGAAGCTCGCTGCCGGAAAACTTCAGGTATTCGCCGACGCAATCACCCACAACGGCAAGCCGCTGCCAGACGAATTCATGAAACAATTCAGCGGCCAAAACCTCGCCCAGGAACAAACCAATGCGCAACTGACAGCCTTTCTAGAGAAGCTCGACGACATCCGCATCGAGAACGGCATGATCCAGTTCATTCCCAAAGGCGCTGCGGTCAAAGAGAAGGACGAACCCAAAGAAACTCCGGATCCTGCCAAACCGGAAAAAGCAGATGCACCTGATCCTGAAGTGAAGAAAAGCGACGGCGATGAGCCAAAGCAAGAGGGCGAGACAAAAGCCAAATCCCCGGCGCCCGAACCGGCCAGACAGTGACGCGACAGAGTCTTCGACTGGATTCTCCTTGAGACACAGGAATGGAGACATGGGAATTGTTCCTGACCTTTCTCCACAATTTCTTTGAATCTCCATTCCCTTGTCTTGCTTTTTGATTGCGGCAAGGCCGCGCCGTGAAATCCGCGCCATCGGCGGTCAATACGACTTACCTGCCCCACTCATTCAACTCACGCTCGGAACGCAGACCAGCGGGTATCGCATCCAGCAGTTCCAACGCTTCGCCCACCAGGTAGAGCGACCCAGCAATAACGAACTCCGGCACATCTCCAAAACTCAGCGCCTCCTGAAGCGACTCGTGCTCCGTCACCCCAAAGTCAGGATTGGCTGAAAGGAGTTCACTCTTGAGTTTCACACCATCCCCCGCCCTGCTGCTCGTCACGCGCACAATTCGAACCGCTGAAAAACTCTCGACGATCAGCCCCGGAATCTCGCCCAGTTTCTTGTCTCCCAACATGCCGAACACGAGAACAGGCCTGACAAACTTCAGCTCGGCAAGAGCTCCGACAAGCGCACTGAACCCCGCCTCGTTGTGGGCTCCATCGATCAGGAACCGGCATCCATGCCGCTCAATTTCCTGCAATCGCCCGGGCCATTCGTGCCCCATGATTCCCCGCCTGATTTCTCGCTCTTCAACCGGAATCTCTGAATCCAATCCCTTCGCGACCTCCACAGCCAACCTGGCATTCGATCGCAAATGTCCGAAACACTCGGGCTCTGACGTGATGAATTCCCTCGATTCTTCCGAAACACGATGGATTGTCGCATTCAATTCCCCGGCCCGGTTCTCAATGACGTCCATCGCCTCTTCTATCTGATCGGATACAAAGACCGGGATTCCCGGCTTGATGATACCCGCCTTCTCAAACGCGATCCTGGCAAGCGTGTCCCCCAAATACTCCTGATGATCCATCGCGATCGGCGTGATCACGCTCGCAATCGGTTCGACGATGTTGGTGGAATCGAACCGGCCACCCATCCCCGTCTCCAGAATCACCAGATCGCATTGTTGTTCCGCGAACCAGCGCAACGCGAGCACGGTCACGAACTCAAAGAAAGTCGGACTCAGATCAGCGTCATCCAGCTCCGCTCGCATCCCCGATACCAACCGCACCACGTCCGCTTCCCCAATCGGTTCACGATCAACTTGAATCCTCTCGCGAAACGAAACCAAATGCGGAGACGTAAACAACCCAGCCCGTATACCGGCCGCGCGATAGATACTCTCCAACATCGCACAGGTCGTGCCCTTCCCGTTCGTACCCGCGACGTGAATGATACGAAGCTTGCTCTGTGGATTGCCTGCGAGTTCAGCCAGCGCCCGCGTATTGTCCAACCCAAGCTTCATGCCGAACTTCGTCAGCCCGTAAAGAAAGCGAATCGTGTCCGGATAGTTTTCCACTTGCTTCTCCACACAGCCTCCGTGACGTCCCGGTAAAACTCAAGCGGCACAACTTCCTTGAACTGCCAGGAAATTACCGATGCAATCCAACACCCATGCAACATTTCTTCGCAACGATTGCGCTGATCCTCTTTGCGCACACGAACGCGACCGGAGCGACAGCTCCATCTGACTCACGACAAAGACCCGCGCGCTTCAGCAAAGACGGAGATTCGGTGGAATTGCAGTATCTCCGTTACATCCCGCAAGCTTACGATGCCAAGACCAAACGCAAATGGCCACTGATCCTCTTTCTCCACGGAGCCGGCGAGCGGGGCGACGACCTGGATCGGGTCGCCATCCACGGGCCGCCTCAGCTTGTCTCCGAAAACTCACCCGTCCCCAAGAACGAATCACCGGAGGCAAAGAAGCGACGAATCGGATCGATGCAGTTTCTTCGACAAAACTTTGTCGTCATCTCCCCGCAATGCCCGGCGGACGAGATCTGGAATCCACATCACCTCTCCGCTCTGCTTGATGATGTGGTCGATCAATTGCGTATCGACAAGAAACGGATCTACCTCACCGGACTGAGCATGGGCGGTTATGGAACCTGGGATCTCGGACTTCGCCAGCCCGGTCGCTTCGCGGCAATTGCGCCCATTTGCGGGGGAGCAAACACCATCACCCCTCTCCTCAATCGCTGGAACGCCAAACGGAAAGAGCAACAAAAACACTTTCCCATCTGGGTCTTCCACGGCGCGAAAGACACTGTCGTGCCGATGGAGGAATCAGACCGCATCGTCAAGCTCCTCACAGGATACGGAAACAAGAACATCAAACTCACCATTTATCCTGAAGCCGGACACAATGTCTGGACGGAGACCTACGCGAATCCCGATCTCTATCGCTGGCTGCTGTCAAAATCACTCCCGTGAGCGTCGCCGAAAACATCGAAGGAATTCGTCAGCGCATTAAAGCGGCCTGCGAACGCGCCGGGCGCGATCCGGCCGGAGTCCAACTCATGGGCGTCAGCAAGACCCAGCCAATCGAGTTGATCCAGGAAGCCGTTGATGCCGGCTTGAACCTCTTCGGTGAAAACAAGATCCAGGAAGCCAAGATCAAGATCCCCCAGTGCCCCCACTCCGCCCGCTTCCACTTCATTGGCCATATCCAGACGAACAAGGCGAAAGACGCTGCACGACTTTTTGAGATGGTTCATGGCGTCGACAGCCTTCGTCTGGCCGAGGAGTTGAACAAACGCGCCGACAACGAAGCCCGCGATCTGAAATACCTGGTCGAAGTGAACGTCGCCGGAGAATCCAGCAAGTTCGGCTACTCACCTGAATCTCTTCTGAACGACATCGGGGCACTCGCCGATCTACCGCGCCTCGAACTTCATGGCCTGATGACCATCCCGCCGTACACCACGGATCCCAAACGTTCCCGTCCACTCTTCCGTCGCTTGGTTGAATTACGTGACGCCTGCGAACAAAAACTGGGCGTTCCGCTCGGGGAACTCAGCATGGGAATGAGCGGGGATTTCGAGATCGCGATCGAAGAAGGCGCAACGATCGTCCGCGTCGGCACGGCCATTTTCGGCCCCCGCAAATACCGCAATCCCAAAGCGGATAGTGACGCCTGACAGATCAGGGAATCGACTGGACACGCCCTGAATTCACCTACGCCCCAAATTTTCTTGTCGCTCCGTTCTTTTCCGCTATTCCCCTCCGCGTTCGCGCGCTAATTTGCGTCGCGCATCACAATGCAGCTCACCGTAGACACTTATCAGGAAGAAATTGGCGAGGCACTCAAGAGCTTCGACAACTACGTCGTCTGCATTGACAAGACTCCAGACGATTGTGCGGCTGCACTGACCCGTTTGATGGAAAAAGCCATCAAGGCCTATGAAACCCGGGGCGAGGGTTTACGCCATGGAATCGCCCTGGACAAGCGGGTCACCGTCATTCTCAGCCAGACGGACAACGATCGTCCGATGTGCGGGATCTACTTCAATCTCTGTTCCCCCTATCATCGGCAGAAGACTCCCGTCCCCTCCGAGAACTGAGCCCACTACTTCGAGAACTGCTGCAGGAAACCCTCCGTGGCGACTCGGATCAACTCGATCAACTCCGGATCCATGTAGCCGTAGTCATCCGGGATATCCAAGACCTCCATCGATGGCAGTTCGAGTTTCGTGAATGCCTCACGAATACTGGCCGCATGGGACCGTTCCATCACCAAAACCAGATCAGCCCACTCCAGATCCCGCCCATTTATCCGATGACGGGCGGATTGGCGAACACCTGCAGAGCGCACCTCAACTCGCGGGTCGTTCCGATAGATTGCTTCAGCCGTCGGAGAACGCCACTGGTTTCGCGAACACACAAACAGCAAATGGATTGTCACCCCGATCAAGCCCGTTCTTCTCTCGCTTTGGGCGGGATTCCGACCACCCGCAACAAACATCGGCGTCCTGCAATGAACCCCGCTATCATCAGCCAAACCACCAGGGCATAACCGCCCAACGCACCGGCAATCCAAACCATCGCCGTCAACACAATCCGAACCGACCGGACTTCGATACTGCATGAATTCAGCCGCACTGAAGTTCCTGCCCAAGTCCAAGGAGTAATTCACCTTCACGAGGGATTGATTCCAAGGGGACTCTGCTCTCAAACTCTGCTCGTTCATGAGCACCATCCGCGCATTCTGCCTTCTGTTGTTGTCTGCCCTTGCCCTCGCGGCAGCACGACCAAACATCGTATTCCTCTTTGCGGACGACATGCGTCCTGACGCAATTGGCGCTCTCGGGCATCCGGTGATCAAGACGCCCAATCTCGACAAACTGATCCGGGAAGGCACGACCTTCACTCGCGCAATCACCGCCTATCCGATCTGCCATGTGAGTCGCGCGGAGATCTTTTCCGGACGAAGCGCCTTTCGCAGCGGCTATCACTATCGCGGACGGGATTACAAAGAAGGAATCACGCTCTGGCCGGAAGCAATGAGGTCAGCCGGCTACCAAACCTGGTATATTGGCAAATGGCACTCGCCACGTGACGCCTGGAAAACAGGATTCGATGAAACCCGTGGGCTCTACTCCGGTGGAGGTGGCGGTGCGAAAGCCAGCGTTCCGCAATACGACTACAAGGGACGCCTCGTCACGGGCTACCGCGGTTGGACCTTCAAGACGGACAAGAACAAGCCGGAACCCGAGAAGGGCATCGGACTCACTCCGGACATCAGCGCGCGTTTTGCGGACGCGGCAATTGAGTTGATCGACCGAAAACCGGACAAGCCCTTCTTCATGCAGGTGAACTTCACCGCGCCGCACGATCCGCTGCTGAAGCCACCTGGCCACAATTACAATCCGGCAAAAATCCCCCTGCCCGCGAACTACCGCCCACAACATCCCTTCGATCATGGGAACTTCAATGGCCGTGACGAGCGTCTCCTTCCCTGGCCACGAACGAAATCGGACATCAAAGCCGATCTTGCCGTTTATTATGCGGTCATCGCGCACATGGACGAGCAGATCGGCCGAATCGTTTCCGCACTCAAGAAAAATGGTCAGTGGGAAAACACGATTCTCATCTTCTCCGCCGATCATGGGCTCGCCGTGGGCAGTCATGGATTGATGGGCAAACAAAACCAGTACGAGCACAGCATCGGCGTGCCACTCATCTTCGCCGGCGGGGGCATTCCGCGCGGGCTGAAGGTGGATGCGCCGTGCTACCTCCGCGACCTTTACCCGACGACCTGCGAACTCGCCGGCGTCCCCGTGCCGGGTTCCGTTCAGTCAGCCAGCCTCGCGAGCGTGTTCAAGAATCCGAAGGCTCGTCCGCACAAGTTCGTCGTTGGCTACTTCACAAACACACAACGCATGATTCGCAAAGACGGATGGAAGCTTATCTGGTATCCGCATCTCGCACGCTACCAGTTGTTCGACCTGAAGAACGATCCGCACGAACTCACCAATCTCTTTTCCCACAACGACCACACCAAACATGCCGACAAGCTTCGCCATCAATTGGATAACTGGTTGCGCGATCACGGCGATCCTCTTTTTGACTGATGAAAATCGTTGTCCTCGATGGTCACACACTGAATCCCGGCGATCTGAGCTGGGCGGAACTCGAAGCCCTCGGCGAATGTTCCATTCACGCGCGCAGCACACTTGAGGAATCGGCCGAGCGCGCGACTGACGCGGAAGCGATCATCACCAATAAGGCCCCTGTCACCGCTGATCTCATGTCAGAACTTCCAACCCTGAAATACGTGGGGGTGACAGCCACCGGCTTCAACATCGTGGACGTCGAAGCCGCACGCGCGCACGGCATCACGGTCACCAATGTGCCCGCCTACGGCACGCGTTCGGTGGCGCAACACGCGATTTCACTACTTCTCGAACTTACCAATCACGTCGGCCGAAACTCCCGATCCGTCGCATCGGGCAAGTGGGTCACTGCCGAAGACTGGTGCTTCACCGAAACTGCGATCACCGAACTCGATCAACTGACGCTGGGCATCATTGGCTGGGGTCGCATCGGACAAGCCACCGCTGAAATCGCACGGGCGCTCGGCATGAAGATCATGGCGGCCAGTCGCACCGATCGGGATTCCACTGACGAGGTCCAGTTCGTTGATGTGAAAACCGTGTTCGCACAAGCCGACATCATCAGCCTCCACTGTCCGCTGACGCCGGACACGGATCAGTTGGTCAATGCCGCTCGTCTGGCTTCGATGAAACGCACCGCACGGTTGATCAACACCAGCCGCGGCCAGCTGATTGACGAAGCCGCCCTGGCAGACGCCCTGAACAACGACCGAATTGCCGGCGCAGGTCTGGACGTTCTTTCCACCGAGCCACCCAAGCCGGACAATCCGTTGCCCAGCGCGAAGAATTGCATCGTCACCGCCCACAACGCCTGGGCTTCCCGCGCGGCAAGGCAACGTCTGCTCAATTTCTCGATTGCAAATCTGAGCGCCTTCATCTCCGGCTCGCCACAGAACGTGGTTTCCTGAGGGCAAATAGGATGGGCTTGGAAGACACGACTACGTCGCTATACTGATTCATCGTGCGGAAACCGAAATGCATCGTTGCTGGAGCGCTGATGGTCGCCTTCTTGGGAACCGCATTCATTTACCGCGCAAACGCGGATGTCCGCCATTTCGAAACCAAGATCCGTCCCCTTCTCGTCAGACATTGCGCGGAATGTCACGACCCGGATGATTCGGAAGGCGGGCTGGTTCTCACAACAGTGGAAGGATTGAACGCGGGAGGCCGAACGGGCTCGATCCTGACACCGGGTGAGCCTGAGAACAGCCGGCTCATCCAGGCTGTTCGCTATACGACCAAGCTCAAGATGCCACCCGATGGCCGTCTGCCGCAACGTGTCATCGACACATTGGCAGAGTGGGTTGGGAGCGGCGCAAGCATGCCCGCTGGAGCTGCCGCTTCGAGCGAACGCGTTCCAGATAAACCTAATCGTTCTGATGCCTCGCACTGGGCCTTTCAACCCATTGCGAACCCGAACCCGCCACGCATCACACGAAACGACTGGGCACGGAACGAAATCGATCATTTCATCTTTGCGCGCTTGGAATCCGCCGGCCTGCAACCCAGTCCGTCTGCAGAGCGGAGCACCTTGATCCGTCGGCTCAGCTTCAATTTGCGTGGCCTTCCACCCACGCCTCACGAAGTTCAACAGTTCGTCACCGATTCGGATCCAAATGCCTTCTTCAGATTGATCGAGCGATTCCTGGCATCCCCCCAATACGGCGAACGCTGGGGCAGGCACTGGCTGGACGTGGCCCGTTACGCGGACAGCAATGGAGGCGGTTTTGATTACGTCTACCCCAACGCCTACCACTATCGGGACTACGTGATCCGTGCCTTCAATGACGATCGCCCATACGACGAGTTCCTGATCGAACAACTCGCCGGGGATCTTCTTCCCCAGCACAGCGATCCGAACATCCATTTGGAACGACTGAAAGCAACCGGGTTCCTCACCGTCGTGCCGAAGAACATCGGCGAGCAGGACAAGGAGCTGATGACGATGAACGTGGTCGACGATGAAATTGACGTGGTGGGCCGAAGTCTCATGGGCCTGACGCTCGCCTGCGCGAGATGCCACGATCACAAGTTCGACCCTATCCCGACCCGTGATTACTACGCGCTGGCGGGAATCTTCCGCAGCACCGCGCTGGTAAAGGACACGAACAAGAATCCCTCCTACTGGCCGGAGCAGACACTCGATCATCCGCGTCTGCAAGCCGAGCGTGAGGCATGGCAAAAACAATATGATGCGGCCAACAACAGAATCACCGAGATCGTTGAGAAGGCCAACGCGGACCTGCCCCCACAGAACGGTATTCCGGCTCCGGTGGCCCACTGGTCGTTCGATGATGTCACCGGCAAGAGTTCGTTCTTCGCCAATGCCACGGACAGGAAAAGCAAACCGGTATTCGCAGATGGCCGCTTCAGACGCTCCGTTCAATTCTCCGGCGACCGGGATATCGTGAAAGCTGATCCGGCCGGACATCGCGATCTTGGATTCGGAAAAAAGACGGACTTTTCCATTTCGCTTTGGCTCAAAGCCGCCAGGGGCTATCGGCCGAGAACGGCCGACTCGATCCTCTCCATCCGCCATGAGTCGAAGGCACTTTGGTTCATAGCGCTCCGCCCCGGCTCATACAACGGCGTCTACCTGCGACACTACAACGGCAAAGGATCCGTCGACATCAAGCCAGCAGCCAGTCAGTTGACAAAACTGACGGACGGTGGGTGGCATCACCTTGCGTTTATATCCGATCGCGATGGGCTTGGGACGGTTTTTGTCGATGGCGAGAAGGTGGGCAGTACGGATATCAAGGGCGCAAGTTCACAGGCGGACTTTTCGAAACCAACTGAGATCCATATCGGCGCTTCGGTGAACGCCTTTCGCGGCAACCTGGATGACCTGGCCATCTGGAATCGGATCCTCGAAGCAAAAGACGTGCAGCAGATTTATCGCGAGGGCAAAAACGAACAGCAAAGCGTCGCGGATATTGCCGTTGATGTGGAGGAGCTTTATCCGGTCGCCGTAAAGGAGCAACTGGCCCGGATTCGAGCGAAGGCCGATGACCTGAGCTTGCGAAAACCGCCCGTGCCGCAAGTGGCGATGGTGGCCCTGGACAACAAGGCTCCCGCAAACCTCAAGATCCACATCGCGGGAAATCACAAGCATCTGGGTATGGTTGCGAGGCGCGGATTTCCAACTGTCGTCAAAGGACCTCTTGGCAGAAACCTCACCGGCGAATCAAGCGGCCGGGTGGAACTCGCGCGTTGGCTGGTCGATCCGAAGCATCCGTTGACCGCCCGCGTGATTGTCAATCGCATCTGGCAACATCATTTCAGCGATGGACTCGTTCGGACGCCGGACAACTTCGGCTGGCTCGGCGAAAGGCCATCACATCCCGAACTGCTCGACTGGCTGGCGGGTCGGTTCATAGCCGATGGTTGGTCGGTCAAGAATCTGCATCGATTGATCCTCTCGTCCGCAACCTGGCAGCAATCCACCAAAATGAACCCGGCTTCACATGAAATCGACTCTGGCAATCGCCTGCTCTGGCGGATGAATCGGCGTAGGTTGGAAGCCGAACCGATCCGCGACGCAGTGCTGTTTCTCTCCGGCGAACTGGATGCGAAGATGTTTGGAACGTTCCAGACCTGGAAGGCCAAGGTCGCAACCGTGGACGATAAAAACAAAAAGACCGCGCGCTATGACACGAGTCGCCGCAGCATCTATCTGCCAATCGTGCGAGATGCACTGCATCCCATGCTCGCGTTGTTCGACTTCGGCGATCCGAATTCGATCGTGCCCGTGCGGACCACGACCACCGGCGCGCCACAGGCCCTGTTCATGATGAACAGCGAATTCGTTCGCGGACATGCGTCAAAGATGGCCGAGCGATTGACTACGCAACTTCAATCTTCATCTGAACGCATTGAAGCCGCTTACGAACGCTGCTTCAGCCGACAACCTTCAACGATTGAACGACAGCGTGCACAGGACTTCCTCCGGCAGGCACAAGATCAAAACCGGGCATGGACACAGCTGTGCCAGGGTTTAATGTCGATGAACGAATTCATTCACGTGAACTGACATGTCCAACTCGTTCCCAAATTTCTCGCGTCGACGATGGCTACAGACGGCCGGATGCGGATTTGGTGGCCTGTCCTTCTCCGCCTTGTCGACGCTGCAATGCCTGGCGGACCGGGATCCTCTCGCGCCGAAGCGTCCACATTTCAATGCGCGCGCCAAGCGGGTGATCTTCCTCTACATGCACGGTGGCGCCTCGCACATCGACAGCTTCGATCATAAGCCCGAACTGGCGCGGCAACACGGCAAGAAGCTTCCCGACTCGATCAACACCGGGCGCAACAAATTCAACGCGAACCTCGGCACGATCATGAAATCGCCCTGGGACTTTCATCCCTGCGGCCAATCGGGTTTGCCAGTGAGCGATCTGTTTCCCAACGTCGGCGCATGTGTGGACGACCTGTGCGTCATCCGGTCGATGTACAGCGACAACAACGCCCACGTGCCGGCCACGCTGGAACTGCATACCGGCAGCCAATCGTTCATGCGGCCGAGCATCGGCTCATGGGTGACCTATGGCCTGGGCACGGACAACCAGAACCTCCCGGGTTTCATCACCATCTGCCCCCCGCTCACATACGGTGGCGAACGCAATTTCGGTTCGGCATTCCTGCCAGCCGCTTTCCACGGAACGAAGATCGGAACAAATCGCATCCAGGTTAAGGACGCGAACATCGAGAACATCCGGGCCGGACTCCAAGCCGACGAACAACGACGGCTTCTCGACTTCATTCAATCCGGCAATCGCGATCAGCTCGACGCGACCGGAAGCGATTCGAAACTCGAAGCACGCATTGCCTCATTCGAACTCGCCTTTCGCATGCAGCAGGCCGGACCGGAGGCAATGGATCTAAGGGGAGAATCTGTTGCCACCAAGAAACTCTACGGCATCGATGATCCGGTGACGGAGAATTACGGACGCGAACTTCTGCTTGCGCGCCGGTTCATTGAACGCGGCGTGCGTTTCGTTCATGTTGCTCACACGGGAGGGCGCGGTGGCCGGTGGGATCAACACAGCAGTTTGAAAGCCGGGCATGAAAGGAACGCCCGGGCCTGCGACAAACCAATCTCAGGCCTGCTTCGCGACCTGAAACATCGTGGCCTTTTGAAAGACACGCTGGTTGTCTGGAGCACGGAGTTTGGTCGAACGCCTGAAGTGCAAAACAAGAACGGTCGCGGACATCACGCGCAGGGTTTCACGTTCTGGCTGGCGGGTGGCGGAGTGAAGCCGGGGATCACCCACGGAAAGACCGACGAGTTTGGCTATCACGCCATCAAGAATCCCGTCAGCCTTCACGATCTGCACGCCACGATCCTTTACCTCCTCGGCCTCGATCACGAGCGCTTGACCTACCGGTATTCCGGCCGAGATTTCCGGCTGACGGATGTTTACGGTCGCGTGATCCGGGAGATTCTTGCCTGAGACGAATGTCAGAGTTGCCGAAACCGATTCTTTGCATCTTCGCTCTTGCAATCGGACTCATTCCCCCGCTCTGTCTGCTGGTGTTGATTGCCAGCGGGGGCAGCGAGGAATTTGGAGGATTCGATGATCTTCGCAGCCTATTGGTGATCATCGGAATTGGCGGCTTGATTCAGATCGGACTCGCGGTCGGATCTTCGAAAAGAAACGAACAGTCGAAAGCCGATTTCGCTGCAGCCGCCCTCGGATTCATCTACCTGCTCCTGACCTGCTTCCCAATCGCTCATTCAGGCGCAGTTTATTGGCATTTCTATTTCTGCACCTTCCCATTCGAGATTGGCATCATACCCGCTGATAAGAACCCGCCCTACGAAAGGCACATTATGAATGATCAACTCTACGAAATAGGGAACTGCCGCAAAATCCAAGACGAACCGAGGAGACGGTGGTTCTCAAACCGAAACGTCGACCTCATCGTCTGGTGCGGCGAGAAGAACCAAATCACAGGTTTCCAATTCTGCTACAAGGAAGGCGCTTCCGAGTACGCCGTGACCTGATGGGAGCGTGAAGGCTTCAAGCGACAGGTGGTTGATGGCGGAGATGGTTTCCCAAGACGACGGGCAATGGGTCCAATCCTTGTCGGTTCTCTTGGCAAGCCAGCTCGCTGCCTCGTGGACGTTTTCCGCGAGCAACAACAGGGCATCGATCCACGCGTGGCCGGATTCGTGGAGGCCATCCTTCAGACTTAGCAGGTTTAGCAGACCCGATCCCATCGCCAAACAGACAGAATGGGCACGTTCGTGCCGGCGGTTTCTTGGGAAGCCACCGGCCGAGTTTTTCTGGATGGCTTATTCCTCCTGCACCCGCCATTCACTGCGCGGAAGCGTGGCTTCGAATGCTCCCACGTGGTAGTTGTGGCAGAGGAGACAACTGTTGCCAGCCTGTTCTTTCGTGTGACAGCTGGCACAGGTGGCTTTCTTGACGCCGACGAAATTCTTCAGGTAGTCCCGTCCCTCACTCTTGCCCGGCTGTAGATCGTGGCATTGGCGACATCCCTGGGCGTTCATCAGGCTGGCATGTGATGCATGGCTGAAGCGGGTGAAATCCTGGGCGAAGGCGCCGTGGCGGGTTGATTCGGTGTAGGCGTGAACAGCCGTGTCACTTCCCGCGACGTGGCACTTCAGGCAGGTTTCGTTCTCCGTGCCTTTACCGCCGACCATGTGGTCGAGGAGCTTATCGCCAAAGTCCGCATGTTCATGGGGCATGCGCCGGGCCTGTTTCGCCAGATCGACGAGCCAGGTGGAGGTGAAGGGGTTGGCGTGGCCGACGGGTTTGAAGTAGAGCGTGGCATTGGTCAGCCGCCATTGGCCGCTGTGCACGTCCCAGGTATGGGCCGCGGCTTTCTTGGGCATCCGCAGCGGATTGCCGGCGTCGGCGATCTTGCCTGCCCGATAGTCCTCGACCTCTTCCTTGAGTTTGGGAAACGCGTTCGTTGCCAACATCTCAATTGCTTCCGGTGGCGGCAGGATCGACCGCATGTACGCCAGCTCGCCCTCGATCAACGGCACCATGATCAGGTTCGTCAGCGCGGACGCAAGCCGCAGGTTTGCGTCGCGTTTGTCGCCGTAATTCAGGTCATAGATGAGTTCCTTGACGTCCCAGGCGATCTCCCAGGCCGCGTTCACTTCATTGGTGGACATCTTCCTGACGCCGGTTCGCTTGAGTTTCTTGTACGGCGCCCACTTGCGCCACTCGTCGGGTTCGGCATCTGCGTTGCGCTTCTTGATCTCGGCCTGCAGGTTGGCGATGTTGGTCTTCGATGACGCTCCCAAGAGCTGCTGCATGATGCCGTTGATGGAGCTGTTGGCCTTGGCGGGCCATTGGCCCACACCGTACTTCTTTTTGTCCTTCACGTAGAAGCTCATGTAGCCCCACTTGGGAACGCCAAGAATCGGGACGCCCGTGCCGCGATTCATTCCGCCGGAATGACAGCTGCCACACATCTGCTCGAAGGTGCGCGAGATCATCTTTCCCGAAGTATTGTCCACGGAATGACAATCCGTGCACGCGGCAGGCTTGGCGTTGGCGCGGGCGTAATGCTCGTCGCGATGTGAGAGGTGATCGAACTTGATTCCCACGTGTTGATGAAAGGGAAAGCGTTCGAACTCCGGATGCCCGTCGGCGAAACTGTGAAACTGGCGCGAATGACAGCTCTGACATTGCAGGTTGGTCAGCTTGGTCAGGTCATGCCCAGGGCCTTTGTGCTCCACGTGGCAGGTGGCGCACTTCATCAAGTGGGACGGTCCCGCGTCGGTATTCCGAAAGAGCCCGGCAAGCGCCAATCCGGCAGAAGCCTGGCTTCTGCCACGAGATCTCGCTTTCTCCGTAAGAGGCGAAAGTTCCTCGATCGGAAGACTGTGGGGATTGGCTGCGAAGTTCCCGAGGTTGTGACATTGCAGACATTGCTCGTTGCTGGCGTGTCCTGCATGCGCCTCCTGAAAGACGTTCAGCCAGCCCTCGGTGGTGTGATCAGTGGCCACATGACAATCCGCGCAGTTTGACTCCATGGAGGAATGGGCAAAGGTGAGGCGTCCGGGAGAGGCGACGCGGTGCCCACGATCGCCAGTGAGCCCGATCAACAGCAGGGCGAAGGTCAGTGCAACAGTGAGTCGCACAATCAGCGTGCGCCAATTGCGCAGCGTGCGGGCGGGTTGGCATTTGGTTTCGAGTTTTCGGCAACAGGTGCCATCGGGAAGCGGACCTTCTTCGCATTCTCCACCCGTCTCTTCCGGCCGGGCGCAGATGTAGCGATTTCCACCACGTGGCTTGACCGGCTTACACTCCGTGCTGTTTGCCTGGCATTTTCCGCGCGCCGATGGACCGAGCAGACAGGGACGCCCTTCACACGAATGGCCACAAACCCAATCCTGGTTGGGTCGTTCGTATTGGCTGTCGCGAAAGCCGAATGGTTGCAAGGGGTCCATGTCAGCGATCTTGGGAAAACTCCAATTTCCAAGCTTCAAACTCCAAATACGTTCCATGCTTCAAGCTCCAGTCTGAATGAGTGGGCAAGGTGTATTGCCTGGCTGAAGCTTGGAAATTGGAGTTTGGAGTTTCCATCGTCTATCCGGCAAAGCGCCACGCAATCAATCCATGTGCGGCCGCAGTGAGTATCAGTCCATAGGTGAGCGGGATGTGAATGAAGAGCCAGAGCTTCAACATGCCTTGGCGAACCCATTGGTAGTCGAGGTTTTGCTTGATTCTTACATGATCTGTCAGCGTCGCCATGAAGGCCCGTTCGTCCTCACTCAGGTAGCGATATGTATCCTCGATTTCGGCAAGGAATGTGTGTGGCGCTTTCCGGCTGCCAAGCGCATGACTCAGGATGTCACGGGGGCCATCGAAAAAGTCGCGGATGCGTTTTTCGTAAATGTCCGCGAGCGCGGTGGATTCGGTCTTTTCGATGGATTCCATGATGACCTCTTCGCTCTGTCGACGAAGGCGAGCGCGCATGGAGGGAATTCGTTCGAAGATGACGTTCTCGCCTTCCATGCGCAGTTGGGCAGGAAATGCGCGGGTCATGTAGAGTCCCCAGACCCCGCTCAAGGCAACCAGCCAGAAGAGGATCGCGAGCGCGAGTTCCAAGGTGCCCTGCGTTTGATGGACGCCTGCGTGAATCAGGAAGGCCGCGATGGAGAACCATCCCACGTAGACGTGAATCTGCATCCAGGTGGAAGCGCTCAGGGTGGGAAGAAAGGTGAGCCGTTTGCGCATGTTGAAGCAGGCCAACAGCAGGATCACCGCAAACAGAAGCACACCGGAACAAATCGCCGCGGGACGAAGGGACTGGCGCAGGCCGTAGTCGGCCAGCACGGCCAGCGCGATGCACACGACGAGTGTCGCGCTGGCGTAGAATCGTCTCTTGGCGAATGAGATCATCGTTTCAACCAGTCGACCAGCGATGGCACATCCATCATGTCCGCCCGGATCATGGCGTCGTGCGGGCAGGCGTTCACGCAGGCTGGCCCGGTCACCTGATCTCCGCAAAGGTCACACTTGGTCGCCTTCTGGATCGGCAGGGTGTTGTCTTCCCCATAGTAGATACTCCCGCTGGCATCCCGTGGATAGACCATGCGAATATTGTCGTACGGACAGTTGTTTGCGCAGGTGGCGCAACCCACGCAGGTCAGGTCATTGATCACCACGCGGCCGTCCGCAGTAACCCGATGAATCGCACCGGTTGGGCAACCGATCAGACACACGGGATCAATGCAATGCATGCAGGCATTGGCCACCATGAAGCGGTCCTCGATCGGACCGTGGCGCAGAAAGCGGGGGTTGTTGTCGTGGGTCGAGGCGCAGGCGCGCACGCAATCGTCGCAACGCGTGCAACGATCCATGTCAATCAACATGGCCTCCGTCCCGTTGATGTAGCGGTTCTCCACCAGGAACTCGAGGAAGTCGGTTTTCAGACCCTCCAGGCCGTCGGCGTGGATGTCGTTCTCGACTTCGAACTCCTCCATCTCCGATTCCAACTCCGCCCGCACGGATTCGTTTTGAAAGACATACTTGTCGATAATCCAAAGCGGAACAAAAAGCACATCGACGTATCCAATCGCGCGAAGGCTGTGACGGAAGGGCACAGGGTGCTTGGTCGCCAGGCTCTCGAAGGCCTCTTCCAAACCGAAGACCTTGTCCTTGCCCAGGTAACTGATCGTACGCTCGCCCTTGTTGTAGCTGTGGCTGAGCCGGGCGAATCCGGCGCGAATGATGTAGACGCCATTGGGATAGTGACCGGCACCGGCGATCAACGGTTCACTTTGCAGTCGTTCCTGCGGGTTCATTTCCCGGATCTCCTCGTATGAGAAGTTCCAGTCGAAGTCTCCGTAGCTCTGGAAGGTGATCGCGTTCTTGAACCGTCCACTATCCAGTTCTTCACTCTCCACGTGGCGAAACAGGCTGGTCGTCTGCAAGTGCGCGGCCAAGCCACGCTCGCGATACTTGTAGTCGATCTGCCGCTTGAAATTTGACCAGCGGTTGCGCAGAGCATACAGACCCTGCCAACGGATTTCCATCAACGTAGTCTCTTCGCCTTCCTGATGATCCGCCACGACCGTCGCGGTGCGCGGATGCCGGCTCAGGGCCGCCATCTCACCGATCCACTCGCCCGATTGACGAAACACCGTTGACTTGCTCAGCGCGTCGTCATCACCCCAACGCGAGGCGGAAGGACGGGACACGCGGACAATGGTCTTTGATTCCTCCAATTCGTCGCGATAGCGCGGCTCCTCGACCTGCGTCTCGGCGCTCGCAAAGAGATCGGCTTCGTTCACACGCACGCGAGACCGCCGTTCCGGGATGCGGGGTCGGGTCAACCAGCGCTTGAAGGCCCCCCAGAGACTCGGGCGCCTGGAAGTCTGCCGGCCGAGCTTTTTCGGATCGACCACCTGCAACACGCGGACACTGCCGGTCAGGAGAAGAAAGGCAGAGCTGCCGTAATCCCCCACCCTCACGACGATCTCATCGTAGGCGAAATCGCGAATCCGCGCGTGATCAAGAAGGATCTTCCGAAGAGAATCCACTTCTTCGTTCCTGGTGTCCTCAAGCTTGCCCAGTTCGTCTTCGTTGAGATCACGTCCCTTGTTCTTTTCGAGTCGGGCCTTCTTCTCGGAGATCCGGTCGTCGATCTCCTTAAGAATCATTTCAAAAGTCCGCTCCTCCAGCAGTCGATCGACATCCACCTCGGTCGTCTCTCGAGGCAGACCCGTGGCCGCCAGCTTCCAGAACGGCTCGTCCCCCTCCATCGCCCGGTTGACCCGGATGAACTGGGTACCGCTGGTATCTGGTTGGACGGTAAGTGGCATCAGCTGGGACAGGAATCAACCGTTCGCCACGCTCAAGGATTGAGCACGGCGCCACGATAGGCCCCCGCCTTGGGCAGCAAAGAGTCGATGGCCGCGAGACCCGTTCCATCGCGGGATTGGGAAAGGCCTTTGGCCAGCGCAGAGATCTTGTCAGCCGCGGCGTTCAGCGCAGCGGCCTGGCCGGGCGCGAGATTCAAGCCATTCGCAGCAGCCAGGATCTTCCCGACTTCATCGATGGCGCTGAGCTTTTGAATTGCCTGAAGCCGGGCCTGCGCACCGGCGACCCGGTTCTTCATCGCATCGAGATACTTGCCGGGAGCAGTGGCCTTGCCCACGGCGCGAATGCTGTATTCGAGATCCAGGCACTGGCCGACAACGTAGAACATGCGCCGACGTTCGATTGGAGCCTCGGCATTCTCCTTGCCCTGGGAAGCTCGGAAGTTGTGACGCACTTCTCCCTGCGACCAGGCGACCAGCTCAAATTCACTGCCGGCCTTGTGTCCCTTGTTCACGATTTCCTCGTTGGGCACCGTGTGACAGCTGTAGCAGTTGGCCGCCACATCGTAGTAATTCTTCGGCCGGATCATGCCCAGTTTCTCGGCCTTCACCAAAGCCATCGGGTCTTCGTTATCCTTGATCTTCTGATGAACTGGATTCCATTCCTTCGCTCCACCGTGACAAGACTCACAGGAGATGCCGCTGATGGCGGTCAACTCGTCGTCGATGTTCTTCATCGTGTAGTGGCACTGGGTGCAGTTCTCGTCCTCGGTGATGAGAAAGATGTCGAGCTTCTCCTGGAGGGCAAGGGTCGTCTCCCGTTCTTCCAGCTCCTCGAAGGTCTTGAAGTGATGTGTCTTCTTCCAGGTGCTGACCGCGGGCCCATGACAGGAGACACAGTTCCCACTGCCATCTCCCTCCACGCCGACGACCTTCTTGGGATCGGCAGCATGATGGAAACCGGCAGCATTTGCGGAAACAGCGCCCAAGCTGAGCGCCACGATGGTGATGATGTGTTTCAGGGTTTTCATTCGACGGGCCAGGTTTGTGGTTCTTTATGCCTCAAGCTCCACCGAGGCCGAACTGGGCACGGTAATGCAGGTGAGGCAGTGGTTCTGCGGTATGGACTTGAAAACGGGTTTGCGCGTGTATTCGACCGTGCCTTCGCGCAGGGCCACGAGACACTTGCCACATTCTCCCTTGCGGCACTGGTAACTGATCTTCACTTCGTTCTCGCGCGCAAGATTCCAGATGCTCCCGGCGTCTTCACGCCACGACACTTCCATGCCGGATTCGGCGAAGCTGATCCTGGACTCGATCGCATGCGCCTCCGGCTTGCCACTGGACGGGCCGAATTCTTCAAGGTGGATGTCGTCCGCCGGCACGCCCCAGGTCTTCAATCCGGACACCATCGATTCCATCATCCGGCCGGGACCGCAGAGATAGAATTCAAAGTTGTTGGACTTGTTCTGAAGTCCCAGTTCCTTCTTCAATTCATCAATGGAAAGCCGTCCCTGCCGGTAGTTCGGATTGGACATGAGCTCGAAGTCACTCTCCAGGGGTTGCGAATAGAAAATGCGCAACTGGGAAATCGTTCCGGCAGAAGCCAGGCCGTCGAGGTGATCGCGCATGACGTGTTGGTCGCTGTTCTGCGTTCCATAAAAGAGCCACACCTCGCGTTCCGTGCCGGAGTCCTTTACCGCGTTCACCATCGAGAGCATCGGTGTGATCCCGATACCACCAGCGATCAAAACGATCGGAGAATCCGAGACGGTATCCAGGCAGAACGCGCCACCCGGCGCCTCCAGATCAACCAGGCGTCCCTTGTCGTATTCGTTGTGAAGGATGTTTGAGACCAATCCTGCCGGAACATCCTTGCCGGCGGGAGCCGTCGCGGACTTGACGCTGATCCGGTAGTAATTCCTGCCCGGGGCGTCCGACAAGGTGTAGTAGCGACTCAGCGTTTCCCTCTGCTTGCGCACCTTCACATCAATGGCGATATGCTGACCGGGCTTGAATACTGGCAGCGCCATGCCGTCATGCGGCTTGAGATAGAAGGAATAAATTCCGTTGCACTCCTTGACCTTCTGATCGATACGGAACTTCCGTTTCCCCTCCCACGGCTTGGGCTCGGTTGCTGCGCGCTCCGTCTTCCGACGCGCTTCATCGAGGCGGGCCGAGAGAATCTTTTTCTCAAGGTCATTGCGAAGCCGCCCCTGGCCGATCCGTTGCAGCACTTCCCACAACAGGAACAAGGTCTGGAGGATCACCGCGCAAAGTGCAGTCAATCCGAACGTGTACAATGCTGTCGCCATAAGTCGGGCCGGTTGCCGTTCAAAACTTCACACGGAGTTCCGCACGGCCACCGAAAGATTCGCGGCTCTCCTGCCGCAGGGCACCAAAGACATCGAGGACCAGGATCGAATGCTTCCCAAAGGCCTGCTGGAATCGAACACCCAATCCCTGCGCGGCCGTGTCGCGCTCGTTGGTCGGCTGGAACGCACCGGCTTCGAAAACAATTTGCCGTCGACGCAGATCACCAAAGAATTTCTGATAACCCACCGCGCCACCGACCGCGCGATTGGGCCGGTTGCTCAGCGGCGCGCCATAGTTCCCGAGACCAACGGCTGCAAAGAGAATCCCAATCCGTCCCAGTGGACCACCGGCAACCGGGCCACGAACCGCCGATGAAAAGTTGTCGATGCCAAGAAAGGCATTCGCGTAGATGTTGTCGTGCGTGTAGGCCGGCGAATAGGAGGCTTCGGAAAAGAGCAAGGTGCCGGTCGCGACTTGAGGAGACTCATCATCCAGTGCTACGGATTGATTGATGCGAAAAGTCGTTGAGATCTTCCCGATGCGTTGAATCCCGCCGATGCCTGCATAGAAGCCGTTCGCATCGCCCGAGTTCACGTAAATCGCATCCGCTTCAATCGTGCTCTTGGGATAATCGAAAAAGGTCGAGAGACCAAACACCAGTGCATCGTTGTCCGGGCTGTTGTTGTTCCGATCCACTTCGTTCGCTGCGAAAAAACCGGTGATGCGATAATGCGCTCCGCCCCGGGGCAGCAGGGCATTGCGGGTGATGCCGATCATGTCCAGCGCGTCGTCATTAATAAGCAGGCCGTCCTGCAGACTGAAGGGTTGGCGGCCGATGGAAAAACCGTAGTCGTAGTTCGCGCTGTCACTAGCATCGATCAACGGAAAGATTTCGCCGAATTCGCCTTCGAAGAAAAACGTACGCGGAACAAGGCTGTTCTCGGTGAAGTCCTCATCACCACCCCGCCCGCTCGCCGGTTCAAACGTATAGCCGGTGAATCGCCCGTTGCGGTCAAGCGGACGAAAACCAACCAGCACACGTTCCGTCGGGGAAAGTTCGAGGTTCGCGAAGAGATCGAGCCGATTTGCCCATTCGGTGCGGCGCGGATTGTTGCCGGGATCAAAAGTCTGCAGGGCGGATCGAAACTCGCCGAAGACCCAAAAGTTGGGAGACCAGACTGCACCGGTGGGCAGGCGAATCCCTTTCTGCAGATTTCCCGTTCCGAGAAAATCGTCCCCCCATTCGATCAACAACTTCGGCCGATCCGGATAACCCTCAGTGTCCATCGGCGCAGGTTCATCGGAGAAACGACTCTTCGAAGACGACGCGCCCGATGCGCTTTGTCCAAGGATCAGCGGAGCAACGCAAATCGCCAATCGGATCGTGAATTTGAAGTGTGCCGGAAGTTTCATGTTCCTGTTGAACCAACGAATCGCTCCGCTACTCCTTCTTTTCTTTCGGCGTGTCGTTGTTGGCTCCGGTGAAATCAAAAGTTGATTCCTCGCCTTCCAGCTTCAGTTCGACGGTCTTGTCCCACAGCACCATGTGGCCTTCACGGATTCGGTCGGCGACTTCACGCGGGGACATGTTGTAGTCGAAACCAGCCACCTTGATTTCCGAGATCAGGTTCACCGGCACCATGGCGGCAACAAATTGCACGCGCACGCTGTAGGGACCTTCGGTCAACTCCTTGCGACTCACCCGGTAGTCGGCCCAGCGATGATCGAGCGGTGCGATCCCTTGCTTGTGCTTGCGCGCACCGCCGGGTCGGCCGGTGAGGATGTTCGAACGTGTGGGCGGCCGGATGAACGGCAAGGGATCAGGCGAATAGTTGACTGCCAATACCTGTTCGCGTTCACCGCCACGAAGGTTTCGTGTGATGAACTTGCTTTGCAGACTGAACAGGTGCTTATCCAGCGGAAGCTCGCCGTTATGCACATACGCCGAGTGAAGATCGCGAACGTCGCCATTCGGATCCAGATCACCGGACTTGTAGATCTCCTTTCCGTTCTTGTCCGTCACAATGACCCGCAGATAAACTAGTCGCTCTGCGTCAAATCCGGTTGGGGCGTTGTGTCCATCCGTTCCGTTCTTCACCTGGACCTTGAAGCGCAACCCTCTTGAGTTTGCCTGGCTTACCTTCATCTCACCCAACTGATAACCGACACGCAGAATGTCGAAGCGAGCCTGTGCAACTTCTTCCAGCAGCTTGAGATTCTTGTCGATCTCCTTGCGCGCTTTCAGACGTTTGTCGCGCGCTTTCCAGACCTCGGGAAACTTCACGAACGGTTCGGTGATTCCCTTCTTCTTGTTGGCGCGATCCTTGAGGTAGATTTCCTTCTCCCAGTTCCTCGTTCCCCAGCCTGCCTGGTAATCGAACTTCAGCCAGGGTTGCATCCACTCGCGCTTGTTGTCCGGATTCTGCGTCAGTTCGCGCGCCTTGATGTTGTGCGGGAAGATTCCCGGATGAACGATGGAATAATCCGGCCCCGGGAACATGTGATTGGTGCGCTTGCGATCCGGCGTGGGTTTGCCGTTTACGACGGCCGCCGGACCGACGGCGTATCCCTCGGCCTTTCCATGCGTCTTGCCCATGTGGCAATCCTGGCAGGATGTTCCCTTCTTGGCCGCGGGGGTGTTCTTATATTCGGCAAAGGCTTCTTCCAGACGAAACCCATTGGGCAGGGTCACGTCGTGGCAGGCACCGCAAAAGCCCGGTTCCGGCATGAGCGAGTACTTCTCCACATCACCATGAATCTGCGTGGCAGTCTTTACGTTTGGATCCGCGGTGACGTTTGGGTCCTCCATGATCTTTTTCAATATCTCATCGTTCGTCGGACCAAACACAGCATCGGTCAAACCGCCTTCGACCAGGGAGAAACGCCCGCTGACTTTTCCGTACTCGTTCTTCAGCCGATGACAAACAACACAGGTCACGCCTTCCTGCGAGGTGGGATGCCGATCCATCGTGCTCATGAACGGAGACTCGCCGAGATTCATGCCCACGGGCGTATGGCAACGAATGCAGAAATCACCGAGCGTTCCCTGCGTCTGCTTGCCAATCGTCGCGGACATGGCGACCAGCACCGGACTGATCTGCGCATAGGCATGTTGGGACACCGACCACTCGCGGAAGTGATCCGGATGGCATTTGCCACAGGTGTGAGCGGAAGGGTACTTTCCTTCCACTTTGAAGGCGTCCTTGTGTGCCTGCGCCGCTTCCTTGGATATGGCACCGTTCACTGATGCCTGCGCAAGAAACGCAAGCATCAGCAACGGAATTATCCGAAGGAGGGATACATGGCTACAACATCGCTTATGTCCAATCGGACCTCGGACAAGGGATTTCATACGCAACAGGAATAATTGTGTGCACCAAAGACAGCTTGTCAAACGAATACACCCACAACATCAATCACCCGTCGAGCAAGTGTTAAGGAGTGGTAAAAGTTTGTGAAGAATCGGAAGACGAAAGACCTACTGATAGCGGATCTCATCGAGGAAGAACGTCACCGGCATTCCTTGTCCGCCGACAAACCACATGAAGCCGGACTTGATCCGGGAAAGGTCATAGCTGGTGAGGTCGATGCGAATCTGCTGCCAGGTATTGGCCAAGGTGTATTCCTGCTCGAAGCGTGAACTGTCGTAGTACCTCATGTCATCCCGGATGATGCCAAAGCCAAACTTCACCTTCTCACCTCCAACAGAACCGCGCACCCAGAACGAAAGCTCGCGCGCTTCGCTCAAGTCGTAACCACCCGGCAGTTCTCCCCAATCGTGTGGTGGGTTCTGCCAGACTGCGCCGGCCCAATCCATCATCTTGCGGTATTCAACTCGCAGGCACTTCTCGCCGGTCTTCGGGTTGTCGGTGCAATGTTCATCCATCGCGATCGAATCCGTGGCGCCCATCCAGCCGGTTGCCGCGAAGGGCGGATCAGTCAACTCGTCGCCGTAAACCAGGAACGGCATCTCTACCTTGCTGGGCATGGCCGGTCCTTTCGGGCCATCCACGAAGATCGGGATGTTCGCTGTCGCACCTCCGCCCCGCCCATCGGACACGAAGACATACAAGCGATAACGTCCGCCCACCGCAGGAACACGAATGAGCGCCGAACTACGATTGCCGTCACGAATCGCGTCGGAGAAATCGGTGGGCTTCGCCTGAAAATCCCCTCCCAACACTTCGTCGGCTTCGGCGGCCAGCTCCCAGCGAACGCTCAATTGATCCCCATCCGGATCGCTGACCTGCAATCGCGCCCGCACGGTTCGATTTGCTTTTAGTGGCAGGGACTGATTCAGGCTGAGCCGACGAATGCGCGGACATTCATTCGTCGGTGATTTGCCGGACCAGAGACGGCGCATGACATCGACGGGTTCCAAGCGTTCGCCGGTGGGCAGAAACATGCCGAACCAGGTCTTGGTAAATTCCATCTTGTGTCCCCATAGGAAAGCGAAGGACCCGAGCGCCAATTCCTTCTCCGCTCGAATCGCCCGGTAAGAATTTGAGTAGGCGGCCGCCCGTGCCGTGCTGCTGGATTCCGTCTTCATGTTGAACTTGTCCGCGCGGACCTCCCACGGACCAAACGGGCCAAACTCCGTAGCGACGAATGGCTTGGTCCCGCCCAGTTCCCGATAACGCTTGGCCAGCGACGTCGCACCGCCGTAGGCGTTGATTCCGATTATGTCGACGCTTGGGCAAAGTTTGTGGATCGCCTCGATTCGTCGCCCGGCCATTTCACCGATCACGGTCATGGTCGGATGATGAGGGTCGAGCTGCTTGACCATCCTCGCCAATGACTCGATGTGATTCCAGATCGCGGGATTGTCGCCCTGCTCATATCCCTCCATCTCGTTACCAAGCGCCCACATCAACAGGGCCGGATGATCGCGATACTTCTCCACATCCCGTCGAACGCGCTCCATCTGCTGGGTAATCTGGTCGAGATTGTTGTAGCTGAATCCGTGGCGCTCGTGTCCCAGCCAATGCCCCAAAGTGACCGTCAGTCCAAGATTCTGCGCACTGTCGAGGAGGACATCCGTTCCCTGGTCGATTGCCCAGGTGCGGATGGAATTTCCACCGCACTCCTTGAGCAGTTCCAGCCGGTCGCTCCCTCCGACGCCCTTGATGTAGAATGGCCTCCCTTCGCGATTCAATGTCCAGCCGGTGTCGCCTCTGGACAAGGTGACAGGAACCGGGGCAGCGCGAAGGGGTTCAAGCAGGAACCAAGTCGCGCAGCAAACGAGGGCAAGAGATGTTTTCGGGCGGGAGATGGTGCAACATGGTGCCAAAAGTCAGCCAAATCTAGCGGAAAAGCGGGGTGGTGACAGGCGTGTGTAATTGAAAACGGTGGCAACTGAGGACCACACGATAAGAGACCCCACGTTTGAAAACATCAGGTCAAACGGTTTTCGACGCGTTCTCCCTCACCCTCAATCCCTGGCTTTCGCACCAAGCAATCAGCCCACGCTTGGTCTCGGCCTCTTCGAACCCATCCCACTTCGCGAGCAAATTGTGATCTGCCAGGAAGCGCTCGTCGGTGGCTGCCTGGAATGCCTGGTGAACTTGCTGGAATCTTTCGCTGATTTCAGGAAGTCCGGCGAGAAACTCCTGTCGCTGCTCAATCTGGAGTGCGCTCTCGTCTCCTGCCTCGGTACTGGGAACGGCCTCGTTTTCGTGTCGGGAAAGCAGATCGTTGACGGTCTCGGAAAGCCGGCTGTTACTGATGTTGGACTTCATCAGTGCCATGGTCGCACCGGCCTGCCACGCGTCGTCGATGATCTTGGGTTGGTAGGCGTTGGAAAACACAATCACGGGGAGATCTTTCCAGCGCGCCCAGCGCCGCTTCGCCGTCAGTGACTGTGGTCACCTGATAGCCTTCAGCTCCGAACTTTCGCTCGTAGATGCTGGCGATGATCCGATCATCCTCGGCCAAGAGCAGCTTAGCCATGGCAACGGCCTCAGCTTCGGTACTGGGCGAGGGATTCTTTGACCTTGTCGAACTCGACGCGCACGCGGTCGAGTTGTTCCCGGGCGGAACTGACATCGCCGTCCGATTCCATCCGTTCGAGTTCTCGCATGAGCATGACCAAGCCGTCCATTCCGCAGGTGGCATTCGCACCAGCACAACTGTGTGCGATCCGCCGGACTTCTCCAGCATTGCCGGCGCCGATGGCCGCCTGGATTTCCTCAATTTGTCCCGCGGTCTGTTCGAGATAAAGGTCCACCAGTTCGATCAGTCCCTCGTCGGTGCCGCCACCCAGGTCTCGCAGTTTTTCGATGGACACCGGGGGCAGGGCATCGTTGTTCGCTTCGGTCATGTCGTTTGCAGTCTTCGTTTCGGCGCCCGTGCCGGAATCCGAGACAATCTTCGGACCCCATTTCTCAATCATCACCTTGAGGGAATTGGGACGCACCGGCTTGGGCAGGTAATCATCCATTCCGCAATCAAGACAGCGCTCACGGTCCCCAAAAACAGCATTTGCGGTCAAAGCAATTATGCCCGCCGGACGTGCGCGCGCCGAGCCGAGCCGCTGTTCGAGTTCGCGAATCTTGACGGTCGCTTCCATGCCGTCGAGGAGGGGCATCTGAATATCCATGAACACCAGGTCGTAGGACGCGTTGGTAGCCGCATCCACGGCTTCCTGCCCGTTGTTGGCGATATCTGCCCGATATCCGAGCTGGTCGAGCAGCCGAATGGCGACCTTCTGGTTGATGACATTGTCCTCAACCAGAAGAATGCGAAGCGGAGTGCTCTCAGCCAGCCGGCGCTTGTCATCACTGGATGGCTCGATCGCCGGACGTTTGACGTCGGAGAAGCGGGCACGCGTGGCTTCCCAAAGCGCGCTTCGACGGATGGGCTTCGAAATGGATGCGCCCAGATGTTCCGGTCGGTTGGCAACGTCCTGAAGGCGGAAACCTTTGGGCGTGAGCAGGAAGAGCGGTAGATTCTTCCCGGAGTCCATCTTGGCAATCTCACGCGCGAGTTCGAGTCCGTCTTCCTCGCCGAGCTGAACGTCAATCAGGGCGAGATCGAACGCTCCCTCCCGGAGTTTCCGAAACGCTGACTCAGAATCGGCGGCAGTAACAATTTCTGCGTCCAGCGGTTTGAGCTTGGATACCACCGCGTTCAGTTGCGTCTCGTTGTCTTCCACCAACAACACCTTCTTGCCCTTGAGTTCGTCCGGAGCGGAATCCTTGGCCTTGCCGGGCTTGACGGTGATCGTGAAGTGGAAGCTTGATCCTTCGCCCGGCGCGCTGTTCACCCACATGGTTCCTCCCATGAGCTTGGATAGCTTGAAACTGATCGCGAGGCCGAGTCCCGTCCCGCCATAGTTGCGGGTGGTGGAGGCGTCCACCTGACTGAACGCGTCGAACAGGCTCTTCTGCTTTTCGATCGGGATGCCGAGTCCGGTGTCCTTGACGACGAAATGAACCACGCAGGTTCCGTCATTTAGTTTGTCGTTGTCGGCGGGAAGGCCGACGGTGACACCAACCTCTCCCTGCTCGGTGAATTTGACGGCGTTGCTGATGAGATTAACAAGCACCTGTCGCACGCGAGTGACGTCTCCCGAGATGATCTCGGGCACGCCTTCTTTTATGATGTAGGCGAGCTCGATGTGTTTCTGGCCGGCATTGGTGGCAAGGAGATCGATGGCGTCCTCAACGCAATCGCGCAGATTGAAGGATTGTTCCTCCAATTCCATCTTGCCGGACTCGATCTTCGAAAAGTCCAGGATCTCGTTGATGATCTCCAGTAGGCTGTTTCCGGAATTGCGGATCGTCTCGGCAAACTCGCGCTGCTCGGCGTTCAGCTGGGTCTCCAGCAGAAGACCGGACATGGCAATCACGCCGTTCATCGGCGTTCGGATCTCGTGGCTCATGGTCGCCAGAAAGTCGGACTTGGCCTGCGCCGCGGATTCGGCGGCCGAACGCGCGGCTTCCAGTTCGGTATTGGTCCGCTGGAGCTGATCACGCAGGTCCTTCGCAGCCAGCACTGAATTGGTGCGAGCAAGCAGTTCGGCGGATGCAAAAGGCTTGGTGAGAAAATCTACCGCGCCCAAATCGAAGCCCTTGACCTTCTCCTCGGTGGTGTTTCGCCCGGTCAACAGGAACACCGGAATATCCCGGTGCTCTTCGCTGGACTTGAGTTCGCGCAGGACGTCGAAGCCGTCTCGGTCGGGGAGTCCAAGATCCAACAGGATAAGATCAAACCTTCGTTTTTGGATTTCCAGAAAAGCCTTTTCGGCGCTCATGGCGCCAGTCACGCTCGCGGATTGGGCGCTGTAGGATTGAAGACAAATCGTGACCGTCTCTTGAATGTGACGGTCATCGTCGACGAGGAGGATGTGGTAACCGCTATCCGTTTTGTCCACGAGGCGCAAAAAATTTAGGTAGGTCGGCGGGACGACGCGATTACTTTTTTTCTTCCTCCAACAATTCGCTGAGCACCTCCAGGGCGCTGCGAATGGAATCCAGGAGTTCTTCGGCCGCCCCCCACTCACCGGCTTTGATGGCTTCCTCCGTGCGCTCGCTGAGATTGGAAAGCTGGAGCGCGCCCAGATTCCGGGCGCTGCCTTTGAGTGAGTGCGCAGCAACACGGCCCATTTCCAGATCCTGTTTCTGTATCCCTTCAGCCATCTTGTGCATTCGTTGGGGCGCATCGTCGAGGAAGAGGTCGATGAGTTCGGAAACAGCCTCCGGCTCGTCCTCTTCCAACTCGCGGAGGGCGTCCACTACCTTCCGATCCAGAACCGGTGCATCGGCGTCAACGGCAACTTCGCGTGTCGCCCCGCCCTGGTATTCGGTATGGCTGAGAACTGACTCGATCAGTTCCTTCAAGTCCGGCAGATGGACTGGTTTGTTGATGGAACCGTTCATGCCGGTTTCATTGCTCGCACTAAAGTGGTCTGCGGAAACGTCCGCCGTCATCGCAATGATCGGAATCGGCGAGGTTTTTTTCTCAGTCTCGATCTGGCGAATCGCCTTGGTCGCCTCGTAGCCGTCCATGACCGGCATCTGGCAGTCCATTAGAATCAAGTCGTACGGGTCCTCTTGATAGGCTTTCACTGCCTGCATTCCATCTGTCACCAGTCGAGGAGTGTAGCCCAGCTTTTTCAACTGCAGCAACGCGACCTGTTGATTCACCGTGTTGTCCTCGACTACGAGAATCCGCATCGACCGCGCAATGGAGGTGGTAGCCGACGCGCGTTTGATGGTTTGCGTCTCACTGCTGATGTCGATCGGACCTTGCCCCGATGCACCGAGCACCTGCGCGATGCACTCACGCAATCGATCGCGACGGAGAGGTTTCAATAGCGCGGCTGAAAATCCGGCGAGCCGCAGGATTTCAACATCCATGCGCTGCCCCAGAGGCGTGAGCAGGACGAGGCGCGTATCGGGAAGCTTGAGATTGTGATGAATGGACTCAGCCAGGGTGAGTCCGTCGGTATCCTTGAGCTTGATATCGAGCAACACCACGTCGAAGGGCTGGCCGGCGTCGGAGGCATTGCGCAGGGATTCGATTACCAGTTCACCGGATTCGACCGCTGCATTCTTGATTCCCCAGGACGTGGTGAGTCCAAGCAGCGACTGGCGTCGGTCGGGGTTTTCCACTGCGATCAACATGCGAACGTCGCGCAGTTCGTAGCTCGGCCGCGACCCGGCATCCGGATCATCCGCCTTGGGGAATTCGATCTCGAAGAAGAAATTTGAACCGACACCGGGTTTGCTGGCGATCTGCATCGTGCCTCCCATCAAGGCGACGAGTTCCTTGGAAATGGCGAGCCCCAGGCCCGTTCCCCCATATCGCCTCGTGGTCGTTCCGTCGGCCTGGGTGAAGGCCTCGAAAATCCGCGCCTGCTTCTCTTCCGTGATGCCGATGCCAGTGTCGGACACAGAAAACTTCAGGCGCATACTCTCCTCATGTTCCTCGATGCGCTCCACCTTCAACATCACCTGACCGACATCGGTGAACTTCACCGCGTTGCCCAGGAGGTTGACGATGATCTGTCCCAGCCGCACGGGATCACCCTCCACCCATCGCGACACGTCATGCGAAATCCATGTGACCGGTTCAATGCTCTTGGCCTGGGCGCGATGCGCGAGCAGTTCCATCGCGTCTTCGGCCACTTCCACCAAATCGAAAGTCGTGGTTTCCAACACCATCTTGCCGGCCTCGATCTTCGAGAAATCCAGGATGTCGTTGATGATGCGCATCAACGCATGCGCGCTGGCGCTGATCGTGCGGGCGAATTCGTTTTGCGTGCCGGAGAGATCCGTATCGAGCAGCAACTCGATCATGCCCAGGATGCCGTTCATCGGGGTCCGGATTTCGTGGCTCATCGCGGCGAGGAACTGCGACTTGAGATTCGTCGATTCCAAGGCCGCATCACGGGCGAGCGCAAGTTCCTCCTCCACCTTTTTCAAATCGGAGATATCTCGGGAAATGCCGATGATGCCCGTGATGAAGCCGGCGCGGTTGCGCGTGGGCACTTTGGTGACCGACGCCCAGATTTCCTCGCCGTCAGCCGATACCTGTTTCTCGATCTTGTTGATGATCGGCGTGCCGGTCATGAGGATCTGCTGCTCATCCTCAAAGTATTCCTTCGCCCGGTCCGGTGGATGGAAGTCCGAGTCGAGCTTCCCTACCACGTCGGAGGGATTCTTCAGGCCAAGCCGCTTTGCCATCGCCAGCGAACATTGCAGAAAGCGCGACTCCGTGTCCTTGAAGTAAATCCGGTCGGGGACGTTGTCCAACAAGGCGCGCAGCAGGTCGCGCTCGAAGGCAAGTTGTTCCTCGATCTGTTTGCGCTCCGTGACGTCCCAGAAAATGCCCTGGATCCCCGCTGATTTGCCCTGGGTATCAAGCAGGGGGTTCTTGATGACCTGCACGTAGATCTTGCCGCGGTCGGGTACATAATGCGCCTCGACATCCTCGTAAGGTCGACCGCTGGCCATGATCTGCTGATCGTCCTTTTGATACTTTTCGGCCAGTGCGCGAGGAAACAGATCAAAGTCGGTCCTGCCGATGATCACTTCACGCGAACGACCGACTTCGTTGCAGAACCCCTCGTTCACAAACGTGAATCTTCCATCCGCATCCTTTCGGAAAATATTCTGCGGCAGGTTCTCAACCAGCGAATGATAAAGCAGCTCCGATTCGCGCAACTTGATCTCCGCAATCTTGCGATCCGTCAGATCGTGAAAGATCGAAAGCACCAACGGATCCTGCCCCTCGAATTCCACAAATGAATTGGACAGTTCCAGGTCCGCCGTCTGCCCGCTGCGAAACTGAAAATGCTGTTCCACATGTTCGGGGATCTGCCGGTCGCGATAGTTGCGCTGGTAATTCTGCAGTCGAAGCTTGTTGTTCTCAGCATCCTTGTAGCTGACGGTGTAGGCTTGCCCGACGAGATCCGATTCCGCCATGCCCACGATCGTGCAATACGCCGAATTCACCGCGAGAATGTCGCCCTTGCTGTCAGTCAGGCGCATTCCGTCCGCCGATTTCTCCCAAACGGAACGAAACTGCAGTTCCGAATCACGCATCGCGACATCCGCTGCTTTGCGACGCGTGATGTCATTCACCGTCCCCTCGTAATATCGCACCTCTCCCCGGTCGTCGTGAACGACCCGCGCACTTTCCGAAATCCAGATGACCTCGCCCGCGCGATTGAAGACCTGCGCTTCAAAATCCTCCACGTGTCCTTGTTCCTGAACGAGACGAATAAACTCATCGCGCACTCCCTCCTCAACGTAAAGCTGCGCGCCGATGTCGTTAAAATGTTCCAGCAACTCGGCCGGAGTCTCGAAGCCGTAGATGTTTGCCAGCTTCGGATTCACCTCAAGGAACTTCCCATCCGGTGTGGATTGAAAAATGCCGTCGGTTGAGTACTCGAAGATGTCCCGGAACTTCCGCTCGGCATCGCGGAGCGCGTGTTCCGTCCGTCGATGCTCCTCCACCTCCTGCCGCAGATCCAAGAGATGCTTGTTCATGTCCAGCAAGGACATCGTCTGCTTGGCCAGCAGCTTCAGCGTTGCGATTTGCGCCTCCGTCGGTTCGTGCGGCACGAAATCCAATACGCAAACCGTGCCGAGCGGAGCACCCTCGCTTGTCACAATCGGATGACCGGCATAGAAGCGGACTCGTGAATCTCCAATGCACACCTGCTTGTCACGGAACCTCTCATCCTGCTCGATGTCTCCCACGACCAAGGTCTCCCCCCCCCCCGACATCGTCGTCGCACAAAAGGTCTCCTCCCGGGGAAGTTCGTCCGTGTCGATTCCCACCTTGGCTACAAATCGCTGAACGTCGCCAACTTGAAGCGTCACCGCGGCCACCGGCGTGCCGCAGATCGTCGTGGCCATGTTGGCCAGCTCATCCAAGGCCGGATCGTGATCTTCGGCCAGAGCCAGATAGCGACCCAAATCACCGGGCGTGGCTGGAGCTGGATCATCGGAACTCACGATGGCCGTGATTTCAAGGGATCACTGCGTGTGGGTAAAGCTTCAAACCCGGCAACCGCCCACAAAAGACATTGAAAAACGCCGACCTTTTCGACTTTTTTGCGCCGCCGCGCTCGGCAATGAACGTCTTGTTGCCTCATAAGTAAATGACACCCAAGAGGATTCGGTTGAGGTGGTTCGTTGACTCATAAGTCGTGACACCGTGGGTTGTTTTCTTTTCTGCTTAGCTTCTGCCGCCCCGGAACTGAGTCGGCGACTCTTCAGCAATCGCTCACAGGGCGTTTGCCGCAGGGTTGTTCGGCTGCTCGCCAGATCCGTTGCAACACTTCCACCGTGGCCGCTTCATACTTGCATGAACGCCCTCGCCGGCCTCCGGGCTCACCTCTCCAGCCGACTTGTGCATTGAGCAGTTTGATCGCGTGCTTGCGGCTGTAGCCAAACTGCTCACACAGTTCATCGATCATCAAGCTTTTACCTGGCCGGCCGCGCCCGGCATAGCGCTGAGGCAGGCGCGGCAGCATGTCCATTCTCACTTTCTGACTCATCGGAATTCCTTCGAATTGCCGGTGTCATCCTTTTTGAGTCAACGACCTTCATCTCTGGATTATCGCTCTCCCGCCCCGGTGTCATTTTTTATGAGGCAACAGGCTCCGATGGTCTTTTCCTTCAAGGACTTGCACCCGGCTGGGCTGCTCCATAAACTCCGCCCTCTTTTTGACAGACTTGCTTAAGAAATGCTGAATTCGCACGAACTATTTGGATTCATGTCGCCCGAAACGGCGAACCAGATCATGGAGGACACCTTCGGTGATGATAAGGACATGTACAAGGCGACCGTCGCAACGATTGCGCAGTCCCGGAAACTCCGCCCCATCTTCGTACAGCGTCAACCCCGCCCGCAGCGCAACAAGCTCATCCTCGAATCACTCGCCCGGCCAGGCATGTCCCAAGCCGCAGACAATCTTCTGCGCAACTGGCTGCTCAAGAGCCAGACCGAGATGCTGAAGAACTTCCTCGATGCAATGGGCATAGAACACGAAGACGGCGTCGTTGAAGATCTCCCGGAAGACGTGACCGACGAGGCCGTGGCCAAGGGAATCGATACAATCTTGGAGAAATACGACAAAGAAACCGTTTTGGTGTATCTCCACGCCTTTAATTCCATGAATGAGTGCACGTGGAAGAACTTGGACAGCATGCTTCAGGACGAAGAACGCCTCCAGTTCTGAGCCAGCAAGGCGGATTCTGATTCGAAGAATTCAAGATTCTGGATAAATCAGGTCATATTCAGCCTTATTTAAGAAAAGCTTCCAAAAAACGACTGTTTTTCTAAAATTACTTCTCGCCAGAGTTGGCGCTTCACGTATTCTCCCGCCCTCAGCTCTCAAAAGTCTGACCTGCTTAACAAAATGGAACCCACTGGAGACATTGCTGTGATCGGGTTGGCCGTCATGGGCCAGAACCTGATCCTGAACATGAATGACCACGGATTCACCGTGGTGGCACACAACCGCACCGTCGAGAAGGTGGATCGATTTCTGGCCAACGAGGCCAAGGGCACGAAAGTGATTGGGGCACGATCCATTCCGGAAATGGTCGCACACCTGAAACGTCCGAGACGGGTGATGCTGATGGTGAAGGCCGGTTCGGTGGTCGACCAGTTCATCGAGCAGATCGTCCCGCACCTTGAGCCCGGAGACATCATCATCGATGGCGGAAACTCGCTCTACGGTGACACCAATCGCCGCACACGTGAACTCGAAGCCAAAGGCCTGCTTTACATCGGCACCGGCGTTTCCGGCGGAGAGGAAGGCGCGCGCACGGGACCTTCGATCATGCCTGGCGGTTCCCCTGCTGCGTGGCCGCACGTGAAAGAGATCTTCCAGGCGATCTCGGCCAAGGTTGGTGATGGCGAACCCTGCTGTGATTGGGTGGGTGAAGAAGGCGCCGGTCACTACGTGAAGATGGTTCACAACGGAATCGAGTACGGCGACATGCAGCTCATTTGTGAAGCCTACAACCTGATGAAGAACGGGCTGGGCATGAGTGCGGATGAAATGCACGACACCTTCACTGAGTGGAACAAGGGTGAACTCGACAGTTACCTGATCGAGATCACCCGTGACATCCTGGGCTTCAAGGACGAAGACGGAGAACCTCTGGTGGAAAAGATCCTCGATACTGCCGGTCAGAAGGGCACGGGCAAGTGGACGGTCATCAACTCCGCGGAACTGGGCATGCCGATCACACTGATCGCCGAGGCGGTTTACAGCCGTTGCGTTTCAGCGTTGAAAGAAGACCGGCTGCGCGCCACACGCAAACTCAAGGGACCCAATCCCCTGTTCACCTTCGCCAAGAATTCCGACAAGAAGGCCGCTTACATCGAAAACATCAAAGAAGCACTCTTCGCGTCCAAGATCGTCAGCTACGCGCAGGGATACATGCTCATGCGTGCTGCCGCGCAGGAATACAAATGGAAGCTCAACTACGGTGGCATCGCGATGATGTGGCGCGGTGGTTGCATCATTCGTTCCGCATTCCTCGGCAAGATCAAGGAAGCGTACGACGCCAAGCCCAAGCTTCCGAACCTCATGCTCGACAATTACTTCCGTGGCGAAATCAAGCGCTGCCAGAAGGGCTGGCGCAACGTCATCATGCAGGCTGTGAAGAAGGGCATCCCCGTACCGGCGCTCTCCACTGCGCTTGCGTTCTACGACCAATACCGCAATGCAGTTCTTCCGGCCAACCTGTTGCAGGCCCAGCGGGATTACTTCGGCGCCCATACCTACGAACGCGTCGACAAGCCGCGTGGCGAATTCTTCCACACCAACTGGACCGGCCGCGGAGGAGACGTCTCCAGTTCGACCTACAACGCGTAAGGTCCGAATACAACGAACTCGAAAAGGACGGCTCCAAGCCGTCCTTTTTTTTTAGTAGCTTCGGATGCTTTCCGAAGCACGCGAGCGACGAGCGCAGCGATGTCAGCTAGGAGCGGGTCGATTGTGATCCAAGCACCTTTGGTCCACGACACGGAACTGGGACCACTCTTATCATTAGCGTCTGTTCGAAAACTGGAGCGCCGGGCACTGGCCGGCCTGCCGCTACAATCCGATGGTGCTCGCTCTGGAGTTTTCAAGGAGTTCGGCCTTTGAGCTGCCGCGAAAACTCTGCAGAGTTCCTGAAAAGGACTAAGCGAGCACCCTTGGCAAACCCACCTGTGTTGAGGTTGTCTTGCACCAGGATGATTCGCTCGGCGTAAGCGAAATGCACCTCGGCCAGTTCTCGCAAGCAACGGGCGTAGTCAACCGCTTGTTTGCGCTGGGGCACCTTGACTTCGCTCCATCCAATCACCGGGGCACACATCATGAACAAGGTGCCGACCCCGTTGCGTTCATACTCATAGTCACAGGTCGCGGGCGTTGCGGGGTTGGAATCGAGCGTGCGGGTGTTCAGCTGTTTCTTCTTCGGCCTGGGCCTCGGATCGGCACTGGCAGCGGTTTACGTCGGACGCATCTCGCGTCCGTTCCTCGTTCTGGCGCGACTGGAAATTGGGATCATCATCCTGACGCTTCCGATTCTTTTCCTGCCGCAACTCACAGATTGGATTTGGCCACGCGTGGATCCGGAATTACTCGTCGCTTGGCAGGGCTTGGATTCACTCTTTCCAATTGGGAGCAAACCCTCCTCCAAAAGACCGACGCGCACCTGCGTTTGAATCGCTGCTCAGCACCAACCTTCCACCGATCCTGATGAACGACACCAACGCCAACTGGCTGCATTGGCCAGCTACGAAGCGGCCGGTGAAGGGAGTTACTCCGTTGAGATATCAGAGCCTCCTCGCCCCGACTGCTAAGTGTTTATTGAGGCGAAGAGATATCCAATCGATAAAAGCGATTGGTTGGAGCGCCCTGGATCAGGCCATTGCCGTCGTCGAGGAAGGGAAGCAGCGCTCGCTGGCCAAGTATCTTTTCGCTGCCGGGCTTCCAGGTGGTCAGGTCATCCGAATACATCAGGCGATATTGACGGCCTTCAAGGGTATCCACTTCCAGCGAGATCGTGTTCTCTCTGTTGGTGGTGATGACGAAAGCCGAAGCGTTGGTGTCAAAGACCTGTGGGTCGGTATCGAAGAAATATTCTTTCAGGTTGGATTTGTTGTCGTTGTCAGGATCGGCGTTCGGATCGGCGGGCGTGGTGAAGCCGTGGCGGGATTCCCAGTGATCGTCGATGCCGTTGCCATCGTCGTCGCGAAAGCCGGGGAGCGCACCGACGCCGAATTGCGTCTCACAGACGCGGGAACTGATCGGTGTTCCCAAGGTGTTGGTGGCCTCCAACTGAAAGGCGACCTGGTAGAGTCCGGTCGTGGAGAAGGCCCAGAAATAGTGGTCATGCCCCGTGCCGCTGAAGGGGAGCAGATCGGCTTCAGTGTCGATGCCGTCCGAGGAATCCATATAGACGATCGGTGCGCCCAAGGCGTCGACCTGAAAGAGATAGAAGTGGCCGTTGGTCGGTCCAGTGACGCCTTGGAGTTTCAATGCCATATCTCCCTGCAGATCCTGTGGACGCGCGACATCTTGGGCGTTGATGCCGAAAAAGATTAGATCGGGATCGAAGCCCTGGGGAAAGGCCCACACCTTGGTGCCTGGAGATCCAAGAAATGCGAATGCGGGATTCGAGGGGATGGTCAATTCGAGATCCGATGCCCGGTTGTAAAACACCACCTCTTCCAGCGGGCGTTCCTTCAGGTCGTACGCGTTGGGGATACCGTCAATATCAGACCTGATGGCCATCCTCAGGTCGGTTCCATCAAAACCCAAGCGGAGGTCCATGTGGCCATTGTCCAAGATATGCAGATTGGTCATGCCGCCTGGCACGAAGAAAGTGAATGTGTCGGAACCATTGGTGACGACGCCGGTTTTGTGATCGCCCTCTGCTTCAAACCTCACCTGGTATTCACCCGGTCGGGTGAAAGCCCAGTTGTAGTGGGCGTGTGCAGTCAGGGGGATGGGAGACACTACGTCGGTATTGTCGAATCCATTCGCTGAGGTGAATTGGAACACCGGCACTTCGACACCTGTTTGATAAGCGGTGAAATATCCTCCGCGATCCACGCCACTGCCACGAACGTCAGTGACTTTCAGACCAATGAACGGCGTTCCGAACAGGGCGGAAAACTCGCTCTGCTCGGCGTCCTGCGTTCGATAGCCGAGAAAAATGATACCAGGGGTCAGGCCTTGCGGAATGATCCACACGGGATCTCCCGGAGCAGCTCCCAAGGCTGAAAAACCGGTCGCCGGCACAAATGTTCGGGCTGCTTCGGTGAGGCCGATATCCATGCGCTTGGTGGGAATCCGATCCTCATTGTCGAAGTTATACCAGTTGAAGACCCAGCCGACGCCGTTGGTAAACGTCACGTTGAGATCATAGTGCCCGGTGTCGATCAATTCTGCCCCGCGAACGCTGGAGCCACCCAGGATCATCCAGATTCCTGCCGATATCAAAACTCGGTGTGTTTTGTTCCAATTCATCATCGAACGCGAGGCAAGGTATTTAATTGCAAACGTTTTGCAATAGTTAATGCAAATAATTTGCATTAGTGCATCCTGCAAAAAGAATGTCGGAAACCCCGTGCAATCTAAGAGCGGACCGTTTTTGATTCGCCGCTAACCGAAGAAACGACCCCACCGAGCTTGCCTCGGTGGTGAGAAAGATTGGTGAGCTAATCGACATGCAATCATTCAACAGACCCCATTGGCCTCGTGCCGATGGTGAATCAGATTCGCCAGAATGATCGCGTGCCCTTGTGAACTGGGAAGACCGCATGTGAGACTTCTTCCCCATCCAGGCAAGCTGGATGGGGCCGGAATGTATATGAGGCGAATTAGCTGAAAATCTCGTTCACCATCGGCACAAGGCCGATGGGGTCTGAGCCAATGGATAGCCTTTTGGCACTCCCTAATTCCGACATTCTTTGTGCAGTCCAGTCTGGTTCGTGCATCACACTTGTACGGAACTCAAGATGGATCCGGACGAATCGGAACCATGTTCGAAGGCTCAAGTCCTGCCTAAGGCAGCGAACTTGGCTATTGCGGAGAGGAAATGTCCAATCGATAGAAGCGATTGGTTGGTGGAGTTGAGATCAATCCATTGCCGTCATCAAGGAATGGGAGGCGCGTTCGCTGCCCCAATACTTTCTCGCTCCCCGGTAGCCAGGTGCGGAGGTCGTCGGAATACATCAGGCGGTATTGGCGACCTTCCTTGGTGTCGATCTCCAGTGAAACTGAATTGCCAGCGTTGGGGGTGATCCGGAAAACCGGCTCGATTGAGTCCGAGGTCTGAGGATCCGTGTCGAAGAGGTATTCCTTAAGGTTGTTCTTGTTGTCGTTGTCCGGATCGGCGTTGGGATCTGCCGGCGAGGTAAAGCCATGTCGCGCTTCCCAGTGATCATCGATACCGTTGCCGTCATCGTCGCGAAAACCAGGGAGCGCGCCGACGCCGAACTGCGTTTCGTAGACACGGGACGTGATCGGTGTGCCGGAGGTATTCGTTGCGGCGAGTTGGAAGGCGACGCGATAACGTCCAGTCTTGGTGAAGGCCCAGAAGTAGTGGTCATGACCGTTGGCGCCAAAGACGTGTTTATCGACATTCGGATCAATGCCGTCACCGGAATTCATGAACAAGTTGGCAGAGCCGAGAGAATCAACCTGAAAGAAGCTGAAGTGCCCATTGGTGGGACCATCCACGTCAATCAGGCGTAGTTCGACCGAGTCGTTCTGCAGGGCCCCGTTGGTGACACCTTCAGAGTTCAAACCCAAAAAGATGGTGTTGGGATCTGCGCTTTGCGGAAACGCCCAGATGGTCGCGCCCGGAGCGCCGAGAAAATCGAAGCCAGTTGCCGGAACTGTCAGTTGGATATCCGAGGCTTGATCATAAAACAACGCCTCTTCGGGCGGCCGGGACTTGTTATCCTCAGCGTTGGGAATCCCCTCCACCTCGCCGCCAATTGCCAACTCCAAACTGTTGCTGGTGAAACCGAAGTAGAACCCCACATGTCCGCTGTCCAGGAGATGCAGATTGGTCATGCCGCCGGGCACGAAGAACGTGAACGCGCCGGAGCCATTGGTCACGACGCCGGTCTTGTGGTCACCCTCCGCTTCAAATTTCACCTGATATTCGCCCGGCTTCGTGAACGCCCAGTTGAAGTGAGCATGTGCGCCGAGCGGGATGGGTGCAACAATATCGCCGTTGTCCAAACCGTCGGCGGAGGTGTACTGAAACACCGGAGCCCCCAAGCCAGTTTGGTAAGCCGAAAAGAAGCCACCACGATCGGGGCCGCTGCCGCGCACTTCTGTCACTTTCAAGCCAATGAAGGCCGTGCCAAAAAGTGCGGTGATCTCATTCGGATCGATGTCTGCGGTACGGTAGCCCAAGAAGGTGATGTCCGGCACCTGCGTTTGCGGCAGGATCCAAACCGGATCTCCCGGAGCCGCACCCAAGGCTGAGAATCCGCTCGCCGGCACGGTCGTTCGGGCCGCTTCGGTCATGCCCATGTCGATCTGTCCCGAGGGGATGTGTGCGCCGCCGTCGAAGTTGAACCAATTAAAGGTCCAGCCGACATTGTTCGAAAACGCGACGTTCAAATCATAGTGACCATTGGTCGTCAAATCAGCCCCATGGCTGCGGGATACCTCCATCAGTCCGCACACCGCGATCACCAAAAAAAACCGCAATATTTTTGAACTTTTCATCGCAAAGGAGCCGTAACTTATCGATATGCAAACCGTTTGCAATACTAGATCGCCAGTATTATGGTCCGCGGCCACTAACTTCGATGGCGACTTGAAGGATTCATTCCGTGTGGCTTGGTCCGCACCACCGATTCGAATCGTGTGCCATTGGCAATTGCAACCACGCTTTGCGCAACCTCGATCTCGAAAATGAACACCGCCTGCCGAGCAATCCCATCTTGCTCCGTTGCCTTGTAGTCGTCGTTCTTTGGATAGCCGGCGAACGTGTGAATGCGCAACAAACCGTTCCCAAGTCGACCAATCTGTTCGTTCTGGATGAGATCGTTGTTCGTGCAGACGAAACCGCGCCCTTGATCGACACACGTCTGATTCAATCGCGCACCCTGCTCGACGCAGCCGATCTTCAACTCAAAATCGCGCCCTCACTTGGCGATACTTTGATGTGGGAACCCGGAATTACCTCCTCATCCTTCGGTCCGGGATCCAGTCGTCCTGTCATTCGCGGGTTCAGCGGGGATCGCGTGCGAATGCTCTCCGACGGCGTCGGCACGGGCGATATCTCCCAGACCAGTCCCGACCATGCCGTCACGGCAGAGAGTCTGCTTTCCGAAGAAATCGAAGTTCTCCGTGGACCTTCCACTCTGGAGTTCGGTGGCTCCGCAATTGGGGGCGTGGTGAACGTGAAATCGAAGAGCATTCCAAGGCGCCCTCCTGCGAAGTGGTATGAGGGCCTCTCTTCCCTTCGCTGGGAGAGCGCCTCAAGAGAACGCACTGGTGTGACGGCGCTCACTCTTGGCAACGAGAATCAGGCCTTTCAATTCAACGTCCTCCGCAGCATCTCCCAGGACTACGATATCCCTGGCAAGGCCCGCTTGAATCCGAGCGACCCAACCACCAATCCGGAGGGCACGCTCCCGAACACCTGGACGGACCGACTCACCGCATCGGGCGGTGCTTCCAAGTTTTGGGAGAAGGGACGGGTGGGCGCGTCGATCACCCGCATCGAATCCGAGTATGGTGTCCCTTTCCATGCCGATGCGCATAGCCATATCGGACCGGGCCTCACGCAGGAGGTGAACGGGGTCTCCGTCGACCTCGAACAACTTCGCTTCAACGGCGAATTCGTGCTCCACAATCCGATTCGGGCAATTGACGAATTTGAAGTCCGCGGCATCTGGTCCGAATACCAACATGCAGAAAGCGAATCCGCCTCCGTTCTCGACAACGACTTCAGCAATACCGAAACCGAAACCAAGCTGGATCTCACGCACGCACGATTTCGCGGATTCAGTGGGCGCATGGGTGGAACCTGGCGAACGATTGACTTCGGCAGTCGCGGTCCCGAAGTCAACACGCCCGACACAATCACTGAGAACATTGCGGGATATGTCATCGAAAACCTCGAACTTGGTCCGCTGAAACTCCAAGCAGGTGGTCGATTCGAAACCCAAATCATCGACGTCAACTTTGCCAACGTCCGTCAGGAACGGCTCACTTACGACTCACAGAGTCTCTCGGCCGGACTCGAACTCCAACTCTGGGATGGTTTCGAATTCACTGCGAATTGGTCGCGCGCACGACGCCCGCCAAACTCTGCTGAACTCTTTTCCAACGGCCCCCACCTCGCGGCCGGCACATTCGACATCGGCGCCTGGTATCGCATCCCATTTCTGAAGCCGAATGAAGGCGGGATCGATCTCGAACGTTCCGAGAACTACGAGTTCAGCGTTCGCAAAACAAAGGGCCGGCTCACGGGCTCTGTCACCTACTTCAATTACAACTTCGACAACTACATCTTCGTTACCGGTATCGGCCCCGGCTGGGATTTCAATGGCTTGCCCATTTTCCGCTACATCCAGACCCGGGCGAAGTTTGAAGGCGCCGAACTGCGACTCGACTACGACCTTCTCCCCGCATCGACAAACACCAGCCTCACCTACCACTTCAGCGCCGACTCCGTCCGTGCCACAGACCTCAATGCGGATACCGCCATCCCCCGTTTCCCCCCGGTCCGCATTGGCAACCGTCTCGAGTATGGCCATGGCCCATGGAAACTCGGAACCGAAGTCCGCCACTCCTTCGCCCAGAACCGCCTCCAGCGAAATCTCGAAACACCGACCAAGTCCTACACCATGCTCAACGCGGACCTCACCCACACCCGCAAATGGCGCAATCGCGAACTCAGCTTGTTCCTCAAGGGTAATAACCTCCTCAACTCTGACGCTCGCAATCATGTCTCAGTTGCCAAGGACGTCGCGCCTTTGCCCGGGCGAAGTGTTGGCGTCGGCGCGACGTTGAGCTTTTGAACGGGCTATTCGGACTTGAGCTTGAAAAAGCAGAAACCGGCGTTCGGGTCCGGTTCCAGTTCCAAGCGGATGACCTGGATATCTGAGGGACGATACTGGTCGTAGGAATCGTCATCCGTTCCGTTTTCTGGGCGGAAGGTAATTTGGCTCCAGGTCTTTAGATCGGTGGAGCAGTGAACGGTATAGGTGCGGCCGGTGATGGCGGTAAATTCGACGATGGGGCGACCTTGATTGAAGCCGACCAGGTCGAGCATGAAACCGTCGTTCGCGTCGAAGGCGTAGTTGCCAGTGTAGTATTCCTGCCGGTTGCTCAAACCATCACCATCGGAATCGTCGTCGGGATTGATATCAGCGAGCGTTTTCCCTTTTCCGGAATCGATGAGGGCTTGTTCCCAAGCATCAGGAAGCCCATCGCCGTCTGAGTCTATGCCCAGTGTGAGGTCGAGACGCGTGTATTCGCTCGGAGCACCGAGATTTGCGTAGTCTCCGGTCATCTCGATCGGGAGGTAAACTTGATCACCTATCTGCACCTTGATCTTGAATGGAACCGTCGGGCGCAGCGCGGTGGGTTTGTATTTGTCGGCAGTGATGCCGGAGTCGATGGGTATCGAGAGCGCATAGTTGACGCCGGGCTGAAGTCCATCGATGACCGGCGCCTGCATGGATTCGCCCGCGAGGGTTTCAAGAATGACAACGGTGTTTTCGCCTCTCAGTGGATGTCCCAATTCGTCCCGGACCGTGCCGAAGATTTGATGATGTGGGGCAGGTGGGTAGGCCTGCGCTTTGAGCGCTACCAGAAGCAGGGACATCGTCAGCCAAATAACGTTTACCTTCCCCTTCCCTTTCCCTTTGCGCTCAATTTCAGGTACGTGGACGATCGGAGCAACCGCTGTGGGAGGCTGGAGGAACTTGGAATCATCGAAGTAAGCCTGTCCCTCCCGCTCCTCCTGAGGAAGGGGGCCTGGGTGAGGATGGTGATCCTCCGGATTGTCACTGTTGTTATCTTCGGAGCTTGGAGTCCCGTCGGTTTGGGCGGGCTCCCGCCCGGTGCTACGAGATGATGCAGGTTGTTCATTGTTGGTGTTCATGGTGAATATTTCCTTGTTACGCCTTCGTCCTTAGTTTCCGGCGTAGCTGTAGGTTTCAAGGTGGATCTTGATGTCGGTGACGGTGCGGATGAAGCGATCGAGGCCTTCCTCGGAATTGGCGAGGAGGGTGCGGCCGGGGATGACAAGTTTCCATTTGCTGTTCCAGACTGAGCGGCCGATGAGGCGGTTGTTGGTGTAGCCGGTTGGTGTGAGTTGACCGTTCTGGCTGAACACTCCCGTGGTGCTCACCGGGCGGAAGGCCTGGTGTTTACGGATGGTGAACAGTTGTTCGGTCAGGGAATCGGCGGATTGCCAGAGGGCTTTGGTCGACAGATCGGACTGGCCGATGTT
>PBAL01000099.1 GCA_002715965.1 Verrucomicrobiales bacterium | reverse complement strand
TACCCCGTCGCCTTGGCCAATCCACTCGACAGTTCCTTTATTCCAAGCAGCTCCAAGCTTACGCGGTCCAGTCGCCCCGCGGGCAGCAGGCCGACGCGAAAGAATCTCCGTTTCTGATGCGTGGTGGAAACCGTATCCACCCTCAGCACGGCCTCAGCGCGTGGCCCGTTTCCATAGATCGGCATGACCATGCCCCGAGCCCGCACATCCGCGCCGGACAGCTTCAGCGAACCGAGGAGCATGACTCCTCCGATCAGAATAGGACACCACCGCACTGTAATACCGACTGAAGCATTCCCGCCGACCCGCGACCGGGCAAGCCAAAAGCGATCAGCCTGGAAAGGAAGTTCCCCACCCCCGGTTCCACACCCGCTCGGCGTCTGGCACAAATCTTCTGAGGATTTCCCCAAGAGAGGGGACTGGCGTCTGCGCCAGCTCAGAAAAAGAAAGAAAGCGAAAGAAACTCGAACCGGATATCTTTTTGCCCATTGGCCTCCGCTCTAATGGGCGACCCCGATCGCCCCGAATCGTCTCTCTATTTCTTCCACTCCGTGATGTCCACCTTCCGGCCAAACTTCTTCGAAAGGAGTTCATTGATCACCGGCACGTTCTTCGGATAGGCGTACGTTTTCGATTGTGACACTTTCCCGTTCACGACCTGAAGCATCACCAATTTCCGGGTGACCACCACGTGCCCTGTGAGCTTTTTCACCACCACTTCGCCGAGGCTGACGTGGATTTTTCCCGAATACCAATCTGCGAACACCGGATGTCCGGTGTCCGGGAACAACCATTTCAAATTCCGTTCCTGGCTCTTCCTGCGACCGGTAAAGCTCGAGAGATACAGTTTGCCATCCTTGACCTCCCAACCGGCAACGAAACCGGAGTAGTTCGCGGTGGATCGCATCTCAAAGCGAAGCTCCCGTTTCTGCAGCAGGGGCAGCAGTGGCGATTCCTCAATCCAGCCTTTCTGCCCCTCATACTCGAAGCTGTCCGATATCTGCTTGGTCGCGCAGCAACTGACGACTGCAAACAAGACACAGATGAACGCTCGCCCGATCATTCCTGCTTCTTCTTTTTGAAGGTGCTGCGGAAGAGCCAAAAGCGTTTCATGCCTTGGACAAACTCGTCCGTGTGGCGGATGGCATCGGAAATCTCGGAAAGCATGTTGGTGTTATTGCTCACCTGGGCATTCAGATTCGAGGTGATCAGGGCGAGGTTGTCCAGGGACTTGCCGACCTGAAACATCAGGAGCGCGAGGTTGGTGTCGGTGTTGCCCACGGACGAGTTCAGCTGTGCCAGTGCGGACGAGGCGTTGGTGAGTGTTGAGGTGGCTGCAGCGAGCGTCTCGCGTGCGGACCCGAGTGTCAGCTGCGTCTCGTTGGCAAGATTGGTGGGGAGCAGCCATTGACCCAGGCCGCCGTTGGCGTTGGTGAGGTTCCCGGTGATGATGGATACGTTCGATGAGGCCGGAACAAAGCCGGCCACCACGGAATTGACGTTGGTGAGGATCGGTTCGAACTGCCCGATGCGCTGATTGAGATTGGACATCGCGGCGTTCGCCACCTCAAGCGTCTCCTGCACCTGGTTCGTCAGCGACAGGATGCTCGGCATCGCGGTCTCAGCCATGCCGACGATACTGCTCGCGCGTTCGGTCAATGCAGGCGCTTCATCCACCTGCATATAGTAGATCATGCCCGGATTCCAGTTGGTGTAGGCCCACTCCTTCTTCTCAGCGTTGTATTCCTTGGTGACCATTTGGAGCAATCGGCCATCGCCATTTTCCTGAACGTATATCGGCTTCAGGTCTCGTCCCTGGTCATCAATCCAGTTGCCGTGCCAGTTCCCTTTCAGCACTTCAATGCCGCGATTGCCGAGAATATCTCCAGCGCTGAGCCGAACCTTCGAGTCCGTCCACATGTAGCCGATGTATTTCCCCTTCACGATGAACTCCACGTAGACGTTCTGTCCACTAGCGGGCGCCTCGGCAGTGATCTGCGTGATTTCGCCGACTTCAAAGCCCATCATCATCACCGCGTCGCCTTGGTGTAGACCGGTCGCACTGTCGACATAGGTGAAAAACGGCGCCTTGACCTCATACCAGCCCTTGGTCTTTGCCGTGTGATAGAGGTAATAGCAGAAACCGGAGATCAAGAGCAGAACTGCGACTGCGACGAACAACCCGACGGCATGTTCCACGCGCGTAAGACGCGTGCGTAGGTTTGGAGTAAGATCATGCAAGGCCATGGCTTCAGTAACTGCCCTCTGGACTGCGTTGTTTCGGACTCTTATTCGTTGTCTTCATCATTGCCCTGATCCCCAGAAATACAGTCGGCCAATCGCCTGCGCGAGTTGCTGCAACAAGAGAGAAATATCTTCCGGGAGCCAGTCAAACTTTGTTTGAAACGTTTTCCCTCAATCCATCTCCCGCTGGGAGAAGGATTGCGGATGAGGGAGGAGATTCTCGATTTCATTTTTGCGTCATTTTCAGGGTTGGTCTCAGGCGATCAGCCATTGAAAAGCGATGTCCATCTCTGGTTGAAAAGCTCACGCCAACATCTCCTGCACGACCCGGTGTTCGCAACGGCGAACCGTGCTGGCCTGACCCAGCCTGACAAGATTTCCAGAATCAAGCATCGCGAATTCCCGGCCTGGTTGCAGCCATGGTCGAAAATCTTCAACGGTGACAACGATGGTGTTGGGCGTCTGGATTGGAAACGATTCGCCGGCATGAAAACGCCGCAACAGGTCCAGCCACCAACGTGCATGCACCGGATCAAGGCCGATCAAGGGCGTATCCAGAAACAAAACTTCCGGCTCCAGAATCAGCGCCCGCGCCAATCCTGCGCGCCTCTGAACGCCCCGGCTGAGCTCGGTGGGCGGTTTCTCACCAAGGTCCCTGATCCCGCAGATTTCCATCACGTTGCCCAGCCGTGATTCGAGCGTGGCTGCGTCAGCTTCCGCTTGGTAACGCAAGGGAAGCATCACATTCTCGGCGACTGAGAGTTCAGCAAACAATCGCCCGGTGTGTTCGAAGACAAAGCCCATGCGCCGACGGTTCGCGATGCGCTCGGCGCTGGTCAATCGAGTCAGCGGTGTTCCGAAGATGGATTGTTGACCCGCACCAACCGGTTGCAGGCCGGCCGCGGTCATGAGCCATTCGGTCTTTCCAGTCCAATTCAATCCGCCGACCACCCAGAACTCGCCCGGTAAAAGCGTCCAGTTGTCCACCTTCAAGCTGCGATGGTCGGAAAGCGCGATGCTTGCTTCGCGCAATTGCACAATCGATTGGCCGTTTTCCAAACTCACGAGGTGACGATGTAGCTGACGACGAAGACCGCGTTCAACAACAGGCAGGCGATGACCGATTGGCTGACCGCGTGATTGGCAGCGATGGAAACGTGCTCCAGACGAATGGGTTGAGCGAGGCCGTGATAACAGGTGACCACGGCGATGATTGTTCCAAACAAGAGCGTCTTGATCGCAAGAAAGATGAAATCCTGGTACGAAATATTGTCGACGATCTGACCGAAATAAACCTCCGGTTCAATCGGCACATCGGTCAGGAACGCGAAGAGGAAACCACTCACGATGACCGTGATGATCAGATACACGGTGAGTGAAAAAATCGAGAACGCCAGTCCCACCACCCGTGGAACCACCAGGTAATGCACCGGATCGATCCCCAACGCCTCCAGAGCCTCCACTTCACCCTGCGCTCGCTTCGTTCCCAGCTCGATCACGGTGGCCGTGCCGACGCGACCCAGCACCATCAAAGCTGCGGCCAGCGGACCCAGTTCACGAACGACCACGGTTTCCATCACTTTGCCAATGACATCGATCGCGCCCACCCGAGTCAGCAGCGAGACCATCTGTCCGATAATCGCCAGACCCAACACGCTGCCCAGAAAGATGCTTGCTGGAAGCAGCCTGACTCCCGCGCGGGCAATCTGCTTGCGGATCAACGGCCAGATGACCTGACGCGATTCTCCAAATTTCGTGAATGTCACCCCGAGCGTAATGAGCGCAAACGCACCCACGCTTCGCACCGTGTCCTTGATATACGCACAACTGCGCGCCACGAACGCAAAGTAGCGCCCGATCAGCGACATCGGTTCAGCGTTCTGGACTGACGTTTCCGGCACCTGCGCAACGTAGGCACTCAGCCCGGCCCGGTAAAGGTCAATGCTGGGTCACCCCGACACTTCGGTCAAACATCCCAGCCGTCGCGGTATTCACGCTTCACCAGGTGTGAGACATCCATGTTCGTCGCGTTCAATTCCACTGTATCCCATTCCACCTTGCGGCCGGTGCGAATCGCGAGGTTGCCGAGAAGCACCATTTCGGTGAAGGGGCCGGCGAAATCGAAGTTCGAGGCATTGCCCAATGGCTTGCCGTTGATCGCGCCCACGAACTCGCGGTAATGCCCGGGTGATCGTTCCAGTAGCTGGTCGGGCTTTGGAAAACGTTGCACCTTCGAATCGGGCGTGAACTGTGGACTGCCACCGTAGGTTCCGCAGGTCAGCTTCCCGGCGTCTCCGATGAACAAGGAACCGTTGGCCGGAGATTCTTCGTCTTTCTTCAAGCCAAGCAATTCATTGCTCGGCTTCTTGCCGCCGTCATACCAGACCACCTTGACCGGAGGCATTTCACCACGTGACGGGAACTCATAGGTGATGATTGACCACTCGGGTCCGGTCTCGTCGTTCGCGCCTTCACTCCCAGCCTCGACGGTATCGGGTACACCCAATTTGAGCGCCCACACAGCCGGGTCCATCAGGTGACATGCCATGTCGCCCAGGGCGCCGGTGCCAAAATCCCACCAGCCGCGCCAGTTGAAGGGATTGTAGGCGCCACGTCCGCGCGAGCCTTCGCCCGGTCCGACGTAGGGACGCCAGCGGGCCGGTCCAAGAAAGCCTTCCCAATCCAACCAGTCCGGTACCGGGTCCTGCCGTGTAGGACGATCGAGTGCCTGGGGCCACACGGGTCGATTGGTCCAGATGTGCGCTTCACGAACCGGCCCGATCGCGCCAGCCCAGATCAATTCGCAGAAGTTGCGGACATCGTTGCCCGAATGCCCCTGGTTGCCCATCAAGGTCTGAACCCCATGCTGACGTGCGGCAAGCGTCAAGATACGTGCCTCATGGATCGAGTGCGTCAGTGGTTTCTGAACGAAAGTCGAAAGACCCTTCTCAATCGCCCGAATGGCTGCGGGTGCGTGATGATGATCCGGCGTGCTGATCGTTACGCCCTGGATGTCATTCACCTCCTCCAACATCTCGCGATAGTCGGTAAACGTCTTCGCACGTGGATAACGTTTCTTCGCGGCATCGAGGCGCTTCTTGTCGATATCGCACAAGGCCACAAACTCCGCACCGGCCTTCGCGCAACCCGCAATGTCCACCGCGCCCTTGCCACCGACCCCAATGCCCGCCAGTCGGACTTTCTTTGGCCTGGATTTGCGAACGGTCTTGTTCTCTGGTTTGGACGATTTCTGCGACGGTGTCTGGCATCCGATTGCGAATCCGGCCGCGCACGCACCACCGGTCGCAAGGAACTGCCTGCGGGTGGAAGGCCGCTTGTTCAGGGGTAGGAAATATGTCTTGGGCACGGAAAGTCACTAACGACAGATCACGGCCTTGCCAAGACTTGATGGTGAGCGGCACCTCCTCCTTTTCTGTTCCCTGCGCGCGGTGACTTGCTAATGTCCGCCCATGTCCAGCCACACGCTTCCGCGAATCCTCGTCGTCGCCATACTTCTGTCCGCAACTCAATTCTCCCGGGCCGAGCGATTGAGTCCCAGCCTTGAATTTCACCCGGGCGCAATCAACGGGGCGATCGTCACGAAGGGCGAGAAGCGCCTCGCGGTTTACGGCGATCCACGGGCGCACACTCGGACGGTCGATACGGTATTGGCAACGCATCACCGACGCGACGTGGTCTGGGTGGCACGTGAGTTGGTGGATGCCGGGGCCAAACTGGTGGTCCCCGAAAAGGAACGGAAGTACTTCGAGGAACCCGGCAAGCAGTGGGAAGACTTCATCAAGATTCGGCTCAAGGACGCCGCACAGCAAACGACCAAGATGATCCGTAGGCCATTCCCGGTTTCGCGCGGGGTGACGGAAGGCGACACGGTTTCCTTCAGCGGCATCGACATAAAGGTCTTCGACACGCCTGGTTTCACCCGGGATGCCGTTTCCTACCTAGCCAAAATCGATGGCAAGAAGGTCGCGTTCACCGGCGACCTGATTTATGGGGATGGAAAGATCTTCGATCTCTACAGCTTTCAGGATCGCATTCCCGCGGCAAAGATCGGCGGTTACCACGGATACGGATCGCGCCTGGCTGAACTCATCGTGAGTCTGGAAAGAATTGCGGAACTGAATCCCGACTTGATCATCCCCGCCCGCGGTCCGGTCATCCGTGACGTTCAAGGGTCGATCAAGAGACTGATCGGCCGGATCAAGGCGATGTATCGCAACTACCTCTCCACCAATGCGCTCTACTGGTACTTCAAGGAGGACCGAATGAAGGCCTGTGCCGACCGAATTCTTGGCGAAGGTGCGAATTACTCATTGATGCCGTACTCACATCATGAAGATCTCCCCGAGTGGGTGATCAACACGGGAACGACCCGCGTGATCGTTTCTGAAAGCGGAGCTGCTTTCCTCCTCGATTGTGGCAGCGAACGTTACATCGACTTTGTGAAGGGGCTGATGAAGGACGGTGTTGTCACGAAGGTGGAAGGGCTGTTTGTGACTCATTATCATGGGGATCACACACACTATGTCCAGCGCGCCGCGGAGGAATTCAAGTGTCCCGTCTATTCGACCGTGGAGTACGAGGATATCCTTGAAAAACCCGGCGCCTATCACATGCCCGCCGGCACGCCCTTCGCCATCAAGGAAGTCATCGGCAAAAAAGACGGGGCCGTCATGAAATGGCACGAGTACACCCTGACCTTCCGCTTCTTCCCGGGACAGACGCTCTATCACGGCGCACTCTTCGTCGAAAAACCCGGATCCAAAAAGATCTTCTTTGTGGGCGACGCATTCACTCCATCGGGAATGGATGACTACTGCGTGCTGAATCGCAACCTGATGCACGACGACACGGGCTATTTCCGCTGCTTCAACATCATCCGCGAAATGCAGGGATCAAAGGACCGCTTCTATCTCATGAACGAGCACGTCCCCTACATCTTCAGCTACACCGACGGCCAGCTGAATTTTCTGGAGGACAGCTACAAACGGCGCCGCTACATGCTCAGCGACCTGGTGCCCTGGGACAACGCCAACTACGGCATCGATGAACAATGGGCGTGGTTCTACCCCTACGGGGTGGAAACCAAAGGTGGCAAACGAATCCCCTTCAAGTTCCGGTTCTACAATCACTCGCCAAAGGCCCGTGACTTCTCGTTCAAGCTGAATCTGCCTGAGGGATTCAAACTGATTCGAGGAAAACAAAAGGTGAACTTGAAAGGCGGTGGGAAGACGGAACTGCCCTTCGTCGTTGAAGTCGCGGGGAACGTGAAACCGGGTAACTACATCATCACCTCGGATGTTTCATCCAAGGACATCGACCTCCGCGAATGGTCCGAGGCGATTGTGACGGTCACTGAGTAGAAACGCACGCGGACACCGATATTTGCAGGACAACTCTCGCTGAGCCGGAATGGCTTTTCGTGGGCAGTTCCGGACGTTGGAACAGCGTGGCGTGCCGGCCGTTTTTTGGGGGTGCTCACCGAATGATCAGGGGCTCAGCAGAAGCTTCCCGACCCGATCGCACTCACTTCGTTTTTCGTTTCAATCGTAGCTTCGAATCTTTCTTGGTGAGGTGGAGCGCACCAAGCCAGCGCTTGTCCGAAGTGTCCGAAGGCGGACCGGTCGCAGTGTATATTCTCCCGGCCGGGTCGGCCGCGATCCCATATGCACAATCGAATTCATACCGGTCCAACATCTTGAAATTCGCATCCGTCCTCAGCGTCTCGCGAGGGCTGCCATAGCACCCGAACCACCACTGGTTGTCGATGAGCGCCGCAGCCTGAATTCCCAATCGGGTTTGTCCGCTGGAAATCTCGTGCCGCTTGATGAACTTGAATTCCCGGTCGTATTCGTAGACGTAGTTTTGTTGGTGGCTTTCAGGCAGTCCACCAATGACGAAGAACCTGCCGCGGTCTGAATCCATCCCGCCGGCGCCATAGATCACCTCGGGAGTGCGATGTTTTGAGAGGAACTTCAGATCCCGATCATAAACGTAGACCCACGAATCTGCCTTGCCATCCGGGTGATTGAACGGTCCGAGGTTGACGGCAATGTAGATTCGATCGCCAACATAACAGAGGTCTCCATGATGATAGACGACCTCGACCTGCTTGATTTTCTTTCCGGTGGAATCCGTCTTTACGAGCGCCGTGGTGAAACTCCAGTAGATATCGCCCTTGGAATCAAAGCAGACGCCTTGGAGATGATGCCGATAATCGCCCTCACAGCGGATTGTCGGCAGTGGCTGGCTCGATTGTCCGGCCGTTTGGGATTTCACATCAGGTGACGCGATGACAAAAAAGGCATAGAGGAATGCAAATGTTTTCATGTCGAACAACGGCGATCATCCGCAAGCCGTTCAGAATTGCAATAGGCCACTTTCGAGCGGGCGAGCCACGAGCGCAGAGAGGTCGCGAGGGGTGAAGTCATCCAGCAGAGGCAATCACTTGTCTTCAACAATCCGCCGGTAGACAGCAGGCCGGCGCTCGCCCCAGTTTCGGTTCAGAAAATCGGAGCCGATCCAGCTGTCGTATCGAAAGTTCAGATCGATTTCCGCCATCGCGAATCCGTTGCCGGGGTCAACCTCGGCAATCACTTCCCCATCCGGCCGAACGATGACTCCGCGATCGCCATTGTTCTGACAGACGACCATCCAGACATGATTGTCCATTGCGCGAACGGACATGATCTCCAGCCATTTTTGGTAGGCGCGGTTTCCGACGGCGCGCGGATCGCCCATGATGGGCAGGAAAATCACCTCGGCGCCTTTCTGTGAGAGGATGCGGTGTCCTTCCGGATGTACGTTGTCGTAGCAGATCAGCATGCCGGCCTTGCCAAAGCGCGTTTCCCAAACCGGAAAATCATCACCGGGCGTGATGCCCTTCCATCGTTCTCCGACAGCCAGATGTACCTTGCGATACTTGCCGATAATGCCCCGGTCCCGATCGATGTAGACCGCGGTGTTGTAGACCAACCCGTCGCTGTCCAACTCGTGCATCGAAAGGTTGATGTCGACCTTCAGTTCCCTGGCCAAACGTGAAAGGACCTTGGTTTCCTTGCCGGGAATCGGACTTGCAACCGACTGAGCGGCTTCCTTGATCTTCCAAGTGGTGATGACTTCCGGCAGGCAGATGATTTCAGCCTTTTCCTTAGCGGCTTCGCGGATGAGTTGCTCCATGAACTTCATGTTCGCCTCCACGCTGGTCCCGGGTGGCCGACCGGTGATAATCGCCACCTTGATCTTTCGTTCGGACGGCGGCGCGATTTCCTTCAAGGTCGGATCGCTCCACTTCAGCGATCCTTTCCCGGTCCAGCGGAGCATCAATCTTGCGGTGGCGCGAATCGCATCCTTCGGCATCTGTGCCTGTGAACTAAAGCGATATCTCCCGGCGGCAGTTTTCTCAAACGAGACGTGAAACCAATTCGCGCGTTCGTCCTTGGTCTTCCAGAAGATGAGTTCTGCATGCGCGCTCTCTTGAATGGAGTCTATCCCGGTCGCTTCACAATGAACCTCGAACCGATACCACCGTCCCGGCTTGGCATCGTCCCAATGAAGATCCCACCCGCCATGCCGCATGGGTCTGCCGTTCCCGGACATGGTCCAGGTATTGCGCTTCCTGGAATATGATCTCTTGGGTTCGAGACCTTCACGCGCCGACCACTTTTCCCAACGACCGGGCGGACGGCCCTCTGATGCGCCGTATGCCAAACAGGGCATCAAAACGGGGATCAGGGCAGCAACAATGTGTCTCATGATTCATTGATAATCAGTGCGCCCTTGGAGGAGACAAGGTTTATTCGGCAGCCTCGATCCGAATGGATCCAATCACAGATTCCTCGGTCATCATTGCCAATGACCCTGAGTAAGGAACTTGAATCCAATGAACGCAACAGAACCAAAAAAAACTGATCCGGCCAAGGCGAACCCCGGCACTAAAAACAGGTTCTGAAACTTCAGCATCAGCGAGAAGTAAACCGAGAGTCGATGGCGATTTTCGGAACTGGTGTTCCCCAAGATCTCTTTCGCAAATCGCTCCGTGTTAGGATTCTTCATTTTAATTCGTCGAGATATGTCCGAAAGCTGTGGACGAGCGGTTGTGATGATGCAGGTCGAGCGCTTGGCCGGTCTGGGCGATCATGCAGCACGGCGGATAGTAGCTGCGTTGGCCTTTCTTACGCTTGTTGAAACCGATGGCGGTGCCTTCGGCGTGGCGGGCGGTGGAGTTGTGAAGTAATCGGCAAAAATCACTTTCGCCCTTTACTGAAGCCACCAAACCCTCATTCATTCACCGCTTCGGCCAATTCATGTGAAACTACGGGGTCAAGCATGGCATGAGGGGGGAGTGAATTGCATTCTGGACGATTACGATTCACGCTCGAACCAAGATGTCTATTCTTGATCGTTTTCGATTGGACCACCGCCAACTCCTGATCACAGGCGGGAGTCGGGGTTTGGGCCGAGAGATGGCACTGGCGATCGCGGACGCGGGGGCAGATGTCATTCTGGCGGGCCGCAATCTCGACAGCCTGAATCAGACAGCCAACGATATTCGCGCACTCGGCCGGGAAGCCGTTCCGGTTCAAGGTGATTTTGCAGACCCCGAATTCGTGGAGCGAATTTGTCCCGAGCTGCTCTCCAAGCACGGGCCGATTGACATTCTGATCAACAACATCGGTGGCAGGCAGATCAACATCCCGACTGAAGACCTGCCTTTGGACGAATGGCGCCGCATCCTCGATCTCAATCTCACCAGCACCTTCCTATGCACGAAGATCATCGGTGGCGCGATGATTGAGCGGGGCAAGGGTGGACGGATCATCAACATCGCCTCTGTGTCCGGCATGATCGCAAATCGTGGAATCGGCGGGCGCAGCTATGAGACTTCCAAGGCCGCGGTCATTCAGTTCACCCGGGCGACGGCTGCGGATTGGGCGCCTCATGGCATCACGGTCAACGCCATCTGTCCCGGCGGATTCATGACCGAGCCGAATCAGCGTTGGGCGAGGGAAAACCCGGAGGTGATACGTGAATTCGAAGCACAGATTCCGGCGGGCGCTTTCGGTGAACCGGAGGACCTCGGTCCACTGACGGTTTATCTGGCGTCCGATGCATCGCGTTATATGACGGGCGCGTCGTTGGTGATCGATGGCGGCTACACACTTTGGTGAGACTCATGCGGACGACGTTTACCGCAGCCTTGGTTGTTTCGTTTTGTCTCTGCGGACTTGCGTCCGAGCCAAGGGAGATCGTCTGGACAAGTCTCTTCAACGGCAAGGATCTGAAAAACTGGGATGGCGCGCCGGGTTTGTGGCGCGTTGAGAACGGGGTGCTGGTCGGTGAGACCAAGTCCGCTCATCAACTCAAGCATCACAGTTACCTCACCTGGCGTGGCGGTGTTTTGAATGATTTCGATTTCACACGAGGAAATCCCACCCGGCCTACCGCTGCCGGGTCTGAAATTGCCAGCCAACTGGATATCCCGTTCCGCTCCGTTCAACAGGCATCAACAGAAGGGCGGCAGCCAAAAGTGAGGGAATTCGGATGGAGAAACGACGCGCTGGAATCTGGTTGACGGGGTCAAAGACCACCGATGGCAACCTCGGCCTGCTGCGCCAGGTCATCGACATCTTCTTCGAAGCCATCCCCGGCCAGTTGGAGATTGCGGACCAGCTCTGCGCGGACAAGGACTACGAGAAACTCGCCGCCTTTGGCCACAAACTCAAAGGCCTCGCGGGCGACGTCAGCGCCATCCGCATCCGCAAGCTCGCCATCGAATTGGAAGAAACCGCCGACAACACAGATGAAAAGGCCGTCGAGTCCCTCGTCGGGTCCCTCCCGGATGAAGTCGAATTGTTCCGTCGCGCCACCGTTGACGTGCGAGAGGGCTGATCACCCGGCATCAACTGACACGCCCGGAGAGGGCATCGGCAAGAAAAAGCTCCAGGGTCCGGAAGAAGTCGCGAATCTCAATCTTCATCAACTGTCCCCACGCCGAGTAGGTGCTCGTGAAGCATGAGTCCGCATAGAAATAACCGCCGGCCGCAAAGACCACTCCCAGCACCATGCCGATCGGCAACACCTGCGCGCCTGCCAGCAGCAGACGGAACGGATCGAAGGGAAGATCATTCACCCGCCCAAGGGCAAGCAGTGTTGATGCGGAGTGAGTGACCAGGCTGACCAGGAGATTCTTTCCTGAGTTGAAGAAGTATATTTCCGACCAAATCGGCTTGGATTGGTCGCTCGGAGACAGGCCGCTCATGTGTATGCTACGGAGCGCGTCATGGAAAGGCTTGGAGCGCTGCCAGCTCTCATCTTCGCTGGCCCAAGCAACACGTGATTCGTTTTCGAATCCAGTGACGCGTTTCATCTTCAACACTCGAATGACTTGCCGTCGCCGACAACTTGTTGGACAACAGAACCCACAGTGACTACCCGATCCATTCTCCTCGGCACATCTCTTTGCCTCGCCCTGGCCTTCGGCGCATGCACCACCACGCCCGAAACAGCCGCCCCCCGGAAACCAACCAGCCTCGAGCTCGATCGATTGACGCGTAATCGTTGTCTCGCTGTCTTGCGGGAAGGCTTGCGGAGCGAAGAGTTCTGGCCGGCCATTCACGCGGCCGAGGGTCTGGCGCTTGGCGGTCATGGAGATGAAGTCATTGCCCACCTCGAACCAAAACTCGCGACCGAAACAGACGACCAGAAACTCTGTGGCATCTCTCGCGAACTGGTACGGGCCGGCGATATTTCCAAAGCCCGCGTGATGCTTGGCATTCTGGCCCGGGATAATCCCTACGGACACATCCACGCAGCCGAGAGTCTTTACAAGGCCAACCAAATCGGCGACGGCGTATTGATGAAGAGGCGTTTCGACAATGCCGGCGAGAACTTCAAACTCAAACTCATGGCCGCGGCCGCACTTGGACGCCAGGGCGATGACGCGGCCATGGCCTATCTTCGCGAGAGCATGGCATCTGAAAACGAAACGGCGGTCTACATTGCCGCATGGGTACTCGGGCGGATCGGGAATCGGCAGGACGTTCCGCTGCTACAATCCCGGCGCGGTTACTCGCAAGACGAAGTTCGAAACTGCTTCATCGATCATTCTCTCGCCTCACTCGGTGATCCCGGTGGACTGGCCGCCCTCAAACAAAACCTCAGTTCCACGAATCCGGCCATCCGAACCTACGCAGCAACCTTTGCCGGCGATGCCCGGGCTGTTTCGGTCGCCGAAAAACTGAAGGCCATGCTCGACGACCCGCACGCCGACGCCCGCTATCGAGCTGCTCAATCACTGCTCCATCTTTCACGATAGATCGGGACCCACTCACTGAATCGACAACTCGTTGTTCTCGCCCAAGTCCGCGGTGAGTTCGAGTTTCTCACCGCCCAGCTCAAGGATCATTCTGGAGAACTTCGTGGTGATGTGTTTTTCGATGGCGCGTTGGAGCGGTCGGGCCCCGAAACGTCGGTCGTATCGCAGGCGCGATCCTGGCCGATGATTTTGGAGCGCAGATGTTTGCAGACGTCACCGTAAGAGAGCGGAAGTTCGTCGCGGAGGAAGATCTCAGGCAGTCCGCTGAACCGGCCGAAGTGTTCGAGCACCTGGTCGGCGGTCACGCACCGGGTTTCCTTGCGAAGCGCGCCATCGACGAGATTGCGAACGAACGGAATCGCCTGACCCGGAAAGGCCTGATAGGGCTGGAAGCGATCGTTGCGCGTGTAATACTTGCTCGGCTGGCTCATCGAGAGTTCCTCCAGCCAGAACTTGCTCGGCGGGAGATGAAGCGCGACCTCGGCCGGTGTATGCGAGCGCAGAGTTTGCTGCACGTAGTGAACCGCCAGCGACTTGAGATCGGCTTCGTCGTTGTAACTGAAGCGAAGGTCCAGAGTGGGCAACGAAGCGAGCAGCATGCCCGCGGAGTCCTTTCCACACACACACGGAATCTTCAGTTTGATCAGCTGGTTCACGGGATAGGACCTGCCTTCCTCGTTGTACTCCGGGCGAACGCTGACCTCGAAACGGGTTGTCTCCGAATTCTTGAACTCCGTTTCAATCAGCCAGGGAGATTCGTCCCACATGTGCGCAAGGAGTTCCTTCAACTGCTTCAACGCCTCTTGGGCGCTGCTTGAAACAGCCGCGTGTTTCGGCTCCGTCACCACCGCAGCGGTGATCTAGCCGTCGTGGTTCTCCCACATGAAGACCGGAACTTTGATCATGCGTCGTCCTCCAAGGACTCGGGGCGCGATTGAACAGAATCGACGGGAGGATGCCCAGCCCGTAGTGCGCCTGATATCTCAATCGTTGTCTCAATCTCAGACGGATGCTCGTGACGTGCGTTAGCAGTGTGAAGATTTTGGTGAGATTAAGACAAGGACTTGGACAACGATTGAGAATCCTGACAGTTGGACACCTTCTCCAAGGTCACCAGGCATCTTCCCCCGAACAGAGTTGGACATTTCGAGAGCAGACCGTCCATTGCCTTGAACAACGGATACATCGACGGCGGATAACAGGCCGGTCTGCTGAAGCCGCCGGAGAATATGTAACTGAACGCGGCAAACCGTTCGGCACGTAGCATGTTCCAATCTCCCAGTTCGTCCTGCAGAGCCTCGCCGAAGAAAAAGATCCGCGTCGCGTTTCCCTGGGCGGCGTAGTAGTCCCGCGGAGGCGGGAAGTCTGTTGCGGAGTTGATGTTCTCCCGCCAGCCCGAGGGTTCGTGATGCAGCCAACCGTAGATCCAATGCGTCGAGAGGCTGACGTATGGATCAAACACAATCACTCTGCCACCCGGTGCGAGCGCACGTTTCGCTTCCCGCAGGAAGGCTGCCGGAGCCTCCAGGTGATGGAACACGTCAAAGAGAATCAGATGCGACAAGGCGCCGTCGTCGAAGGGGAGCTCGTAGCCATCGCAGATCAGATCGAGCCAGGGATTTGGAAAAAGATCAGACGCGATAGCGTCGGGAAAGGCGGTCTTGAGATTTCCCACGCCGGATCCCAGTTCGAGAATGTGGCCTTCGATTTGCGGATCGATCTGCGCGGCGATGCGTTCGTAGAAATCCTCGTAGATGCGGCGCAACAGGGGCTTCCGATTCCATGACTCCAGATTCTCGGCAATCTCGACGTTGTGCTGCGAAATGTCGGCCACGTAAATCTCCCGGCTATTCGGAGGTCTTGGCAGTCAGGCTTGCGATGGAGCGCTTGAGGTTCTCCCGGGCGTGCGCTTCGTAGCGGTCGTGAAAGAACTCGGTTTCGTAAACCCGCTCGCGATCCAGAAACGTCTTCAGTACGGCTGCGCGCCCAGCCGCAAACTGTGCGTCGAGAACCCACGAATACTCTTCCCGGATCTGCCGCTCGAAGCGGTCGAACACCTCCGGCGATTTGCCGAGGATCGAAAGATCGATATCGACCATGGTCTTCTCGTCGGGCGTCTCGGGAAGATCGATGCCGTGCCGCGTCTTCAAGATCAGTTTCACGGCTTCCTCGATGGTGGCCGAATCGAAACCCAATGGCTCCAACTCCTTCCGCGCTTTCTCCGCGCTGCGTTCCTCATTGCCTTTGGCTTGGAAATCGTAAACGCAGTCGTGATACCAGATCGCCAGTTCGATTGGCGTCGGATCGTTCACCTTGCCGCGAACGTGATCGAATTCCGCGAGGCAGGCAGCGATGTGGGATAAATTGTGATAGGCGCGGGGTGGTTGATCGTAGAGCCCCCGCAGTCGTTCGAACGCCTCACTCACCAGGGAATCAGGCAGACCCGTGCAGGTTTCCTTCCAGCGAGATGGCAGGTCAATCATTGGCAAACTGCTTTTCCAGCGCGCGATAAACCCCCTCCGGAACATACTGTTTGACGATCTCCTCCCAGCCATCCGGCCCGATCAGGCCCTTCACGAAACTCGAACTGACTTCGGCAATTTCGCGGGGCGGGATGAGGAACACGGAAGTCACCTCGGGCCGCAGGTCGCTGTTGATGTGCCGCATGCCGCGTTCGTAATCGTAGTCCGTCTCTGTGCGGATTCCGCGCAGGATGAAGCCGGCGTCCAGTTGCGCTGCGTAATGAACCAGAAATTGATTCTCAAAGCTGTCGATCTTCACATGCGGACGCCCGCCGACAGCGTCCTGCAGGAAGGTCAGCCGGTCGTCCAGGTTGAAGGTATATTGCTTGTCCGGATTGATGCCGATCGCGACGATCAACTCGTCGAACAACTTCGCCCCCTCCTCGATCATCCAGACGTGACCGTTGGTGAGAGGATCGAAACTGCCTGCGTAAACCGCTCGTTTCATCGCGTCTTCAACTCAACTTCCTCAGCTTGGTCACGCGGCCTCCGGCCACCCACTCCGCCACGAAGATGTTTCCGTCTTTGTCGAAGCAGGCATCGTGCGGATGAATAAACCTTCCCGGCCGCCATTGATCGGGTTTGTTGCGAAAGCCGCGGGTGCCGAGGACTTTTTCGCGCCAGCCTTCGACGTCGCCAAGTTGGGCAACGGCCTTGTTGTTCTTGTCGAAGATTGTAATCCGCGCATGCAGATCCGGCACGAGCATCAGATCGCCCTGGATGTCGATATCCGCCGGAAAAAGCAGGCCGTCCTGAGTGCGGATGTGGCTGCCATCCAGGCTGAACCATTGCAGGCGCGCATTGGCGCGATCACAAACCACGATCTTCGCTTTGCCGTCGCGCTGGTCGAGCCATTGCCCGTGCGGGGTCTTGAACTTTCCATTCGCAGTTCCACCTCCACCAAAGCTGCTCACGTATTTGTCGTTCTTGTCGTAGAGATGCATGTAACCACTTCCGTAACCATCTCCCAGGCAGTAGCCGCCATTGGGAAGAAAGTTCACGTTCGTGGCCCGGAAGCGCGCCTTCTTGCCTTCGTAAAGGCCTGAATCCTTCGCGATCACCTTGCGGTCCTTCTGCCACACGAGTTCGCCCTTGAGACTCATCTTCGCGAAGCCCATCCCGGTCGAATCATTCGGCGAGAGATACATGAACTCTTCGCTGCCTTCCTTACGGATGTCGATTCCGTGTCCGTAGGCGCGGCCCTTGATCATGAACTTCTCACCAAGTGAACGAACGAGTTTGCCTTTCTCATCGAACACAAAAATCGATCCCGGCGATCCATGGTGGGTGATGTAGATCATCCCTTGCGAATCAATCGCTGTTCCATGTGAAGCACCCCCGTATTGATGGCCGGAAGGAAGCTTCGCCCATTCATGATCGCACTCGTAGCGAAACTTGCCCGCACCAACCACCACGCTCTTGCTTACAGCTTTCCTGGCCAGCAGGAGGTTTGGCGCGGCTGCGAGCAAGGCGAAGATTCCAGTGTGCTTCAGGAATGAACGACGGGAAGCGGGAGAGGAAATCATGGGCGAATACTGACCAGCGAATTCGGAATGCACAACTCTAGAGGGATCGGCAGGAGATCCAAGTGCGTGCTCAAAAAAATTGGAAACCGCTGAGGTCTAACAGCAACCGCGAGTTTGACAAAAATCGGATCAAACGGTTTTCGAAGCGTTCTCCCCTGCCCTTCTCTCCCGCTGGGCTGTCCATTTACCCACAAATCCGCTGCCACCGATTCGTCGGGCAGCGCGAGCGCGTCAGCGTCTTGGACTTCGGCAGTCCCCTGACGCGACACCCATATGAATTGGTGTTCGCCAATCCCGATCAACGATTGTTGATCAGGTAAGTCGGCTCGTTCGCGTCCGTGCCGAGATCGAAGCGGGGGAGGGCCTTCATCGAGAGCGCAAAGGCGATCGTGAAATCATCGGCCTGCTGGCGGTTGTTGCGCAGGCGCATGGTCAGCGATCCGACCCAGCTGCGGAAGTCGCGGTAGATCGTGTAGTTCTGTTCCTCCATCGTGCCGTCGCGCGACTCAAACTGCTCCCGCACGTTGAAGCCCCAGTTCTCGTTCAGGCGATAGTAGAAGTTGGCGAGGATCAGATTCTGTCCGAACGGATCAACGGCGGCATCGCGGCGCACATAGCGATGCCCCACGCCGATTGACCAACGATCGCTCCTCGTGAAGGTCACGCGATGGTCCGCGATGCGGAAGGTTCCGCTGTTCAGGTTGTAGCGGTTCTCCGAGTTGAAGACCAACCACTCGCGCGGTTTGAAATCGAGATCGGAGAAGACATCGGAATAGGTGTCCTGATCCGGGCGCTGCTTGATATTCCAGTCGGTAAACAGCTGCCAGTTCAACAGGGTATCCACGCGACCTTCGCGCTTGGTCTGGATCTGGTTGCGCAAGCCAAGGCGCACGGTGTTCTGGCTATCGACCGAATCAATCGAATTGAATTCCGGATAATCGATCGGCAGGAGCCGCAAGGTTGGGATGATGCTGTCGAACTGCGGAAGTTCACCCGGTGTCTTGTTCGGCGAGGGAACGTAAACGTAGTTCACCGAGGGCTCGATGATGTGGCGCATGCCTTCGGAATTGAAGAGCGACAGCTTCTTGTCCTCCCAGGTGCGTGAGAGCTTGGTCGAGAACTCTGCCCCGGTGTTGAACACATAACGACTTGCCTCGTCGCCCACGAAGCCACCTTCACTCTCGCCGTAGGAAGTGAAGCGCCCGCCAACGCGCGGTGTGACGTTCAGCCAATTGAAGTAGGTCTTCGGCAGCAGGACCTGATGATAGGTGTCCACGCGTCGGGCCGCAAACGACGGCCGGTTGTTGTCGCGAAACTCGTGTTTGAAATAGCCCGCTCCACTTTCGCCCTCGTAGAAGAAGGGCGTGTTTCCAAGCTTCTGCCGCAGCGCCGTGAGCTTTACGTCGGGCAGGCGTTCGACGCGTTCGAAGAAGTCGTTCACGCGTGGCATGGCCAGCGCGCTCAGGCTGAAGTTGTCCCAGAGATGCTCGAACTCGAGGTAGGTGCTCGGTTGGGTGTTCTGGCGGTATTCCCATTCAAAGAAATCGCGGACGACGAAGGGATCACTCTGATGGCGCACCAAGGCTTTTACCGTCGTGTTCGTTCGGATCTCCAGCTTGTAGGTGAAGTTCAGCCGATGCCGGTTCGGATCGATGGTTCGGTTCTGGGTATTCACCGGACCGTCATCACGCGCGTAATAACCGCCGGCACCCAGCTCACCCCACTCGCCCAGGTTGAGCTTGATCTCGGGACCGATGCCGATGCCGCGTCGCTGCCGGTAATCCATGTTGATCGCGGTCTCCAGTTCGTCGGTGGGATTCCACACATACTTGGTCAGAATGTAAGGCCCGAAGATGCTGCGATAACCCGGAACAGTGACCCAGTAGTTCCGATGGCGCTCCAGACTCCGCGACCATACCGGCAGATACCACACGGGAACCTTGCCCACATAAGCCGTCGCATGCGTCGCGGTGATCCGCTTGCCGGAAACCACCTTCAGCGACTTGCAACGAATCACGTAAATCGGGTCCGCGATGTCATCCACCGTCACGAAAGCATTCGTCGCAGTAATCGTCTGCGAATCCACATCCGCACTCAGGCTCAGACCACCGGCATAAAACGGTGCGTGTTCCGTGCGGAACGAACCGCTGTCCATCCTCCTGGTCTTGAAATTGTAGTGAATCTTCGAGCCCTTCCAGCTCTGCGCTCCGCTTCGCAGGAAGACTCGCCCCTCGGCTTCGACGTCGCCTGAGTTCTGGTCCAGCGAGATTGAATTCGCGCTCAGTTCAGCTTCCATACCATCGGGACTCTTGTATTGAATCACCACTCCGTTGGTCGCAACGACACGCCCGGTTCGCGGATCAAACTCAACTCCCTTGTCACCCGCATCAACCTTCCATTCGCCCTGGCCGACCTGCGCCATCGCTGACGCTGACGCGATCACCCATGCACACAACAGGTAAATGACGCGCCGAATGGGATTCATGTGGGGGCGAGTGAATCAGATGCGCCAATCAGTGCCAAGTGGGATCTCAGAAAGCTATCCACAGCGCTTATTTCGCCCCCGAAACCGGGCACCGGTGAGCGATCATGAAGCCGATGCACATCCCGCCAACCAGGAGAACCACCCCGAGGATGTTCTTGAGCGCGATCACTCCGACATTGAAGCCAAACACCCAACCGCCTTCCGCTCCGCCAAACACCCGCAACAGCTCAATCGAAATCCCCGCACCGATCCAGCCGAGCAGAATCTGAAGCGCCGCGCCGTGTCGGCTGGGCGTGCTAGCGGGGGATGGATCCATGGAATCCACAAAGGCCACCACCGCGAAGGCCGCAAACGCCCCGAACACGCTGAACAAGGGCAGCGCCACAGCGAAGCAAATCTGGATCAGCACCAACCCCAGCGCGGCACTCGCGTACTTCGTCAGCGATCGCGCGCGCTCCGGTTGATCGCAGCCAGACACGGAATCCGCCCAACGCATCAACGCGATCAGGAGAAAACCTGCGGCCAGACTCGCGAAGACCTTCGAGTTCATCAGGCTGAAGTGTTTCTGCGCCTCGGTGAACACCTCGCCAAAGACCAATACTCCACTGACGGCGAAGGCCAGTAGGGCGGGTTGAAACGCCCCGGTCCGCGCTGCCATCCCCTGCGTCAGCGTCCAGCCAAAGACGAACAGCACAAACGCGAACATCCATTCGTGATGATGCGCCACTCCGGACAGGAGAAATTGGAACGGCTCCGACCCGCAGATCTCCGCGGCAAACCAGATTCCCAGGATGCCCATGCTGCCGACAGCGATCCGGCTCATGTGCGGATCGTGCCTCGCGAGTGTTTCGGTCAGTTCCACACCCAGCACTCGCGCAACCGAACCCGCGCCAATCACGGCTGCAAGCGCCCACCAGATTTCGCCATGCATCGAAAACGCACCTGCGGGAAAAACCAGTCTCCCCACCAAAGCCGCCAGGACAACCAGTCCAATCGCGATCACCGTTCCGCACCAATCCCGCACCACGGATGCGTCTCCGCCTTCAAGATGCGAATTTCCCGTCGTGAGTTCGGCAAGCAGGGGCACGACCGACACAACCAAGCGCATCAACAGCATCACGAAAAACAACTCAGCCGCGATCAACGGCGAGCCGTCGAAGATCAGCGGGATCACGTAGACGATTGAGGCAAGCAGAAGACCTTGATGCACCGAATGTGTTTTCAGTCGGTCGTAGGTTCCCGCCTCGCCCAGGTTCAATCGCGCGCACAGCGCCTGTCCGAGCGCAAACACCAGCACGCAGACCGCGGACGCCTCGAACGGCACCAACACGCTCAGGAAAACGATCAGACCGATGTTCCCCAACTCGGCGATCGCGAATGAAACTCCAAACGCAATTCCTGCATTGTCCGCGCCCACCGCATCTGCCCGTTGTCCGAGCGGGCGTTGGACGAGCAGCAACGACCAAGCGCCCAGCACAAACGCCACCACGACAGCCGCGGACACATTCCACGGCAACGCCATCAATCCGGAAAAGAGAAAGATCAATCCCCACACCACGACCGCGATGGGCGTCCAGAGCGCGCCCATGAATTCGCGCGGGATTCTCGGAAAGGGCATATCCTTCGCCAGCCAGTCCAGCCGGACGCGGTTTCTCGTCACTGCCGGCAAAGCCGCAATACCGAACATCACGCTCAACCACAGAACCGCGAACCACTGCGTCCCGTTCATTCCCGATGCGCCCTCACCGCCCCATTCCACCAGCGTCAACTCGGGTGCACCCACGACCAGTCCCTCAGCCGAGAGACTCGGCACGCAAAACAGCAGGAGGATAAAGACGCTGGATTTCAACGCGCCGATTAACTTGGATTCGCCGAATTGCACCAAGGAAAAACGCGGATTCCCGCTGAACTCGGCGAATTGTGCAACCGACGCCGGAATCCGCGCGTCCGCTATTCATCATTGCCGGTCACCTTCAGCCCGATAGAATAGGCCGCTCAGCAGGTGAGTTCGATTAGGCACCTGCAATCGTACAACCAGTTTTGCCAATGTATCGACACATTCTCATCACGCTGACGTTCTGCGCACTCGCAGTGCTCGCGCCCCGTACCGCCCAGGCGGAGAACACCGAGCTGAACGCCACCGATCTCCTGCTCCAACAGGAACTCCGCCAATCACAAATAAGGGACACGACCGCAAGAGTCGGCGCCCAGCTCGATGTCATCATCGATGAATACGAACGTAATGGCCTGGCCGGTGACGACGTCGCCGTGCTCAAGGCGATTCGCAGTGTGCTCGGCGACTTGACGCAGGACGAAATCAAAAAGGTCATCGCCCTTCTGCAATCCGCCCGCAACACGAGCGAGCCCGGCAAATCCAGCGAGAACACCCTCAACGCCTACGCCGGCCAGAAAACCATCATCGTTCAACTCCGTCATCTCCTCCTGGAATACCAGCGTCAGCAGATTCTCCGCGAGATTGCCCGTCGCTTTCGCGATCTCGGACGCCGGCAAGGCGCAAACATGGCGGAGACCATCGCGCTCTTTGGTGCCACCGGTGGACGCGATGCCCGGCGCAGCAAGGAATCGCACCGCATCTCCCTCCAGCTCCAGTCGACCGAGCAGGTCACCATCAAGGACGAGACCATCATCGTGTTGGACAAGCTCTACGACGTCGTCAGCGAAATGGACGGCTTGCCCGCCGAGAAACCACGGATGGCCGTGGCCCGCGCGCGTGAAGGTGAACTCGAACTCATCGTCACCAGCGCTGCGGACGACTTGAAGGCATCCAACCTCAAAAGCGCGGCTGGAAACGAAAAGCGCGCCCGCGATCTCTTCGTTGAACTTGCCCGACTGCTTCGTCCCGATCGCGACACCATGACCATTCTCAAGGAAGCCTTGCGCGACCTGCAGAAGACCATGGCCAAACAGGAAGCCCTCATTGATGAAACCAAGAAGGCCACCGAGAAGAAGCTGGAGACAGACGATCGGAACGCCATTGAGAAAGGTCAGATGAAAGTCGTCGACGAAACCGACGTCATCCGCGAAGACCTCGCCGAACATGCCCCGATTGCCGCCAGCGCATTGAACGAGTCCATCGACCGTCAACAACAAGCGCGCGCCGAACTCCGCAACGCGCCGACCACGCGACGCCGGAGCAACAACGAGGAAGAATCACCAGTTGTTGAAAAGCAGCGCGAGGCTTTGACGAAGATGCATGAAGCCCGCGTCATCCTCGCGAAGAAGATCAAGGAAGCACAGAAAGCCGGCGAAGAAGCCGAAGACAAGATTTCCAAGTTGAAGAAGCTTCTCGCCGAAGTTCAGGAACTCTCACAGAAGCAGGCCGACGCCAAGGCCGTGGCTGCGCTCGTTCCCAAGGACAAGAAGGACCTGCTGCCACAGCATGCCGCCCAGCAACAAACGCTCAAGGCGCTCGCCCAGGACGCCCACGCAAAATCAATTCCCCTCGCCAAGGAAGCTGCCAATTCGCTCGCCGAGGCTGCCAAACAGATGGGCAAGGCCGCTGAATCTCTCGCCAACAAACTGCCCGCCCCACTGACCCAGCAGGCTGCGGCCGATGCCTTGAAGCGCGCCGAGTCCGAACTCTCCCAGGAAGTGGCCAAGCTCGAGAAAGCCGAGGAACAACTCGCCAAGCTCGACAAACTTGGAGAAAAGGTCACGGAGCTGCTTCAGGAACAATTCAAGGTGCAGCTTCAGACCGCCAAGGCCGCCGAAGCCCGTTCGCCCGAAGGCGAGCGACAGGCCCGTGCCCAGGCTCCGAGACAAAACAACCTCGCCGACGAAACATCGAAGACCGCGAGTGAAGCAACCCAGACCGTTCCCCAGGCTTCCCGCAACCTCGCCAGCGCATCGAATGACATGGCCGAGGCGGCCAAGGCATTGAAGAAGCCGGACGCAAACGCCGCACGCCAGGAACAAGGCCGCGCCATCGAGAATCTCCTGACCGCCAAGCAGGAGATCGATCGCAAGAAGGAAGAAATCGCCAAGGCCCTCGGCAAACCCGAAGAAAGCAAACCGGATATGCTCGCCGAAGCCACCGAACAAGTCGCGGCCGCGCAACTCCTCGTCAACAAGGCCGTCAGTGAGCTGGATGCGCCGGCTACACTTGAGGCGCTCGTGAAGGACGAGCAGGGCAAGCTCGCCGCAAAGGTGGACAAGAAGGCAAAGGCCGAGCCTGATTCCCCCGTCCTCCTCGATGCCAGCAAGGCCGCCAGGAAAGCCGCTGACGAACTCGGCGCGAAGGATGTGCCGTCTGCCATTGGCGAAATGGCCAAGGCCGAAGATAATCTCAAGAAGGCCGCACAATCTGAATCTGCGAAGAAACCTGATTCCAAGGGTGAGAATAACCAGGGCGACAATCCCCAGGGTGAATCCGAGAAGGGCGATTCCAACAAAGGAGCCAAGCCAAACTCCGGACAAGGCAAATCCAATTCCAAACCCGCCGATGCCGCTCAACTCGCGAAGGAACAAGGCGACCTCCGCGCCATCGCCCAGCAACTGGCCCAGGCAAAACCCGAGTTGGCCGCCGAACCGCTCGATGATGCGAACAAACTTCTTTCTCCATTGACCAGTGGCGCCATCAGCATGTTGCCCATGGATGCCCAACTCGCATTGCGTGCCGCCCAACGCGCGCTGACCGAAGCTTCCGCACAGGCCACCTCCGGCGATGCCTCACCCGCCCAGCAAAACGCGCAACAGGCCCAGAGTTCGCTCAACAAGGCAGCCGCTGCTCTCGCACTCGCGCAGAAGGGTCTCGGCAACAATGCCGAACAACAGATGGCCCAGGGCGAAGGCGGACGTGGCGAAAGCGAACAGAAGGGCAAGGGCAACGCCAAGGGGCCGGGCAAGAACAAGGCGCAGGAAGACAGCAAGGACGGACAAGGCAACGGCGACAAGGGCAACTTCAACGGCAAAGGTGGAACCGACGGTCGCCTCCGGCGTGTGGCCGATCGCAACACCTTCATCGGACTTCCCGCCCGCGAACGAAACGCCATCCTACAATCTCTTGGCGAAAGTTATCCCGAGGAGTTCGGCCCGCTCGTCGAGCAATACCTGAAGAACCTTTCTGACCAGGCCAGCCGCGGCACTCGTTGATTCCATGCAAACCCGATCCCCGTTCGTGATTCGTTGCACGTTGGTCCTGCTCATCGCGCTCGCACCCGTCGCCAATCTCCGCGCCGCAAAAGCGGACCAGAACACCGTCGTCGTCGACAAGAACACGGAAAAGATCATCGACGGCTCCTTGAAGTTTCTCGCGAAACGACAGCTGCCAAACGGTTCCTGGAGCGCGTCCGAGGATCGCAACAAATACACCATTGCCATGACCGGCTACGTCCTCATGGCCTTCCAGGCCGCCGGCCATCTTCCGGGTGAAGGCGAGTTCGGCCGCAACGTCACCGGGGGCATGAACTATCTGCTGGACCTGATTTCTCCGGAAGGTCTCTACGGCAGCGGTCGCGACGGCCAGTACATGTATTCCCATGGCATTGCGACCATTGCGCTCGCCGAGCTATACGGACAAACCCGGTCGCCCGTCATCCGCAGCAAGCTGCAACGCGTCGTCCGCCTCATCGTCAGCGCACAGGCCGATCAGGATCAGCACCACGGTGGCTGGCGCTATCGTCCGATCGCCAAGGATGCCGATATCTCAGTGACCGTTCTTCAACTCGTCGCCATTCGCGCAGCCAAGAACGCCGGACTCGAAGTCCCGCAAAAAACCATCGACGACGCCGTCGCCTACGTTCGCCGTTGCTACAAGGAAGACGAGGGCGGGTTCTGTTATCAGCCCAATCGCGAAGCCGGTTTTGCTCGAACCGCGGCCGCCATCTATTCCCTTCAAGTCTGTGGCCAATACGATGATCCGAAGGTGAAGGCCGGTTCCAAGTTTCTCTTCGAAACCCAGCGCGAAGATCACGAGTGGTTCACCTACGGCAACTTCTACGCAGCGCCGGCGCACTACATGATCGGCGGGCCTACGTGGAAGAAATGGTATGACGACGTGAAGAAGATCCTCATGGGCCAGGTCATCACCGAAAAGAGCGTCTCCTATTGGGAAGCCCGTGGACGTGGCGGGGTCGGCACCAACTTTACGACCGCCGTATACACGATGATCCTCGCCATGCCGTATCACTACATCCCGCTTTACCAACGCTGACCATGCATCGCCTCCTGTCTGTCCTGTTCGTTCTTTCCGGCTTGTCCGTCCAGGCCGGTATCGTCACCCGCACCGACGGCTCCAAGATCGAAGGCGCGCTCAAATTCGTTGCCGGCAAGGGACTTCAGCTCACGAGTGACGGCAAATCCGAGATCGTCATTCCCGGCTCGAATCGTTCCATCGAGATCCAGGCGAGCGACGCCATCTGGTCGGAGAGTTTTCGAAAACGTCTCAAGTCCGGTGCCGGCTTGTTGGGCACCTACTTCGAGCGGACCAACCTGGATGGTCCGCGCCGCACGCGCATCGACAAGGGGATCGACTTTCAATTCGGCGGGGGCGGGCCGTTCAAGGGCTGGCGCGAGGATCACTTCAGCATCCGCTGGGAAGGAACCTTCGAAGTGCCACACACCGGCGAACACACATTCTTCACCGACTCGGACGACGGCGTGCGGGTGAGCATCAACGACAAGCGCATCATCGACAACTGGACCAACCACAGCGTCATCGAGAACAAGGGCGTGATCAAACTCGACAAGGGCAAGCCACACAAAATTCTCGTGGAGTATTTCGAATCCACCGGCGAGGCGGTCATCGAACTTGAGTGGGATGGCCCCGAGCACAAGCGCCAGGATCTATCCAAGCTGGACCTCCGGCCGCCGAACGATGCCCAGGCCACCTACCGCGGCCCGGACATCGCACAGACCGGATTGAAGAACGGTGTGATCCTCCGCGACGGATCCTACCTTGCGGCCAGGGTCAATCGCGCAAACGACACCGCGATGATTCTCGAAAGCCCCTTCAAGGATCTCTCGATCTCCACCCTGAACGTCGCGCGTGTCGTGTTCCGCGACATCCCGCTTCATACCGCGGTCAAAGTCCGCCCCTCACGGCTCGGCGCGTTGATGGTTGGTGGCGACTTCGTGGACGGCGATTTCAAGAGCCTGGAAAAGGGAAACCTGAAGCTCAGCTCATTGCTCTTCGGCTACCAGACCCTGGACACCAAGTATGAAACCATGGCCCTGCAATTGCGCATTCCCAAGGCCGAGCCTTCCGCCTTCCGAGTCCAGCTGCTCAACGGATCGGTCCTGCTCGCGGACAAGGTGGAATTCACCGAAGACAGCCTGAATCTTTCCAGCTCCGTGTTGGAATCACTGCGCATTCCCCTCGACCAGATCCACATCATCAGCATGGGCAAGGGCGAGGAGCTTTACCCGACGAGCGTGAATCTCGGTCCCGATTCCATTCACGCCAAGAAATCCGTCCAGGCGCCCAAAGACGAACGGCGCAAAGCCGAGAACCTCCTGAAGCTCGCGGCGAGGGAGAAGGACAAACGCGCGCGCGACCAAAGCCGGGAACGTTCGAAGATGAACAGTGAAGACGCAGCGCTCCGGGCCGCGAAAGCCAAGCTGGAAGATTACGAGGGACAACTGAAGGCGGCCGAAGATACCTATGCCAAGGCACAGAAGGCCTACGACGAAGCCAAGACCAGCTACACCAAGAAGGAGAGCGAATACCGGAAGTCCACCTCCGCCTACACGAACTCCGATCGCGACTATCGCAGGGCAAAAACCTACGCCAGCCGCGCCGATTCGGACGCGCGCCGATTCGCCAGCGCACTTAAATCCGTGCAAAGCCACTGGAACCGATACCAATCCAAGTTCAGCGACAAGGACAAGGCCACCTGGAAGGCAAAGCTGACCAGGGCCGAAAAGGACAGGAAGGCCGCGGATGAACTGAACAAGAAGCGCGAGAACGAAGAACGCCAGGCCAAGTCCAAACGCGATCAAGCCAAGCGCAATTCCGACAATCTCAAGCGCGACCTCTACCGCATCAAATCTGATCGCGATCGCAAGAAGAGCACGGCCGATTCCACCCGCCGACGTCGCGACTACCTGAAGAACCAGGTCGCCACTTACAGCCGCAACAAGGCGGCCGCCCAGGCCAAGGTCACGGCCCGCGCCAAAGACGACCTGCGCTAGCTAGCGATCAATGTGGAGGGACTCACACGCTCGTTCGTCCTGAGTAAGGCAGCCATCTGATCCTTGCGTGTGTGATTGATGGTAGTCAGATCAAACGGTTTTTGATGCGTTCTCCCTCAGCCCCGCTTTCATCCAGCAAATGGTCATGCATGGCGACAGCACAACTTCCATCTCCCAGCGGGAGTGGGATTGAGGGTGAGTGAGAAGACTCTCGGTTTCAGTTGCGGTCTCTGTTGCCGGTTGCCACCATTCAATCACGCACGCTCCTTACCGCGGATCATCGACGCGCTTGATGGCGGTGGGGAATGAGATATCATCCGCGAAGTGTTTCTCCGGCTCTCAATCATCCTCAGCTTGCTGGGTCTATCCGGTTTCTGCCCGGCGGATGAACGAACAGAGTTCTTCGAATCCAAGATCCGTCCCATCCTCGCGACCCATTGTTTCGAATGCCATGGGCACAAGGCAAAGGGCGGACTCAAACTCAATTCACTGGCGGCAGCACTGAAGGGCGGAGAAAGCGGGGCTGCGATCATTCCCGGCAAACCAGAACAGAGCCGTTTGATTCGAGCGATCTCGCATCGCGATCGGGAACTGTCCATGCCACCCAAATCGCTCCTGCCGAATCACGTCATCGCCAACCTGACGCGCTGGATCCGAGAGGGCGCGCATTGGACGAGCGATGCTGAAATCGCGTTTGCCTCCGGAGCGATCACCGAGGCGCAACGCAATCACTGGTCCTTTCAGCCCGTGCAAAAACCAGCGCTACCGGACGCACCAAAGGACTGGTCGCACCCGATCGATGCATTCATTCACTCGGCGATGAGCAAACGTGGTTTGGAACCGGTCGAGCGCGCCAGCAGGCTTGCTTTGATTCGTCGAGCCACCTTCAATCTCACCGGGTTGCCTCCGTCCACGAAACAGATCGACCGATTCCTGTCGGACCGATCTCCGGATGCCTGGCGCAAGCTTTACGAACGCCTGCTTGCCTCACAGCAGTACGGTGAACGCTGGGGACGTCATTGGCTGGATCTCGTCCGCTATGCCGACACCGCGGGGGATGCTGCGGACTTCCCGGTTCCCGAAGCTTTCAAGTATCGCAACTACGTCATCAACGCCTTCAACAGCGACAAGCCTTACGACCAGTTCGTACGCGAACAGATCGCCGGCGACCTTTTGCCGGCCAAGGACGATGACGGACGTTGGGAACAGACAATTGCGACCGGCTATCTCGCCATCTCGCGCCGGATCGGCGTAAGCCCGCACGGAATGCGCCACATCACCCTGGAAGACACGATCAACAACGTGGGCAAGACCTTCCTTGGGCTGAGCGTCGGCTGCGCGCGTTGCCACGATCACAAATTCGATCCAATACCGACCGCCGATTACTATGCGCTATACGGCATCTTCAACAGCACGGTCTACCCACACGCGGGCGCCGAGCACAAACCCTATCGCGAGGACTTCGTCTATCGCGTCGGAAAGACCAAAGCGAATGAACTGCTAAAACCTCATCGCGCCAAGCTCGCTTCGTGGGACAAACGCGAACGCGACAAGTTCTTTGAGTACAAGTCATTCCAAACGAAGGAGGTGAAAGAAGCCAAGACCCGCGAATCCACCTGGGCCGAACTGCAGGTCATCCGAGCAAATCGCGCAGCTGTTGCCGCGACCTTTCCGGAACTGGAGATTGCGTTTGCTGCGTCCGAAGGAAACTCCGAAGACGCCCATGTGATGAAGCAGGGCGACCACAGAAGAAGTTCCCGTGGCGAAATCGTTCGGCGCGGATTCCTTCAAATCCTGGGCGGGCAGAAGCTGCCCGAAAATGCCATGGGTAGTGGCCGGCGCGAACTGGCGGACTGGCTAACCGATCCTGCGAATCCGCTGACCGCCCGCGTCATGGTCAATCGCATCTGGCACCATCACTTCGGACGCGGACTGGTGGATTCAACGAGCGACTTCGGCGTTCGTGGAACTGCGCCAACACATCCCGAACTTCTCGACTACCTCGCTGCACACTTTGTCGAGCACGGATGGTCGATCAAGGAAATGCACCGGCTGATTTTGTCTTCCAAGGCCTATCAACTCGCGAACACTGAAGTCACCGCAAATCTCTCCGAAGATCCGGACAACAAACTGCACTGGCGGTCGAACCGTCAACGCCTCGACGCGGAACAGTTGCGTGATTCGATCCTCTCCTTCACCGGCCAACTTGATCTCACACCCGGCGGCCGCCATCCCTTTCCTCATCACCTCACCTACTTCTATCGTCAACACGAACCGTTCCAGGAGAAATACACTTCGAACAGGCGCAGCGTTTACCAGATGCAGCAACGCATTCAAAAGAACCCTTACCTCGACCTCTTCGATGGACCGGACGGCAACCTGCACTTCGGGAAGCGCCGTGAATCCACCACCACCCTGCAGGCCCTCTACTTCATGAACTCGCATTTTGTTCACGAACAGGTCGAGGCCATTGCGAAACGGGCGAGCGCAGTCTCCGACGAGCCAGCCGAAGTGGTGAACTGGCTCTACCAAACCATCTTCAATCGCCCGCCAACCAATGCGGAACTCGATTTCGCCAAATCACGAAATCCCGCCTGGCCGAGCTTCGTTCGCGCGATGCTGGCGAGCAATGAATTCATCTATGTGGATTGATTTCGAACCATGAAAACCAACCGCCGACACGTCATCCAATCCCTTGCCGGAAGCGGCCTTCTCCTGCCCGGCATGCTGAGCGAATTGCTCGCGGCCGATTCCGATCCTCTGTCACCGAAGCCCTTCCAGTATCCAGCCAAGGCCAAGCGCGTGATTTTCATGTTCATGAACGGCGGGATCAGCCATGTGGATACCTTCGATCACAAGCCCGTGCTCAATGCGCGGCACAACAAGAAGATCAAGAATCGTCGTTACTACAAGGGCGCGGGTTGGGAGTTTCGACCGTACGGACAATGCGGCACGGAGGTCAGCGACCTGTTTCCACATATCGGTTCGATGATGGACGACATCTGCATGCTGAACGGCATGCAGAACATCAACGCCGATCACTTCGGTGCAACGATCGGCCTGCACACCGGCTCGGACACCTTTAATCGTCCAAGCATCGGTTCCTGGATCAGTTACGGACTTGGGACCGAGAACAAGGACCTGCCGGCCTTCATGGTCATCTCTCCCGGACTGCCTTATGCGGGCGGCCAGGTCTGGGGCTCGGATTTCCTACCTGTTGTTCATCAGGGCACGCGGGTCATTCCCGGCGAGGAACCGATCAAGAACATGCATCGCCGATTGCCTACGCGTTCGGAACAGGATGAGGAACTCGGTCTCCTGAAGTTCTTCAACCGCCAACACTTGAAAGGGCGCGAATCCGACACCCATCTCAAGGCCCGCATCAAATCTTTCGAAACGGCCTACGGCATGCAAACCGCCGCGCCTGAAGCCTTTGACCTCCGTTATGAAACCGATGCCACTCACGATCTCTACGATCTCAAGCGGGGCGACACGAAGGGCTTCGGCTGGCAGTGCCTGGTCGCCCGGCGCCTGGCCGAACGCGGTGTACGATTCATCGAACTCATCGATGGCGATACACACATCGACACGAACTGGGACACACACGCGAACATGTCCAAGTACAATCAGCTTTCACGCAACGTCGACAAACCCATCGCCGGCCTGTTGAAGGATTTGAAACAACGTGGCCTCTTCGAAGACACGCTCATCGTCTTCGCAACCGAATTCGGACGCACACCCTATCAACAGAATCCCAACGTCACCGGTCGTGGCCATCACTCGCGTGTATTCAGCTCCTGGATTGCCGGCGCGGGCATCAAGGGAGGCATCGTCCACGGTTCCAGCGATGAACTGGGCGACAAGCCTGCTGAAAACATCATCGGGGTGCATGACCTGCAGGCGACCATTCTCCATCTGATCGGCATCGATCACGAAGCCCTCACCTACCGCCACGCCGGCCGAAACTTCCGTCTCACAGATGTGCACGGAAACGTCGTTCACGAAATCCTGTCCTAGTCGAACCCAACGCTTGCACGAGCCGCGCCGGTCGCGGAAAACGGGCGGGGCATGAAGGAACTGAATTACTTCATAGTGGATGTCTTCACAGATCGGCCCTTCGGAGGCAATCCGCTGGCTGTCTTTCCAGAAGGCGATGGTTTGTCGACCGAATTGATGCAGAACATTGCCAACGAGTTGAATCTATCGGAGACCACCTTCGTTTGCGCACCGACATCAGCACAGGGCGATTGCACGGTTCGCATCTTCACCCCGCAGCGAGAACTTCCGATGGCGGGTCATCCCACCATCGGAACGGCTTGCGTAATCCTGCGGCACAACGTGTTGGCGCCACGGAACGATCGGTTTCTGATGTTCGATGAAGGCGTTGGGCCGGTGCGCGTTGACTTCACATACGGGACGAACCCACCCACCGGGCTGACGATGTGCCAGCCGCTTCCGGAATTCGTTCGGGAGTTGGATCGCAACATCGCAGCGAAAGCTGTCTCGCTGGAGACGTCCGATCTGGACCCTGATTTGCCCGTGGAGATCGTTTCCTGTGGCGTGCCCTACATGCTCGTTCCCGTAACCTCGGAAGAGGCGGTGGCTCGAGCTGCCATCCGCACGGACGTTCTTGACGATGCCTGCGCGGAACTCGATTGCCGGGAGGCGTTTGTGTTTTCACGCGATCCCTCTTCAGGTGCCGATGTGCATTGCCGCATGTTCGCGCCACGATTTGGAGTTCCGGAAGATCCGGCCACCGGCAGCGCGCACGGACCGCTCGGCAGTTATTTTTTCAAGCACGGATTGCTGGAGGGCGGACGGCTGGTCAGCGAGCAAGGGTTGGAACTCGGTCGGCCCAGCCGAATCGATGTGCGCATCGAGGGCAAAGGCGATACGATCACCGGCGTATTCGTCGGTGGAGAGTGTGCGGAAGTTGGATCGGGAGTGATCCGCTGCGTCGAATAGATCACGAAAAACTGAGGATGCAGTCTTGTGAAACCGTGAATCGATTCTCGTTCACCGGGTTTTATTTGACCTGCGCTGGAATTCTTCAATGATCCGGCCATGCGCGTTTCGCACGCCCTCCGACAACTTTTCCTTATAGCAGTTCTTTCCAGCATTGTGGTGTCGCAAACCGGTTGTCAGACGGTCAGTGATGCTGCTTCCTCGGCTTACCGTTCCGCTTACTACGCGACGGTCGGCACCTTTGGCGTCCACAAGCGCGACATCCTGAAGAAGAAGGTCACCCAGGCGCGTGACGAACAGAAGGAAACGGGCGAGGAGTTCAAGGACGCGCTGACGAAACTCCGCGAGATCTATTCCTACGACGGCGGTGAACTGGGCAAGCAATACAAGGAATTGAATTCCAAGTACGAATCAGCAGCCGAGACCGCGGCAACCGTGAAGGACAGGATCGAATCCGTGGAGACCGTCGCCAATGATCTGTTCAAGGAATGGGAATCGGAGCTTGAGGAAATCAAGACCATGTCCCTCAAGGTCAAGAGCAAGAAACTCCTGGTTGATACCCGCGGGCGTTACCAAACCATGGTGAGCTCCTTGAAGAAAGCGGAGACAAGCATGGGGCCGGTGCTGCAGAAATTCAAAGAGCACGTCACCTTCCTCAAACACAACCTGAATGCCGCGGCAATCGCGTCACTAAAGGGTGAGGCCCTGAACATTCAGGGTGAGATCGGCAAGCTCATCGATGACATGAACGCGTCCATCAAGAGCGCGGACGATTTCATCAAGACCCTCTGATCAGAATCGCAGGGTCAACTGACCTGCAAGGAGTTGTTCCCCCTGTTGGAACGCGCCGGACTGGTGGTTGTAGCTGTATTGCGCCTTGGCCTGGATGTGCCGCGTGAAGCGATAGCCGATTGCGGTGCCCACGCGCCAAGCATGATGAACGCAGCGAGGGATGCCACAAACATGCGGCACAGGCAAGGTTGTGTGTGAGAGGGCCAGGTGATGGACGCAGCTTGGGAAGATCGAAGCTTGATGCTTTCCCGCTCCCTGCTACACCTCCGCCGTGCCGGTAATTCTGAACGGTAAATTGTGTTCGGACGAGGAAGCGACGGTCTCCGTGGCGGATCGCGGGTTTTGCTATGGGGATGGATTGTTCGAGACCTTGAGGGTTCGAAACGGAGCACCGTTCCGGGCAAAGTCGCACTATGCACGATTGCAGGCCGGGGCGGAGTTCCTGGGAATCAAACTTCCGTTTACCGAAAGCCAGTTGGAAGATCAGCTCGACGAACTCGTGGCCGAGTGCGACCTGCGCGACGCCATGGCGCGTATCGCCTTGTCCAGAGGAGTTGGAAAGAGGGGGTATTCACCGAGTGGAGCGGATTCACCGACCTTCGTCGTTTCTCTTTCGGAAGCACCGGAGATCATTCCGGGACATCCAATTCCCTGGCGTTTGCACACCAGTTCGATCCGCCTGAATCAGGAAGATCCAATACTTGGTCACAAAACTTCCAATCGCCTGCACAACGTTCTGGCGAAAGCAGAAGCGGAGCAACTGGGATACGACGACGCTCTCTTCCTCAACTTGGCTGAAAACCTGGTCGAAGCGACCTGTGCCAACCTTTTCTGGATCGACGGCAATACAGTTTGCACACCTCCTGCCTCAGCGGGTGCGCTCCCTGGGATCACGCGCGACATCGTGCTGCGCCTCTGCGATCGACACGACCGGCAGATCGCGGAAGAGGATGGAACATTGCAGAACCTGGCCAGCGCAGACGGCGCGTTCCTCAGTGTATCATCGATGGGCATCATCGAGATTGGACGGGTGGATCAGATGATTGTCCCCATTCACGAGCTCACGCGCGAACTGCACGCAGATTGGTGGGAGCTGGTGGACGAGGAGACGCGTTAGGCCTTCCGAAAAACAAAAACCAAGCTGGCGAACAGCAGGATGAAGGGAACAATTCCAAAGCGTCTTCCTGTTCCTTGGACTTCCCCGACTTCATCCTCCAATTCCTCCGATTCAACCGCACTGATTTTCACCATTTCGGGCGCCCCGCTGTTCTGTGGTTTGGAATCAGATTGAGCAGGTCGTTGGTCTCTCTTGCCGGGCAGTTTGGAAATCTGCTTCCAATTCGCGGTCATCAGCAGATCCAGGCCGGGGTTCTCTTCCTTCACCTCACAGGAACATTTGCCGCTCAAAAAGATCCCGGCCATGTCGATGGTCTCGTCGTTGATGCCGGCACCAACCAATGCATAGAGGGCGCGCCCTTGACCGAACACGGGAAAAACCATCGGATCGTTCAGCTCGCCGAGGTCGCTTTCCACGCCGAGCAGCATCTTCACGAACAGTCGCTCGGCCGCATCTGCACGGGAAACACGGAGCGTGGAGAATTGCAGCTTCAAATCATCTGATGAAATGGAAACCAGACCGTTGGCGACATCCTCGTCACTGAGTTCGGGCACCTTGAGCACGGAATTAAGGTAATTGATGCGTTGATCCAATGCGGTGGCAGCTGCGTTGTCCGCCTCCGCGTTTCCGCTCTCCACTAGAATCCAAACCGCACTGTCGCCAGCGGCCAATCGGGCGCGGTAGTCCCGCCGAGCAGGTGAGTCGAGCAGGTGATCAACGAGGCCTTCGGTCAACGCCTCGGACGTCAATAGGGTGGTGATGCCGGTTCGCGGCGCGGGCCGAACCGCAATCCATGGCAACTTGTCCGCCTTGAAGCTTTTCCAGACCGGTTGCCACTTCGCAGCCTGGTCGCCGGCGAGATCGATCGTCATCACCGACACATTGGCACGCGTTCCGCTCTCCTCGCGGGTCAATCGTTTGATGAGAGCCTGTGAATCCGCATCGAGTTCACCCCGATGAAAGACCAGTGCCTCGTAGGCATCTGGCGTCCAGTGCTCCAGCGCGTATCGAAAGACCGGGACGGAGCAAGCACGGACGCTGTCCGCGAAGGAAAACGCAGCGAAAAGGATTATTAGAAATACGGAGTAACGCGCCGGTCTCATGCCCACCTGTTTGGCGGCAAATCGCTTCGGGGTCAAGCGGACAGGATCACATCTTCAGATCAAACTCGCGCTTCATGGCCAGCATTGCTTCCGCATTGCCCCGCGCATCGTCGACCGGATGATGCGTGTGCCGGATCTTGCGCAGGTGCTTGAAGTTCTTGAACACGTCCCGCACCACGCCCTTGTAGAGCGAACCGAGATTGGTCGAGCTGAAACCGAAGGGGTTTTCACCGAGGAAATGGTGGAAGTACCAATTGATGAACTGCCAGTCGAAGCCGTTGTTGTCGGACACAAACATCGGCCGGCCCTTTCCCGTGTTCGCAAGCCATCCCCTGAATTGTTCCATCACCTCCTTTGGATCATCGAACTGCATGCTCTCTTCCCGGCTGAATCCACTGACTGCCAGCGCATCGGGAATCCACTTTTCGGAAATCGGCGTGAGTCGGCCGTAGAATTCCCGGTCAAGTGGCTCCTCAACCAATACCGCGCCAAAACAAACCATTGAGTAATCCCCGGGAACCGGACCATCGGCCTCGATGTCGACCATGATGTAACTCATGTGCCGTTTGTGCGGGCGGCTCTTCGAATGCGCAAGCGGAGACGACTTGGTGCCGGCTGGCGTCGATCGATGTCAGTTTCTCATTGGAAAAGGAAGGGGCGTCGCGTTTTATCCCGCGCATGCAAAGAATTCTCCTGGCGCTGTTGGTCGGCGCGTTCATGTTATTGCCTCTTTCCGCGTTGGCGAATGACCGGCCCAATTTCGTGATCATCTTTGCGGATGACCAGGGCTATGGGGACCTGGGTTGTTTCGGTTCGAAGAAGATCAGGACGCCGAACATCGATCGTATGGCGAAAGAAGGGATGCGCTTCACCAACTTCATGGTGGCTTCACCGGTGTGCACGCCTTCGCGCGCCGCACTGCTGACCGGCTGCTATCCGAAGCGCGTGGGCATGCATCAACACGTGCTGTTTCCGGCCTCGAAGAAGGGACTGAATCCGGATGAACACACGATCGCGGATCACCTGAAGTCCCTCGGCTACGCGACCGCATGTTTTGGCAAGTGGCATCTGGGACACCATCCGGAAGTTCTTCCACGCGCCAACGGCTTCGACATGTATTATGGGATTCCCTACTCCAACGACATGAATCACCCGGACAACAAGGGCAAGCCCAAGGGTGGTCCGGACGGTATGGACATACTATGGGCCGATCCCGAATCCACGCTCACCAAGTGGAAGACGCCTTTGATCGAGAACGAGAAGATCGTTGAGTTACCGGTGGATCAACGCACGGTGACCCGACGCTACACCGATCGCGCGGTGAAGTTCATTGAGAACAACCAGGAAAAGCCGTTCTTCCTCTACGTCCCGCACTCCATGCCGCACATTCCGCTCTATGTTCCGGATGACGTTCGCGATCCGAATCCGCTCAACGCCTACGTCAACGTGATCGAGCATATCGACGCGGAAGTCGGTCGCATCATGCAAACAATCCGCAAGCTGGGATTGTCGAAGAACACCTACGTCATCTACACCACCGACAATGGGCCATGGTTGAGTTTCAAGCATCACGGCGGCTCGGCAGGCCCTCTGCGTGATGGCAAGGGAACGACCTTTGAAGGCGGCCAGCGTGTGCCCTGCGTCATGTGGGGACCCGGCCGCATTCCAGCCGGCACCGAGTGCAGCCAATTGGTCGGCACGATCGATATGTTGCCGACGATCGCCTCGCTCACCGGATCCAAGCTGCCGAAAGGAAAGAAAATCGACGGCATGGACGCCTCGGCGCTGCTGAGGGATCCAAAAGCCAGGACCCCGCGAAGCGAATTCCTCCACTACACGTCACGCGGGGTAATCGAAGGCATTCGCCAAGGGAAATGGAAACTGTTGGTCAAGAAGCCGCGGCAACCACGCAACCGTCGCAATGCGAAGAACAAGAAGCGCCCGACCCCGAAGCCACAAGTGTTCCTGTTTGATCTGAGCGCCGACATCGGCGAACAGAACAATCTCGCGTCGGCAAAACCCAAACTCGTGGAAAAGTTGAACGCGCGCATGAAGGCACTCGATGCGGAGATCGAGAAGAACGCCCGAGCGCCTTGGACGACTCAGTAGCTCGATGGAGGGCTGGCCAAGAGTGACTCTTAATCGTTGCCTTCATCTTTGTCTTAATTCGCACACACGATAAGGTCCGCCAGTGCCCGATGACTTGAACACTCGCAAGGAACGATGGGCGCGGAAGATGTCCGGGAAGGACGTCCGCGTCGAACGCAGCGGTGAACGCATGCCTCCTGGCCAACACGAGGTGAAGGATTTTCCCGTCCTCGACCTTGGCATCAAACCCGACCTGGATGATTCCAACTGGAAGCTGAAGATCCATGGCGAGGTGGAGAATCCGGTGGAATTGAATTGGGATGAGTTTTCCAAGCTGCCGAAGTTCACCGACGTATGCGACATCCATTGCGTGACCACCTGGAGCCAGTTCGACATGAAGTTCTCCGGAGTTGCGTTCTTTACCATCGCCGAACTGGTCAAGCCGAAGGAATGCGCGAAGCATGTCATCATGCAGAGTTATGACGGCTACACGACGAACCTCACGCTCGACGCGATGCTCGACGACGACGTAATGATCGCGCATTCGTTTGAAGGCGAACCCTTGAGTCGCGAGCATGGCGGACCGGCGCGCGTGATGGTTCCCAAGCTCTACGCTTGGAAGAGTGCCAAATGGATTCGCGAACTCCGCTTTTCTGAGACCGATGAGCCCGGCTACTGGGAACGCCGTGGCTATTCGAACACCGCCGATCCCTTTACCAACGACCGTTTCTCACAGAAATCATGACAACCGAAGAAGCCATCGAAGACATCAAGAACACCTGCGACGAGATGTCCAAATCAACCTTGAAGCTCAATCCCGCGATCCGTTCACTGGAGAATGAGGACTTGAAGAACGAATTGATCCAGTCCGTCTACAAGCTCACGACGGATCTGGAGACCATCAAGAAGATCCTCCGCAAAAAAGGCGGGGAAGATAAACAACTCTTGTGAACCAAGCCGGCGTCGTTGAAGGCGGGAGCCCTCAGTGTGCCGGTTCGATGACGCAGGAAACCCCTTCGCGCGCGGCTTCCACGACGGTCGTGCCTCCGTGATTCGCCACCAGTTCATTGGCCCATTCTTCCATGCGATCGATCATCGCATCGTCGTGGTCAGGATCATGGTGGAAGAGATACAGCTTCTTCACGTTCGCGATGACCGCCAGGGCAACCACGTCATCCACGCAGCCATGTCCCCAGCCGATGTATGACTTGTATTCATCGGCATCATACTGCGCGTCCATGATAACCACATCCGCGTCCTGGATGAATTCGATGAGTTTCTCATCCTCCTTCCGGGCGTACTCGAGGACCTCCAGCGACTGGGCGTTTTCCTGATTGGGCGCCATGCGCAGGCGCGAATGCGGTTCGTTGTCCGGGAGGAACACGATCGATCCCTGACGGGTATCGAGCCGATAACCGACGCAAACGCCGGGGTGATTGGCGAAGAATGCCGTGATCTCAATCGGGCCGATGTGGAACTCCGTATCCGATGTCTCCTCGATGTTGAGATTGCTCGGCATCTGTTGCATGGACACCGGGAAGTATGGACTTTCCATCTGACTGCTCAGCGTCGCCTGCAATCCCTGCCGCGCACCTTCGTAACCCATGACCGTGATGTGATTCTTCGGATCGTAGGCGGGCATAAAAAACGGGAAGCCCTGAATGTGATCCCAGTGCGTATGAGAGATCAGCACGTGGCAGAATATCGGCTGACTCTGAAATTCATTCATAAGTTCGCGTCCGAGCTGACGAATCCCCGTGCCCGCATCGAGGACGATCAATTGGCCGTCCGCGCGAACTTCGACGCAGGTGGTATTGCCACCGTATTTCATCGTGCTGGGACCGGGAGTCGGAATGGAGCCACGAACTCCCCAGAACCGAACTCGCGTGTTGCTTCCGACCATTTGGCTGAACACCCGGGTGTCGGCCAGGGTGATGCCGGGAAGGTCCGGGGTCGGCTTCCGGAAGAAAGTGGTCCCACTTTCCTGTGAGAGGATGTGAATCAGTTCCGTCGACTTGATCGGTTTGGTCAGGAAATCGTCCGCGCCGGCCGCCAATGAACCCTCGCGATCGGTCGCGTAATTGCTGCAGGAGATGACAACGATCCGCGGTTGGGGACTGAACTTCTCATCGTTGCGGATTTCGCGACAAAACTGATAGCCGTTCATTCGCGGCATCAACAGGTCGCAGATGATCACGTCCGGCTCCTTCTCCCTGGCCAGTCGCAGACCGTCTTCGCCACAATTGGCTTCGTGCACAGACCAACCAGCCTCCTGCAAGTTCTGCACGAGAACATTGGAAACGATGGGATCGTCGTCGATGACGAGGGCCGATTTCACAGCTTCAAAACGGGGTGACGGCGATGTTTTAAGCCCGGAGTGGCAAAACGTCAACGCCATCGATGTGGATCACAACACCTTCAGTTGTGTGGCTGGACGCGTTCGTGAATATCTTTGCGTTTCCGGACTCGGAATTCCCAAGCCCGCTGTCAGAATCCGCGCGATGCGGAAAGCCATCCGGGTTTGGACAGAAAATCTCGAGACGTTTGCGCTCGAGGTTATTTTTGAGCAACGCCGTGGTAAACGCGCGACGGCATTGCGCTCCCTGCTTTACGCACTGTCCCGGGTGTTCGGGCTTATCATCCGCCTGCGCCTGTTCCTCTATAATTCCCGCATCATTCGCGATTCCACCCTCGGCGTGCAAGTCATCGCCGTGGGCAACATCACGGTTGGCGGAACGGGCAAAACACCGGTTGTGGAGAAATTTGCGCGGGCGTTGCAGGACGAAGGCCGAAAAGTGGCAATATTATCCCGCGGTTATCGTTCCAATCCAGGCCCCCTGCCCAAGCGTTTCCTGAACAAACTGCTGCTGCGCGAGGATACGACACCCCCGCGCATTGTCTCTGACGGCAAATCGCTCCTGCTCGATTCCGAACACGCCGGCGACGAACCTTACATGCTCGCGACGAACCTGAAGGATGTCGTGGTGCTCGTGGACAAGGACCGTGTGAAGGCGGGACGATTTGCGATTCAAAAATTCGGTTGTGACATCCTGCTGCTGGACGACGGGTTTCAGTATTGGAAACTGCGCGGACGTCGGCGGGACGTGGTGTTGATCGACTGCCAGCAGCCCTTCGGAAACCACTACCTCCTTCCGCGCGGGACACTGCGCGAACCACCTCGCAACCTCAAACGAGCCAACTACATCTTCATCACCAAAAGCGACGGCGAAACAGCCCAACTGCGCGCCCGTATTCAGAAACACAATGCCACGGCGAAGATCATCGAGTGCGTTCATCACCCGCTCTATTACGAGGATGTGTTCACCGGTGAGCGACAGGGTCTGGATTTTATCAAAGGCAAAAAGATCGCCACGTTGAGTGGAATCGCGCAGCCGGAGAGTTTTGAACAAAGCCTCGTGAAGATGGGCGCGGACCTCGTTTACGCCAAGCGCTTCGCCGACCATCACCGATTCACCCAGCAGGAGATTCTGAACACGATCAACCGCGCGAAGAAGCGCCAGGCCGATATCATCCTCACCACGCAGAAGGACGCCGTCCGTTTCCCGAAACTCGACCGTCGCGATCTTCCGATCTACTTCATGCGCGTGGAAATCAAGATCCTCACCGGAGCCAAGGACTTCCAGGATTGCGTGTACCAGATCTGCTTCCGGTAGCCATCACCCTTCACTCCCACAACTGCGGTTGGCATTTCAGAATCGAATCTCTCTTCTGCACGAAACCGTCCATCACGACACGTGCAAACAGGCTGCGAAGACGATGCGCTCGCAATTCTGGTCTCTCCATCAGTTGATACGCTGCCCGTCCGTAACGTTGGGTGATCTTACCGCCGGAAGCATGATCCACATCCGTGATCTCGATGATCGCCGTCCCAACCGTCAGTTGATCACCGGCTTGCAGATTGGCTTCGCTGAGATCCAGATCCACAAGGAAGTTGTCTCCTGCCTGCGGCCAGTTTTCTTCGTCGCCGGCAATGGCGCGGATGCAACGGCTGTTCATCAACGAAATCTGGACGTCCGGATGCGCCGAGCCATCGGGGAGTTTCTTCCAGGAAGTCTCCGCGCTCCGTTCTCTCCATACTCCGCAGATGCAGGAATTCGTCGACGCAATCGTGGTCGAACTCGAGAAGCCGCGTCCGCTGTTGAAGCAGGTGGTGGATCACGTGAATTCGCGACACGAGACCAGCCGCGACGAACTTGGTGAGTTTCTGGAAAACCAGGTGGCCGAGCTTGAAGACATTGAAATCGACCTGCTCTTCTCCGCGCAATTCACCCCCACGTTTTCCGATCAGGCCGCCTTTTCTCCGCTGCTCGATGCAGAACGGCTGGAGCGCGGCCAACGGGACAACTTGGTGCAAACCTTGACGAATTGTCCCACCGTGGCCTCGCTGGAGACGGAGGATGGGGAGCGTCATTCGATAACTCTTGCCGATGTAACGATCGAGCGCTTCGCACGCGCCTGAACCTCGACGCCGAGATTCCTGAGACATTGTCGAACATGCTCAACAATCTCCCGCCCGAGCCGGATCGCGCGCTGCTCAAGGCGATTGCCCGGCGGTCAATCTTCCGGAACGAAGGCCGACGCGAGATCTTGTTTAAGTTCCTGCTCAAGACCACCAGTGAGCATTCCTACAGCGCTCTGGAGACCGTAGACCTGATGGATCTTGTGGAGGCGTACAAGCCGAAGGACACCGCGGACATGTTGTCGCGCATTCCCGCCTGGCTGGAGGTGTTGGAGAACGAAGTCACCGCGGCCAGCCAACCCAAGCCGTTCTTCGCCGATCGTGTTCGCGAACTGCATGGCGGTGGACGCGACCAACGGCGTTCCGACGAATCACTGATCGATCGGAAGCAACGTAATATCAATTTCCTGAAACGCCTCCTGGAGATTCTTGCCGCCGATTGAGCGCGGTTCAGCGTTCGAGGTACTGGTGTGGATTGTCTAACGGTAAATCGTAAGTCCAGTTGGCGGCTTCATAGAGAATCACCTCATCGATCTCCCGGCGGACCAGCAAATTACGAATGATCTCTTCGCGCCGTTTGGCGGACGCGGCCTTGTCCTTGTCGCGCAAGGTGTATTGGGCTTCGTAAAAGAAACTCTTGGCGCCTTGATACGACGACCCGTGATTGTCTGACTGGTTTTTCAGGTAGCTGTCGACAAACAGATTCAACGGTCTGGAATCGGGCAGGTGACGCAATCCGAGAAACATCGGTTCGGCGCGAAGTCCGCTCAGATCGAGCATGCTCATTCCCTCGCCAATCGATGGGATCTGGTTGTTTCCGGAACACAGGTACCGGTAGTAACGCGCGTCATAGGTGCCTCCCTCCGGGTTTGGCAAATCTTCCAGGTTCTCTTTCACAGAGTTTTCAACCACGGCGCGAGGTGGAATCATCACGCGGATGCGTGTCTTCGGGAACTCCTTCTCCAGGTCCTGCAACAAACTCCGCACGCCCTTGGCCACGGCTGCATTTCTGGCGTAGCGCCAATGGTGACCGTCGGATTCGCTCTGGCAGGTGCCCTGCCATTCACCGGCATGCCAATCGGTGATCTTCTCGATCGCCTCGTCGGATCCATTCTGAATCAAGGGCTGGATCGATTTACTCTGCGCAACGGACCGGGGCCCATACGCGCGATCGATTCCATTGTGGAAGTAGTTCTTACGGCGCCGTCGATGATGAGCGATCGTCTGAACGCCCAGCTCGCCGTCGCCCTGTGAACCCGCCAGTTGCGTGTGCGAGCGTGTGTTGATGACAATCTCATCGAAGGCGGGAGCCGCAAGTGCAGCCCTGATTTCTGCTACGGCAAGTCGCCGGGAGGCCGGACGATTGTAGTCCATCATTTCGGGCGACCAATCGGAGCCGAAGTCGATCACGATTTCGTCGCCACCCAGCGGTCGCAGTGCTTTTCCGCTTCGTCGCACCAATCGGAAGCTGTTTTCGATCGCCTGAAAGTCGGTTCGATACGTGCCGGTCTTGGTGATTGGCCCCAAACGACTGGTGGCGTTTTCGTCGATGGTATCGGCAAGTGCCCAATGTGCATTGATTCGCCCGATGCGCGAACCCGCAACTGAACGGGCCACGACGGGAAGCTCGACCGGCAACGCGAGTTGCTCGTTCGATTCTTCCCCTCGCCTCACGATGATGTAACGATGGCCGGCGGGCCGCCTGAGGCCGGAGAGTTTGATCGCACCATCATCTTCGGCGCTCAGCGACCAGCCCTTCAGTTCGACGCGTTGCGCCTCAACGCGATCGGCGATCTTTCCGAATCGGACAACATCGAACTCGCCCTCCTTCCTCTGAGACATCACGAAGGCACTCCTGGCGATCGGTGGCGCCTTTGCCGCAAAGACGCGGAGGTTTTTCGAGGTGATCGATCGCGGCTTCGATTCGGGTACAGCTGCCAACGTAATGCTCCCGAGCGTGGCGTGATCGTCTTTGCCGGTGGCCTTTAAGATCTGGCGGTAGTGCGCGAAAGCAACTTTCTCTGGATTGGAATTCACCAACGGATTTGCCCCGGGCAGGAAATTCCAGAGGAATCGCCCTTCGTGATCGAAGACCGGGATCACGTAATACTTCATCAAGGCGTGTTCGAAAGGGCGATAGCTGACCGTGAGCGCGATGTCATGATCGGCAGCGCTTTGCGCGTACATGCGGCTCCATTCGCGGTTCAAACGAAAGCGCATCAGCATGCCGTGCCACTGGTAGGGCTTGTAGCTGGGTGTGCTGTAGAGAACTTCGTTGAGTTCTTTGTCGTCAAGAAACGCGCGTGCCTGCTTCTCGAAAAGCGACCAGCTCTCGGCTCCGTAGTTCTCCGGCTCATTGACCAGTGGAAACGCGCTGGGCCAGACAATCAGACGGCGAACGCCATGTCCTTGCAGTCGACGGAAATACTGATCGAAGGCATCACGCGTCACAGGACGCCACTGACCGGTCTTGCTATCCCGAAAGATCCGGATCAAATCATCCAGTTGATCGGAGAGATAGGTGATGGGGCGGTCCGGTGGGGCGGAAATGAGCTGTATCTTCGAACTCGCGGAATGGCCGACCCCATTAAACTGGATCTCGATTTCGAACGACTTCTTTAGTCCCGCTTCCGCTTTCACAGTCATCCGGCCATCGCGTCCGAAGGCGATCGACAAGCCGTCCGTTGGTGTGCCGAGTGCGAGACTCTCCCCTTTCGCCAACGGTTTGTCCGTCAATTGCCAGGTGCGCTCGCCACCAGGGATGTAGGCGAACGGGACTTCAGTGTTGCGTGGGTAAAGCCCGGCGCAAGCCGACGACGCAACGAGCAGGACCAACGCGATCAGTCCGAAACGTCTCACTTTTTGGGCGCAGGAGGTCTCGCGGTGACGGGGACGAATTTCTGCGCGCGTTCCGTATAAATGTCGCCCACGTAAATGTTTCCGTCCTTGTCCTTCACCAGGCAGTGCGCGCCAACGGTTTCGCCGTTCTTCTTGTTTTCCGGATCGCCCAGCGGAAAGGTCCAGATCAGGCGAGCACGTCCGTCGGTGGAGAAACGCATGAACATCTGGTCCTTGTATTCCTGATACTTGTTGTGACGGCGCCACCAATGTGGAGAGGAACCGCAGACCCAGATCTCATCGTCCCCAGCCACGTGAAGTCCCCACGGCATGATGAGTCCCGTCCACTGATCCACGAAGGTCCCATCCTGCTTGAAGATTTGCACGCGACCACTGTTGCGATCAGCGACATAGAGCCGGCCTTTGGAGTCATGAACGATCGCGTGTGGCAGGATAAACTCACCGGGACCGGAACCGTACCTGCCCCAGGCCTTGATGAACTTGCCGTTCTTGTCCAGGTGCACCACGCGCCGATTGCCGTAGCCATCCGTCACGAAGATGTCGCCATTCGGGAGAATCGCCATGTCGGTCGGGCGATTGAAGTGTGTTTCATCTTCGCCGGATTCGTTGGGCGTTCCGACGGTCTGAAGCAGCTTTCCTTCGGGCGTGAATTTCTGAATCACATGCTGATCGAAATCAGCAACCCAGATCATTCCATCCGGACCGATGCGCAGGTGATGCGGGCTCTTGAACAGCCCCTTGCCCCATGATCGCACGAAGGTTCCGTCCGTCCGAAAAACCTGAACCGGGTCCGGTCCCTTCCTGAACATCCAGATCTGCTGTTTGTCATCGATCGCCATGCCGGAAACCCAGCCTTTTTGTTCAATGTGATCGGGATATTTTGGCCACGACTCATCGATGTCGAATTCGGTGACTATCGGTTCGCGCGCAAAGCTCGGCGCGGCTTGCAGGTTGAGTGACGTTGCGATTGCAATCAGCAGGATAGATAAGAGAGTTTTCATTGTTCGAACGAGGGTGGCGGCAGAATTGCAGCCGATCTCGCGCCGTGCAACGCCTGATTTTGGTTGATCTCACCCCGGTCGGGGATATGAATCCCGCCATGAGAATCTGTGCCATCCTCACCCTCATCCTTCTAACGCAGACCGGCCAGGCCCAGTCCTTCAAGAAGGCGGACTGGAACGTTCGATGTTGGGACTCTTCCAAGCGCCTTTGGACGGACCGGGGCATCAACGCGATGACCATTGTTCAACAAGAGGGCGTCACGAAAATCACCAACACGAGTGGCATCCATAAACACGCACACCTGATCTTACCAAGGCAGCTGAAAGGCGACTTCACTTTCACGATCGAATTGAAGGGCGGCTATGAACTCGGCTGGCTGAACCGTGAAGGTAAGGACGAGATGCTCTACGTCGAAATCGGTGAATCGCAGAAGTTCGACACCTATGAAATCAGTCGCCAAGGCACCCGCTATTCGATCACCCGAAACGGACGTTTCCGGCCGATGGTTCACTTTCGCTTTGACTACGGTGAAGACGCGGTTCTGACGCTCGCGATCAAGCAGGGCGAGAGCGCCGAGATCAAATCTGCCAAGCTGAAACGATAGGTCCCAATGAAAGCCAGTTCGCTCACGCTCCTGACCTGCCTGTTGGCGCTGCAATCATTCAGCGCTGAGAAGCTGAACGTCCTCTTCATTGCCATCGACGATTTGCGGCCCGAACTGGGTTGTTACGGTGAACCGGTAAAGTCCCCACACATCGATCGCCTTGCCGGTGAAGGCACGCTCTTCGAGCGGGCATATGTGCAGGTGGCCCTGTGCATGCCCTCACGCGCATCGATGCTGACTGGCAGACGCCCGGCAACAACCCAGGTGATCAATTTCCAGGTTCGATTTCGAAGCGTCTTGCCCGATGTGGTGACGCTGCCGCAGCATTTCAAGAACAACGGTTATTACGCGGCAGGATTCGGAAAAATCTTCCACAACGACGACAAGGCTTCGTGGAGCGTGCCGCTTTTCAAATCGCAACGGCGCGAAGACGACTACCACACCGAGTTCGGCCGTAGCGTGTTGAATTGGATCCAGGAGGATCATCGACGATTGACTTACGTCTGGGATCTTGGAGACGGCATCACCAAGACCAAACGTCCAGGCGGGCTACCCTGGGAATCACCCGTAATTCCCGACAACGCGGTGCGCGACGGACAGATCGCTGATGCGGCCATCGACCGCCTGCGCAAGGTCAAGGACGAGCCCTTCTTCTTCGCCGTCGGATTTCACAAACCACACCTCCCGTTCATTGCGCCGAAGCGCTACTTCGATCTCTACGAGCGCGACTCCATTGAACCCGCTCCGAATCCTTATCCACCCAAGGGCGCGCCGAACTACGCCACCTACAATTGGAACGATCTGCGCCACTACTACGGCATCCCCGATGTCGGCCCCGTTTCTCCGGAACAAGCCCGTGATTTGAAGTGGGCCTATTACGCCTGCGTGAGTTTTGTCGACACCCAGATCGGCCGCCTGCTTGACGAACTCGATCGCCTTGGTCTCCGCGAGAAAACGATCGTTGCGCTGTGGGGCGATCACGGCTGGCAGCTCGGCGAACACGGCATGTGGGACAAACATTCGAACTACGAAACCTCCACCCGCGTTCCCCTCATCGTCAGCGCCCCCGGCTTCAATCCTGGACGCACCAAAGCGCTCGTAGAAAGCGTCGATATCTACCCCACTCTTGCCAAACTCGCGGGACTGCCGCTGGACGAAGGATTGGAAGGCCACAGCATGGTGCCGCTTCTGAAGGACCCGAATCGCAAGTGGAAGACGGCAGCGTTCAGCGACTACCAACGCGTTATTCCCGGCTACGGCAAGATCTCTCGCGGCATGGGCTATTCAATGCGCACCGATCGTTACCGTTATACCGAGTGGCGTGTTCCGGGCACTGAGTTTGTCGCCTACGAACTCTACGACCACCAGACCGATCCCCAGGAGAACAACAATATTGCCAATCATCCCGCACAGAAGCAGACACTCAATCGGATGAAGCAGCGGATGAAAGCAGGCTGGAACACGTTCAAACCTTGATCGATTTGGTGAAGCTGGTGAGACGAAGCTCGTTGTGGACGGTCTTCTGACCCGTTTACTCAATTGGTCTCCCTGGTGATTCTGAGACCTGCGGCCGGGTGAGTGAAGCGCGGTCTGGAGATCACTCCACAACAAGAAGCTCAGGCCAACAGACGTTTCAGCACCTGCGCTTCATACACGTCGGTCAATCGTTCATCGCGGCCGTTGTGCGGGTAAGTGAGGCGTTCGTGGTTGAGTCCTAGCAGGTGGAGGAGAGTGGCGTGGAGATCGGCCATCTGCACGCGATCGACGACGGAGCGATGTCCGAAGTCATCGGTGGCGCCATAGGTCTGGCCGCCCTTGATCCCGCCCCCTGCCAACCAGATGCTGAAACCGTAGGGATGATGATCGCGGCCTTCCGTGCCCTGGGTCTTGTTGCCGGGACGTTGTTCGGCGGTCGGCGTGCGGCCGAATTCACCACCCCATTGCACGATGGTGGAATCGAAGAGGCCGCGTTGCTTGAGATCGGTGAGCAGGCCGGCGACGGGAAGATCTGTCTGGGCGCAACAGTTGCGCGTTCCTGCCACGTTCTTTGCGTGCGTGTCCCATGGCTGGCCGCGCATGAAGATCTGCACGAAGCGCACTCCGCGTTCGATCAGGCGACGCGCCATCAGGCAACGCCGGCCATAGGGACGGGTCTTTTCCTCATCGAGGCCGTAGAGCTTTTGAGTGGCTTCAGATTCACGCGACAGGTCGAGCGCGTCCGTGGCCGAGAGTTGCATTCGGGCGGCAAGTTCGAAATTGGCGATACGGGCATCGAGTTCCAATTCACCGGGACGTGCCTTCTTGTGCGCAGCGTTCAGTTTGCCGAGCAGTTCCATTCGCGCAGCTTCAACCTCGGGCGAACGGGCCTGATTGGGTTGCAGATGTAAAACCGGCATACCTTCCGAGCTGAAGGCTGTTCCCTGATACAGCGGTGGAAGCCAGCCGTTGGACCAATTGCGGATTCCATCCACCGGCAGGCCCTTGGGATCTGGCAAGGCCACGTAGGCCGGGAGCTCGCGGTTTTCAGAGCCCAGGGCATAAGCCACCCATGATCCGATGTTCGGGCGGCCCGGACGAATGAGGCCGGTGTTGGCCATCCAGATGGCCTGTTCGTGATTGCGGTGCTCGGTGAACATCGAGCGGATGACCGCGATGTCGTCGGCGTGTTGCGCAACGCAGCGCATCGGATAGGAAAACTCCACGCCACTTTGGCCGTGGCGGGAAAACTCGAACGGTGTTCCAAGCAGATAAGTCGTCCGTCGTTCGTCATCCGATACTTCGTCCGGAGGTGACTGGCCGTGAAATTTGTTCAGCATCGGCTTCGGATCCAGCAGGTCCATGTGGCTGGGTCCGCCGTGCATGAACAGCTGAATGACTGCCCGTGCCTTGGGCGTATGAAGCGGACGCCGGACGTCCGCTGCGCCAACCATCGAGCCAAGCACCAGTCCGCCAAATCCGCCACCCAGCCGGATCAGGCCTTCACGTCGGGACATGATGTCGCCGGGGCTCATGCTTCAATCCACATAAACAAATTCATTGGCACTCAGCAAGAGATGACAAAGGTCCTGAACCGCCAGCCGCCTGGAATCACGTCGGTGAGTCTGGTCGGCGACGAACTGCTCCAGAGTCCGCAACTCGTCAGCGTTTGGAACACGACCGAAGGCCAGCAACATGGCACGTGCTTCCGGAGCATCGGGTCGTTCGCGAAGCACGCGATCGGCAAACGCGGAAGCCGAGACGGCCATGAAATCGCTGTTCAACAGGGTCAGCGCCTGGGGCACCACGGTCGATCGATCGCGTTGCGTGCAGTTTGTTTCCATCACCGGTTGATCGAAGGCACGCAGGATGGATACGGGTTGGGAGCGTCGTTGGCGCAGATAGATCGAGCGCCGGCCGGTTCTTTTGGTGGGCGCAAACTCTCCTGTCTTGTGCCGGTTGACTTCGATGGGTTCGCCGAACATTTTTCGGCTGATCTCGCCGGCCACCGCCAACACGCCATCGCGCAACTGTTCGGCTTCGAGACGACGCATCCGCTGACGCCACAGCAGGTCGTTGTCGGGATCTGCTTCCAAAGCGCGTCGATGCCGCTCGCTCGCGGGGTCAACTGCGGATCGCTGCCGGTAGGTTTGCGAGGTCAGGATCAACCGGTGAATCCGTTTTACACTCCAGTTGTTGTCCACTAGTTCGCAAGCGAGCCAATCGAGCAGTTCCGGGTGGCTGGGTTCGCGGCCTGAGTGTCCGAAGTCCTCGGGCGTCGCAACCAGGCCGACGCCAAAGTGGTGCATCCAGATGCGGTTCACCATCACCCGGGCGGTGAGTGGATGCTTCGATTGCGTCAGCCATTCAGCAAATGCCAGACGCCGACCGCTGCTTTTCCGAGGCGGTTTCTTGCTCAGAGAATAATCGCTTCCAGTGGCCAATGCTGCCAATACACCCGGCGTGACGTCTGGACCCGGAGTCAGCGGGTCACCGCGTCGTAGGAAGGGTGTGTTCACCTCCCCCGGCAGGTCGTAGAGCGCCCGGACATATTCATTGCGAGGCGCTCGTTTCTTTACCGTGGCCTTGGCCTTTTCAATGCGCTTCAGTTCGGCGACGTATTCCGGGTATTCCTTTGTGAGATGTTTCTCAAGAATGCCGGCGCGAGGCATCAGGAGCTCGACATGTTTCTCGACCAGTTGTTCTTGTGCGGGCGTTCGCTTCGAGTGGTGGGTCTTGAACGCAAGCAACACGGGCTGTTGTTGTTCCTTGGGAAATTCCTTCACCAGGCGCTCGAGACGAAGGTCGCGATACTTGTTGCGAAGGGCGTAGCGCTCGTCGGTCAAGGCCTTGAGTTCGATCTCGATCGCCTGCTTGTTCGTCGCTTCGGCCAGCCGTCGCTCCCGGGCCGAAGCCATTGGGAGCCGACGAAGGTTCTGCGCGATCCACTTGTTCGGCTGGTAGGCCGGCATAAATACCGCCTGCATCCGATAGTAGTCCTTTTGAGGTATCGGATCGAAGATGTGGTCGTGACATTTCGCGCAATGCAGCGTCAGCCCCATCGTCGAGGAGGCGACAATGCGCAAGGTGTCGTCAATGGTCGGGTAATAGTAGAGCGCTGCAGCGTTGGTGATCTTGGCGAAATCCGGCCGACTGGAATCCGGCGCGGTTCGCAGAAATCCCGTGGCAACAATTCCCTCAATCACCTGTTCGGGCAGCCGATCCATCGTCTCTTCGGCCGTCCAGTAGTCGTATAACTCGTCGCCCGCGATCTGTTCGCGAAGAAACAGGTCGTAGGGTTTGTCCAGGTTGAACGCACGGATGACGTAGTCGCGATAGCGCCAGGCCCGCGGAAGGATCTTGTCCTCATTCAACACACCGGCTGAATCTGCGTAGCCAGCCACATCCAGCCAATGCCTGCCCCAACGTTCACCGTAGGCCGGGTCCGCTAGCAGCCGATCGATCATGCGTTCGTACGCGCCGGGTTGATCATCAGAATTGAAGGAAGCAAGCAACTCTGGTGTCGGCGGCAGGCCGGTCAGGTCATAAGCCGCCCGACGCGCCAGGGTTCGATGATTGGCCTTGGGTGAAAATTGCAAGCCCTCGGCGGCCAACCGTTTGTGTACGAAGGCGTCAATGGGATGCCCGAATCGCGACCCGACCGGTAGTCGTGGACGCTCAGGCGGAAAGAACGCCCAATGTTCGCGTGATCCTCCGCCCCGTCCCTCCTTCACCGCGAGCTTCGGTTCGAGCTCGGCGAAATCTTGCTTCGCCTGGGTGATGATCCAACTACGAATCAAACCCTTCTCGTTGGCAGTGAGTGGCGGCGCATCCTTGGGCATCTTGTCCGCAGCGATCATTCCCCACAGTCGACTCGACCCCACCGCACCGGCGCGCACGACCGGTCCGGACTTGCCGCCCTTCACAATTCCCGCCAGATCACCCAGGTCCAATCGAGCTTCACGGTTTTCCTTCGAGTGACACTTGACGCAATGGGCCGCGAGAATCGGCTGGATGCTTTCTTCGTAGGAAACTCCTTCGGCCGTCACCGATTCCACACGAGCCAGTCCGGCGACCAGGAGCAGAATTGAATGCCAACGAGAAAGTTTCACTACGCGCAAGCGTAGGACATTGTCTTGGGCCATGAAAGCATTCCGACTGGGTCTGGGAGTTTTGCAGATTGTTCCCGGCAATGGAGCGCCGACCACTCTCGGTTACTTCTTGAGTCGCGCCTTTTCTTCGGCTTCGCGTTTCTTCACGTCCTTCGGGTGTTTGGAGAAGGATTCGAAGACATCACCGATTACCTGGTCGGCGAGGCGGCCAAGTTCGCGAATGACGATGGGTTCGGCTTCCGGCGCGAGCGGTGATGCCTTTGGTTCGTAGCCGCCAACGGTGTAGGATTCCGTCGTGGCAATGTAGCCAAGTGCTCCGTTGGCGTAACCGACGATGATCGGGATGGCGCGCGGACCGATCGCCTTCTCGATGGCGAAGCCGAATTCGACCATCGGTTCGCCGGGCATGCTGAGGAGGAGATAAGGACCGATCTTCATCGCCATCAGTTCTGCCTGCACATCTGCTTCCTTGCCGGGAAGGGCAACCACTGAACTGGCGACGCGGATGGGATAATAGGTTGTGCGGGTGCGCAGTTTCTCGCGACGCACTCCGTCAGCAAGCGTCCGGATCACGGCACTGCCAAGACCGCGGCCAGCCCATTGCATGTCCGCCTCGTCCGCACAGCGATAGGGAAAACCCGGTAGATTCGGACGGATATCGCCGGCGCATCCCTGGAGGAACAAAGCGCTGGTTTCGTTTCCGTAGTTTTTCTCAACAAAGGTCTGTGCGTCACCGGGAAAGTCGGCGCTCATTTTCGGAAAACCCTTTGCATAGGGCTGGGTGCCCTTGTCGCCCCAGGTAAAGAAACAGGGATGACAGACCGCATGCATCAGAACCGCCATGGGCGTTAGGGATCGTCCGTCATCAAAGCGCAAAACCTTCACGCGTGGATCATTCGGCCCGTCGGGGTTCAACCAGACCACCGCGCGCCCATCGATGACCTTGCGCCGGTTGATGTTGAACCTGATTTCGTCCTCGCCGTAGCCGACGTTTACCTTGCGCATCTTGGAAAGCGCACGACCAGCGGCTTTCCCGATTTTTTCCGCAACTTCCCTCACGTAGGGCGAATCCTCCTTGCAGGGCGGTCCGGAATGATTGTGCGATGCGGTGACCATGATGTTCGGCCCGGCTACGCCTGTGGCTGACGCAACCTTCTCGCGGATCAGTTTGACAATGAGATCGTAGGCATTGACCAGGTCGATCGTGACAATGGCGGCCTTGTTTTCACCGTCGTCCAACAGCAGCACACCGGCGCGCAGAGGATCTCGCAATCCGTCCACGACGCGCCGGTGACCGATGGTTTCGATGCCGGCAACTTTCCTCGGCGTGATGTCCACTTTGGCGACGCCGGCGCGGAGGTTGGATTGGACGGGGAACTGGCCGTCCGTGACTTGTCCGATGGCGACCGATGAAGCTAGTGCGAAGGCAAGAAGAAGCAATGTTCTCATGATTCAAGAGGGATAGACCAGTGGTAAGGGAAAGAGGTGTTGTCGCCAAGAATGAAGATCATGCGCGTGGAACGTTTGCCCCGGCGGATTGGGCGAGCGCCATTGCCCGCGCAGGCACTGGTGTTCTGTTTCGGAGATGATTTGAATTTGCGGCTCGCTTCGGCACACTCGCGCGAAATCAGGTGCGCGCCGGATCTGGGAAATCGATGATCGGCGCCGGTTGAGGCATGCCCAAGACGTCCATTCCCACGATTATCGAACCGCACGCTCCTCCGAGCGATCGGCCTGCTGCGCCGACGATTATTGAAGACGAGGACGCGACGATCATTGAAGAGGAGGCGCTGCCGGCACCGGTTCCGACTTTCACCGGCACAGCGGCCACGCGGGGTGAATTGTGGAAGGACGATTACGAAGAGGCCGAAGAGGACATACAGGAGCGTACCAAGGCCGAGCGGCAGAAGACGGGCTCGGAAAGATCTCTCGATGACCTGCGGGCCGATCATTGCCGGAGCGAGAATCTTGCCGTCCGTTCCATGTGGGGCACCCGAATTGCGCTGGTGGTCATCGTGGGGATTGCCGTGCTGAACCCGCCGAATTTCAATCCGCCTGACGGCGTGCCTGAGCCGACTCCGGGTATCACTCACAGAGGTCGATGAAGGAGTTCAACATCGTTTTCCTCGCCGTGCTGCCGGTGTTGCTCACCGTTCTGGCCGGTGTTGCGTTGCGTCGCAGCAATTGCCTGACAGAAGAGGCGGACAAGAGCCTGCTCGACCTGACCGTCAACCTGCTGATCCCCTGCTTCATCTTCGACAAGCTCCTCGGCAACCCCGCACTGAACGAGCCTTCGAACCTGCTGCTCGGTCCGCTGATCGGATTCATGACGGTGGTCGTGGGGATGCTCGTTGCACTCTCACTGGCTTCTTTCACCGGACTGAAAGATCCGTTGGAAAGAAAGACCTTTGGCTTCAGTGCGGGCATGTACAATTACGGATACATTCCCCTGCCCCTGGCGCTCTCACTGTTCGGGGATGCCACGGCTGCGACACTTGTGGTTTACAACGTCGGAGTGGATTTTGCGTTCTGGGTGATGGGCGCAATCATCTTCGCGCAACGCGATCAACCGATCTGGAAGAAACTATTGCGGCCACCGATCTTCGCGATCGTGTTCACGGTCTTTCTGAATCTCGCGGGTCTGGCGGAATCAGTTCCCGAGCTGTTCATCCGAACCGCGCGCATGATCGGGGCATGCGCGATTCCAATGGGACTGATCCTGTCGGGGGCGATGGTCGGCGACCTGCTGAAGGAATTCCGGATGAGTGGGGGAGCGCAGGTGATGGCGACGGCCTGCGTGGTCCGATTGTTGATTCTCCCTGTGGGTTTCCTGCTAGTCGCCCGCTACCTGCCCATGAGCCTTGAGTTGAAACAGGTCGTTGTCCTGCAGGCTGCCATGCCATCGGCAATCTTCACGATCCTTGCCGCGAAGTATTTCCAGGCTCATCCGCCCACGGCCCTGCGGGTGGTGATGTCCACCTCGATCATTGCGTTCATCACCATCCCGATCTGGATTCGCTTGGGCATGCAGTTCGCCGGCCTGGAATCAAAGTGACGTCCGCTCACGCGGTCTGGGCATCCGTACCACGAAAGCGGGCCACGATTTCGCGGGCTCGAATGTGGCTGAAGCGGGCTTCTTCGGTGCCAAACCACAGACAGTCGGAGCAGCCACATCCTCGGCATTCAATGCCGGGGGCGTCGTCAACTTTCTGATGCACACCGAGCAAGGACGATTCGTCTCGGGCGTTCATTGCGTTGTCTCTAATTCCTCTGTTGGACATGATTCTATCTTTGTTTTGCTGTTTGCTTGGTTGGAGGGAAATCGGTTGATGCGTGCGGATCGCGTGCGGAGAAGGAACGAAGGATCTCGATTCATCTGGGCTTGGGCGATGCGCGTGCGTCTGGCACAGGCCAATCGGAAGTTCATCGTGGCGGGTCGCAGGATGAGCACCGAGTTTACGATGTGCTGGATGTGAAAGACTCAATGGCACATTGGTCCGGCGCGATAGAACGCGCAGGCAAATCCCAAGGAATGTAGCTTCAACTCTGCAGCGCAGCACAAACGATTGGTGGCGATTCCATGGTCGGCATCTCCGGACCGATGCTCGCTCTGCGGCAGGCGATTGAACGGCTTATGTTGCAGTGCTGGTCACGGGCGAATCCGGTGCGGGGAAAGAACGTATCGCCAGTGCCATGCATACTGCGCACGGGCAAGGCCCGTTCGTTGCGATCAACTGCGCTGCAATTCCGCGTGACCTTCTGGAAGCCGAATTGTTCGGCGCCGAAAAGGGTGTGTTTACCGGTGCGGTGAAGTCGCGGGCGGGTTTGGTGGAGCAGGCCGACGGTGGAACGCTATTCCTGGATGAGATCGGTGAGATGGACCTGTTCTGGACCAACCGTGGCGGTTACTCGGTGGCCTTCCGCCAATGGATACTCTACCCCTTCTATCCAACCTTCATCCTGCTGGCGCCTATTCTCGGATACCTCAGCTTCAACATGGGCCGCTATGCCAAGACCATCCGACGACACCCCATCTCCTCGCTGCTGCCGACCTGTCTCGCATGGTTGTTTATGGCGGCCACGGGGGTCGTCGTGATCATCGACAACCTCGAAGCCCTGTTCAAAGGCGTGCCGCTGCACACGGGGTGATGCGGCTGACGCTAGCCGATCTACCAAGCGACACCACTGTCACGTCACGCTTTCTGTGACGAATCTTCGGCTTTCGCCTCCGCACTTTTCTCTTCTTTGTCGGCGGCAATCATCTTCTGGAAGAAGAACGACACGATTCCCAACACGATGGCCAATCCGATCAGTGAACCGACGCGATAAAGTCCTTCCAGTTCGCGTAGATCGTGGAAGAACAACTTGAAGATCGTGATCAACAACAGGCCGATTCCCACCCGGCGCGCGGCGCGAACCCCCGTCCGGAAACCCAGTCCCATCAGACACATCGCGAAAACGCCCCATCCGAGGGAATACGACATGTCCTGCCCAAGGCTTCCCGAGGGATTGTAGCGCAACGCGCCCTCACCGGTGAAAAAGTCGGCGATCTCGATGTTCAACAGCAGGAAAGCCAACACGCCCGCCATCGAATACAACCAGGGCAGCACACTGGTTCCCCGCAGTTGATCGTTTGGCTGGGCGAGCATCCGGGTCGCGCCAATCATGCTGGCAATCGCTGCGCCGTAGACCCAGAGATACCAGTTGAAGATCGGCGCGCCGCTTCGTTCGTAGCCAAGCACCATTGGATTGAGCGCCAGGCGGGTGAATGCCAGGGTCAGCAGGCAGAAGCCCACCAGCTTCAGTCCTTCATGAGGAACGACTTTGCGGAACAACCAGGTCAATGCCGCTCCCTCCAGAGCCCAGGCCAGCGTCAGCCATTGTTCTTCAAACTGCACTGGAAACACCAGGGTGATCAGAAACAACGCGGCTCCGCCCATCCAAGCCAGATTGGCATTCCGATGCGCTTCGCTTTCCGGGATGCGATACAGACGCACAGCAACCACGATCAAGGGGAGTGACAAAAGCGCGGGCAACAATCCGAACACAGGGAACTGCGGCAGCATTCCAGTGAAGGTCATCAGCAACATCGGGAAGTGCAGGGGAATCGCCAGCGCAGCCGTGGCCCAGATGACCGGACTGCTTTCCCTGCCCTCACAGCGGATCAATGGAAACGCCACAAACATCCCAGCGAACAACAGGTGCCAGGCAAATCCCAGCCAGCTCGGTTTCAGGTAGTCGAATTCAACAAACCAGACGAACTCCAATGTCAGGACACACCCAAGTGTCACCAACGCCAGCCATTCGAATCGCAGCCAGCGCGTAGTTGCGAGGAGCATGCCGCACAACCCCGTGCCAATCAGGAACACCCATGACGGATTTTCCAGCGGCAGGCGCAGGACCATGGGGATCAACAGCAGAAACGGCATGATCGCCGACGTAGCCGCCAGCTCTCCGATCAGTTTTCCGCTGAACGCCCATTCATCGCCCGCCTCCTTGGCCGGCGCGCTCATGTCAAACTTCAAGGTTCCAATCTTCCAACGCATGGCCGCACAGGCCGCACCGAAGAATATCACTGCGAATCCAATCACCACCACGAGCATGCCGAACTCACCCATCAAACCGCCCACCTCTGCAGGCATCCTGAAAATCCAGACGGCCGCCATGAAGAATGTGATCACGAAGACCCACATGAAACCGACCAGGCTCCCGAGGATAACGGCCACGCCCATCGCAAGCGCGTCCATCAGGATAACCACCGGCCAGACCGCCCAACTGAGTTGCTCCAGCTTGAAGAACGGCAGAAGCGTCATCAGCAAGGCCGCCGGCGGAAACAGGTGCGTCCACCACACCGGAGATTTCGCCGGGCGAAGCCGCTCCATCAACACCGGACTAATCGTGTGACCAACGCCGAATACGATCGTGAAACCAAGAGCCCAGAACAGCATCTCGTTGTTCAAAAACTCCGCAATCCAATAGGCCAGCAGGAAGAACGATGCGCCACCGGCAAAGACCTGCACCGAACGCATTTGCGGCCGCAGCCAGGCGACCGCGATCAACACCGCATCAATCAGAAATACGAAGCCAAACGAAACACCGGGCCGCGTGGTGACCTCCGCCAACGGATACGTGAATGCCAGCAGCGATTCGAACATCGCCAGCGCTGGGAAAATCAGCGCAGCCCAACCGCATTCATCTGCAATCCGCTCTTTCTTCTCTGTGAACCATGCGAGGCCGAGATATGCGGCCGAGTGCACGAGCAGAATCACCATTGTCATATGCAGGTGTTCGATTTCGAAGCAGCGCTGCACCCAGCAGAACTGCGCCAGTGCGCTTGCACTCGTGCCGAGCAACACCCCGGCGGACAGGTGAGGCCGCAGCCACGCCAGGAAAATCACCACGGAATTCACCGACATCAGGAACAGGCAGATCGGCCACGCCTGATCTGCGATTTCCGATGGCCCTGATCCACCGAGCCAGATCATGAAACACATGGCAATCCCAGGAATCGTCAGCGCAGCCCCTTCGATATATTTGTCGAGTTGCTCACGCTTTCTCGCGAGCAGGAACGCCCCCAGAAATTGAGCGATGAACAAGCCAAAGATCGTCATCGCCGTATAAGTCCGTTCCCCGCTGAAAAACTCCCCCGCCCAACCCAGCTGCATGATCGCCGTTCCAGCTGCGCCCAGCGCCATGAGGTAGCCCCATCGCTGCTTCAGAGACACCGCAATCAACCCGGCATTCAACACCAGGATATATCCGAAAAAGGCCACCGTCCGGTCTTCCCCGGTGGAAAGCAGCACCGGCGTCAGGAAGCCGCCGACTATTCCCAACACCGCGACCACGTGTGAGTTCAGATTGATTGAAAGAATAAACGCGGTGGCTGACACCACGGCCATCAACATGAACGCAATGCCTACGTCGGGAACAACCTCATAGAACGCATGCGCCGCGTAAACGCTCCCGTAGAGGGTCAGGACACCCGAAGCGCAAAGCGAATGGACCGTGACGAAGTACTTTTCACGCGGCAGCCGGAACGCCCCGACGATCAGGCCGATCCCCGTCAGCACTCCGCCGATCACCCGCATGGTCGGACTGATCCAACCTTGTTCGAACGAATACTTGATCGCGAACACCACGCCGAGGAACGCCACCAGTCCGCCAACCCACGCGAAGAACTTCACCCCGAGAAATTGTTCCCAGTTAAAATCCTCGCCCTTCATCATGCGGGCGAGCAGCGGTTGATCCTCTTCCTTCGGAGATTCCACCTTCAACGCGTCGACGGGTTTCTTCTCTTGAGTCGAGCTCGCAGCCGGGGCTGAGACCTTTGGCTCGGATTTGGCAAACTTGGGAAGCGGGGGCACGATCACCTGCTTCGGTTCCGCTTCGACCTTGGGCTCTGGCTTCTTCTCCGCCTCACGCCGGGTCACGATTTCCTGCATCGAGTCCACCGCGCTGGGTTTTATAATTGGTTCCGTAGATTCCTTGGGTTTCTCAACCGCCTTTGTATTGGCCGGTTGCTCTTGTGCTTTCGCCAGCCTACGCAGCTCACGCTCCAATTCATCCACTCGCCGATCCAAACGATTCGCATCCCGTTTCAGCTTCCGATTCTCCTCCTGCGTCTCATTGACCCGCACCCAGACAACGATCGGCGCGATGATGATGAATAGGAGCACCAACAGGAAAAAGAGGCCAAGAAATTCGGTGATGGCCATCATGACCGCACCTCCAGCTTGCGCAAAAACAGGAACGTCGAACGGAAATTCATGGCTGCACACTCGATCAATCCTATGTGACAGCGTGAATCGAAATGAGTTCCGGCACAATCGATTTCACCGATGTAGAGAATTCCGAACTCCAGAGGCCAAGCTTCAAGCCAGCAATCTGCTATCCCTGTCCGAGTCCGGAATACTGGTCTCATTGGACACTGAAGTTCGGAACTTTTCTGAGTTTGAGGCTTGAAGCTCGGAGTTTCGCCCTTGTCAGAGTTTTTCGTTTTCCTCCCGCTTCGACACGTTATCGTGCGCCCATGAATTCGCTGAATCGTCGTTCGATGCTGCAACTCACCGCCGGTGCAAGTGCTGCAGCTTTCGCTCCCAACCTTCTTGCCGCAAAAAATGAGATGAAGCTGAGCATCGCGGCTTATTCCTTCCGCAACTACTTCCGCTACATGAGGGGAAAAGAGCGCAAGGCTGCCGAGCCGGCAATGGACATGCGCAAGTTCATCGACTTCTGCGCCAAGGAAGGTTGCCGGGGAGCCGAGCTCACTGCGTATTTCTTTCCGCCGAACCAGAAGCCCGAGTATTTTAAGAAACTCAACCGTTACGCGAAGAAGCGAGACGTCGAAATCAGCGGCACGGCGATCGGCAACAACTTCTCACTGGAACCCGGTCCCGATCGTGATGCGCAGATGAAGTATTTGAAGACCTGGGTCGACAACGCCGAACTCATGGGTGCGCCTCACATCCGCATTTTCGCCGGCAAGCAAAAGAAGGGCACCTCTGCCGAGCGCGCGGACAAGCTCGTGATTGAGGCCTTGAAGGAAGCTTGCGACTACTCCGGCAAGAAGGGCATTTATCTCGGACTCGAGAATCACGACAGCATTGCGTCCGCCGATCGTCTGATTCGCCTGCTCGACGCGGTCGACAGCAAATGGCTCGGCATCAATCTCGATTCGGGCAACTTCCGCACCGAAGATCCTTACGACGACTTCGAACGCAGCGTTCCCCATACGGTGAACGTGCAGATGAAGGTTGCGCTGAAACGGCTCGGGTCCAAGGTGCATGAAAAGTCCGACATGAAACGCTTCCTGGGCCTGCTCAAAAAAGGCGGTTACAAGGGCTGGGTCGTGCTCGAATACGAGGCGAAGGAGAATCCCTACACCGCAATCAGTCCCGTGTTGGCGGAGATGCGCAAACACATGTAGACCGTGCGTCCGCCGATCCTGCTGGAAACAGAACGACTCCATCTCCGTCCCCTTGAACCCGGAGACGCTCAGGCGCTCCACTCCGTACTCGGTGATGCCGAGACCATGAGTTTCTACCCCGAGCCGTGGTCCTTGGAAATCGTTCAACGACTCATCGAACACCAGAGCGGGCTATACCAGAGCAACGGCATCGGATGGTTCGCCGTTCTCCTCCGTGATGCGGGTGAACTGATCGGGGATTGCGGCATCTCCCATCAAAACATCGATGGCGTGGCGGAATTCGAGATCGGCTATCACATCCATCGCGATCACTGGGGGAAGGGTTATGCCACCGAAGCGGCCCGTGAAATCAAACGCTACGGGTTCGAAGACCTGTACCTGAAGAAACTGTGCAGTTACATGGCCGCCGATCACCTCGCCTCACGCCGCGTTGCGGAGAACAACGGGATGACCCTCGAGAAGACCTACAACAATCCTCGCAACCGAGATCTTCCCACCACCGTTTACTCGATAGAAAAGTAGCTTCGAATGTTTCCGAAGCCGCGAGCGACGAGCGCAGCGACGTCAGCGAGAAGTCATTGCAGCCATTCGGACGTGGCTTGCGCCTGCCCCGGTCACCCGCCATGGGTTCGAACGATGCTTTCTGCCAGGTGTTCAGCATGCTAGCGTCCCGCTTCGAATGATCAGGCACTTGGTTCAAACCAGCCTTCTGGCGTGCATGGGATTGGTTCTGCTCGCGCCCGGCAAGACCCAGGGCGACGACGAACGCAAACCGCACACCGTCAAGCAACTCGCCGCACAGATTCGCAACGCGTCAGTGGTGGTGAATACGCTCGATATCAGCGGAGAGGTGGAAGGCACGGGCGCCGGGTTTGTCATCAGCAAGGATGGCCTGATCGCGACCTGCCATCACGTCGTCCGGGAAGGACGCCCCATCAAGATCGAGTTTGCTGACGGGCGCGAATTCGATGTGGAGAAAATGCACGCCTTCGATCGCACCCTCGATCTGGCGATTCTCAAAATCAACGCCACGGACCTCGATGTATTGCCGCTGGGTGTTTCCGACAAGATCGAACAGGGCGAGCGCGTCGTTGCGATCGGGAACCCGCTCGGATTGGACTTCACGGTCGTGGACGGCGTCATCTCCGCCTTGCGTGACGAGCAATTGGATCGGCTCATCCAGATCACGATCCCAATCGAGCGGGGCAACAGTGGGGGCCCGGTGTTGAACATGCACGGCGAAGTGCTGGGGATCGTCAGCATGAAGGACGACCGCTATCGCAACATCGGGTTTGCCGTGCCGGTCAAGTCACTCAAGCTGATGTTGGATGATCCCAACCCGATTCCGATGGAACGCTGGATCACCTTTGGCCGACTCAACCAGCGGGAATGGACGACGGTCTTTGCCGCGCAATGGTCGCAACGCGGGGGCGTGATTCATGTGGACACGCCGGGCACGGGATTCGGCGGACGCGCACTCTGCATTTCCAAGCGCAAGGTACCGAAGGTTCCCTATGAAGTCGCCGTCGATGTGAAGCTTGAAGACGAAAGTGGAGCCGCAGGTCTCGCCTTTGAATCAGACGGACAGGACGTTCACTATGGATTTTACCCGACCAGCGGAAATCTGCGCCTGACGCGTTTCAATGGCCCAAACGTTTTCTCCTGGCAGATCTTCGAAACGCTCAGCACGGAATTCTACCAACCCGGCGAATGGAACTACCTGAAAGTCCGCGTCGAGGAAGATGGCATCAAGTGCTTCCTAAACGATGCGTTGATCATCGCAAGTGATGACAAGGGCCTGCGAGGCGGACGGGTGGGACTGGCGAAATTTCGGCACACCAAGGCGGACTTCAAAAACTTCCAGGTTGCGAAGTCGATTCCCTCGCGGAAGGTGCCGTTGGAGAAGGTTCGTGCCATCGAAAAGATCGTCAAAGACCTTGGCGAAGAGCCCTACGCCGACTCCCCGTTGATCACGTCACTGCAGAAACAGGGACCCCGGACCCGATCCGTGCTGCAGGAGCGCGCCAAGGAATTGGAACGCGAGGCCGAGCGCGTGCGACTTGCCGCCGAGTTGGTGCATTTCCAGCAGTTGCGCAGAGAGATGATGAAGGAACTCGCCAAAGAAGAGGACAAGATTGATCTCCTCTACTGCTCGCTCCTGCTCTCGAAGATCGACAAGCCCGAGCTGGATGTCGCTGCGTATCGCAAACTGGTGAATCAGATGGGCGCTGACTTGAAGGCGTCCCTGCCCCAGAAAGCCGGCCTCGAGGACAAGCTCAAGCGGCTCAATCAGTTCTTGTTCGAGGAGAACGGTTACCATGGCAATCGTGACCTGTCGGACAGCTGTTACATCGACCACGCCTTGGACAATCGGGAAGGTTTGCCGATAACCTTGTCCATCATCTACATTGAACTCGCCAAGCGCATCGGACTGAACGATATCCACGGTGCGCAAATTCCAGGACACTTCATGGTCTGCCACATGCCCAAGGGTGAAGCCGGCCGGCTGATCGACGTCTTCGAGCGCGGAAAAATAATGAGTGAGAGCGACTCCAGCATTCTGCTTTACGGTGATCGCGTGCCGGCGAGCAAGCGATCGATTCTCGGTCGCATGGTCCGCAACCTCATAAGCCGCCAAAGTGCGCCTGATAACTGGCAGCAACGAATGCGCTACCTGGAACTCGGTCCTTCACTGGAACCGAACAGTGCCATTGCCCGGCTCGACCGATCGGTTGTCCGTTACCAAAGCGGAAACCTCGACGGCGCACGCGAAGACGCGACCTGGCTGCTGGAAAACAAGCCGCGAGGAATTGCCCTCGATCGTGTCCGCGCATTTCTCCGCCAGATCGACAAGGCCGACCGCGAAGGCAGGTAAGCATTGCAGATTGCCCAGCCTGCGCGGCGTCTCGGTGATGGGCGCATCCCAGTTTATTGCAATGGCTTGGTATGCTGGGGCAATCGCCACGAGTGTTTGCGTGAGTGGGCTAGACAAAAGAAGCCAAAACTCAAATCGAGAGTTTTCTCCCTCTCCCTCAGTCCCTCTCCCGCTGGGAAAGAGAAGTTGCGCTGTCGCGACACGGAGAATCTCTCATGAATCGGAGTTCGTCCCGCGGCCTGCCTCCCTCCAGCAAGCAACGTCGGCAATGGTCCTTCCGGATTGGTCCATTATCCCGGCACAGGACTGCCGAAGAAATACGCCGGCCATTTCTTTCTCTGCCACTTCAAGGGCAATATCGCCAACAGCAAGATCCAAGCGTTTTCAGTCAAGCCCAACGGCGCGTCCTTCAAGCTCGATAACAGCGCGGAATTCGCCGGCAACATGCAGCCGACCGACTTGGAATTCGAACCCGACGGCATCGTGAATATCGAGAAAACCGACATCACCGAACGGCGCCAGGGACTGTCCGGAATGCCGGTTGGCTTGCATATGATGCTGGGCAAGCGCGCTTCGCGATCTGGTGGAGCACCTGGCGAATCAGAAGGAATCGTCCACAGACAACGCACAGCAATGAGGCCCGTTGGGCCTTCTCAACCGTGTGACGCACTGAACGGCATATGCTACCGTGACGCATGGATTTCTGGGTGCCCGAAATGTTCGGAGGTGCGATCGGAGGAATGATTGTGGTCGCCATGCTCCTGGGTAGCGACTGCCTGCAAAACCTTGCCAACAAGTCACCGCGTTCATTCTTCGGACTCAAGCTGCGTCCAATGCAGCAGGTGAAAGACGTGGAACTGCTCGAGCACGAAGAAAGATCCGGAGGGATCCGGGTAAAGTGCCGGAACAACGAGCAACTGACCGCCGAATCAGCCATATTTCTTGTGCGTATTTACGAAGGTGAGCGCTTGGTGGATCAGTGCGAGCTGGATTCTGGAAAACTGCCGGTCGGCGAGACAAGCGAGCAGATCCTGAAGTTTCGGGCATTTGGATTTGATCCGGTATCTCTGAAGGGACGTCCTTATCAACTGCAGTTCCTCCGGGCATACCATCAAGCGAAAGGATGAGCGTTTGTGCGGGCTTCGGCCCGTTCACGCCTTCCCACCGGAATTTCGTAACCTTCTCTCCCCGAACAAACTCTGGTAATTCCTATTGCGGCGCATATAGACTCGGCACCTTCACACGTTTTGGCGTTTGAACGATTGTTTCGCCCGTATGGCTAAAAGATCCGCCACACATAAGATTCCCGATGTCGAGCCGGTTGCGCCCGCGATCACTCCGCCTGAGCACCCGGCCGATACCACTTTCGTCAAGAATTCGATCGGCGAGAACAAGGGCCGCAAGCGTGAGATTCCTGAGGGTCTTTGGAAGAAATGCCCGAAGTGCGCGGAGATGCTCTACGAGAAGAAGCTGGATGAGAATCTTGCCGTCTGCACCAAATGCGGACATCACTTCAAGATCGGCGCACGGCTTCGGATCGACGCCCTTGTGAATGATGGCTCGTTCGAGGAATACGACGCGGAGATGGTTAGCGTCGACATCCTCAAGTTCACCGGCGTGGCGACCTACACCTCCAAGCTGGAGGGATACGTCAAGAAGACCGGATTGAAGGATGCGGTCTTCACCGGATGCGCGGAGATCGGCGATCACAAGGTCGGGCTTGGCGTGATGGATTTCAGGTTCCTCGGAGGCTCCATGGGGTCGGTGGTGGGCGAAAAGCTCACACGAATGATCGAACGATCCACCGAGGCCGGACAACCGGTAATCATCATTTCCACCAGTGGCGGTGCGCGCATGTATGAAGGCATGTTCAGCCTGATGCAGATGGCGAAGACCTGCGCCGCACTGGCTTATCACGGGAAGCGCGGGCTTCCTTACATCAGTGTGCTGACTGATCCGACCACTGCGGGCGTGATGGCCAGTTACGCGAGCGTGGGCGATCTGATCATCGCCGAACCGGCAGCCATGATCGGCTTTGCCGGACCGCGCGTGATAAAGGACACCACCCAGGCCGAATTGCCGCCGGGTTTTCAGACCGCTGAATTCCTGAAAGAGCGCGGTTTGATCGACGCGATCGTTCCGCGTCTGGAAATGAAGGAACGGCTCGCCACCTACCTGGATTTCCTCATGGCCGCGAAATCCTGAGCCGCCCGGGACTCCGATTACTCCTGGGCGCTGCTTTGTTTCAGGCTGAACAGTCTCTTCATGAAATCGAGTGTTTCCTCCCTCACCCTCCAACCCCTCTGAGGTGCGCTAGATTTCTGGACCACCAGATAGGAGACAATCGATTTTTTTTGGGGTGATAGATGACGCCGATGCCAATGAAACCCATGAGTCGACTGTCCTCGAACATCACAGTCTTCCCAAAGCACTTCAATTCTCTGCGGTGGCACAACCGAAAACGGCGTAGGACTGCCGTAGTCCAAAACGCTGGCGCGTTCGCGACGCCAGATATTTGTCAGGAACTGAGTGTGGGCAATGTTCTCACCGGGAACCTATCCCTTCAAAATTGCCATCCCGTAATCGCGGTTCATCTTGGCGATAAAGTTCAGGCTGATCTCCTTCGGACAAACCGCTTCGCAGGAACCGGTGACGGTGCAGCCACCGAATCCTTCGGCGTCCATCTGTGCCACCATGTTTTTCACTCGGCGATCCTGCTCGGGTTTGCCCTGCGGAAGAAGATTCAGATGGGAAACCTTGGCGGAAACGAAGAGCATGGCAGACGCGTTCTTGCAGGCCGCGACGCAGGCGCCACAACCGATGCACTGGGCCGCGTCCATGGCCAGGTCGGCGATTGGCTTGGCAATGGGCGTGCAATTGGCATCCGGTGCGCCACCGGTCCCGACACTGACGAACCCGCCGGCCTGGATGATGCGATCGAAGGCGGTGCGATCCACCACAAGATCGCGGAGAACCGGGAAGGCGCTCGCACGCCATGGCTCAATCGTGATCGTATCGCCATCCTTGAACTTGCGCATGTGAAGCTGACAGGCGGTCGTGCCTTTCTCACCACCATGGGCGTCTCCATTGATCACCATGGAACAAGTGCCGCAGATCCCCTCGCGACAATCGGAATCAAACGCAATTGGTTCTTTGTCCTCCGAGATCAGCTTCTCATTCACCACGTCCAACATCTCGAGGAACGACATGTCTTCCGAAACATCCTCGGCCTGGTAGACCTCGAAGTGGCCGCGTTCTTCCGCGTTCTTTTGGCGCCAGATTTTTAGAATCAGATGCATTTTGATTTACGAATTGCGGTTTACGATTTACGAGCTCGCTGGGTTGAACGGGTCGTTTTAAGGGAAGCCGATATCATTTGTAACTGCGTGTCGCCATTTTGACTTCTTTGTAGACCAGCGGTTCTTTGTTTAATTTCCAACGCTTGTTCGGTCCGGTGTATTCCCAGGCTGCGACGTAGGCGAACTTGTCATCGCGCCGTTTGGCTTCGCCTTCGTTGGTATAGCCACTCTTCACTTCCTTGTCTCTCGTCGTGAACTGATGTTCGGTGCGGAAATGGCCCCCACAGCTTTCCTCCCGCTGGAGTGCGTCGTAGCAGAGCATCTCGGCGAACTCCATGTAGTCTGCCACCCGCCCGGCGTACTCAAGGGCCTGATTCAAGCTGCCTTCGGATCCGGGGACGTTGACGTTCTCCCAGAACTCCCGGCGCAGTTCCGGAATGCGTTTGAGCGCCTCGTTCAATCCTTTCTTGTCGCGAGCCATGCCGCACTTCTCCCAGACCAGTTTGCCCAACTCGCGGTGGAATGAGCGCACGGTTCGCCTGCCATTGATGCTGAGCAATGTGCTGATGATGCCGCGCACCTTCTCTTCCGCCTCAAGAAATGCTTCGTGATCGGTGCTGGGGCAGAATTTTTTCTCGCTCGCGAAGTAGTGCGGCAGCGTTGCTGAAATCACGAAGTAACCGTCGGCCAATCCCTGCATCAGCGCGCTTGCGCCGAGGCGGTTCGCGCCGTGATCGGAGAAGTTCGCTTCGCCGAGGACAAACATTCCGGGAATGGAACTCATCAGGTGGTAGTCCACCCAAAGACCGCCCATGGTATAATGAATGGCCGGGTAAATCCGCATCGGCTGTTGGTAGGCGTTCTCGCCGGTGATGCGCTCATACATGTCGAAGAGGTTTCCGTAGCGGGCACGGATCGCCGGTTCGCCATCGCGCTTGATGGCATCGGAGAAATCGAGGTAGACGCCAAGGCCGGTTGGACCAACGCCACGTCCTTCATCACAAACTTCCTTTGCGCCGCGTGAAGCGATGTCGCGCGGGGCAAGGTTTCCGAAGGACGGGTACTTGCGTTCGAGGTAATAGTCGCGGTCTTTCTCCGCGATGTCGGCGGGCGCCCGGCCACAATCGGCCTTGTCCTTGGGCACCCAGACGCGTCCGTCGTTCCGAAGTGATTCGGACATCAGAGTCAGTTTCGACTGGTGATCGCCACTGACCGGAATGCAGGTCGGATGAATCTGCGTGTAGCAGGGATTGGCAAATGCAGCACCGCGCTTGTGCGCCCGGTAACCGGCAGTCACATTGCAGCCGACGGCATTCGTGGACAGATAGAAGACGTTGCCGTAACCGCCGGTGCAGAGGACTACCGCATCGGCCGCATGGCGCTCGATCTTACCGTCGACCATGTTCCGCGTGATGATGCCCTTGGCCTTGCCGTCAACGAGGACGACATCGAGCATTTCCGTGCGCGGATACATCTTCACCTTGCCCGCGCCGATCTGGCGGCTTAGCGCAGAATAGGCTCCGAGCAGCAATTGCTGTCCGGTCTGTCCGCGTGCGTAGAAGGTGCGTTTCAATTGCGCGCCGCCGAAGGAGCGGTTGTCCAGCAGCCCTCCGTATTCGCGGGCAAACGGAACGCCCTGCGCCACGCATTGATCGATGATGTTGGCACTGACCTCGGCCAGGCGGTGAACGTTTGCTTCACGGGCGCGGAAGTCACCTCCCTTGATCGTGTCGTAAAAGAGGCGATGCACGCTGTCGCCGTCATTGGGATAATTCTTCGCGGCATTGATGCCTCCCTGTGCGGCAATTGAGTGCGCGCGGCGCGGGCTGTCCTGGTAGCAGAAACAACTGACGTCGTAACCCTGCTCGGCCAATGTCGCGGCCGCCGAACTTCCGGCCAGTCCCGAGCCCACCACGATCACCTTGAACTTCCGGCGGTTCGCCGGGTTCACCAGCTTCATGTCGAACTTGTGGCGCGTCCACTTGTCCGCGAGTGGTCCGGAGGGAATTTTGGAATCGAGCTTCATCTTACAGTGCTCCTTTCTCAATGAACGTCTTCAGGCCGGTCAGCACGCTGACAGGGATGGAGATGTAGCCGACGGCGATCGAGCACGCGCCGTACTTGGCGAGATTGTCCAGCAGGCCCGACCATGCCGGCGTCTTTAGTCCCAGCGATTGAAACATTGCGCTCAGTCCGTGGCTCAGGTGCCAGCAGAGCAGACTGATCGCAACCACATACCAGATCGAGACGATTGGTTGCTGGAAACCGATGATCAGCATGCGGTAAATGTCATGCCGGCCCCTGTCGTCCACCAGCATGTGGAAATCGATGCCTGCTGCATTGACCCACTTGAACATGAAAGTAAAGTGCCAGAGATGATAGACGATGAAGGCAAAGACTATCAGGCCGCTCATGATCATCGTTTGTGAGGCGTAGCTCGCCGCGGTTGCCCGCTTGTTCACATAGCCGACCGGACGTGCCTTGCGATTCTCCGCAGCCAGGGCGAAGGCCGCCCAGATGTGCAGGGCGATGCAGGCCAGCAAGGAGATCCGGGCACCCCACAGCGCCTTCGGCCAGGACTTGAGGAACTCGCCGTAGGAGTTTATCCACTCCGGCCCGAGGAAGAATTGAAGGTTCCCAACCAGATGCCCGATGATAAATCCCACCAGTGCGAAACCGGTGGCGCCCATGATGTATTTCCGGCCGAGTGTGGTCTGAAAAATATTGGCGATGAGATTCATTCCTCCCGCCTTCGTGACCGCTTTTGCGGCGGGCGCCTGCGCAGCCTTTGTGACCGCACTCGGCTGATCGATTTTGGTTTTGAGAAAGGTCAGGTACTTCGGGTTTTCACCTTCAAAGATCTTTTCTCCTTCCGCCATGTAGGCCCGGGTCAATTCGTCGACCGCTCGTTTCTCATCACCAAGATCGAGTTGGCATTGGCCGAGCCGAAGATGGATGAACGGATTACCGATCGCGCCGGGGCAGTGCATGGCGTTCGACAGATGGTCGCGCGCCTCCACAATTTCGCCTGAACGGAAATTCGAGTCACCAATCGCAGTCAGCAGCCAGGTTGCGGCCTCATGTTCGATTTGTGGCTCCGGGAGGAGATCCCAAGCCGCCCAGTATTTCTTCAACGCGTCCGGGAATTCCTGCGTCTCTGCGAGCGCATCCCCTTCTCTGCTTAGCTTTTGTATCTGTTTGAGGGTCTTGTCGGGTAGTACATCCATCTCGTGCAGGATTCAGTCTGACTATTCACACCAACATACACTGCTATGTAAGGGGTGCTTTTTGAATCCGTCAATGAGTCCGCACTGGAATTCGGAAACTATTAGCGCATCTACCGCGCTGGTAACCGGCGCTTATCCGGATGGGGACACGCGCCGACAAGCAGATCTTTTTTGGGGGGCGCAGCTCCGGCTAGATGCCAGCCTCTGCCAAATCGATCATCCAGAGTTCCTGATCCACCTCCTGATCCACCTCCTGATCCCCGCAGGCCGCACGGTTCAGTGCAATTCGTTGGCGCGCGCGGAACTGGTCACGGTCGCCCACCAGCTTCAGCGGCGAGTTGCACGCATAACCGCGGCTCAGCAGCCAGGCAAAGTCATGCAGCGCCGAGCGAATACCCGCAATCTGGTTCGGCGCGAAGAGTTCCGCGTCTTTTGGATGCGGGCCTCGATTGGAACGGGAATCAGACATGCGTCCCTCCAAGCGCCCGACCGATATGCAGACTTCGCTCAGCCTAGGCCTTCCAGAGATCCTTGCCGTATTCGAATCCGTTGAGCTGGGGTTCGTTGATCATTTCATGCAACTCGGGATGTCCCTTCACCTTCATCTTCTTGGCGTCCCAACGGATGGTCTCACCGGTGCGCTGGGCGAGGGCGCCGAGCAGCACGACTTCAGTGAGCGGCACGGCGTAGTCAAAATTTGAACCGGGCTTCTTGATCTCGCCTTTGATGGCGCGGAAGAGTTCCTCGATCGGGCCGGGGCCGAGCTTCTCGGTTTTGGCGATCTTGTTGATCTCGGGCATGACTTCCTTCATGCGCTCGTCGGGCGTGATTACCGGACGGGTCGGACGCATGCCTTCGTGGTAAAGCGTGTTCTTCGAGCCTTCCATGTACATACCACCCTTGCTCGGCATCGGTTTGCTCTGGTCCCAGCGCTTCGGCTTGGGAACTTCGTAGCCGGCCTCAATCCACTTCATCTTCACGGCAGGTTTGTCACCGCGCTTGGGAAAGTGATATGTCACGACAGATTTCATCGGAATGAATCCGGGGCCAGGCGGCTCTTCGCGCTCAACGGTGACCTTGTTCGGCATGCCGAGTCCGAGCACATAGAAGGGCGCATCAAATGTGTGGCAACCGATGTCGCCCAAAGCACCACAACCGTAATCCCACCAGCTACGCCATTTGGTCGGCACAAACTCGCGGCTGAAGGAACGGTGCTTCACGGGACCTTGCCAGAGATTCCAATCGACGTTCTTTGGAGCGTCCTCGTGAGGAATCGGAAACTTCTTCGGTGCGATAAACCACGGCGCACAGGGACGGTTGGTCCAGGTGATGACTTCCTTCACATCCCCCACGATGCCGGCATCGACCCATTCCTTGATGCGATACATGCCGTCGAAGGTGTGGCCTTGGTTGCCCATCTGCGTCTGCACGCCGTACTTGTGCGCGGCCTTGCGGAGCGTCCGCACCTGCCAGATGTTGTGGGCCAGCGGTTTCTGGATGAAGACATGCTTGCCGCGCTGCATCGCCTCCATTGCAGCCGCGAAGTGCGTGTGATCGGGTGTGGAAATCAGGACGCAATCGATTTCCTTGTCCAGCTTGTCGAGCATCACACGGAAATCCTTGAAACCCTTCGCACCCTTTGAGCGCTTGTAGGCCTTGGCCGCGCGCGAGTCATCGACGTCCGCAATGGCAACGAGGTTTTCCCGCAAGGATTGGCTCACGGCATAGCCGCCCATTCCACCCGCGCCAACGACGGCACAGTTGATCTTGTTGTTCGCGGACTCACCGGGTTTGCCGATCGAGAAGGAGGGCAGGGCGAAGGCGCCCGCGGCTGCCGCGGTCGTCTTCAGAAAGGTACGACGTGTGTTCTTTTGCATGTGATTTTCGGATTGCTGCAAGGGCTATACGAGCGAGGCGAAGACGGTGCAAGAACAAGTCGACAATTTCCTTTCACCCACACGAGTCCTCGCTTATCAAGCTGCTGTTCCACGATGAAAAAACTGATCCTGCTTTCACTGGCTCTATCGCTTCAACTCGCCTCCGCAGACTTTCGCGCCGGCGCAATTGTGTTGGATGTTTCACCGCTTGAATTCCCCGTGCTCGTGAATGGTGGCATGATGAGCCGTTCGGCGAAGGAAGTGAACGATCCAATCAACGCCCGCGCACTTGTCATCGCGGACGGCAAGACGCAGATCGCGATCGTGGTGGTTGACAGTTGCATGCTGGCCAAACCCGTTCTCGATGAGGCCAAGAAGCTCGCGAGCAAGCGCACCGGGATTCCCATGGATCACATGCTCATTTCCGCCACGCACACCCACTCGGCGCCATCGACCCTGGGCTGCCTCGGAACGCGCGCCGATCCGCGATACACCCCATACCTCGTTCAGAAGCTTGCCGAGGCCATCGCCAAGGCGCAGAAGAAGCTCCAGCCGGCAAAGGTGGGATGGAACAACGTCAATGCCGCGGAATATACGGCCCTGCGTCGCTGGGTTCATCACCCCCGTTACTTGGTGAAGGATCCATTTGGCAATCCCACCGGCCGCGCAAACATGCACTCCGGCCGCGACTGGAGCAGGGTTACCGGTGAATCCGGTCCCGAGGACCCGGACCTGAACATGATTTCGATCCAGACCCGCGACGGCAAACCCCTGGCATTGCTGGCGAATTTCTCCATGCACTATTTCTCCGGGGTTCGTCCCCTGAGCGCGGACTACTTCGGGCGCTGGGCCAGCAACGTGAAGCAACGTCTGGCCCCGGATTCCGAATTCGTGGCCATGATGTCTCACGGTTGCAGCGGGGACATCTGGCGCCGCGATTATGGCGTGCAGAATTGGGCGAAGAATCCGGTTCCGAAAGACAAAGACTTCACGGTGGACTCTTACGCCGAGCAACTCGCCGATCGGGCCGTGCAGGGTTATGCGAAGATCAAGCATACCGAGGACGCCGATCTGGCCATGGAGGAAACGCGCATGCGGCTGAACTACCGAACACCTGACACGCAGTTGCTTGAATGGTCAGAGCGCATCGTCAAGGAAACGGGCGATCGCGATCCGAAGACCAGCACGGAGGTCTATGCGATGGAGCAAACGATTCTTCACAAGCGGCAGAACACGGAGATCGTGCTGCAGGCGATTCGCATCGGAGACATCGGCATCACCACCACACCGAACGAAACGTATGCGCTGACAGCACTCAAGCTGAAGGCCATGAGTCCCCTGAAAAACACGATGGTGATCGAACTGGCCAATGGCGGTGACGGTTACATTCCCCCGCCCGAACAGCACGTGCTTGGCGGATACAACACTTGGGCCGCGCGATCCGCTGGTCTTGAGGTTCAGGCCGAACCCAAGATCGTCGAAGCCGATCTGCAGATGCTGGAGAAGGTTGCGGGGAAATTGCGACGTCCGCACTCACCTGCGACGGGTTCGGCTGCGAAGGCTTTGCTGGCCGCGAACCCCGCGGCTTATTGGCGTCTCGACGAATTCTCCGGTCCACTCGCGCATGATCGCTCAGGCAACGATCGCACCGGGATGTTTGAAGACGGCGTGGTGTTTCACCTGGAAGGCGCCCGGTCCAAGGCCTTCAACAAAGCCGGGGAGTTGAATCGCGCGGCGCACTTCTGTGGCGGTCGTATGCGCGCACAGCTGTCGGGACTGAAGAACGATTACTCGGTTTCCCTGTGGTTCTGGAACGGAATGCCCGATGGCCTCCGCGACATCGCCGGTTGGATGTTCTCCCGCGATCGCGATCATGCGCTGGGGCCCTTTGGCGATCACCTAGGGCTGGGTGGCGACGGAAAGCTTGTGCTGCGACATGGCAGCGGAAAGGCCGCGAAGGGGAACTCGACTATTAAACGTTGGACCTGGACTCACGTTGTCCTGGTTCGCGATGGAAAGACATTGCGTGTGTTCCTCAACGGAGAGAACAAGCCTGAATTGGAACTTGATACAGACGGTTCGTTTCCGGCCGGATTCGAATCTGTCTTCGTCGGCGGACGTTCAGATCGTGTTGACAATTGGGAAGGGCGTCTGGACGAAGCTGCGATCTTCGACCGTGCTCTCAGCATTCGCGAGATCAGCCGATTGGCAGTGCGTTAGTCCCAATACCGCAGCAGCGAATGTAAACGAGCAGCTTTGGTCTATGGTGTTCTGCTCGCTCACGCTCGCTGCTACGTTGGTTCATACTAACCGACTTGCCCGTCCCAGTTCTTCCACCAGGCCTTGAACAACTTCAATTGCTGGTCGCAATAGGCGCGCTGGCTGTCGCTTAGCGCATCGTCTGGATTGATCTGGTGGGCGTAGGCTGTGTTCCCCTCCAGCACCATCATGTGCTTGTAGTACAGAACAAGATCGGGTCCTTCATCAAACGTAGACAGGACGAGCATTGCTTCCTCCAGTTCCTGCGCCCAGCGACGGGCCTTGGCATCACCGGCAGCCGCGCGTTCACAGAGATTGATCATGCGCAGGACTTCCTTCGGCAAGGCATTGCCCACGCCCGTAATCGCACCCTTGGCGCCACAATGAACAAAGCCGTGAAACACCTGCGTGTCCACTCCGACCATCAAGGTCAAACCCGGATCGCGATTGGTGATGTGTTCGGCCGCGTAACTCAGCGATTCCGCGCCACCGAATTCCTTGAAGCCGACCAGGCTCGGGAACTCACGATTGAGATCGAAGAACAGCTCCGCCTTGGTCTCGAAGCCATAGTAGGGGCTATTGTAAATGACGGCGGGAAGATCTCCTCCGGCCTTGAGAATCCCCGCGAAGTGATTGCGTTGCGCCGCGGGTGAAGTGCCACGCGAAAGGACTCGTGGGATCACCATCAACCCGGCCGCTCCGACCTCTCGGGCCTGTGCTGCATGTGAAGCGGCAATCGAGGGATTCTGTGCGCCAGTTCCGACCACCACTGGCACTCCGGCCTCCACCAATGCTTGAACTCCGGCCTGCCGTTGCTGGTCCGTCAACAGAGGCCAGTCCCCCATCGAACCGCAATACACTACTCCGCGCATCCCGGCCGCAATCAGGTCCTTCGCGGTGGCGACGAGAGCCTGATGATCGGGGGCGCCCTTCTCGTCACAGGGCGTCATCAAGGCGGGAATGCATCCTTGGAAAATGTCCGAACTCATGCGCGGATCATTTGGGGCAGGCGTGCGATAGGTCAACCATTGAGAGGCGGACTGGTTGAAGGGTGAGAAAGCTGAACGGTTCGCCCGCGCTGTGAACAGGTCTCCCGATTTTGTAACGCCACGTTCATTTCTTTTGCCACCTGTGGTCTTTGTCTATGATCCCTCATCGTGAAGCCCCGACTCATCGTCATTGTTTCTGCAGCGTTGCTGGTGTTGATCGTTATGGTGCGCCTGGCAGGCAAGCGAACGTCGGATGCGCCCGAAGCTTCCAATGCGGGGACAGATCCTTCGCCTGCTCCCCCTGCCGCGGCTGCTTCACCTGATCCAGCTTCTTCCAAGGTTCACAGCAAACCGGGAACTGCTCAGGCACCGGTGAACGCAGAAAGCAGCGAGAAGAAGAAAGACGCCGTGACCCTCGCGAAGCTGGTCGAAGGACTTTTCTCCGGTGAGATCTCTCCCAAGCAGCCGACGCCCGAACAACTGAAGGCGCACGTCGAGTCGAACCAGAACAGCGCCGAGAGCATGCTCGCCGCGTTTCAGGCAAGTGGCGACAAGGCATGGTTGTCCAATGCCGCTCTTCTCCACCCCGACGACCCACGCGTGCAGTTCGCGATGATCACGCAGAAGGTCGATCCCGAGCGGCAACGCGAATGGCTGGAGAAATTCAAGGCTTCCGATCCCGAAAACTCGCTCGCCGATTATCTCTCTGCGGCCGAGCACCTGCGGCGAGGCGACAGCAAAGCTGCCATCGCCGACATGCTGGCAGCTGAAGGCAAACGCAACTTCGAGGATTACGCCCGCAGCGATATCCAAAGCGCCGAGGAACTCTACCTGAATTCCGGCCGCGACCCGACCGAGTCGAAGGTCAGCGCAGCCATCCAGCAGAAGCTCCCGTATCTCAAGGACCTGCGCCGGTTCGGCCACCAGCTCTCCGGCCTTCAGAAGCAAGCACTCGAGAACGGCGACACAGCGGCCCACGCCGAGCTGGTCCAGGCCGGCCTCGGTCTTGGACAACGGTTGAGTTCTGAGATCGGAGGGAAGTTTCTGCTGAACAATGTGGTCGGCATCGCCATCGAGCGCGAGGTCCTACATGGGCTTGAACCCGATCAAGGCTATGACTATCTGGAACAGACTCCACGCGAGGCACTCGGGCTATTGGACGAGGAAATGAATAACATCAAGAACACAGCCAAGATCACCGGAGTCATCGGCCAGGTGCCGAGTTTTGATGTGGCTGGGTTCTTCGACCGGATCAAGCTGTATGGGGAATATGATGCGCTTCGTTGGCTGAGTGCGAAGTATGCGAGCACGTTGAATCCGTAGTCCCTGCGAACAGCAACACGGGGTGCCTGTGACGCTCGGTCTTTCCTTGCTGCGATGGGCTCTTCGGAACCTCAGAACAGTTCGAAGGGAAAAATCTGCGTGGATGCCGGAGTCGAATACCCACATTTTTTGGAATACACGCCTACACAGTTCCTACCACAAAAAAGCCCGGCACTCGCCGGGCTTTGAAGTTCGTGTCTGTTTGCCGAGGCTCAGTTCTCAGCCGGCTTCTTCGGAGCCGCCTTGGGCTTGGACTCAGGTTTCTTCGCAGCAGGCTTGGTAGTTTCCTTCTTCGCTTCCGGTTTCTTAGGAGCGGCTTTGGCGGACCCTTGCTTGGTGGCCGGTTTTTTGGGCGCCGGCTTCTTTGCAGCAGGCTTCTTCGGCGCAGGTGCCTTGGTGGCGGAAGGCTTGGGAGTGGATTTCGGAGCCGGGGGCGTCTTTGTCACCGCTGGCTTGGTGTCAGCCTTGGTTTCCGTTCCCTTCGTTGCCGGGGTTGCCTTTGCATTGTTGCCGGTTGGAACGGGAGGCGGAGGAGTAATTGACGGTGGCAACAACGGAGTCGGCGTATTGGGGATGCTCACTGAGGCATCGTCTTTCTTCGCTTCCTGGTCCTTGAAGAAGTCGCTGCGCTGTTTGAAGAAGGAATCGACGGTCCACTTGGAAACGAGGTAGGTCCATTTATTGAAGACCTGCTCCTTGGCGAGTTTCTCTTCGAGCTTCTTCACCGAGTCGGCAAATTCCTGGTCGAGCTTCGCCTTGTCCTCTTCTTTCTCGTCCTTCCCGGGCGTGCGTTTCTTATCAATGTTCGCGGAGACGTTGACCTGGAAGTAGTAGTCGTTGTCTTCGGTCTGCTTGCCGACTTTCACGTCGTATTTGAATCCTTCAAATGTGGTGAGAGTGATCTTGGTAGGCTTGTCCAAGCCGGTGTCCTCAGCTTTCTTGCCGACGATCACGTCCTGGAAAGAAGGCGAACCAAGCGGGTTGCCGATGGATGAGATCTTGCTGGAATCGATTTCCTTGCCGGCGGGAGTCTTGCCTTGAAGCTTCCAGTCGCCCCCTTCGGCTTCGCGGACAACGTTCCAGGTAAACTCATTGCTGCTCGAGACAACGTCGATGGTCTTGAGCTTGGAGACGCCGAAGAAGTCCTTGTTCACCCAGTCCTTCGCCGCGGTGTCGGCACTGCTGAAGGTCTCGGATACGAGGAGGATGTTTTCCTTGTCGTCGGGATTCAGGACCCAGCGGCCGACGGCCATGTCATTCGCACCGAAGGGAGAATTGGCATCGCCCTTTTTCATCTGTTCCTTGCCGAGGATCATCGTCTTCAGAGATTCGCCGGAAGCGCTCTTGAGATCGACCAGCGTGCCGGCTCCCGCGTCAGCGCCGGGCTCGTTCACTTCCATCCGTGCGAACTGGGATTCACCTATCTGTTCCTTCTGAACGATTTTGAGTTCCTCGACCTTGCGCAGAAAATCAAAGACGCTGCTGAACTTCGCGGGGTATCCCTCGCGTTCCTTCACCGTCCAGCGATCGTCTTTCTTCTCCACGTTCAACTCGCCTTCGGAGGTCTTGATGGTAAGTGACGCGACTTCGTTGGCATCGAATTCACCGAGTACCTTGTCACCGGCACCGGCCGAACTGTCCCTCCAGTCGGACTGGCGGTTCTTGTTCAGGAAGAAACCGATCCCGCCAATGACGAGGACGATAATGAGGATCTTGCCGAATTGCTTGCTGTTCATCGTGCTGCTGTTCGTTGACGTTTAATCACTCCCATGATCAGGCCGAAGATGACGATACCGGTCGGCATGACCAAAATGTTGCTCCACTTGACCTTGTTCTGAAGGTGGTCGATGTCGCGGCGCAGGTCCTTGCGGAGATTCTTCAGTTTCTTATTTGTCTCGGCCTGCGTGGTGCGGAACTTCGCCAGCTCGGCCTTCTGCTCAGGCGAGAGGATAAACTTCTGGTTCTGGTCCTCCTTCGCACGTTGCAGTTCGTTGAGCTTGCGCTGCGTTTCCTGCAGGTCCGTTTCCAATTCCTTGATCTTGCTGCGGTAGCGATCTTCAGCTTCCGTACGCATCTTGGCGATCAGGCTGAAGGGGCGATTCTTGATCGCGCGGCTTCGGGCGTTGATGAGGTTTTCGTCGCCGGCCATCTGCTCGATGACGTTCTGCGCCAGGCTGATGTTGGCGTTGAGGGGTTGCACGATGCGCTGACCAAAGAAGTTCTGAACGCGAACGCAGAACTGGTCGAACAGGAAGTCGGCATCGGCAACAAGCACTACGTGGTTTTCGTTCTCCGATTCCTTCAGATGTGAACCCGCGTCGGCCTTCTTCTCCTCGCCCTCGGGAGTCGCTGCTCCGGGCTTTCCGTCCGGGAAGGCGGTCTTGAACTTGCCGGAGAGTCGGATACTGATGGCCTTGACTTCGCCGTCGGGCTTGAAGTCGTTGGCGATCGCCTGCGGTCCCATGCTGGCAAGGAAACCATCCACCAGCTGCGACCCTTCGCTGCTCTTGATGAGCACGGTCTGTTCGAGACCGTCCGCGGGTGTGCCGCTGAAGCTGCCGGAGAAGGGCAGGAGCATGGAACCAATCTGGGCGGTAACCACCTCGTTGGTGGCAACGGCATTCTTGGTCAGTGAAAGCACGGTCATGTTGTTCTCGGGCTGCCCATTGCGACCCGCGGTGGGAGTCAGGAAGTTCTGATCGGCGATCACCTTGTTCTTGTCAAACTTCACGCCCCACGCGGCAAAGAGCTTGTCGAGTCCGGAACTGGTCTGCGGTCCGCCACCCATCATGGAATTTCCACCGTTGTTCTGGCGGTCGATGATCGAAAGCGGATCAACACAGGCAACCAGCTTTCCGCCGCGAAGCAAGAACTGATCGATTGCGAATTCCGTTGCCGGCGTAATGCCGCGAGGGTGAATGACCATCAGCACGTCGATGTCGTCCTCGATGGTCTCGGCGGTCATCTGGACTTCCTTGACCTCAAAGTCGTTCTTCAATTCGGTAATTGCCATCCACTCGGGCGTGCGTTGGAAGTTGCCCTGACGCATCATCATCGGATTGGGCGCCGTTCCCATCACGGGCAGCGCGCTCATCACGCCGACGACGGGCTTCTCGGGGGAAGCGACGCGGGTGATCGCACGAGACAGGTCGTATTCCAAAAGTCGTTCGCGTTGCGGAGACAGAAACGGAATGGCGAATTTCTGATCCAGCGAACTCACGGACAAGCCGAGATAGATCTTCTCGCCAAGCTGAACCATTTGTCCGTCAACCCCGTCGAGATTGGCGGAGTCTTCGGCATCGGTGTCCGGTTGCGGATCCAGTTTCTCGATCTGGATGTATTTCGGCGCAACCTGGCGGTATTCGTAAAGGAGATCCTCGATCCGGCGGGCGTAGTTCTTCAGGAAGACCGGCATCTGCTTTTCATCCTGCGTGTAGTAGAAGCGAAGGGTGATCTTGGTATCGAGTCCCTTGAGAATCTCGCGCGTGCCGTCAGACAGCGTGTAGACCTTGTCCTCGGTGAGATCGATGCGGGTGTGAACCGTCGAGAAGATCGAGTTGATCACCACGACGATGAAGAAGGCAGCGACCACGCCGCCGAAGGAGAAAAAGAAATTTCCAACTTTCTTTGAGTTCATCTTAGTGCTCCGGGTTGATTATGAACGTTTGCTCTTCAACACCACGCTGGTGCTGAACAGAGAAAATCCAATGACTGAGAGGAAGAACAGGACGTGGCGGGGATCCACAACGCCCCGTTGGAAGTCCTCGAAATGGGTCATCACGCTGAAGGATGAGACCATCGACACTATCCAGGTCGCGTTGGGCGCGAGGCTGTCCACGATACCGTTCACAAATTCGGTGACCGGCGGCCAGCCTGCGAGGATCAGCAGCAGGCAAATCACCACGGACACGATGAACGCGATCACTTGGTTGCGGGTGAGTGCCGAAGTCAGGCAGGTCACGGCCAGGTAGGCACCCGCCATGAGAAAGCTGCCGATGTATCCGCCGATGATCACGCCATTGTCCGGGTCACCCAGATAATTGACCGTGATATACATCGGAAAGGTGAGGCAGAGGGCAACTCCAAGGAACAGCCAGCTCGCTGCAAATTTCCCGACGATGGCCTGCCAAGGCGTGATCGGCATGGTCATCAATAACTCAAGCGTTCCCTGCCGGTGCTCTTCCGACCACAGCCTCATGCCTGCTGCGGGAACCAGGAAGAGATACAGCCAAGGATGCCACATGAAGAAGGCGTTCAGTGACGCCTCGTTGGCCTCCAGGAACCTGCCGATCATGAAAGTGAAGAAACCGGTCAGCAGCAGAAAGATGACGATAAATACATACGCCACCGGTGAGGCGAAATACGCGTTCAGTTCGCGTTTAGCAATGGTTTTGATGTTGCCCATGACTTGTTCGAATTACTTGGGTTGCTCCTCGGTTTCCGAAATCGTGAGATTCCAGAACACTTCGTCCAAACGACCGCGCTCGGTGTAAACCTCGACGACCGACCAGTTTTCCTTGGCCGCTGTTTCGGCCACTGCAGCGGAGACTTCGCCGTTCTTCGGCTGATCCTTCGGGAACGCGCGCACCCAAGCGACATCGTCCTTTTCCTCGACCGTCGTGGTCTTGGATACCAGGTCGATCTTGTCCAGCGAACTGCGGATGGCCCCCGCTCCCGTGCCCCTGACTTTCAGCGTGACGGAACCGGCCAACTCCGACTTGGAAGAAAGCTCGGACGGCGTGCCGTTCGCAACGACCTTGCCGCGATCGATGATCATCGCCCGCGAGCAAACCGCCTCAACTTCCTCCAGGATGTGAGTGGAGAAGATGATCGCCTTCTTTTCACCCATGCGGCGAATGAGCTGGCGAATCTCGCGCTTCTGGTTCGGATCCAGACCATCGGTCGGTTCGTCCATCACCAAGATGTCCGGATCATGCACGATCGACTGCGCGAAACAAGTGCGGTGACGATAACCCTTGGAAAGCGTATCCACACTCTGGTGAATCACGTTCTCGAGGAAGCAAAGCTCAACGACACGGTCGATGGCCTTGTTCTTTTCCGCTCCCGCCAGTCCGCGGATCTCCGCAGCAAAGCGCAGGAAGCCCAGCACCGTCATGTCCGGATAGCTCGGGGCGCTTTCCGGCAGATAGCCCATGGCCTTCTTGGCTTCCACCGGATTGTCCAGGATGTCATGCCCACCCACGGAGACCGTGCCGGCGGTGGGGGGAATGAAACCGGTTACCATTCGCATGGTGGTGGATTTTCCCGCACCGTTCGGCCCGAGAAACCCTAGAATCTCGCCGGGTTCCACCGTGAACGACACATCGTCCACCGCGGTTTTCGGCCCGAATTTTTTGACCAGATTTTCGACCTTAATCATTGCCTGCTAAAATTGAGAGCGCATATGGACAGCATAAGAGCGCCGTTCCGTCAACGGTTCAGACCGCTTGGACAATTATTTTTTTTTTCGTTCAAAAAAACTTTGGAGAATTTCAGCCTCTGGAAATCGCCCTTTGATCGAAGATCTGGTAGAGCAGCAAGTAGATCAAAACGCCCGTGAACGAGACGTAAATCCACAGCGGCCAGGTCCAGCGTGCAATGCGCCTGTGCTTCTCGAAATTGCCCTTGGAAGCGTGCACAAAGGTCGTGATGACCATTGGGACGATCACCACGGCCAGGACCGTGTGCGTGAGCAGAATCGTCAGGTAAATCGGCCTGAACCACTGCGGCTCGCGGAAATGAGTGACCACCGTGGTGTTGAAATGGTAGGTCAGATAACACGCCAGAAAGACGATCGAGGTGATCAACGCGGCCACCATGCACTTTTTGTGGGCTTCCTTGTTGCCCTGCTTGATGAAATAGAATCCCAGCAGGAGCAGCACTGTGGCGGTGCCGTTGAGCGAGGCGTTGATGGCGGGCAGGTCCTGAATAGTCATTGTTCCAAAATCAATTGCTGCAGACGGCGTAGAATTCGCGGTTTGTAGTCCGTTTCCCAGGGATCGACGAAGGTCTGCACTTCGTCTTCGGAGCTGGGAGAGGCAATCGTTTCCACCACACCCCGCAATCTGGCTTGTTTGTCGATCAGGGCGAAGGTGGTGGAGTGAATGAACAAATCATTCTCGGAATCCCGCGTGTCCTCCGGTTTCGCTCGGGAAACGAGCTTGAGTTGATCCGTGGCAACATGACGGATCTGCGGCCACTCGCCCGTGAGAAACGTCCAGCGGTTCGTGTCTGCACCCATCGTATCGGCATATTGACGCAGAACGGCCGGCGTATCGTTCGTGTCCGTTGTTATCGAAATGAACCCTATCGGCAAGTCCGCCTGCACCACCTCGACAATCTCACGCATTCGACGGGTCATAACCGCACAGGGGCCCGGGCAGCGCGTGAAAATGATATCGACCAGCCACACTTTCCCGGCCAGGTCTTCCACAGTGACCTCCTGCCCGAACTGGTTGGTCAGGCCAACCGTCGTCACCTGGTTGATCACCGGCAAGCGATCGGCATCACGCCCCAGGTTCTGCGCAGCCACCTGCCTCGGCTTGGCCGGCGCGAGCACCCGCTCGCGAACATAGGCCAGGGTGATCGCCATTATCACGAGCACCAAACCGCTCCAGATCAGAAACTCAATTGGCCGATAGGACTTGTTCATCTCATAGAAAAAAGGGTGCGCGAACACGCACCTTTCCTCACGAAATCGTCTGATAGTCTATTCGAACGAAATCGGCGCAGCACCCGGCTTGGCGGGTGCGTATTCCGCCTGCCATTCGTCAAATTCCTCTTCGGTCACCACGCTGAACCAGGCGTTCATGGAGGCATGACCATTTCCACAGAGCTGAGCACAGGTGATCAGATACCTGCCCGTAACAGTTGGTTCAAAGTGGATCGGAATGGTCATGCCGGGCATCGCGTCCTGGCAAATGCGTAGCGTGTTCACCTTCAGGCTGTGAATCACATCCTTGGAGGTCAGATGTATGATCACCGGCTTGTAGGCCTGCTTGCCATCGGGGTGTTTCAGCGGCTCACCGTTCTCATCCTTCAACGCAATCAACGGGACGCGAACATCCTTGGGCGGAGGCGTCACGTCATCGCTCGCGTCTCCGTTTGGATCGTTTGCCTCGTAGCCCAGAAGGTTTTCAGGAGTCGCGAGCCGAATATCCTGTTTGGCGAACAGCCCGTTCTTTCCGGTGTAACGGGATCCCCAGGTAAACTGTTCGGCTGCGAGCCGCATTACAGTCGAGTCTTCATCCTTCGGAAAATCATCCACCGTCTTGGCCCACATCGGAATCGCGATTGCCAACAGAAGAATGGCTTCCACCACGGCAACGCCGATTTCCAGGTAGGTCGAGTAATGACTCCGCACACCCACCGGATCGGCCTTGGGATTGGAGCGGCTGTTGTAGCGAAACAGCACGTAGAAGAAATAGGCCGTCCAGAGGACGAACAGGAACAGCATGAGCCAGTGGACGTAGATGATGAAAACATCGACGTCGTCTCCGTGTCGCGACCCAAGCGGGGGCATGGACAGGATATCCTTCTGCCACTGCCAGAATGTAGATTGTTCTTCCATCGTATAAATACCTATACAGTCGCCTCGCTCTGGAGGCGGATGCGCTCAGCTTCCTCGAGCATCACATGCGAGTATTTTGCGTTGCGACGCACTATAAAAACCATGAATACCATGAAGGTGATCAGCACGCTGGTGATGACCGCCAGGAGGGAGAAAATGCCGGCATTCATGCCTTGGGCCATTTTGCCGTCGTTCTGCCCAAAACATGCAACACAGGCCTCTGCATCCGGCGTAAACGCCAGGAACATCACAAAAACTAATACCAGTAAGAGTCGGATCTTCATAGATAACTGATGTGTCTGGTTTTCTTGAGGAAAAAGAAGCCGTAGATCAAAAGCGCCAGACCGGCCACGGACGAACCCGCGCCCAATACCAAGTCCACCATCTCGCGGCCCGACTGGTAGCGGTGCAATTCAAACGCCCCGAATCCAAACGCCAGGAGAATGGACGAGATGATCAGAACAATATGAATGGCCTTCAATGACATTACCGGACCCACTCGGTCATAAATGGAGCGTCATTCATCGCCCATAAGGTCAGCCACATCAGGCCGATGAAGAAAAACACCGTTGCGTATAATATCTGGTAGACGAGCTTCTTCTCGCCCCAAAGATGCATGAAAATCGCGGCCACGCAGGTGGCCTTGGCCGTTGCGATCAACAGCGCCACCGTAACCGTCTGCCACATCTTCTCGAAGTAAACGAAATACATCGCCACCGTTATGAAGGTGCCGAACATCAGGACCCAGAAGACTTTCCAATACTTCTTCTTGGCGGCCTCGATGTACTCGGGTGATGAATGGTCGTCGCTCATGGTCGATTAAAGGAGGTAAAGAATGGGGAACAGGAAAATCCAGACGAGGTCAACGAAGTGCCAGAACAAGCCGGATACCTCGACACGATTGGTATAACGTTCTGGGTCCCGCTTCCAGAGTTTGTTGTTTCGCCAGAGGATATAAGCAATGACGATTGCGCCGGCCAACACGTGAAGCGCATGCAGAGCGGTCATCGTAAAGTAAATTGCAAAAAACGTGCTGTGCGCAGGAACAAAAGCGGACATCCGACGCAAGTCGGAAACCTGCACCCGGATGGTCTCGTGCTCTCCCTTGTCATACTTGCCAGACTTCTTGATCTGGGCCTGGATCCGAGCAGGGATCCGGTAGTGGAAGGTGTCGAGTTCAAACTCAATTTCCTCGATCTCCTTCTCCTTGAGCGTCGCCAGTGTCCAGGCGATCCCGGCGTGATGCTTCTCGCCGTCCTTGTCGATGTAGTTCAAGTGGCCAATCAATGAGGGCACCGTGCCAATCAGTTCCTTGTTGATCGTGGTCTCTTCAACGAACGACTGGTTCATCAGGTTCGGATGCTCGGCGACCGTCATCGGTTCGTTGAACCAGATTTCGTAGTGGTGAAACTTCTCGTTGTATTCAGTCGTCTTGATCCCAAGAAACCCCAGGGCGCAAATAACCGTGACAGCCTGAATCTTTTGATACCTCTTGAAGTTCCCCAGCTTCAGGGCCGCCCAACTCAACACGACGGTCACTGACGAGGTGATCAGCACAACTGTATTGAAGGTACCGATCGGAATGTTCATCAGGCCGTGCGGCCAGGCCCCTTCTGCAGCTCCAACACGCAGCAGGATATAGGAGGAGAAGAGCGCGCCAAAGAGCATCACTTCGGAGGCAAGGAACAGCCAGATGCCCAGCTTGGCATTATACAAGCCGGTATCTTCGCGAGGCTGAGTTGTATAAGGGATTTCCATCGAGTCTCAATCAGTGTCAGTTGAATTCGGCCGCGAATCTCAGCTCTTCACCGGATCAGGCTGATTCTGCGGGGTGAAGTCGGTCGGGTGACCTTCCTGGCTGTATTCGTAAGGGCCGCGATAAGCGGCAATCGGCTTGTCGAAGTTGCCATGCGGTGGCGGAGTCGGCGTCTGCCAATCCAGCGTCGTGGCGTTCCAGGGATTATCGGTGGCCTTGCGGCCGTTGTTCATGCTCCAGAAAAAGTTAATGATGAACGGAATCTGCGCGATCATCAGGCCGCAGGCGGCAAAGGTGATCGATTTGTTCCACTCAATGACCGAGGCACTCAGCGCACCGATAACACCTTCATTCACCATGCCCTCTGCCTGGGCCGCGTAAACCGCGCCACCGTCGGACATGCGCCGGCTCATTCCCGCCATACCCTGGGCGAACATTGGCATGAAGATCAGGTTCATGAAGATCAGCGAAGCCCAAAAATGCACCTGCCCCAGAGCTTCATTCATCAGGCGTCCCGTCATTTTCGGGTACCAGAAATACACGCCGGCAAGGAGCCCGAAGATCGTGCCCGGTGCGACAACGTAGTGGAAGTGAGCGATCACGTAGTAACTGTCGTGCAACAACAGGTCAGCAAAGTTGAAGCCCAGCGGGAGTCCCGTCAGACCGCCAATGCCAAACATCGGCAGGAACGCCAAGGCAAAGCACATGGGAGTGTTGAAACGGATCGAACCACCCCACAGCGATATAAACAGACAGGTCAGAATAATGACCGACGGAATCGATATGATCATCGTTGTGGTCTGGAAGAAGGTGGAGATCTTCGTGCCCATGCCGGTCACATACATGTGATGCGCCCAGACGATGAAGGAGATGAAACCGACGGCGAGAACCGAGTAAACGAGCGAACGATAACCCCACAGCGGACGGCGCGCGTTGCACGCAAGAACCTCGGCAACCACACCCATTGCCGGCAGGATCAGGACGTACACCTCGGGATGCCCAAGGAACCAGAATAAGTGCTGCCAGAGAAGCGGACTGCCTCCACCACTGATCTGCGTCACCGGCTGTCCGCTCAGGACCAATCCGGATGGAAGATAGAAGCTGGTGTCAAAGAGGCGATCCATCAACTGCATGACACTGGCGGCTTCCAGCGGGGGGAAGGCGAGGAGGAGGATGAAGCCGGTGATGAACTGCGTCCAAACAAAGAATGGCATTCGCATCCAGGTCATGCCCGGCGCACGAAGCTGTATGATCGTCGCAATGAAGTTCACCGAACCCAGTAGAGACGAGGTAATCAACATCACCATGCCCAGAATCCAGAAGGTCTGGCCGTTCGTTGGAATCACCGTCGCTAGTGGAGAGTAGGACGTCCAACCCGCCTGAGCCGCACCACCCGGGATGAAGAAGCTGACAAACATGATCACACCACCCGCTGCGTAGCATTGGTAGCTGACCATGTTGATGCGCGGGAACGCCATGTCGATCGCGCCGATCTGCAGTGGCACCACGTAGTTTCCGAAAGCGGCAAAAGCCAGGGGCACGACTCCCAAGAACACCATGATCGTCCCGTGCATCGCACCGAAGGCATTATACAGGTCTGGCTGCATCTTGCCCTCGGCGGCAACATCGCCCAGCAGCTTTTCAAGAAGACCACCCACCACTGGGATCGTTTCGCCCGGGTAGCCAATTTGGAAGCGCATCAAAAGGACCAGGAAGAACCCGAACAGCAGGAAGGCCAGCGCAGTGACCCCATACTGGATTCCGATGATCTTGTGGTCGGTGGAAAAGACGTAACTCCGCAGGAATCCGATATCGTGATGATGATGATCGTGATGCTCGGTATGCTCGGTTTTCTCAGTGGTCGTCGCCTGCATTTTCAGTCTCTCTTATCTCACTCACAACACCCGCAAATGACGGGCGCTGGATTCAATCGATTCTTAATCTCAGTGTCAATGATACTGTAGAATTTAGTGATTTTGTCAGTTCCGGTCCAAAACAAGCAGTCCCAAGAGCAGCGGCAAATACATGATGGACGCGAAAAACAGCCGTCTGGCGCTCTCCCGCGTCAATTGGCGGGCGAACTGGATCGCACACCAGAGGAAAAACATTCCAAGGATCAGCGCGCCGAAAAGGTAAACCTCGCCGGCCACCCGGAAAACGAATGGAGCCAGCGTCATTGGGATCAGCCCGAAGCAGTGACTCACCGCCTGCCTGCTGGTCTGATCGCCGGTCGGATCCACCACTGGCAGCATCCGATAGCCCGCCTGCTCGTATTCGTCCCGATACATCCACGCGATGGCCAAAAAGTGCGGCAATTGCCAGAACATCAGGATCCCAAAAAGACTCCAGCCGGCAATTGTCACTTCGCCATAAGCCGCGGACCAGCCCATCAAAGGAGGCAACGCCCCAGGGATCGCGCCAATCAACGTGTTCAGTGGCGTGCACCGTTTCAGCGGCGTGTAGATGAAGACATACGAAGCCAGCGTCAGCCCGCCAAGAAAACTGGTGATCAGATTCACCTTCACGGCCAGCCAGAACATGCCGATCACTGACACGCAGGCGCCAAGGAACAACACCGTCAGCGGCTGCATCTCGCCCGCAGGCAGTGGACGGGAGGCTGTGCGCTTCATAAGGGAGTCCCACTCGCGTTCCAAATACTGGTTCAGCGCCGAAGCACCACAGGCCAGCAGTCCAGTGCCACCGAGTGTGTGGAGCAGCAACATCGCATCCAAAGCTTTGCCCTGACGGCCACAGTAGTAACCGACCAAGGTGGTCAGAAGCACCAAGCTGGTCAGCCGCGCCTTGAAAAGATCCGCAAGCACGACCGCCCAACCGCGATCAACCGCGGAGGATTCACAAATGGCTTCTGCACTTGCTTTCATCTCTCAAACTAAAATGTGGGAACGGACACCAGAAGTGGATCCACTCCGTTCGTTCGGTCCTCAGGGTTCACCACAACACCCGGGGGCTGATCGGAGCGGACCACTCTTGAAACACGAAACGCCAAAATCGTCAACAATCCGCCCCAAACCAGACAAATTGCGCCCGTCGCAACGTGCAAAGTGGCGATTTCTGCCGATTTATTGCTCCATATCGTACTGGCTCCAAGAATCGCCTGAACACAGATCAATCCCAGCCAGAGATCTGCGCCTTTCACCAATAATGGGGATTTGGACTCCTTTCGCGCCGCTATGCAACACCAGATGACCAGCCCCAGAATGCTACACGCGACCAGCCGATGGGTCATGTGGAGATGGATGTCACCGGCCGTGATTTCATTGAACTCACGGGGATCCATGCGCTCACGATTGATCTTAGCGATGAATTTCGCATCCGTCTTTGGCCACACCTTCCCATACGCCAGCGGGAAGTCCGGAACGGCCAAGCCGGCATGTTGATGCCGCATACTCGCACCCAATACCAACTGTAGGAGGATGACGAGGCTCACTCCGAGGAACAACTTTCGCAGACCTCCCACCTCGACTGAGTCCTGCTCCGAAACACGCTTCCAGAATCGGCTCGTAACCAATGCCAGCACGCAAATCAGCAGAAAAAACAATTGCGCGATGGTCCCGTGAATGATTCCGATCTCGTCCTTCATCTGCGTGACGCGAAGCCCGCCGAGCGTGCCTTGGATGAGCACCAGTGAGTAGGCGAGCATCGCCCACCACATGATCGGCTCCTTTGCCATCCGAAGCTTAAACGCACAGAAAATCACCACCAGCAACGACACGCTGGCCAAGGCCACAAACGCACCTTGCGTGCGAACACCGATCAAGCCCAATCCAAGCGTCACCCAGCCAAAGCCCAACCACTTCGCATAACCGCGCGCATGCCGGCCCCAGAACCAGCAAGCCATGATCGCCGTCAGTAATCCCACCAGCGAACCCAGCAATCGATGGCTGTGTTCGTAGAGAATGCCTCCGACCCACTGCCCGACCGGAAACAGGAACATGTTCTGCCCGTAGGTCGTCGGCCAATCCGGCACGGCCATGCCCACTCCCTTGCTGGTGACCATTCCCCCGAGACCAATCAAGGCCAGCGTCGTCAACGCCGTCAGCACCGCAAACCGGTGCAAAGCCTTGTTGTTGGGAGCATCAGCCATTTTCAATCAATTCGGTTCCGGGGAAAAAGAAGCCGCTGCGGCTCAACCACAGCGGCTTCAAAGACGTCCATTCGTTCAATCGATTACTGAAGCTTGATCGTAAAATCGGCCTTGCCACCGGCCGCGGACACTTTGACCTTCTGCTTCACGCCCTTGTAATTGGCGCCGGTGTGGACCTTGCGATGCACGGCTTCGATCTCGTATTCGCCGGGAGGCACATCCTTGACGCTGAACGAACCGTCGGCCTTTGTGATCGCGAAATATTGATGAGGAACCAAGCTCACGTAGGCATACATCCAAGGATGCACGTCACACTTGAATTTGAGGAAACGCTCGGCCTTCTGGTAGTCGAATTTGATCGCCGGTCCGTTCGGTAGCTGGGCCAGATTCTTCTCCGCATTGCCGGCCTCTCGTGGCTGAGTGTGCACGTTGTGCAATGCCGGATCCGAATTCAGCACGTGAATGACCTGGCCGAGCTGTGCGGCAGATACATACGGGAGATATTCGCAACCGCGCTGGTCGATGACGTGCGGCTTGGTCGGAGCCTTGCCACCCTTGATGCCGTTAATCACCACGAGCACGTCGCCCAATCCGCCCTTTTCTGAGACGTAAAACCGCGTCTTGGGTTTCTTGCCAGGATTGAACTTCTTGAATGCCGCGCCACAGCTTGGATCGAGCGGCAGGTTCAATTCGGCGGGTCGGTCACCCTCCAGTGAAACTTTTCCGGTGACGTCACCGGCCTTCAGCGGACTTGCAACAGCGGCCATGACGGCAACTGCAATCAACCAATTTTTCATATGCTCTCTCTTAGTTTTCTGACTGTTTCCGTATTCGAGCGGGCGGGACACTAGCACGAGGTCGACAGCCCGCAAGGATTTTGTGAAAAGTTTCACAAAGTCTGTATTCGCACATTTGGACGGCTAATAAGCCAATGAATTCAGTGCGTTCGGAAAGATACCCTGATCTACCGATTTGGGAGACGACAGACACATGATGGGAGTTTGGCACTCCGGCCTGCACTCACTCCTTCGGCAATTTCAGGTCTTTTTCCAAGTCGATCTCGATGTCCAAATCCAGCTCCATTTCCGGATCGTCGAGGTTCATGTCCAAATCCATATCCAGGCCGAGGTCGAGATCCAGCTCTGGCATCCCATCGGTTTCCTCCGCAATCGGTTTGGGCGCGAACTTGTCGGGCAGGCTCGTGGACAGGAACGGGATATAGGTGATCAACAACACGCCAAGAATTCGGATCGCGAGCATCGGAAGGACGGACCGATAAACCTCGGTCAGGGGTTTTCCGAACCTATACGAAGCCAGGAACAGGTTCATACCCACTGGCGGGGTGAGGTAGCCGAGCTCCAAGTTTGCCAGGAAGATGACGCCCAGATGCACCGGATGAATCCCAAAGGCCTCACCCATCGGCACGAGCAGTGGCACCACGATGATGATCGCGGAATAGACGTCCATGATGCAGCCGACCACGATCAGGAATCCATTTAACGCCAGCAGGAAGGCATACTTGTTGTTCAGGTTTTCCTGCGCCCAGCCAAGTGCCTTGTCCGCCACCTGCACGTCCACGAGATAATTCGTGAACCCAAGCGCCACTCCGAGGATCAACAACACACCGCCCACCACCAGGCCGCATTCGGTCATCACTCGCGGCACGTCCGACTTCAGTTTGAGATCGCGGTAAACAAAGGTCTCAATGACGAACGCATAGAACGCCGTCATGGCCGCTGTCTCGACCGGCGTGGCAAAGCCGCCGAACAAACCGCCCAGAGCAACGACTGGCAACAGCAACTCCCACTTGGCTTCCCAAATCGCCGCGCGCGCTTCATTACCATCGAACGGGGTCGTCTGACTGTGATCCGCCTTTGCCAGATAGATACCGAGCGCGGCCATTGCGCCCACGAGGATCAATCCCGGAATCAAACCTCCAAGGAAGATCTCCTGAATGGTCACGTTCTCCGCGCGGATGGAGTAGAGGATCAATGTCAGGCAAGGCGGGAACAACGAACCCAGCGCGCCCGCACTGGTCACGTATCCCAACGCATGCCGTTCCGAGAACTTCGACGACAACAAAACCGGCAAAAGCAATCCGCCCAGCGCAAGAATCGTCACTCCGGAAGCACCGGTGAATGTGGTGAAGAACGCACACACGAAACAGGTCATGATCGCCGAACCGCCGCGCAGCCAACCGATGAGCGATTGAAAGACGCGCACAAGTCGCTTCGATGCCCCGCCTTCCGCGAGGAAGTAACCCGCCAAGGTAAACAAGGGCACCGTCGGCAGAGTGGGATTCGTGTTCAGGCTGTAATGATCGAGTGAAAGCGATGCGATCGTTGAAATCCCTTCCTCCGTCATCGCCCCGCCGTTCTCGCCCCAGAACAGAATCGCGGCCGCACCGCCCAAGGTCACGAAGACCGGAGCACCCATGATCGTGGCGATGAAGAGAATTCCCAGCCCCCACCAGACCAGTGATTCCACCTCACCCGGCGGCCGGCTCCAGAACCAGAACAACAAGGCAATCGGCACCAATGCCGCCAATCGCCACTGCCATGTTTGAGCCGTGTGATACCAGATCCGCACGGCCACCAACGCAAAGCCCAAGGGAATGAACGCCTCCATCACCCAGGTCGGAAGCTTGCCCACCAACACATCCCCGAACGATTTCTCCTGCGAAACAAAACTCAGGCTTCCCTGTAGCAGGAACAAGGTGATCGCAGCCGCCACGCTCAACCCAACCCACAGTGAAATCTGTTTCGCCCGGCCTTGCAAAACCGCTGGCAACGCCGACATCGACAACAGCCGATTCTCCCGTGCGGCAATCGCCCCGCCGAGCATTCCGAGAATCAATACGAAGTGCTGAACCAGGATCGGCGCGCCGGGGATGCCCGCACTGAAAAACTTCCTCAAAGCCGCTTCCGCCAGGGGCAACAACATCAAGGCGGCCAGCAGCAGAACGATGAGTGAATTCTCCGCCGACTTTGCGATCGGTATGAAGCGTGACAGGGGAGACGCGGCAACCGCGTCGGGAGTTCCCTCTGGGCCTTCTACGCCTTCAGAAAGCTCGGGCTTTTCCTGCTCGCTCATTTGCCCGCGCCCGCGCGGTAATCAGCGACTGATTTCTTGATCAGGTCAAACAGCTCCGCATCCACCACCGAACCGCGCAACTTCGGATAAAGCTCCTCGGCAAATTTCTGCCAGTCCTCGATGTCGCCTTTCGTCGGCTCGATCACCTTCAAGCCGCGCTTCTGCATCGCCTTGACCGCAGCTTCGCTCTCGCGTCGGCCAAACGCGCGAATCTCGCGACCGGAGAGATTGGCAGCCTTCATGAGAAACGCCTGCTTGTCCGCGCTCATCTTGTTCCAGTCACGCAGATTGATCACCAAACCGCCGACCAGAGGATTCCAATTGAGATTCAACATGTGATTCGCCGGCCGATAAAGCTGCGCCGAAAGTGCAATGATCGGCGCCGCGGAAATCATGTCCACCAAGCCCGTCTGCAAGCCCGTAAGCATGTCCGTCTGTTCCAGTGGAATGCCGTTCAGGTTGACCTCCTTCATCAGACGCTGGGCCTGCGTGTCGCCCGTCCAGACAAACATCTTCATCTTGCGATAGTCCGCGATTCGCCGTCCTTCATTCTTTGAGAAGAATCTGATGTAGCCGATGTCACTCCAGAACAACACCTTGTAGCCCTTCTTCTCGAATCGCTTCTCAAGCAAGGGCCCGATGTGCTTGAAGGCCGCATCAAACTCATCCAGGTCGCGAAACATCATCGGCACCAATTGCACCGCCCGTGCAGATTCATCGATCACCGAAAGTCCCTGCACCGAAAGCAAAGCCGCCTGGACCTGGCCGAGGCGCATGCGGCGCACCATGTCCGCTTCCCCACCCATCTTTCCATCCGGATAAACCGTCAGACGTACGCCGGCCTTCTTCCAGTTGTTGCCCATCTTCAACAGGCTCTTGTGCATGGTCGTGCCCGTCGGCGCGAGCGTGGCGAGGCGGATGGTTTGCGCACCTGCCACTCCGGCCGTCAAAACGGCCAAGGCAAGACAGGCGATCAGTCTCTTCAAATTCAGCATAGGTGAATGATCAATTCGATTCATCCGGCAAGGGAGGCAAGGGAGGAAGAATCAACTCGTCCTTCCGCGACAACAGCCACCGTGCACGTTCCTGCAAGATGGTGTTGACCAATGCCCATTCCGGACGGGCACGGACATTAATCGCGAGCGCCCGCTTCAGCAACCGTTCAAACTCGTCACCGTTCTGCTCCTGAACCGACACCCCCTCGGCCCAGGCAACCAGCGGTCCGGCGTGATTACCCCCGCTCAGTTCCATGGCCCGGTCAAAATGCTTCCTGGCCGTCGCCACGGGGTCTTCGGAAGGATCCGCCCGCGCGAACTCGAAGGTGATCATGAAGGAATGAATCGTTCCGTTGTCGAAATCCGGGTCCAGTTCCAAGGCCCGATCGGCCATTGCAGCAACCTGTGGGAGATCCGCGACCGTTTCCGGATCGTCCTTGGAAAGCGAAATCAACGCCCCCCAAGCCGCGCTGGCCCAGTAGAGCAGCTCCACGTCCGTCGCACCGGCACGCTTCACCGTTCCCTCAGGATCCTTGAGCAGGGAGTCGGTCCAGCCCGCATGGCGCAGTTCCAAGGCCCGGAGTCCATATTCCTTGGCCCGGCGATATAGCTTGGCTGCGCGAACCTTCTTCTTTTCGGACAATTCCCAGTCATCGGCTTCAATCCGATCGGCATCCTGCTGAACGAAGGCGTAACCATATTGTGCGAATCCACTGGCGAGAGAAAGCAGCAGTCCCTCGTGATCCGGCGCGGATTCGAGGACCGTCTCCATCAACTTCAGACTGAATGGCGCGGCATCGCGAACCAGTTCCGGATCATCGTCCTTCGCGAACACCGTCCCGGAACCGGACAAGGCATCGCCCAGCCTGTTCATCGCCATCTTCTCAATCGAACAGCCGGACAAAAGAAGTCCGGACAGAATCATTGCAGAATGAAGAACCCGTAATTTCATGCCGCGCAAAAGGATGCGAGTTTCTACCGGCAGGCCACGGGTGAAGCAAGGAATTCGGTAGGAAGAAGTTGGGAGATGAAACACGGGACCCGATCACGGCAGCGGGTTCACTGAACCGCTAATTCACGCTAATGTTCGCTAACTTCAGACAACCAATTGCTCCCCAAGTATGAGCGTTCATTAGCGGCTTCACTCCGTTCCTTCTGTTCGGGTCTCAAAGCGAATTACAAAACGCCTCAATCCGTGCAAGCCCCTTCTCAATCTGCTCCATGCTTGTCGCATAGCTGAACCGGAAATTGTCATCCGCACCAAACGCAGCCCCGGGTACGGCAGCCACATTCTGTTTTTCCAGCAGTTTCGCGCAGAATTCGCCGGACTTCAGCCCGGTGCCGGAAATGTTCGGGAACAGGTAAAACGCACCCTTCGCATTGCAGCAACTGACACCCTTGAGCGTATTCAGCTTCTCGAAGGCATACTTGCGCCGTTTGTCGAATTCCTCCAGCCAGACTTTCAGATGATCCATCGAACCATTCAGCGCCGCAACACCGCCGACCTGCGCGAACGAAGTCGGATTGCTCGTGCTGTGACTTTGAATCGCACTGATCTTCTTCGCGATCGGTTCCGGCGCGGCAATGAAACCCAGCCGCCAACCCGTCATGCTCCAGGCCTTCGCAAAGCCATGCGTCACGATCGTGTGCGCCTGATGCTCTGGCGAGCACGTAGCCACGCTCTGGTGCACCGCCCCATCGTAGAGCAGATGTTCGTAGATCTCATCACTCAGGATCATGATCCCGTGCTCCACGCAGACATCGCCGATCGCCTTCGCTTCCTCCGGTGTGTAAACCGTCCCGGTCGGATTGCCCGGGGTGTTGAAGATCAACAGACGCGTATTCGGCGTGATTGCCGCGCGAAGTTGATCAGGGGTAATCTTGAATTCCGTTGCATCGCTCGCTTCAACGACGACCGGTGTCGCTCCGGCCAATTTCACCATCTCGGGATAGCTCAACCAGTATGGCGCGGGAATGAGCACCTCATCCCCCTCTTGGCAGAGCGCCATCATGATGTTGTAGCAGGAATGCTTGCCCCCGCAGGAAACCACGATCTGCGACGGCTTGTATTCCAGGCCGTTCTCGCGCTTGAACTTATCAGCCACCGCCTGGCGTAATTCCGGAATGCCCGCGGCCTGGGTATACTTCGTGAATCCGTCGTCGAGCGCGTTCTTCGCGGCATCCTTGATGAAGTCCGGCGTGTCGAAGTCGGGCTGCCCCGTGCCAAAGCCCACGACGTCCACTCCGGACGCCTTGAGTTCCTTGGCCTTGGCATCAATTGCCAAGGTGACCGAGGGCGAGAGTAATTTGGCGCGATCTGATAGTTTGTATTCCATTTTGTCCCAAAAAGGCGCGGAAGGTTATTCGCCAAGAACCTCGGTGCAAGCGGATTCCGCTCTGAACCCCTGCTTCGGCCCCAAATCCCCACGACACCTTGTTCCCAAGCAGAGCTTGGAAACGGGGTCTGTTCGAAATTCGCTCACCGGGACTGAATGAAGAACTCGTTCCCGGTTTCGACGGTAGTCTTGCCGTCGCCGAGCCGGGCGAATGACAATATCAGTTCCTACGCTTCATCTTCCCCCTCGTCTTCGAACTCGCGCACATAGGCGGTTGCTTCGTTGCGGCCGCGATCCAGGTCGAGTGGTGAAGCTCCCGCGATCCAGGAATTGTCCGGTGGGGAGATTGAGGATTCCCATTCCGGTTTTGCGCAGGTGTTGCCGGCGAATCAGTGCCGACGGGTAGTCTCCAATCCGCACATCGCAACCACCGAATTCCTCCTCGGTCACGACGCATAGACATTGCCCAAATCCGGCCGCCTGACCCTCGGCGCCGTTGGCAGATCGTCCCCGCACCACAGAGGTGATGTTGGCCGCGGCAAGTTCGGACTGCGCAAACCCCGCAACGCCGACGCGGGCCGGTGGTCGGTGGTCGGCGGGGCAAAACGGTTCAAATTTAGTCATGGTGGTCAAAACCGTGGCCTGGTGGAGTCTACACCTGTTCGCCAAACTCGAAATCACCTGCCAGCAAATAATTCGCGGGCATTCAGCGTTACGAATTTGGCTTGGTTTACCGAGATGCTCATATGCCCATTTTTAAACGGGCTGCTAACATCGCTTCGCCCGTTGCCCGGTCCGACTGTTCGGAACCTCAAGATTCCAGTCGAGGGTGCGCGGAACAATCGAAGAGCCTCATTGTTCCATTGTCTTTGTCGCCTTGGTTGGTAGCTTGGAGCCAACACTGCGGTTGGATCCACGCGGAAAGCGAGCCGGGGCTCGGAACGACATTCTCTATTAATCTGCCGTTGATCGACGACGAGCAAGGCGAGTCGAAGGAGGGGACAGAAATCAGTTCCGCATTGAAAGGCACTGAAAAGATTCTCCTGGTCGAAGATGAGGAGGCCGTCCGGCGGGTGACCGAGCGCGTCCTCACTCGTGCAGGCCACGAAGTCGTGACTGCCAAGGACGGTCCGTCCGCCCTGGTCAAATGGGAAGCATCCGGAGGAGATTTCCGGGTCATGGTCAGCGATGTCCTGATGCCCGGCATGACCGGGCTTGAACTTGCCCAACAACTCGTCGCGAAGAAACCCGAGTTGCGGGTGGTGCTGATCAGTGGTTACAGCGGAGACGAATTCGATCACAAGGAACTGGATCGGATTGGCGCCGTGTTCGTAAACAAGCCGGTCACCCAGGAAGCCCTGCTGACCCAGATCCGCGAGGTGATCGGAAGGGTATCAGCGTAACCGGAAGGGCGCCCGCTTTCCGAAGGCTACCCGGGCACGTACTCGGTCCATCCCTCCGGAAGTGGCGCATCCCAGGGCAAATGATGAAACTCCCACTCCAATGGCTTCGGATCATCCGGATCGAGTTCGACGGTCAGAAACCCACCGTCCTCTCGCGCCTGAATGCCGGTCAGTGAGGGGCACAGCTTCACATCGAAGGGCTCCCATTTGCGCGCGCGCTGCAAAGCGCTGCTCATCCGCTTGATGGGAACGCCGGCAAAGGAAATGGTGGGCAGGCCGGAGAGAACGAGGGACGTCTTGTAAACGAATTCGGAATGCAGATGTCCAACGATGGTCTGCTCGATCCGGCCGTATTGAGCGCGGACGGATTGGATTTCGGCCAGGTAAGGCAAGGCAGTCGGATCATGACAAAACAGGATGACACGTTGTCCCCGTTTCAGATCTCGGAACGCGGCATCGATTTGGGCGACATGTTGATCGCGAAGTTCCCGCCAGGCGTCGAACTCCTCTTCCAGGCCTTCCGCCAATAGAACCGGAAGCGCAAGCAGACTGGATGTCACACCCATGAACACATAGTTGCCCCGCGTGAATTGCCAGAACGGTTGGACGCCCAATTCATCGCGCGTGATTTCAAAGGACTTCAAACGCAGACCGCCGAGTCCGCCCACGAGGCTCTTCTTGCCCAGTTCGTGATCACCAATCGTCGTATGCAAGCTCTTGCCAAATCGTTCACGCAATCGATTGAGGCAGATCTGCGCGCTCTCAAAAGACGCGTCATCAGCATGTCCAGTGAAAGCGGAGTCACAGGAAAAATCACCATTGGCAACGACGATGTCCGGCTCCCCGGCGCGCTCCATGAACCAGTCGAGGAAGTGGTTGTGGACCAGCGGATCTTCGAGCCAGATCTGGCCACGGTAGAGTCTCAGCAGTTCACGCTGGAAAACATTGGTCGCCGAACGCGCTTCGTAACCGCTTCGCTCGCGCTCTCCCGGTCCGGCGTAGTGAATGTCACTGACAACGAGGAGTTTGAGCGGCTTGCCCATGGCCCCGGTCAGGCTGCAGCTGTTGCCGCGAGTTCTTCTTCCAGATCGACAATCTCCTTCATCTGGGTGAGGAACCAGACGTCGATCTTCGACAGGTTGAAAATCTCATCAATCGTCATTCCCGCGCGCATCGCGTGGCGCACGAAGAAAATTCGCTCGGCATTGGGGACGGTAAGTTTGCGGGTGATGACATCCTTGGGAAGGATATCGCGATCTCCGTAAACTTCTGAACCGATCCGCCACGGCTTGCCGTCTCCACCGAGCCCGGCGCGTCCGATCTCAAGCGAACGCAGAGCTTTCTGGAGCGACTCCTTGAAGGTCCGCCCGATGGCCATCGCTTCGCCGACGGACTTCATCATCGTATTCAAGGTCGGATCGGCTTGCTGGAATTTCTCGAAGGCAAATCGCGGAACCTTCGTGACCACGTAATCAATCGTCGGTTCAAAGCTCGCCGGCGTTTCCCGCGTGATGTCGTTGGGAATCTCATCGAGCGTGTAGCCCACCGCCAGTTTTGCGGCAATCTTCGCGATTGGAAAACCCGTCGCCTTCGACGCCAGCGCGGAACTGCGGCTCACGCGCGGGTTCATCTCGATGACGATCATCCGGCCGTTGTCCGGGTTCACGGAAAACTGGATGTTTGAACCGCCGGTCTCGACGCCCACGGAGCGGATCACCGCGAAACTCGCGTCGCGCATGATCTGATATTCCTTGTCCGTCAGAGTCTGGGAGGGGGCGACGGTGATGGAATCGCCGGTGTGAACACCCATGGGATCAAAGTTCTCGATCGAGCAGATCACCACGCAGTTGTCCTTGCGGTCGCGCATGACCTCCATTTCGAACTCCTTCCAGCCGAGCAGGGATTCCTCGACCAGAATTTCGTCAACCGGAGAAAGATCGATGCCGCGCTTGGCGATCTCTTCGAACTCTTCCTTGTTATACGCAATGCCTCCACCCGTGCCACCAAGGGTGTAGGCGGGGCGAATGATCAATGGGTAACGCCCGATCTTATCAACCAGCTTCCAGGCATCCTCCATGTTGTGCGCCGTTCCGCTGATCGGTACGTCCAAGCCGATCTCGAGCATCAGGTCCTTGAAGATCTGCCGGTCTTCGCCTTTTTCGATCGCGTCGGGCTTGGCGCCGATCATCTCAATGTCCAGACGCTCAAGCGCTCCCGAACGATGCATGGCCATGGCCGTGTTCAAGGCGGTCTGTCCGCCGAGTGTGGGCAGCAGCACCAGCTTGCCTTCCGCGCCGATGCGCTTCAGTTCGTCCAATTCGCGGACGATGATCTTCTCAACCGCCTCCGGCGTGACCGGTTCGATGTAAGTTCGATCCGCGAACTCGGGGTCGGTCATGATCGTGGCCGGATTGGAGTTCACCAGCACGACGCGATAGCCTTCCTCGCGCAAAGCCTTGCAGGCCTGGGTGCCCGAATAGTCGAATTCGCAGGCCTGACCGATCACGATCGGACCCGCGCCAATAATGAGTACTGAATGAATGTCAGTCCGCTTCGGCATAAAAAATCCGGCAGAGTGAAAAGGAATTGCCCGGTGATGTCAGTGGTTTTTTGGGAAAATGTATTCCCAACGGCGCCATGCATTGCCGAGGGTTCCTCAGAAGCAGAGAGCCCGGTTTCATCGGGATCTCTGGTTGATCAATTGTAGCTGGGAGGTTCAGCCCTTCTCGGCGATCAGTTTCTCCAGCATGTCAGAGATGGCCTTGGCATTCGCCGGGCCGGAGCCGACCCGCATGAGGCGAACCTTGCCTTTGCGATCGATCAAAACGGCGTGAGGGATTCCTGACACCCCATAGTATTTGGACATCTTGCTCTTGTCCTGGAGACCAAATCGATAAGGAAGTTTGTGGTGGTCGGCAAAGGACTCCAGCATGGCGAGTTCAGTTTCCTTCGAGACGTCCTTTCCTTTCGTGTGCTTCCCGTTCTTCCACTCGTAGTTGTAAAAGCGGGTGAGCCCGATGGTGACAAGCCCCTTGTCGGCGTACTTCTCGTTCCACTCGATCAAGTGTGGAAACGTCGCCACACAGGGGCCGCACCAGACCGCCCAGAAATCCAGAAGCACTACCTTGCCTTTCAGGTCGGCGGCCGTCAGCGGCTTGCCGTTCGCCCAGTGAGTAACGGCCAGTGGCGCGGCATCCTGGCCGATGAGTTCCTGCTGTTTCTTGCCGGAATCGATCCTGCTCTTGATCGAGACGAAGTATCGCTTCATCGAATCGATGGCCTTTTCCGTGCCGGGATTGCCGCGCTCCTTCAACGAGTTCAGAAACTTTTGCAACTCGGCCAGTTCCTTCTCCGCTTCCACCGGATTGCTGCGAGCCTTTGAAGAAAGCTCAGTCATCAGCTTGCTGCGAAAATCGCCAAGCGTGCGCAGGTCGGTGGGATCTTTTTCCAACTTGGCCCGCAACTCTTGGGTCGTGGTCCGTGCGAGTCGCGAGCGGCTGCGATAGATCCGGAGCGCGGACCGGGCCCGTCCCAGCAATTGATCCGCTTTCTTGTCGTCACCAGCATCGGCAGCACCGAGGTCCTTTTCCATGCCGTCGATCAAGGCATCCGCTGCATCCGGATCCAATTGAATGAGTCTCATCACTTCCCCGACATGGGCACGCATGTAGTTGTTGATAGAGTCTGTCGTGACCGGATTCTTCAGCTGTGCTTTCGCGGACTTGAGTTTGGCGGAGACAGCATCGGCTGAGGGCGAAAATGTGATGAATGCGATGACCAAGAATGACAGGAACCTTTTCATGATGAGCGCAGCATACGGAGCGTCCTCTGGGTGGAAAGGACAAAGCGGCCTATCCCGGACACACAGAATCTCCCAGATCGACCCGGCGTTGGTCAGCCCCTTTTTCCCTTGTCCTTCTCGGCCGGCATTTCCTTTACCTCTGCGTCTTCGCCGGGCATTTCGAGACTCACCGTTTCGCCGGCGTTCAGTCCGGACAGAATCTCCGCGAATCGGTAGTCCGACACACCTACTTCTACGGCGCGTTGTTCGTAGACGCCATCCACAACGACGTAGACGTAGCGCCCTTCCTGCTCGGTAAAGACCGCGGCCAGGGGGACGGACAGTGCATTTTCGGCCGAAACGACCGGGATGGATATCTTGGCGGTCATCCCGGGCTGAATGCGTGCGTCCACACTGATAAGGAGAATCCGTGCGCCGAATCCCTTGATACCACTGCGCACGGTCGCTTTGGGTGCGATGCGTTCAACCCGGCCCTTGACGGTGAGGCCGATCACGGCTTCCACCGCGACGTCGACTTCCATGTCCGCGGACAAGCGGGTGATGTCCGCCTGGTTTACATGGGCGTCGATGATCATTTCATTCAGGTTGGCAATGGTCATCACCTCGGTGCCGCTGTTGAATCCTCCGGAACCTGACACAGCCTGACCAACTGCTGAGATCGAGCGGGTCAGCACCGTGCAATCAAAGGGCGCGACGATGCGGGTCTCGGACAAGCGATCCTGGGTGAGTTCGAGATTGCGCTGGGCCTTGAGCACGGCATTGGTGGCGAGTTCGTAGTTGGTCCTCGCGCGCTCCTTGGCTTTTCGGAATCGTTCCTGGCTGAGCTGCAGGTTTCGCTCGGCTTGAAGAACCGCGTTCTTGGCGAGTTCGTACGCCGATTCGACGGACTGCATGACTTCTTTCGAAATCAATTCATCATCGAAGAGAATCTTGTTGCGGGCGTGATCGTCCTTCGCCTTTTGCTGTTCGAGCTTCGCCCGCGTGATCGAGTCTCGGCGCAGATCCAGTTCGACTTCCTGATCCGCCACATCGAGTTCCTGTTTGGCCTTCCGGATTTCGAGGTTGGCACTGGCAATCTCCGTGCGCCGGGTTTCGAGCTCGATTTGGAGATCCTTGTCGTCGAGTGCGAAGAGCAGGTCGCCACTCTTCACCTTGTCGCCAATATCGACCGGAAGTTCTGAGATCCTGCCATTCACCTCGGGACGGACTGAGACCTGTTCGGCCGGTCCGATTTCACCGGCCACGCTGATCGAGAACGAGATGTCGCGCTGTTCGACGACCGCGGTTTTCTGACGTTCCTTCTTCCGCTTGCCGCTCGCGGATTCTCCGTTCGGATTGCAACCGACGGCGCAAATGAGTGCAAAGGCGAAGACAGGATGAAAAAGATGTTTCAAGAGCCGCGGAAGATACGGACGTGGACGCGCAATGTCGATGTTTGGGATCAACGGGCCGTTCCGGTCGGCCAAGCGCGAGCGAGCAGACGATTTGATCTTGGATCTGCTCGCTCACGTCCGCTGCCATGTAGTTCGACCACTTCAACCAGCCAGCCGTTTCAGAACCCATCTTCATCGACAGCAAATCTTCGAGCGCATAGAACTTCCGCGCCATGACGAATATCCTGCGCTGGTCGACGAATCTGTTTCCCCTCTGGGTTCTGGTCGCTGGCGTGTGGGCGATGTTCGAACCGTCGCATCTCACCTGGTTCGACCGGCCGAAGATCATCTGGGGCCTTGGAGTGATCATGCTCGGCATGGGCATCACCTTGAAGATCGATGATTTCAAACAAGTGCTCAAGATGCCCAAGCCGATCGCCGTCGGTTGTGTCGGTCAGTATCTCATCATGCCCTTTCTCGGCTGGGGGATCGCGAAGTTCATGGGGCTTCCCAAAGAGTTTGCGATCGGTTTGATCCTGGTTTCCTGCTGTCCGGGAGGAACAGCCTCCAACGTCGTCACCTACATCGCGCGGGCAAACCTGCCACTCTCGCTGCTGATGACGATGTGCTCGACCTTTGGCGCCATCGCGTTGACCCCGCTCCTTACCAAGTTTTATCTGAGCGAGATCATAGCAGTCGATGCCATGGCCCTGTTTTTGAGCACGGTGAAGGTCGTGCTCGCCCCGGTGCTGCTCGGGGTGTTCTTGCATCACCTTTTTCCCAAGGCCGTTCATGCAGCCGAAAACGTCGCGCCATTGATCTCGGTCATCACGATCGCGCTGATCTGTGGGAGCATCATCGGAAGCAACGTGGAATCGATCAAGGAACACGGGGGCTCGTTGATCGTTGCAGTCGGCGTTCTGCACATCATGGGTTTCCTGCTGGGATACTTTTTCGCGCGGGTGTTCCGTTATGAAGAACTGGTGCGGCGCACGGTTTCGATCGAGGTGGGCATGCAGAACTCCGGACTCGGAACGGTGCTCGCAAAAGCTCACTTCTCTGACAAGATGACCGGCGTGTGCCTGCCCGCAGTTCCGTGTGCGATTTCAGCAACGGTTCATTCGATCATCGGCAGTGTTCTCGCCGCGATTTGGAGGTCGCGACTTCCCCATGCGGCAAGCGCTGAGGGTGAATCTTCACCGGAAACTCGCAATCCAAACGGGCGGCTCTGACCAGGAGTCTCAGATACTCGTCCCGTGAGATCTCCCTCGCGCCAAAGCGCTCGGTCGTTTCCGTCACCATCTGCGTATCGAAGAGGGTGAACCCATTCGCGCGCAGACTTTCGACCAGATAATAGAGGGCGACCTTCGACGCATTGGATTCGCGGAAGAACATTGACTCACCGACGAACGCTCCGCCTACGTGGATGCCATAGATCCCACCGGCAAGATCCTCGCCGCTCCAGCACTCCACACTGTGCGCGAATCCCATGTCGTGCAGCACGGTATAGGCTTCGACGAACTCTGTGGTGATCCATGAGCCTTGTCGCGGCGCCGTTCGACAACCTTCCATCACTTCGCGAAAGGCGCGATCCACCGATACCTCAAAAGGCTTGCGTCGGATGGTCTTCAACAGGCTGCGTCCCCAGCGTGGCGCATCGAGGGGAATGATTCCGCGCCGGGAGGGGGACCACCAGGTGATGGGATCGACGGACCAGGGAAAGATGCCGGAGCGGTAGGCGAGTATCAATCGTTCGGGCGACAGGTCTCCACCAATGGCGACCAGGCCGTCAAAGTCACCATCGGTCATCGCCGTTCTCGGATCGGGGAAAACAATCCGTCCATCAAGCAGCGCAGGATACCGGTTGGGGTTCACTTCGGATCGGTGAGGGTGAACAGCAGACGCGCCTGGAGGTCGGCGCAGTATTCCATCGAGATCCAGTCTTCGAGATGCGCAGTTTCAGAAGGAACCTCGTCTTCCTCCGGATCGGGTTGGCCCAGTTTGTACCAAAGTCCAACGCGGATTTCATTCACGATTTCCAAAAGCCAATTGACCTCGGATTTCTTCACGGTCAGCAGCAATGCGTCCTCTTCTTTTTCAAACTGCCGGGGCCGACGAAGGAAGTTCATGAGTTCCAGTCGGTTCTCCGCCTTGGATTCGCGCATCAACTCGTCCAACAGATCCTGTTCGTCCTGCATCTCCTCGGGATCACTCGACTTGCTCAAAGGCGCGATGCCGGCAGGCATGACCGGGTAAAGTTCGAACGTGCGTTCCAATAACCGCTGCTCCCCCGATTTCATGCCGAACACCAGTTGGTGTTCGTTGGAAGAATGCAGGATCAACGGTCGCGCTCCATGGTTGCGTGGAGGCTGTAGCGCTGCAGTTGATGCACATAATGCTCTGCGCGTTCCATCGTCTCGCGCATCAGAACGCTCTTCCCCTTTTGATGGACCTGCAACATGTGTTCCTCGGCCTTCTGCTTCGTCCAACCAAACACGACCTGAAACACGTGCGTGACGTATTCCATGAGGTTCACCGGATCGTTCCAGCAGATCACCAGGAAACCAGAATCCAAGTCCGCCTTTGACTTGGTTTCATCCTCAATGACCGGTGTTGTTTCCGTTTCCGTCGGCACCCGGAAAACCTAGACGGACCCGTGAGGAATTTCAACCGACCACAAAGTTGCTGCCGTTTGCCCAAGCTCTTGGCAGATCGAAATCCAGGTTGTAAACATGCTCTTCCAGCTGACCATTCTGCCAGACGAGCCATCTGTGGTTGTCTGCGTCCATCTGTGGTTAAAACCTCGCCAATCTGCCGATTTCTCGGTGAGATGTTTGAAACTCTCGATTGGCCTCAAGGCTCTAACAAGCATCATGTCCGATACCCCGCATCAACCGGAAACGTCTGATCCACAGGCAGATCCACGATCCGGCGCGCCACCGGTTCACCCCTTGGCCGCGCTGCTGTTGCTGGTCGTCGACAACCTTTGGAACCTCGGCGACTGGGCGGTCTTCGCCTGGATCATCATCATTCCCCTGAGCTTTCTGTCCGTCTTCTTCCCGGGCATCTTCCTCCAGCGCTATGCCAACCACGACGGTTGGGGCAAATCAATTGGCAAGAGCATGATGCTCGGCGTCCTTGCAGCTATACCGACGTCCATCGCCGGCACGCCCATCGGTGTCGCTTTTCTGGCGTGGGCGGGCATGGATCGCTGGCGTTCACGAAAAGATCTCCTGACCAATCCGATCGGCGCGCTTTCGGGGCAGGGAAACATGCCCTCGGCCAATCCCGCACAAGTGGTTGCTCAAGTTTCCCAACAACCTCCGCCGGCTCCATCACCGGCAAGCGCACAAGTCATAGACGTGGAGGCCACCACCGCAGATCACGGCGCGAGCCAGCCTCAGAAGCAAACTCAACCATCCGAACCGGCTTTCAGTTCACCCCCTGACACGCCTCCCGGCACACCGCCTCAACCAACGCGACCTCCGGAGGAACCATTGCTTCCTCCTCCGAACAAGGCCAGCAAACTGGGCGTGCTCGCACTCTGCCTCGTCCTCATCGCGATGTGTTTTGGCGCGATGATCTACCTGATGGAATTCGCGACGGAGAAGGTGGAAAAATGGGCCGACAAGGCTGCCAAGGTCTTCCCGTTTCTCCAGCGCCCGCCAATCGCAGAGGCATTCACCGCATCCCTCCCGGAACTTTCGCGCACCGAGGGTGGCGACCTGCACGTTGCGTCCTTCAAGGTCAGCGAACAGATCAGTCAGACCGATTTCGTCTACAAGAATCTGATGGAGGTGAAGTCCGAAATCCGCGTCCCCGTCACTTATCAGTATTTTGTCCGCCTGCGCGACAAGTGGGAAATCAGCGTGACAAATGGCATCTGTTGGGTCACCACTCCGCGGCTCCGTCCCAACGATCCGATCATTCATACGGACAAGATGCACAAGACGCGCAATGACAGTTTCTTCGTGCGGGACGGAGTGGAAGAAGAAATGATGGACGCGCTGGAGCGTTCGTTGAGCAAGCGTTTCTGGGTCAACTCCAGCACGCCGGAATATTTGAAAATGGTCCGCGAGGATTCGCGACTCACCGTTGGTGAATTCGTGAAGGACTGGATACTCGCGCAGGATCGGTGGAAGGATTACAACATCCACACCGTCAAGATTGTCTTCCCGGATGAAGTCGGGTCCGAGGAAGCGAAATTGTTGCCGACCTTGTTGATAGAAAAGGAAAGATAGATGGAAGAACTCGCACACATACCTGTGCTTCGGTTGGGCCGGACTTATGAGAGTCTGGATAAAACAGACGTCGCGCGTCATGCCGACGGTGAAGTGCTCGCCCAGGTGAGCACGATCAACGCGGGCATCATCCGCAAGGACATGCGCAAGATCGACAAGTCGCGCGATGCCCTCAAGAAATTCACAGTCGACGAATTGATCGAGCTTTGCGCCAAGGCCGGCGAGGAATTCCTCAACGGCACGCTTCCGCTCGGTGACAAGGGCCACACCCAATCCGCGGATGAGTATGTGAAGACACTCTCCTCCACCAGCGGCCTTCCACACAACATGGTGCGGATGAACATGAAGAAGATCCACTTCGCGTTGACCAACATGAAGTTGATCCTCAACGGCCTCACCCGCGGGCTGGATCATTCAATCATCGACACCGGCATGGGCGAACAAGGCGGAGCGCGTTGCTGCTTCTATCCGAACGCGAAGGCGCTTGGCCTGGTGATGCCAAGCAATTCACCCGCCGTGAACTCCCTTTGGCTTCCCGCCGTACCGCTCAAGTATCCGGTTGTCATCAAGCCTGGCCGGGAAGAACCGTGGACGCCGTACCGCCTGATCCAGGCGCTTATCAAGGCAGGAATTCCGGAAGCCGCGTTTGGTTTCTACCCGACCGATCACGAAGGCGCCGGTGAAATTCTGAACGTCTGCGGGCGCGCGTTGATCTTTGGCGACAAGAGCACCACCGACAAATACGCCGGCAATCCCGGTGTGCAATGCCATGGTCCCGGCTTCAGCAAAATCCTCATCGGCGAAGACGAGATTGAAAACTGGGAACAACATATCGATCTCATGGACCTGAGCGCGACGGCCAACGGCGGCCGCAGCTGCATCAACGCTTCCGCAATCGTCGTTCCAAAATACGGCCGCGAGATCGCAGACGCGCTGGCCAAGAAGCTGGGTCCAATTGCCCCGACAACCGCTGAGGACGAAAATGCCCGTCTGTCCGGCTTTGCCAATCCCAAGATGGCGGAGTGGATCGACAGCGCGATCGAAGCCGATCTGGACACGCCCGGTTGCGAAGAAATGACCGCGAATTACCGCGATGGCGATCGCAAGGTTGACGACGATCGTGGCCTGTTCCTCCGCCCGACAGTGATCTACTGCGAATCCACCGAACACCCGCTCTACAACCGCGAATTCCTCTTCCCCTACGTCAGCGTCGTTGAGATTCCTCAAGCCGAAATGCTCGACAAGATCGGGCCTTCGTTGATCGTCAGTGCGATCACCAAGGACGAGGAATTTCGCGGCCAGCTCATGGAAACCAATCTCGTCGATCGTCTGAACCTCGGTCCCGTGCCAACCATGCAGATCTCCTGGGATCAACCGCATGAGGGCAATATGTTCGAGTTCCTCTACAAGCGTCGTTCGATCGAAATCGCCGACTGATCGGGTTTGAACACACTCGCGACGGTCTCAGTCCATAGAACGATGCACGCCGAATTGCCACCGGGTCCCGGCCCAATGACTGTCTTCGATCACCAGCCGCGTACGCGATTGGTCTTTGGAAACAACACCATTGAGCAGCTCGGTGAACTCTGTGCGCAACACGGTGCGACGAAGGCATTGATCGTCACCGATCCCGGCATCGCGAAGGCCGGACATCTCGATCATGCGCGGGAGGCACTCAACAAAGCTCACATCCCCTTTGCGATCTACGACGGTGTTCGCGAAAACCCAACCACCAAGGACGTCGCCGACTGCCTCGCGATCGCACAAGCCGAGAAGATCGACTTTATCATCGGGCTCGGAGGTGGAAGCTCGATGGATACGGCCAAAGGCTGCAACTTCATTCTCACCAATGGCGGAGAGATGAAGGACTACTGGGGCGTCGGCAAGGCAACCAAGCCCATGCTGCCACTCATCGCAGTGCCGACGACTTCGGGCACGGGAAGTGAATGCCAGTCCTTCGCTCTGATCGCCGACGAAGAAACGCATTCCAAGATGGCCTGTGGTGATCCCAAAGCAGCCGCCAAGGTCGCCATCTTGGATCCGCTGCTGACCATCTCGCAACCCACCGCGGTTACGGCAAACACCGGTATCGACGCAATCGCGCACGCAGTGGAAACCGCGGTCACGCGCAAGCGCAATCCGCTGTCGATCATGTATTCGCACGAAGCATTCAAGCTTTGTGCGACCAGTCTTCCCGTCGTCCTGCAAAATCCAGACGATGTCGAAGCCCGCGGCCGCATGCTCCTCGGCGCAGCGTTCGCCGGAACGGCCATCGAAAACAGCATGCTCGGCGCAGCCCACTCTGCTGCCAATCCGCTCACTGCCCACTTCAACACGATTCACGGAACTGCTGTCGGCATGATGCTACCACTTGTCGTCCGTTTTAACTCCCAGGAACCTGCCGCAAAACGCGCGTATGCAGAACTCGCATCCGCCCCTGAAATCGCCACCGTCTCCGACGGCCTGGATTCAGCGGTTGACGCCCTGATCGCCCGACTCGAATCGCTCCTCAATCAAGCTGGCATGCCTCCTACCCTCGGCGAGTGTGACGCCGATGCAGAACTCATTCCCGCGCTGGCAGGCGAAGCCGCCAAGCAATGGACCGCCAATTTCAATCCCCGGGAAATTGGCGAATCTGACTTCAAGACACTCTACGAAAAGGGTTTTGAGCCCCGTGGCAACGGCGACGCGGTTTAGTAGTGGTGGGCCAGTTGTGGCTGGCACCAATAGAACTGCTTGTGTCCACGCTTCTCAAACTCAGCGACCTTTGTCTCAGCCTCCTCGCGCCTGAGCCCTGACTCGATCTGAACTTGAGTTCCGTTGTCATCCTGCCGCCAGACCGACCATTCGGCTAAGCACATTGGTTGCGCTTTGGTCATTCATCCCGCAACGATGATCGAGATCACCATCCTCACAAGGCTCACCGTTCAAGAAATGGCCAAGAATCCGGTACGATAAACAACCGCTGGCATTCAAAGCCGTTCTCGTCAAACAACGCATTGTGAACGGTAGGTTCGTCCATCTGTCGATCAACGTGTTCCGGCATTTTCGAAATCGGCGACGGCTCGCCACTTGGAGTGAACCAGAATGGCTTTTTCAACTCCGAGAATTGTGTCCCGGCACGGAACGAATCGACATACGACTGAAGCTCGTACGCGTGTAACCACGTTCCTCTCAGGTGACCGGTGCAGAGATCGGACGACAACGAATCCGTATCCGCGCTTGGATGATAGTAGATCCGACCTTTCACAAACGCCTGCCGCTTCGCGATCTCAGGATAAATGAGTCGGCTGAGCGGCAGTTGATGGTCGCGCATCCTCGCAAGTTTTCGCTCGAGACTGTCGGACGTGTTGGGTCCAAGGAATTGTGCCGATTGATCGCCCTTCGTCTTGGACTGAAGGTAGAACTTCACAGCGACTTCCCAATGCGTGAGTTGGCCGGTCTCGTCACGGAATATGAAATCGAGCTCGCCGAGCCTCCGATCTCCGTCATGCACCGGTTGGCGATGGGCCAGCAACTCGACTCCGCGAATGTGTACCAGCCAGTAGTGAATCAAGTTCTCGAAGTAATGGCCCACGCGATGTTCGGATCGGTCTGCAAAGAACGCCAACAGGTGATCGCTATTCACCTGCTGCGGATCGAACGAGGCGGGAATCTGTGCATCGCTGAGTTGCAGAAGTGGCGGAGACGCAATCACCCAGGTCAGGTCCCTCAAGAGTTGTTGGGCGTCGGGTTCGATTTCGTGAGCTTAGGAGAATCCGAAATCAGATCCCAGAAAGTCTCCTGCGCCGTCGGCGTGCCACTTGCTCACCGAACAACGGCGTGTGTATCGTTCCCGCGAGATGAAGAATTTGCCCCGCAAGCTCAACCGCCGGCATTTCATTCGCGCGGCCGTCTTGGCATCCCCGTTTGCGGCCGCAGCGGATGGCTTCCTGATCGAGCCAAACTGGCTGGCCGTTCGTCATTTTCGCCTGACCGAGAATCCAACGATCCGGCTCGTTCATTTTAGCGACCTGCATCACAAGGGAGACGAAGAGCCATTGGAATCGGTGGTGGAGAAGATCAATTCGCTCAAGCCGGATGTTGTCTGTTTTACCGGGGATATTGTCGAAGACACGAAGCATCTCACTTCTGCACTGGCCGGGCTTGAGAAGATCAACGCGCCCCTCTTCGGAGTGCCGGGCAATCATGATTACTGGGCTGGAATGGACTTCTCTTTGCCGCGCCGATCGCTCCGCAAAAACGGCGGTCGCTGGCTCATGGATGATTGGCATCTCATCGATGAACTCAACCTGAGGATTACCGGCCTCACCTGCGAAGCCTCCTACACGCCACCGGAAGATCCGAATCGCCAGCACGTGATACTGTTGCATTACCCGAAGTGGGTCGAAAAACTCCAACCCGGTTCCGCCCAACTCGCCCTCGCCGGTCATTCCCATGGCGGCCAGGTGCGCGTGCCATTTATCGGCCCGCTGATCACGCCGACAGGTGTCGGCAAATACGATCTCGGGCGGTTCGAGACCAAGGCGGGCCCGCTGTACGTCACCTCAGGCGTCGGATACTTCATGCTAAATGTCCGCTTCAACTGCCGTCCGGAGATCGCTCTTTTCGAGCTGTGAACGGAACTTGTCACGCTCGAAAATCAGCAGCCCAATCCCCGAAACCGCGATATCTACACGTGGGTCGTTTTGAGGGCATCAGGAGAGAACGGATTCGTAAACCCGTTCGTATTCCTTGCAGGTGCGCGACCAGGAGAAATCGGCGTTCATCGCGTTCAGCCGCATTTTTCGGAACAGCTTTGGATTGTCGTAGAGAACCAGTGCTTTCTTCATCGCCTTCGCCAGAGCGCGCACTGCGAACTCGTTGAACTTGATGCCATTGGCCGTTTCGATGTCGTCTGTGGGATCGATCACCGAATCATCGAGCCCGCCAGTGCGGCGCACGATTGGGAGCGTGCCGTAACGAAGACTGTACATCTGATTAAGGCCACAGGGCTCAAAACGCGAAGGCATGAGGAAGTAATCCGAACCCGCCTCAATGCGGTGTGACAAACCAAGGTCGAAGCCGATGTGCACGGCCATGTTCCTCGGATACTTCTTCTGCAGATCATTGAACGCACGTTCGAGTTCCGGATCCCCGCTTCCGAGCAGAACGAATTGCATTCCGCTGGTGATCAACTCCATCAAGGCGCCAATGATTATGTCCGCACCTTTCTGATCAACGAGCCGCGAAACCACTCCGAAGAGCGGTTGATCGCTTTGGGGCAGGCCCATTTCTTCCTGCAAGTCGTGTTTGTTGGCCAGCTTGCCCTTCATCATGCGCGATGAGTAATGATGATTGAGGTGTGCGTTGTCGGTGGTATTCCAGTCTTCATAATCCACCCCATTCAGAATGCCGGTCAGCTGCTGCTGCCGTTCGCGAAGAATTGGATCGAGGCTGCAACCGTAGGTCATGGTGCAGATTTCGCGGGCGTAGCGAGGGCTGACGGTCGTGATGGCGTCGGAATAGACTATGGCCGCTTTGAGGCAGTTCACACCGTCGTGAAATTCGATTCCGTCAAGGTTGTAGAATTCCTCCGGCAGGTTTGTGAGATCGAAGGCCCGATCGCGTTCGTAGTGCCCCTGGTATGCAAGGTTGTGAATTGTCAGAACCGATCGCGGGGCAACCCAGCCTTCCGATTGCGACTGGTGCTTCATGAACACCGGCACCAATCCCGCCTGCCAATCATGCACATGGACGATGTCGGGTTGCCAATGGTAGTAGCGCGCGAAATGGGTGACCGCCTTGGCAAAGAAAACGAAGCGTCTCGGGTTGTCCAGATACTCAGTGTTGTTTTCTCCGTATAGGGCCGGGCGATCGTAGTAAGCCGGATGATCGATGAAATAGATATTCAGGTTCTCGCGGTAATTGAGTGAGGCAATGCCGGCGTTTTCCCACACGCCGTTCATGGGTGCGTTTACGGAGTAATCCAGTTGCTCCAAGTTCGGAAACTTCTCGCGAATTCCCTGATAAAGGGGCGTCACGATCCCGACTTCATGGCCTTCGGCGGCAAGCGATTTTCCCAAAGCGGCCGCCATGTCGGCCAGGCCGCCAGTCTTGGAAAAGGGGTGCACCTCGGCACTGGCGATCAGGATCTTCATCAATGATCAGAGCGCCGGAATGCGATCCGCTTTCAGATAGGGCTGAAGGGGTGCGGGGATGGCAATGCTGCCGTCGGCCTGTTGATGCGTTTCAATCAGCGCAACAAAAAGCCGCGCGAGCGCCGTGCCGCTTCCATTGAGCAAATGTGGGAACCGGTTTTCCTTGCCGGTCTTGTAGCGCAGATTCATCCGGCGCGGTTGGTAGTCCTCGCAATTCGAGCAGCTGGAAACTTCCAAATAGCTGCCCTGTCCCGGTGCCCATACCTCGATGTCGTAGGTCTTGGCGGAGGCAAAGCCCATGTCGCCGGCGCAAAGAAGAATCACTCGGTAGTGAAGGTCCAGCAGCTGCAGAACGCGTTCCGCATCTGCAGTCATCTTTTCCAGTTCCTCGTAGCCTTCACCGGGAGGAACGATCTTGATCAGCTCAACTTTTTCAAATTGATGAACCCGAATCATCCCTCGCGTTCCCACACCAGCCGCGCCGGCCTCGGCACGAAAACACGGACTGAATGCGCAGTAGTATTTGGGAAGTTCTTCCTCAGTGAGAATCTCTTCGCGGTGAATGTTCGCAACCGGGGCTTCCGCCGTGGGCAGCAGATACAGCGCGCCCATCGTTGAATCATCCAAGCCCTCCTGCACCGCGTAGGCCTGGTCTTCGAACTTGGGAAACTGCCCGACGCCAACCATGCAATCGCGCCCGACAATGTAGGGCGGGGACACTTCGGTGTAACCATGTTCACTGGTGTGAAGATCGAGCAGGAACTGCGCAAGCGCGCGTTCCAATCGAGCCCCCCAACCCATGTAGAGCAGGAAACCGCTTCCTGACAACTTGGCGCCACGCTTGAAATCAATCAGGCCAAGTTGCTCGCACAACTCGATGTGGTTCTTCGGTTCAAAGTCGTAGTTCTTCGCTTCACCCCACTTGCGCAATTCAGGATTGTCTTCCTCCGACGCGCCGGCCGGCACGGATTCGTGAGGCGGATTTGGAATCGAAAGCAGGATCTGGTCGCGCGCGGCCTCGGCCTGGCCGGCGGCTTCATCCAGTTCGTTGATTCGTTCCCCAAAGGCTCTTACTTCCGCCTTCTTGGCCTCGGCTTCGTCCTTCTTTCCCTGGCCCACCAAGGTGCCGATCGCCTTGGATTCCTTGTTGCGCTTTGCCTTGAGCTGCTCGGATTCGGTCAGCGCAGAACGACGTTTTTCATCCAGCTCCAAGAGTTCCTTCAGCTTGTCCCCATCGTTTCCACAACGGGTATTGAGCCGCTCGGCGAGGGCTTCCGGATTTTCTCTGATCCGTTTGATGTCGATCACGGCAGCGCATTATATGGAGGGCCAAGTCCGGAGCAAGCCGTGTGATGATTCGCATGAATCAACCGATTGCATTCACCGCCATCCTTCTGCCAACATCCCTGCATACTTGAGCAATTCCCTCAAACAACCCGAACGCATCCTCATCCGCGGGGTGAACTGGCTGGGGGACGCCATCATGACGACGCCGGCGCTCATGGCCGTCCGGAAAAAATTCCCCGATGCGAAGATCTCGTTGGCGACCCGTGAAAACCTGGCGGAGCTTTGGACCGAACACCCGGCGATCAACGAGGTCATCCGCATCGATCGAAAGCAATCCCCCCTTCGAATCGGCAGAGAATGGCGCGGTGAACGATTTGATTTGGCGATAATCCTGCCCAACTCCCTGCGATCGGCGATGGAATGCATGCTGGCGAGGATTCCCGTGCGTCTCGGCTACAAGGGTGCCGGCCGGTCGTGGATGCTCACGCAGCGCATACCAAAACGACGCGACGTGTTTCACATGAAGGTGCTCTCCGATCGCGAGGTGGAACGGGCCATCGCCAGTCAGGGTGCGAAGCCGGAGATTCCCGCCCACTCCCATCACGTGGCGCATTACCTTCACCTCGTTTCGCAGATCGGTGCGCCGGGCGAATGGACCGCCCCCATCCTGCACGTTTCCGATCACGACGTGACAGCAACAGCCCAACGATTTGGGATGGCGGTCAAGCCCGATTGCCCCGTCATCGGGATCAATCCCGGCGCTCAGTATGGTCCGGCCAAGCGTTGGCCGATTGAAAACTTCGTATCGACGGTCACGCGGCTTCACGAAAAGGCGCGGTGCCAGTTCGTCTTGTTCGGCGGACCTGCAGATGAGGAAATCACTGACGAAATTTCAGTGGCGCTTCGTTCAGAACATGGCGAGGGTTCCATCTCGTTCTTCAACGCTTCCGGCAGGACTTCGCTTCGGGAACTCGCCACCTTGCTGAAGCACTGCGACGTGCTCATCTCCAACGACACCGGTCCCACCCACCTGGCGGCTGCGGTCGGAACTGCGGTCGTCGTCCCCTTCGGAAGCACTTCGCCAGAACTCACCGGCCCGGGACTGCCGGGCGGGAACGATCATGCATTCCTGAAATCAGAGACACCGTGCTCACCTTGTTTCCGGCGTGATTGCCCGATTGATTTTCGCTGCATGGACGACATTACGGTGGATCGCGTTGTCACTGCCGTGTGCGAAGCGATCGCCGTATCCGGATAACCGACGATCCCCATTGCCGCACTCGGTCCGCAATGCTTGAATCCACCCATGCGAAAGCTGCTACCGATCCTTCTTCTGTCCGGCGCAATGGTTGTACGGGGGCAACACGATCCCCAGAGGAACGCCAGCCGCTTGATAGCGACTGAAGACTTCGCCAAGGCCAACAAGGAACTCGCCAAGGCAAATCCCAAGGAACGCGAAACGCATTTCGTGAACATGATGCTCGCGCTCAAAAAGGACGACCTGAAATCCGCAGTCGAACACGCACAGCAGGCGCTCGATACGCGCCTTTCGTTCAGCCGGTTGATGGCAGGCCCCCGCGAACTGCTGCCAAAACTGCACGCAACCGATGCCTATAAGAAGTGGGCCACGGAATACCCGACCCCTGCGTTGATTCATGGTCCGATGGTCGGTTCTGTCACCGACGCCAGCGCGACGTTCTGGGTGCGGACGGCGGAAGAGGCAGAGGTTGAGATTCGCATTGGAAAAGGCAGAGCCCGCTCACGCAGTTCCAAGGACCGGGACTACACCACGACGGTGCGGGTGAACGGTCTTCAGCCCGGCACAGAATACGACTATCGCGTTTACATAGACGGCCAGCAGGCCGAGGCGGAGAATACGAAGTTCCGCACCTATCCCGAACGTGGATCGGGAGGCAAATTCAAGGTCGGCTTCGGAGGAGGCGCGGGATTCGTACCGCAGTGGGAACGCATGTGGGACAACATCCTGACCTTTGACCCCGTCGCGATGTTCATGCTGGGCGACAACGTCTACATCGATCAGCCGGAAGAAACACTGACACAGCATTACTGTTACTACCGCCGTCAATCACTTCCCGAATGGCGTCGCCTGGTTGCTTCCACCGCGATGTATTCGATCTACGACGATCACGATTTCGGCATGAACGACTGCGTTCCCGGTCCGGAAATCGAGACGCCCAAGTGGAAGCGTCGAGTTTGGAACATATTTCGCGAGAACTGGGTGAACCCGGCATACGGCGGAGGCGAGAAACAACCCGGTTGCTGGTATGACACGTATATCGGGGACGTGCATTTTATCTTCATCGACGGGCGGTACTACCGCCATCGCAAGGGCAAGGTTGGCAAAAGCATGCTGGGGCTCGTTCAAAAGCAATGGCTCAAGGACACGCTCGCCGCGTCAAAGGGAACATTCAAGGTCATCGCGTCGCCGGTGCCGTGGACGGTGGGAATCAAGCCCGGCAGCCGGGATCCGTGGGATGGCTACCCAGAGGAACGCGAGGAGATCTTCTCCTTCATCGAATCCAAGAAGCTAGACGGTGTGTTCCTCATTGCCGCCGACCGACACCGCACGGATCTGCGCACAACGAAGCGCGATAATGGCTACGACCTGTTCGAATTCGAAAGCTCACGCCTGACCAATCGCCACACGCACTCCGTCGTCAAAACCGAGGGGCTTATCTGGGGCTACAACAAAACCTGTTCGTTCGGTCTCATGAGTTTCAACACCACTCGAAAGGATCCCCAGGTGAAGTTCGAATGCGTCTCGATCGACGGCCAGGTGATCCACGACTACACGTTGAAACTGAGCCAGATCAGCAACTGAGGATTGCCACACAATTGGGTGACCGCTGGTGAGTCTGAGGCATCGGCGGAACTGCTAACCCGAATATCTCACACATGAACGCTGGCGAGTGCGTATCGCCCTTGGCGCAGGTGTTCCAAGGGCGAAGGGCGCTCTCACCAGCCCCCTCTCCAAGCGGGACTGCACATCGCATCGCACATACGCGGTCTTTTCGATTCCGGGCATGATCTGCTCGCTGCATTCGCCCGCTGGCTACCACCCGGCCACCCGCAAAAAAGCCCGGCTGAATCATCAAGCCGGGCTTTTCGAATTCTCTGTGTCGTTGATCAGTCCTCTCCGCGCATGAGGAACAATCGCAGGATGTGGAAGAACATGATCGTGATGGAACAGAACAGCTCCAAGGCGGCAGCCACATAACGATCTTCGGGTGAGTGGTGAAGGACGTTGGATGTGTCATACAGAATGGACGCTCCACAAAGCCCGATTACGATCAGCGAATAGAGCGGCCCCAGCGTGAAACCAAAAATCAAAGCGCCGATACATGCCAAGGCTGCGAGAGCAAAACCCCAATAGACGATGCCTCTCAGAAAGGAAAAATCCTTGCCGGTCACGAAGACAATTGCCGTCAGTATCCCGAAGCCGACAAACGTGATTGCTGCCGCGTTGCCGATGGCCTCGGGCATGGCTTGATTGGCGATATAGAGAATCGGCAGGAGGATCAGGCCCATCATCACAACGTACGATCCCAGTGCCATATACTGGGCGACCTTCGATTCGGCTCGATACGCGACCCAACGCGCGCCGAAGGAAACGGCGAGCAGAAGGATGATCATGGCAATCCAGTTTTGGCCGATCATGCCTACGGCGGCTTGTGCGAGCCCGGCCTTGAACATAATGACCTCGAATCCCACCAAGGCGAAAATCGCACCGGTCAGATGCATGTAGGTGCGGTTGATAAATCGTGAACGTGACGCGGCATCGAGATCGATGACCGCTGCTCCATGTGAAACGTATTGACTCATAATGCTTGCAAGGTTGGTTCCTTCTTCGACAGCAAGGTTAGACCCCGCGTTCGACCTGTCAATCGGAACCTCATCCGTATTTCGGGCCGAATTGACCCGATGTTTCAAGCATGCGGCTCACCGGTCAGCACGGACCAGCTGATGAGCGCCAAGGGCCCGAGCAGCAAGGGCCAGTAGAACATTTTGGGCACGGTGTTGCAGAGCTGTACCGGCGTGCTGTGATCATGCGCGTGGGTCCAGATGGATGCGATATCCACCAGCAGGATTGCCGATACTCCAAAGGACAAGGTCCAACCAAGTTTGTTGCTCATTATCGCCTCCCAGCTTCCTCGATTGTTCTAACCGGAGTTATTCGGATTGTCCCGGACGCGCTCACATTTCTGGCCGCGCCGGACTCAGACGCAATACCTGCAACGATACTCACTGTCAATGGAGCAGCATCAACTGCAGCAATACGAGATTTCCCGGCGGCTGGAATGACAGAAGCCAGATCCGGCTCGTGCTTCACGTAAATCGTTCCAGATAAGGCTTTTCCGAATGCGCGACTTGTGCTCTAATCTTCCCCCCGCTGGCCAATCGGCATTATCCCGCGGGAGCCAATCACAGACCAAGGCTCTGGCACACACAGCGCGCGTCGGCACAAATATGATCGGCCCAATTCAATTCGCCACCTTCATCGCGGGCTTCGCCATCGCGTGGGTTTGCATAGCCATCGCCATTCGCCGAGCGCAAAAGGCGGGAGCCGGCAACCGTCAAAAATGTTTCCACCAGACTCATGAGAATCCGGTGCCGCGCCTGGGCGGATTCGGAATCGCTGCGGCGTTTCTGTTGACCGCTGTTGGGTTGGCGGTGCCGAAGCCAGAACTGCTCACGGATGGAGCGTTTCAGGTACTCGTCGTCGGGCCGTTGTTGATGTTCATCGTTGGTGGGGTGGACGACATTCATCCTCTTGGGGCAAAGCTCAAGCTCGTGTTGCAGATCACGGTGTCCGTCCTGGTGGTCTGTTACGGCAAGCTGGAGATTGATGAAATCACCAATCCTTTTTACGTCGAACCCATTCTGCTGGGGCCCATGGCGCCGGTGGCCGCGGTGATCTGGCTGGTCGCGTTGACCAATCTAATCAACATCATTGATGGGATCGACGGACTTGCCGCCGGCATCTCACTCATGCTCATGATCCTGCTGGTCAACGTCGGTGGAGGAGGCGGAGACTCGGCCGTGTTGCTGGCGATTCTGACTTCCGGGGCCTTGCTCGCATTCCTCTACTTCAATTTCCCTCCCGCCAGGATCTACATGGGGGACGGTGGCGCTTATTTCCTCGGGTTTCTGATCGGGGTAATCACCCTGCATTGCCACCAGAAGGGGACGGTGGCAGCGGCCCTGCTCGCGCCGATCTTCGCGCTCGGTCTTCCGATCATTGACGTAACCTTGGCCATCATCCGGCGGGCCTTGAAAGGTTTGCCAATATTTCGGCCCGACCGACGACACCTGCACCACCGATTGTTGGACTATGGGTTCTCTCATCGTCGTTCGGTGGTCACTCTCTATATCCTCTCAGCCGGCTTCCTGATCCTGGCATTCGCCGTGTTGTGGGGCCAGGGCAAGCTCGTTCCTATCGTTGCTGGTACGTTGTTCCTGGCCGTGATTTATGTCGTGCATACCTTTGGCATGGTGCCACAAAAGTACTCCCTTCGCGGAGTGCTCTCCGAGATGACGTCCTTGCGGAAGGAAACCCGGTACATCATGACTCTGGGCCAGTGGCTGGAGCTGGAGGCCGAGCGTTGTGGCAGTCCGGAAGAACTCTGGGAGAATTTTCAGTTTCTCGCGCTCAAGCTGAATCTCCTGGAAGTCCGGCTTGCGCTCGTGAATGGCGAGCTGGTCTGGAAAAAACCCGAGATCCAACGTGCGCCTTCAACCACCGTTTCGCGCCATGTTCCGATTCACACCGATACCGTTCGCGGACTCGATATCGTCGCCGAGGAGGCGGACAATCCGAAACGGGTATTCGACTTGAAGGCCGAACTGGTCACCGAGGCCTGGGTGAAAGCAGCCAATCGGTGGCGCAAGCGCACGAAGAAGGAGATTGCGTTCCAACTCGCCTCCATTTCCGAGCCGGACCTTGAGGTGTCAGTGCTGACTCCTTGAACGCTCAGGTGGATTCAGGTTTCTTGGAATCCTTCTTCTTATTCGTATGAGACACAGCGTCGTCCAAGTTCGCACTTCCTACGTTTTTTTTAGCCTTCGGCAGGAAAGGTACTCGGAACGTTTCATCGAAATCATAACCGTCCTGAAAATCCGATCGTGAATCGTCATCGGTTTTGCCCAGGAGCGTGTGATCAACCATGTTAAACACGATTTCTCCGATATCCTCGCAGCGAGTGATCCCCCATTCCTGGAACACAATCAGCGTCATCGGCCCAAACTCCTCCAACGCGTAATCGCGAACGCCTTCCAAGAGCTGCCTGCCACTGACATGCTGCGGTTCGCGTTGTTCCCCACAAAACTTCTTCTGCGCGACGTCGAGTGCCTCCCGCACGAATTGATAGGCGTCCCGATGATATCTCGGATCGTTCGCCACGATTCGATCGAGCGCTTCATCAAAGGTGTTCGTCGGTTGCATGTCTGCCGGTCAGCGGGATTCAATTTGGGTTGGCGTTGGCGCGGGATGCGAAGCTTCGTTATAGGTCTTCGCGGCCAGCCCCACCAAGAATAGCAGCATGGCGGTAACGACCACTGTTCGTTCCTGTTTTGTGAGCCATTCCATTGCTGCGAAAGGATTCCTTACCAGAAGTCCGGATGATTGACAGCCCAATGTATTCACAAAGAAACGCGCAGGTGTGGGAACTCAAATCTTCTCCAAGGCCTCGGCGGCTGCCTCCCACTCCCGGTTCAACGACTGCAGGTCGTCCTGAACCTGCATGAGTTCTCGATTGCACTGCGCGGCCTCGCCCCCGCGGCTGTAGATCTCCGGATCTTCCAGCAGCGTAATCAACTCGGCTTGGCGCTCTTCGAGTCGGGTGATTTTTCCCTCGATGCGTTCGACCGCGGCCTTGTGCTGCTTCTTGATCTTGGACTTGGCCTGACGTGCCTCGGCTTCGATCCGCTTCTGATCCTTGCGCGACAATCCGTTGTTTTGCTTCTCCGCACCCTTGTTGGCTGGACCGCCGGGGCTCGCCGGAGAATTGGCGGACTGATTGTCTGTCTTGTCGACATAATAGTCGTAGTCACCCGGGTAATGACGCAGCCGGCCGTCTTCAACATGAACCACGTGATTTGCCAGGGCTCGAATGAAGTACACGTCGTGGCTGATGAAGATCAGCGTGCCTTCATACTGGTCGAGTGCAGCGGCCAGTGCCTCGATGCTAGCCATGTCCAGGTGCGTGGTGGGTTCGTCCATCAACAGCAGGTTCGGCGGGTTGAGGAGCAGCTTGACCAGTGCGAGGCGGCTTTTCTCGCCACCGCTCAATACGGCGATCTTCTTGAACACATCGTCCCCACGAAACAGAAAACAGCCGAGTATACTCCGGACAAACTGTTCGCTCACCCGTTGCGGAGTATCGAGGGCTTCATCGAGCACCGAACGGCTCAGGTCGAGGATTTCGGCGCGGTATTGTGAGAAGTAACCGAAGCGCACATTGTGCCCGAGGATGCGTTCTCCGGACTGCGGGGCAATGACCTCAGCGAGGAGTTTCAAGAGTGTCGATTTGCCCGCTCCATTGGGTCCGACCAGGACGATGCGTTGGCCGCGTTCCGCTTCGAACTCCATGCCGTCGTAAACGACGTTGTTTCCGTAAGCCTGTCGGATGTTTTTCAGCGTGATCGACTTGAGACCGCTGCGCGCCGGCTGGGGAAAATGAAAATCGATCGAAACTGCGTCGGATTCCGGCGCATCGATGATCTCCATCTTCTCGATCTGCTTGAGCTTGCTTTGGGCCTGGGATGCCTTGGTGTTCTTCGCCCGGAACCGATCCACAAAGGTCATCAGGCGATCGATCTCCCGTTGTTGATTTTTGTAGGCGGCGAGGTGTTGTGCTTCGTTGGCTTCACGTTGTTCCAGGTAGGCGTCGTAGTTGCCGCGATACTTGATCAATTTGCTGAAGCGGATTTCGACAACACTGGAAACCAGTTGATTCAGGAACTCACGATCGTGGGAAATCATGAGAATCGCTCCCGGATAGGTCCTCAGATAATCCTGGAACCACAGCAGCGAATACAGATCCAGGTGATTGGTCGGCTCGTCCAGCAACAACAGGTCCGGTTCCAACACGAGCAAGCGGGCGAGATGAGCCCTCATCACCCAGCCACCGCTCAGCTCACTGGCTGGCCGGTCGAAGTCCGAATCTCGAAAAGCAAGTCCCTTCAGGATCTTCTTGGCCTTCGCCTCCAGCTGGTAGCCTCCCAATTCGTTGTATTGGGTATGGACGTCATCGTGCAGATCAATTTCGCCCGGGTGCGCACTGTCCCACGCCAGGAGGCGCCGACGAAGGTCGCGGAATTCCTCGGTGATCGCCGTGGCCAGCTCGATCACCGTTTCGTCGCCGACCGGCGCGCTCTCCTGCGGCAAATAACCGAAGGTGACACCGCGCTCGAAACTCACTTCACCCACATCCGGCGATTCTTCCTGCAGGAGGATGCGAAAGAAGGTCGACTTGCCCGCACCGTTTGGCCCCACCAATCCGAACCGGTCGCGACGATTGATCTGCAGCGTCGCATCCTTGAACAAGGTGCGACCACCATACGACTTGTCTACGCCTGCAACCGTCAGCATTGAGGGGCCGGGATGTTGCGAGAGCCTTCGTGCGAGATCAATCTCTTCTGCTCGACCTGCGGGAAGGGGCAACCTAAAAGAAGCCCCGTGAACCGCCGTTGGTACATCGTCATCGCCGTCATCCTGGTCTGCGATGCGATTGGACTGGTGATCTGGCTGAACTCGCGAAAAACCCATCGCTACGACACGCAGATCCGGGACGCGGCCAAGCGTTACGACATCGATCCGGCTTTGGTAAAGGCGGTGGTCTGGAAGGAAAGCCGATTCAATGCCGATGCTGTGGGTGGAGTGGGTGAACTTGGCCTGATGCAGTTGCGTGAATTGGCCGCCAGCGAATGGGCAGACGCGGAGTTGCTGGACTCGTTCCGCTTCGAACACCTGTCCCACCCGACCACAAACACCCTGGCCGGCGCCTGGTATCTCGCCAAGATGCTCAAGCGCTACCGACATTGCGACAACCCGATTCCCTTTGCGTTGGCGGATTATAACGCGGGCCGCACCAAGGTCCTCACCTGGCTCCAGGGTGAGGCGAAGACCAACAGCGAAGCCTTCCTGGCAATCATGGATTATCCCGGGACGAAGGCCTACATCGGGGAGATCATGACGGCGCAAGAAAAGTTTAAACGCGACTTTCCGGCGGTGATGCGTTGAGACATGCCTGAGCAATTGTCACTACTGCCGGAAGAGAAACCGGAGGAACATCCGCTTCGCCGGCAATTGCGTGAAGGCACGCGTCGCATGGCGGAGAGCGGCATTCACATCGGCACGTCGTCCTGGAAATACGAGGGCTGGCTGGACCTGATCTACGAGCGCAAACGCTACTTCACGCGCGGCAAATTCTCGCGTGCCAAATTTAACGCGCATTGCTTGGAGGAGTACGCCGAGACCTTTTCCACGGTCTGTGTCGATGGCGGCTTCTACCAGTTTCCGTCCGAGAGGTATGTCGAAGGTCTGGTGAGCCAGGTGCCCGATGATTTTCAATTCAGCTTCAAGGTGACTGAAGACATCACCGTCCTTCACTTCCCACCATTGGAACGGCTGGGCGCGCGTGCCGGTCAGGCGAATTCAAACTTCCTCAACGCCGAGCTTTTCGAGTCCCGCTTCCTCGCTCCCTGCCGAAAGTTCAAGTCGAACATCGGGATGCTCATCTTCCAGTTCTCCCAGATGCCCGCGAGCAAACATGAAGAGTTCCTGACGCGGCTGGACAACTTCTTCCGTTTGCTGCCTGGGGACTGGGAATATGGCGTGGAGATTCGAAATCCCGAGCTGCTTTGCGAGGATTATTTCCGCGTATTGGAAGAAAACAACGTCGGTCACATCTACAACAGCTGGGATGCGATGATGTCGATCGAAGAACAGCTCGACCAGATCGGCAATCGTCTGGACGGCCTGCACGGCGGCAGCCGGCTGCTCTTGAAACCCGGCCGCAATTACAACAGCGCGGTGAAGCGCTTTTCACCCTACATGGAGATCAAGGAAGTCTACGAAAAGGCGCGCGCGGCCGCGGCACGAATGATCCGCAGATTTCAGGAAAAGAAAAAACGGCTCTCCGTCTACGGCAACAACCGCCTGGAAGGATGTTCGCCGATCACCTTGGCGAACGTCATTGAACGTGTGGAAAAACAAAGCGGCTGACGCAAGTCCGCAACGTTCTCAACGAGCGCGAACCGGCGATCAGGGCTCGATGATGCGGTAGTAGCGGAAGACCTTCTTGGGCGCCTCCAAATCGACAAATCGGAATTGACCGTTCGTATAGACCATGCCGGCGCCATTGGAGGAAATCGTTATCCAATCGATCAGATTGCTGGAGGCCTGGATCAGGAAGTTCGGCGCAAGATCCGGCGTGAGCGAACCGCCACTTTTGTCGCCAAAGGTGAAGGCAAAGCGGCCGTTCGCCTCCAGCTTGGGCGTTTCAACCATCTGCTGTTCGCGCACCACCAGCGAGGCGTTCGTACTCTCGACAGTGCCGACCGCATTGCTGACCCAGACCGTGTAAAGACCGCGATCCAGACGACCGGCGCTGAGGAGTATCATCGTGGCGTTGGTGCGTCCGAACAGGTCCACCCCATTCAGGCGCCATTGGTAATGAAGCGGCGCACTACCGGAAGCCAGGGAGACAAGTTCCACGCGCGTGGCGACCTCCACCGCGGTGCTGGTCGGCTGCGTGGTCAGGACCGGTGGATTCGCCAGCGTCAGGTTTGCCACCGAGCTGGTGACACTTCCCGCACTGTTGGCGACAATGACATCGTAGTTTCCGGCGTCGACAGGCTGGGCATTGGCAACAGAGACTCCGGAGGTGGTTTGTCCCACCAGGTTCGATCCATCTTTGCGCCACTGGTAGGTCACTGCTTCCACGCTGCTGACGTTGACTCCAAAGCTCGCCACTCCCCCGACGCTGATCAACTGGTGGGCGGGTTGCGTGAGGATGACCGGTGGAACGATTACGGAGAGGGTGGCCGGCTGCGAGGAACTGAAGCCGAAGGTATTGCCGATCACGGCCGTGTAGCCTCCGGCATCCAGCGCGGTCACATTGGAAATCGTCAGGCTCAAGCCACTCGCATTCGCGAGGAATTGTCCGTCCTTCAACCATTGGACCCGGAACGGTTGTGACCCGTTCGGAAGCATGCTGAAGGTCACCGTCTGGCCTTCGAGCACCGTGGCGTCCTGTGGCTGGCCGAGAACAGAAGGCGCGCCCGGTGTGGTTACATATGCCGGTGCACTGACGGCGGTGCCGAAGCTGTTCGAGATGGTGAGTTCCCAGAGGCCGAGGTTGGTCGTGAAATTGATGAACGACACATTTGGTCCGCTGAATCCGGCGCCGGTGCGGAGCAATCCGTTATGACGCCAGTAATAAGTGATCGGCTGCGCGCCAAAAGACGTGCTGCTCAAGGTCACGAGTTGGAGCGAAGCCGTGGTCGACTGACTTGCCGGACCAACGGCGAGCAACGGAGCACTGTCCACGGTCAATGCGACCGCCGAACTCGTGATCGATCCGGCGACGTTTGAGATGACGACATCGTAGTTGCCCGCGCTAAGCGTCGAAACGCCAGGCACGCTCAATGATGCGGCATTCGCGCCGGGCAGATTGACGCCGTCCTTGCGCCATTGGTAGTTGAGCGTTCCGGAACCCGTCGCCAATACGGAGAACTGCGCCGTCATTCCAACATGCAGGGCCTGCGCCTGGGGTTGGGAGGTGATCGCAGGCGGTGAGTTTACGACGAGCGTGGCGGATGAACTCGTGGTGACGCCCGCGACGTTGGAGATGACAACGTCATAACCACCGGCATCGGAGGGCTGCGCCGAACTGATGTTGTAAATCGTGTTGGTGGCATCGGCGATGTTCTGGCCATTGCGACGCCACTGATAGCTGAGTGGCGCAGTGCCGGTCGCGACTACGGCAAACCCCACGGGGCTCCCCTCACTTACCGTGGCCGGTGCCGGGGGAGTCACCACGGATGGCTGATTGCCAAACACGGTGAGCGTTCCGTCGATGTGCGTGATGTTGTAATTCGGAGACGAAGCGCCGGTGGCCGTGATCGGATACGCTCCGAGTCCGCTGTTCACATCACCTGTGATGCTGAGAACCAAAGGCGTGGCAAGATCTGCCGGTCCTTCCCCGAGGACGAACCCGACGAACTGCGCGGTCAATGCTGGATTCGCAAGTCCAAATTCACGGGTCGCGGAATTGGCGGTGATGACCAGCGTCGCCGGGTCCACGTTGATGTTCACGGTCGAGCTGTTCGTCGCGTAGTTTAGCGTATCCGTTGGCTGGAATTCGACCGTCAGGGCATGCGTTCCGGCCGAGAGAAACGTTCCCAGGGGCGGTGTATACGTAAACGTTCCGGGGACACTGGCCGCGGCATTCAACTGGTTCGTGCTCAAGGCAGTTCCATAGGTGATGCTTCCCGGTGTAACCCAGCTGAGCGAGGGGGTAAGTTGATCAACGGTCAGGAGCGCCCCTGCGCTGATGTCAAAACCGGCAATGTTGCTGACCGCGACCGAGTAGGTCCCCGCATCATTCGAGGTGATGGCCGGAAATGAGAGCGTGGTGTTGGTGGCGTTCAGGATGTCGAGCCCGTTCTTCTTCCACTGGAAGAGCAGGGGCGATGTTCCGCTCGCAGATACATTCAAGGTGGTCGTGGTGAGCGCGTTCACCGTGACGCTCTGAGGCGGCGTGGTGATGGCCGGTGGCACATAGACCACGACGCTCGCAAGTTCGCTGGTCACCACTCCGGCGACATTGGATACCACGACGTCATAGAGTCCGCCCAGGGCAGGCTGGATGTTGGTGATGACGATGTTCGTCGCATTTTCTCCGGGGAGATTCGTTCCGTTGAGGCGCCACTGGAAACCCTGCGGCTGGCTGCCTGCGGTTTGTGCGAACAAGGTCACGTCAACTCCGTTGGTAACGCCCAGGCTTGCCGGTTGCGTGACGAACGACGGCGCGTTTGCAAATACCGTCAACGTGCTGGGAACAAACACGATTTGGTAGTTGGGGGCCGTTGCTCCCGAAACGGTGATCGGATAAAGACCCGCAAAACTGTTGATGTCCGCAGTGGTCGAAAGCACCGGGAGAGCCGTCAGAACGTTGGTATCCTCGCCGGCAATGAAACCGCTGAAAGTCGCGGTCAGGGCGGGATTTGGCACGTTGATCTCGCGGGATTTTCCTTCCGCGATGATGTTCAGGATCTTGTTGGTGACATTGAGAGTCACGGTGTTGGTTTCCGGCACGAAGTTCACCAGGTCGTTGGGAGTGAAGACCACGCTCAAGGTATGTGCTCCGACACTGAGCAAGGTTCCGGCCGCAGGTGTATAGGCAGTTGTGCCGGGCACGGCAGCAAACGCACTCAATTGGGCCGCGTTCAGCAGCGTTCCATAGGGCACGTCGGCCGGCGCGTTCCAAGTGAGACCGGATCCGAGTTGGTTCACTGAAAGCGCGGCCGCATCGCTGTCCACCATCCCGGCAACATTCGTGACCTTCACCCGATACGAACCGATGTCGTTGGTGGTCACGCCGGAGAGAAAAAGAATCGATGACGTCGCGCCCGGGATGTCCACACCATCCTTGCTCCATTGGTAGGAAAGCGGGGTGGTTCCAGCGGTCGCCACGGTGAAAATCACGTCTGACAAGGCGCCGAATGTCTGGCTTTGCGGTTGGGTGATGATGGTGGGCGGAATACTGAACGTTAGCGTCGCAGCCGCGCTCGTAACCGAACCGCCCACGTTGGTGATGACCACGTCATAGCTCGCTTCGTCGACGGATTGTGCATTGTTGATGTTGAGCGTTGTCGTGGTCGCCCCGGGGATGTCCACGCCGTTCTTGCGCCACTGGTAGGAGAGAGGCGCAGTGCCTGATGCCAGGACCGTGAAGCTCGCATTGGCGCCTTGGAGGATGGTCTGGCTCGCGGGCGCGGCATCAACGGTCGGTGCGTTGGCAAACACGGTCAGCGTGCCGATAACATGCATGATGGTGTAGTTCGGTGAAGTTGCACCGCTGATCGTGATGGGGTAACTGCCCACCGGGCTGGAGCCGGTCGCGGTGGTGGAAAGGTTGGCCTGCGTGGTGAGGCTGGCAGGAGTGTCGCCGGCAACGAGCCCCGAGTGTGTTGCTGTCAGCGCGGGGATTGAGCCGCCAAGCAGGATGGACTTGTCGTCGGCAGTGATCGTCAGTGGCGCGGGCGTGACAGTCACGGAGACAATACGGCTTGATGGAAGATACACGTTTGCCAGCGTCGGGGTGAAGTTGGCAGTGACGTCGGTCGAGCCAGCGGCCAGGAATGTGCCAGCGGGGGGAGTATAGGTGATTGTTCCGGCCGCGGTCGCAGTTGCGTTGAGTTGCGCGGCACCGAGCGGTGTCCCGTAGACGATTGAAGGTGGTGTTGACCAATTGACCGCGGTGGGCAGGAGCGCGACGTTCAGGGCCACTTCATCACTGGTCAGGCTACCGGCCGCATTGCTGGCAACGCATTTGTAGTTGCCGGCTTCGTCCCCGGTCACCTGGATGTAGGTAAGCGTGGCCGAAGTGGCTCCGGGTATCTCGACGCCATTGCGGAACCACTGATAGGTGATGGTTGGCGTTCCCGAGACCAGAAAGACGAAGCTCACGGTCTCAAGCGCGTTTACGTTGCGTCCCACCGGTTGCTGTTGAGGCAGGGGGGGAATCGCAAAGCCACTGCCCGAAACGGCAAACTGGTAGGGCGATTCGTCAAAGTCGTCGCTGTTGATCTGGATGGTCGCGCTGCGCGTGCCCACGCCGGAAGGATTGAAGCGCACGGCAAAGGGCGCACTGTCGTTGGTGGCAATACTCGCTGGAGGATTGGTGAGGACGGTGAAGTCCGATGCCGCAGCGCCGATGAAGGAGATGCTTCCGGGATACAGGTTGGTTGTCCCGCTGTTGGTGATCGTAAACACGCGATCGATGAAGCCGGCAGTGATGTCGGCCGCACCGAACTCGGTGTGATTGGTGAAACTGGTGGTAGGTGTCTGGTTGGTGATGATCTCACCGTTGCCAAGCAATTCGATTTCCGGACCAAGACCCGTTCCGCCAACTGCGAAGTCATAGACCGCCTCATCAACATCGTCGTTGGTGATCACGATGAAGGCCAGTCGTGAACCACCGCCCCTGGGCGTGAACGCGATGTCCATGGTCGTTCCTTCGCCCGCGGCGAGGGAATCGGTTCCCGGCTGCCGGACGATTGCAAAATCTAGCGCCGCAGCTCCCGCTGAAACGACAGGCAATGAGAGGGTGATCGTTCCCGTGCCGTTGTTCGTCAGCACAAAAGTGTTGGTCCGTAGAGGGACGCCGATGTTGCCAACACCAAACTGTGTGAGGTTGGTGACATTGGGAACAGTCGAACCATCGTCGACGGGGAAGTTGTTGCCGAAGATGTCAAGTTCAGGCCCGGTTGCGTTCCCCTGGATTACGAAGCCATAGGGTGTTTCGTCGGAGTCGTTGTTGGCAAACGAAAGGGTGGCGGTTCGGGTGCCTGTTCCGACCGGATCGTATCGAACCTGCATCTGGCTGAAGCCTCCCGGAACGATGGAAGAGGCCGGGGCCAGGGCAATCGTGAAGTCTGCTGCAGCCGGTCCCGTAATGGTGACTCCAGCGCTGATGAGCAGGTTGGTGTCTCCGGAGTTGGTGATGACGAACGTGTGCGTGACCGAACCTGACAATACGTCCAGCGTACCGAAATCCGTTCCGTCAGCCACGATCGGCGTGATGTCTCCATCGACGATCTCGAGACCGTTGCCCAGCACGGCCACCTCGGGTTCTGCACCATTGCCGGTGATGGCATAGGTGAAGGTGGGATCGTCCGGATCGTCGCTGTTGATCGTGATCGTCGCGTTCCTCGCACCGGCAAGGCTCGGATCGAAATCAATCGTAAACGTGGTCGACTCTCCTTGGGCAATCGTCAGGAAGGGAGGACTGCTGAGCGAGTAATCAGCGGCAGCCACGCCGGTGATGGACGGGACGGCAGAGAGCGTCAACGTCCCGCTCCCGCTGTTGGTGATGGTGAACACCCGCGCGAAGCTTGCTGAAACAACAGCCACATCTCCGAAGTCGGTATGATCCGCCGGATCCGGCGTAAGATCGTTGTTGGCAATTTCAACTCCATTGCCAAAGACACGAACGTCCGGTTGCACGATTCCATTCCCTTCGATGGCAAAAGTGTATGGGTTTTCATCGGGATCCGTCGATGCAACTGAGACAGTTGCGATTCGCGAGCCGGGTGCAGTCGGATCAAAGGTGACGACGAAGGTCGTGCTGCTTCCCGCTGCAACGGCCGAGGCCGGACTGGTGGTGACCACAAACTCGGAGGCATTTGCGCCGCTTACCACCACTGACGAAACACTCAATGGACCGCTTCCGGAGTTGGTGATCGTATACGTTCGGCTGAACGTGGCGCCGAGGGTGTTCACAGATCCGAAGTGCGTATGGTCGGCAGCACTGGGCGTGACATCACCAGACACAATCTCCTGTCCATTGCCCGAGATCGAAATCTCCGGAGCCACCACACCTTCCCCGACAATGTCGAAGTTGTATGGATTCTCATTGGCATCGTTGTTGGTCACGTAAAGCGTGGCATTTCTGAATCCGGCCGCGCTTGGATCGAATTGAATCTGAAAGGTCGTGTAGTTGGACGCGGCAATGGTTGTGCCCGGCGCGGTCAGTAGTAAAAAGTCAGCCGCGTGCTGGCCGAGGATTGCGACCGGAGGGGTGATGGTGAGATTGGCGTTGCCTGAGTTGGTAATCGTGAAAGTCTGAGTGCTCGTGGCCGTGAGGATGTCTGCCGCGCCAAAGTCCGTTCCATCTGTGGTGGAGGGAGTTGTGTCACCGGCGGCGATCTCAACACCGTTGCCGAGGATCGCGAT
>PBAL01000098.1 GCA_002715965.1 Verrucomicrobiales bacterium | reverse complement strand
GGATGTGGATTTCGAGGAGATCGCCAAAGCCTCACGACGATGATCTTCAACCTCGTGTTGACTAAGACCACTTGAGGGCCCCCTCAAGTGCTGTCTCAAGAGATCCAGTTCCCCCCTGACACATTCCTGATGCGTGCCTTACGCTACCCAGGCGGCTCCCGCAACCAAGCGGGGGCCACTTCTATGTACCCAAACACCTGGTTTGTTACGATTTCCCTTGACACAATATTATCTATTCGTTCTATTGCCTTCTGTTATGTTTTACTAATCAAACATATGCCCTGTTTCACTAATAGAATCCAGGGAAAGTATTACCGTAACTGCTGGCAACCTCAACCTTCGGAGTGAAAATGCCGAAGCAACAAGTCGTATCACGAAGACCACACAGATTCGCGGTTACCACCCTCTGTTTAGGGACGCTCTCGTTGACCGCCCTCGGGTGTGAGTCGGACCCGATCCTTGCACCACAGCAGGATACTCAAGACGGTGGGAGCTATGGTCTCGTCGCTTTCGATCCGCAAGGAAGGGACAAGAAGATGAAGAAAAACGAGGATGGTGACACCACCACCCAGACACCGAACCCGGAACGGTTCTAGTAGGAGTTAGCATGAACACAACGATTCTTGCCGCAGCGATCGCTTTCGCACTCAGCCACGGCACCGCCCTGGCCCAGCAAGCCGCCCTCTCCGGTCAGGTCATTGACGCGTCCGATCGCACCCCGGTCGCCGGCGCGGTTGTCGGCCTGAAAGCCGGCGGCCAACTCAGACTCTCTGCTATCTCAGACATAAGCGGCAATTTCCGCATTCAGAACATCTCTCCTGGGGAAGTTGTCCTCACCACCGTTCTCGTCGGCTACACCACCCATACCGAAACGATTCAGCTCATAGCAGGGGCCGATCGCATAGTCGAGATCGCCTTGTCCATCGATCCCATTCAGATGCTCCCGATCGAGGTCATCGGACAATCCCCGCGGGTCTTCAAGAAACTCCCGGGTACCGTCAACAAGCTCGAGTCTGCGAGTGTCGACCTGATTCGCCCAATCGGTACGCAGGAATTGCTTGAAATGGTCCCGGGGATAAACGGGTATGCCGACGACGGCTTCGCCAACTCCCGACTGAGTATCGGGATCCGCGGGCTCAACCCCCGGCGCAGTTCTCGTGTGCTCGTCCTCGAAGACAGCGTTCCCATCCAACCCGCCCTGTATATCTACCCGAACATGTATTACAACCCACCCGCGGAGCGGATCAACGAGGTCGAGATCATCAAAGGCAGTTCGGCGATCCGTTTCGGCCCGCACACCATGGGCGGGGTAATCAACTACACCACCCGTCGGCCGGGTGAGACGGCAGGTCGCGCCGTTCAGGTCACGGGCGGGAACAACGGCTACTCCAGCGTCTTTGCCGAAATGACCGGCTTCGGACCGGCCCGCGCCAAGTCGGACATCCAACTGCTCTACAAGCGCGGCGACGGCTTCCGTGACAACAACGGATTCGATCAGGTCAACGGAACGGCCAAGTCACACTTCTTCCTGTCCGAAAACAAAATCCTCTACATCAAGGCGAACGCCAATTACGAGAACTCCAACGCCACCTACACGGGACTGACGGAATACTCCTTCCGCACCAACCCGAATTTCAACCCGAAGGAAGACGACAACTTCAAGGTCTTCCGCTCTTCGTTGGACGTTCTGTATACCAGCCGGATCACACCGAACCTGACCGGAAACACCACGGTCTACACGAGCTACTTCGACCGACGTTGGTGGCGCGAAGATGACATCTTCGTGCGGCCGGCAAGTTTCGAGGCGGGGAATCTGGAAGCGTTCCCCTACTTCGTGACGGGTGATCTGATGCGAGTCGGAAACGGGCGATCCAACTTTGGGATTCTCCGAACCTTCTATGTTGGCGGCGTGGAACAGAACTACACGCTGCAACACGAGTCAGGCGAGTTCCAGGTCGGTGTCCGTGGCCACTGGGAACGCTTCATTGACGACAAGAAAGTCGGAAACGCGCCGAATGCCCGTGACGGCATCTACTTCACCGGGACAGAAGCGGACCCTACGATCGTTGGCCAGAGCCACCACTACGAGACGGCCGCCTTTGCTCTGTATGCGAACGAACAATACGAAACCGGTCGCCTGACCCTCAGCCCGGGTATCCGGTTCGAATACTTCGGTCAGGACCAGGTCGACCGACTCCGTGGATCGATTCTCTCGGACAAGGTCACCTACGTCGTGCTTCCCGGAATCGGCCTCAACTATGCGGTCGGCGACTACAACCTCTTCGGCGGTATTCACCGCGGCTACACGCCGCCATCAAGCGGCACCCTGCGCGTCACCAACTTTGGGCAGAACGTCCAGACCGGCGGCCTTGACCTGGAAGCCGAGAAGAGCTGGAACATGGAAGCCGGGTTCAGGACGTGGCAACCGGGGCTCCGTTTGGAAGTGGCCGGCTACTGGATCAAAATCAACGACCTCGTCGCAGCCGGTCGCGGAACCGCGTTCAGGAACCTAGGCAAGGTCCAGACCTATGGGGTGGAAATAGGCGGCTCCCTTGGCCTTTCGAGGTTCGCCGAAGCGCTGCCGGATGTGAACTTCTCATACACCTACCTGAAGACCGAAATCGAAAGCGGAGTCGTCCGCTCGGGCAGGCTTGCCGGAAACGTGGAAGTCGATCTTGCCGGGAACGAACTGCCGTACGCGCCCGAACACACCTTGACACTTGGTGTGGCAAAGCGGATAGGCCCGCTGAACGTACGAGCAGACTGGCGCTACGTCGACGAAGTGTTCACAGATTTCGAAAACCTGACCGCCCCCCTGAACCGCGGAGACACGGGTCCGGTCCCCTCATACTCGATTGTCAACGCCAGCGCCGAGTATGACATCACGCCCGAGTGGACGGTATCCGTCGTGGGAAAGAACGTCCTGGATGAAGTCTACATCGGGTCGCGACTCCATTCGAATGCAGGTCAACCCCAAGCGAACCTGAGCTCCGGGATCCTAATCGGGCCAAGAAGACAGGTCAATTTTGGAATCAAGTACGGCTTGTAAGAGAGATACAGAAGACAACGGGTTGCAGTACAAGTGATAGCTATTTCTCTTATAGAGATAGCAAATATCTATTTACAAAAGGAGCAGTAAAATGTCAGTTATGCGTAAATCGTACAATCTTCCTTCGCTACCAATTTATCTATTCGTCTTGTGTCTAGCGGCTTTAGGGTGTGGGGGGAAGGAGAAAATTACTGCGCCCGTTGAGGCGCCTTCAACACCTTCAACACCTTCAACACCTTCAACACCTTCAACACCTTCAACACCGTCAACACCGTCAACACCGTCAACACCGTCAACACCTACGACACCAGCAAAGATTGAGGTACCGACAGCCTACACCTTTGATAGCCGCTTTCAAGCTGGAAAAAGTAGCGTCTCATACGGCGGACAAGTTGTCCGTCAACTCCTGATCCAGGACCTCAAGATTTTTATGGGCAACCTTGGGAAAGACGGTGCGATCCCAGCTACCCTTCAGGATCTATTGAACTTTTACGACCACGATGATGCTCTGAGCCTTCAGACGTTGACGACCGCTGGCTTACCTATCGTAGAAACAACATATGCGTCGATCTCATCGGGGAAGAACCTGGTGGGCAAGATATCGGCTGACATCGTAATTGGGTCTGGTGGAAAAACGGCAGACGAGTTGATTCGGGAATGGTTCGATATCGTGGTTGCAAATTCACAGGATCCTGCCAAGCTAGGTACACCGGCTGTGTATACCACGGATGCAGGTCTAGACTTATCACAAATGGTTAACAAGCTCTTGATTGGTTCCGTTAGCTATGCTCAGGCAACAACCAAATACTTCGGGCTACTCCTCGACAAGGACAACACTGTTGCCCGGAACGGTACCGATGCCTATACAGCGATGGAACACTATTGGGATGAGTCGTTCGGCTACTTTGGAGCAGCGAGAGATTATGCCCGCTACTCAGATGAGCAGTTGGCCGGTAAGTCAGCTGATGACTTTACATTTGATTCGAATGGTGACGGCCAAATTGACCTGAAATCAGAATACAATTTCGGTCTTTCACGCAATGCTGGTAAGCGCGACAAAGGAGGATCGGGTGTCGATTTCACAAAAGAAATATTTGACGCCTATCTTGCAGGTAGGACAGAGATCACTAACGAAGGTACGGTTGCTGCGATTTCAACACACCGGCAAATAGCAGCAGAAGGAATGGAGAAAGTTATTGCTGCAACAGCGGTACACTATATCAACGATACGTTGGCTGATATGGCGGATATTGGTACTGCCGATGAAAATGCTGTGAATCACAATAAACATTGGGCTGAAATGAAAGCCTTCACGATGGCTCTCCAATACAATTCGTTTGTGAAAATTTCTTCAGCGGATTTGGAGCAGCTTCATACGTTAATGGGCGACGCGCCTAAGTATGATGCACCTGGAACGGCGGCCTACGACGCCACCGTCGCTGACCTGAATGCGGCAGCAGCGATTTTCCAGAGCGTATACGGATTCTCAGCTGGAAACGTGGCTGGTTGGTAGAGTAAGCTGAGGCAGGAGATGTGAATAATAGGGGGTTGTCCGGGCATTGCTCTGGGCAGCCCCCAATTTTTTTAACTGCAATCTAGAAGCCATGACCCTGCAGAGCCAAACGAGTCTAATTGCGCTCATCCTGTGCGTCTTTTCGCGCCTGCTGACCGCGATCTATTACATTGAGGATCCGGATAGCCTCCGGTTCGCGTTGAGTACGGTCGACTACGATGTAGCTCATCTTCAACCTCACTTCCCCGCTTATCCTGTTTTCTGCTGGTTAGTCAAAACAATAATGCTGCTGGTTGGAAGCTATGCTGTCGCCTTTGCCGTTGTCGGCGGCTTGATGACCTGGGTCATCATGTTGAGTCTGTTGGCGATCGCAAGGGAGTCCTTAATTAGTCGGCGTGGGCTGGTTATTGCGGGTTTGGTCTTCTTTAACCCTATGGTCTGGCTAATGGGTAACCGATACATGCCGGACGTTACTGGCTTGGCCTGTCTACTCGGATCATACTACTTACTCACAAACGGTAGAAGACCGGTTCTCGGAGGTTTTCTGGCAGGACTGCTCGCAGGAATACGGCTTTCTTATATGCCATTTGCTGTCTTGCCGTGGATCCGCACAGTCTGGGTTTCTCGACTTAACCGATCACAGGTCTTGGGTGCAAGTGCACTCGGCGTCATCGTCTGGGTAGTTCCTCTGATTGGGATAACCGGATGGTCCGAACTAGTCGAGGCTGCGCACGTCCAGGTTGCCGGACATTTCGTCGAGTTTGGCGGAACCGTGGTGACCGAGCCTGATTGGTCCACTCGTTTCTCAAAGCTTTCGGAGGGTATTGTGGCGGACGGTCTGGGTCTCTACTGGACGCACCGTCACATCGCGACGGCCTTAGCAGGAATCACCTTGGTAGTCGTGGTCCTGCCGGTATTGTCAGGCTTGGTCAAGGAGGTGATTAAGGATCCGTTTTGGCGCATACAGTTGGCTAGTTGGGGCATCTATCTGCTGTGGGTTTTCTTTGGGCAGAACGTCATCCATAAAAGCCGACACGTGTTGCCCCTGATCCCGCTGATTCTGCTGATCATTGTGCAGGCCGCGTTCATCGACTCTAAAGCGCGCAGAATCCGCCAGCTCGCGTTCGTCCTATTCGTGACCGCTCACAGCTACATAACTCTGAACTTGGTGGCTCAGCATAAAGGACCCTCTGCTATCTACCAAGTAAAGCAACATCTTGCAGATATGAATGCTCCGGACCTTCACGTGGTGACAGTGCCCCTGATTGAATACTACCTAGCTTCACAGAGCGTTGAGGCTACTTATATCGTGATCGAAGGCGGTGACCTGTCCCAGCTTGATCAGATACCGACAGGCTCCCTCGTAGTCTCGATCGGAAGTCCCATAGACTTCTCGGACAGACAGCTGAAATCGCGGAAAATCTTTTACCATAATCCCTATGTGAATCGGATGTGGCCGGAGATCGACATCTATGAGTATTAATTCAGCCAGCGTTCTGCAGATATTGGGTGGGGGGCCGGGCGGTCTAGCGACAGCATACTACGCGCGCAAAGCGGGCCAGGAAGTCATTCTATATGAGGGGGCGAGTTCGACCGGCGGAAATGCGAGAACGCTGAAACTGGGCGACTGTCTGTTTGACACAGGTGCTCACCGTCTGCACGACAAGATCCCTGATGTGACTGACGAAATCAGAAGTCTGCTTGGACCGGATTTGCTGTCCGTCAGGGCACCCAGCCGTATCCACTTGAACGGTAAACGGCTGCGATTTCCGCTCAGTCCAACAGACTTGCTCCGGCACCTCGATTGGACGACGCTGGGACGAATCGCGATCGAGCGTGCGCGTCGCAGGGGACGAACGGACGTGACTAACTTCAAAGATTGGGCGATCGGTCAGTATGGTGAAACGCTGGCGAGGATGCTCCTGCTGGACTACTCGGAGAAACTGTGGGGAGAGGACACATCCAGCCTGTCGGCAACGATCTCGGGCGGCCGTCTCAGAAACCTGGACCTGCGTGCTTTCCTACGGAGTCTGCTACCGGGAGATGACAGCCGTCACCTGGATGGTGACTTCCTCTACCCGAAGTATGGGTTTGGCACCATCTTCGACCGGGTCGCCGAAAGCGTCGGGCAGAGTAGGATTAGGTGCGACAGTCGGATCACGAAATTGTCGCACGAGCAGGGCAGGATACAGTCGATTGAGACAAACGGTCAGACCCTCGAGGCCCAGGACACACTGATCAGCACGCTACCGCTGACCCTCATGCTGCAGATCCTGGATCCGGAGCCGCCGCCGTCACTCCTGGACATCGCACGAAGTATTCGGTTCAGGAAGCTGTTGCTGTGCGTGTATTGTCTGAAGAGATCCAGGTTTTCCGAGAACGCATCGATCTACTTTCCCGATCCCGAAATCCCGTTCACCAGACTGTATGAAAGCAAGAACAGAAGTGCCTTCATGGCTCCCGAGGATCAGACCGCGATCGTTATCGAACTGCCTTGCCACGAGACATCGCGCCATTGGCAAATGGATGAGAACCGTCTCTTACAGGATGTACTCACCACCTTGGGCGAGGCAGGGCAGATCCAATCCGAGGAAGTTCTCGAGAGCGCCGTCTACCGACTTCCATTCGCCTACCCCATCCTGGAGGTCGGCATCGAAAACCGGGTCAGGGAGTTGGTCGACTACTTGGAGCGCTTCGCGAACTTACATCTGCTGGGCCGGAACGCTACGTTCCGGTATCTGCACACGCACGACCTGTTCAGCCAGGCAAAGTCGCTGATCGGCCGTATTTCCGGGACCTCCGATCAGGGCTAGGGAGGTGAAAGTCCAGCCTCCGTGCTACTCAAGCACGTCGAAATCGTGAAGATCCTTACCCGCTTCAGCCGACAGAATATCGAGTGCGGCTTCGGCGCCCTCACCGGCGGAGATGATGGCCCGAATCTTGTCGCGGCGAGCCGTCCAGCCGACCGCATATAAGCCGTCCACCGACGTCCGACCGTCCCGGTCCGCTTTCATCTCGTCGCCGTCCATCTCGGGCCCCAGGTCGTCTACCAACTGGACTTTCGACCCCGTCGCAATGATCAGGTAGTCCGCTTCGTGGCTCCCGCCGTCGGGCGTCGACACCTTGAATCCGGAGCCCGTCTTCTAACCCACCCGTCACCTCGGCATCGACGATCTTCGCTCCGAAACCCGACACCTGCTCCCGACACAACTATGGACTACGTGGCCAGCTCGTGCTCCCGACAGATCTGGGAGCTCTCCACCTCCAGCAGCGGTTCACCGGTCAATCCACACTGGTGACGTGTGCCGAGACCGCGTTCCTTGAAATGACGACAGGTTCGGCAGACACCGAACACGAAACCGTCCGTGTTGCTTTGAATCGTTCGAAGGGCTTTGAGCAGCAGTGAGCCCAACTGATCTCTCTCTCTGTCCGTCATTTCACCTAGGAGTGTGGCTTCCAACGCATCACTCGGCAGCTTCTTCCGAACGAACGTATTGCCGCGCTGCGTCAGCCTCAGGCGAATCACCCGACCGTCTGCCTCGTCGGTGTACTTTTCCACCAGTCCCCGGTCCTCGAGCACCTTGACCGACTGCGACACCGTGCCCTTGGTCATCCCCAGGTAAAGCCCCAACGCAGAAGGTGTGTTGCTATACCGGTTGCAGCGCCCCAGATACTTGAGGGCGAGCAGGTGCACCTCCCTGAACTTCGGGTCTCGCGTGGCTGCACGTTCCTCTGAATGCACCAGGAGCATCACCCGCTCCATCAGCTCCAGAAGATTCTTGGTATCCGTCCGTTCCATGCTCAAATAGTATCGACTCGATACGGCATTGACAAGGACTGTTCTCGTGAATATTCTAGTATCGACTCGATACTATGTCTTACCCAAGAGAGGACCGCATTCATCTGAATCAAGAAGAAGGAGCGTGGTACGCATGGATTGAATCATCACGGAGTTTGTACGCGCTGGCAATACTCGGGCCGTCAGCGGTTAGCGGATCGGAAGACACGCCGGATATCACCCCCTTGCCGCCCTCGACACACCTGGAGATTCAGGACGCGGAGGTGGCGTATGTGGACGATCTCGACCTCCTGGTCTTCGGCCTGTCCGTCAAGGGGCGTATCGGCGGCATACTGCCTGAAGGACGGGGAAGCATGAACGGAGCCCCCGTCCTGGGGTATGTGTTCCCGACATCGCTCGCCTCGACCGACGTCGGCTTCGGCACGACGGACGGTATCGTCGCGCTTGCCGTCACGAGCCATCCCGACTTCGACGACACCCCCCTGTGGGACGAGAACGGTGATCGCGACTACAAGAACGAAGGGGTTGTCTTCCACCCGCACTTGGTCGTGCTGTCACCGGACAAACGCGTCGCCGGTGGGCTGGCCGTAAAACAGTTCCAGAAGGCGGATGGAGTCGTGTTGCCACCGACGAACCCGGGGATGCCCATGTAAATGGACTCTCCTGGATTCTCCGTCGTCCCGCGTGGAAACCGAGTGAAGGTACTCTTACCCAGGAATCGTGTCGGCGGCCACCGGACCTTCAGCTTCGACGCCGTGTCTGCCTACATGCAGGTCATGCCGGGCGGGGAACTGCCACTTCTCGGCGTTTACAAGGTGTATTCCGTGCTATCCGGTGATCTATCGATGCCTTTTCAGGTCACCGAATAGCCATGGTCCGCTCCGGGTGGCGTGCAAACATCGGAGCACGCCACCCGAGATTCGGAAGTACAGAGAAGACCGTCACCCGAAGTAACGGACGAGGATCGCGTCGATCAATCCGAACCAGCGGTGTCAAAACGTTTTGCGGGTGTCAGACGCCAGCCCAGCGATTGATCTGCTAAGGCCTCTCTGTCCTGACTCCTGCGCAGGTGAAGTTCTCACACCGATACCCAGAGTCCGCAACCATAGATTCGGGAATGTTTTATTTATGATTCTTATGTTTTATAAGTAAACCCACTTTTAGTCGCTGTTTAATTTCACAGCTGGTGCTTTGATACTGGGACGAGGGATTGCGATTCGAAAAATCCAACGGAAGCCCGAAAGGCGACTCTTGTAATGAGGGTCTCCCGCTATATCATAGAGGCAATCCTGGCCTCAACGGAGCCGTCGATCCCGGTTGCCTGGCCTTGGCTTTGCGCGTTACTTTGACGGAGCTAGCGGTAGGTGTCTCACAAACCGCCTCTCTCAAGGAGTGACACCGTGCAAATCAGGCCGGACCTAATACCCGAAACCGAGCGCGAGTACCTGGAAGTCCTCCAACTGACCGACAAGTCGATTCCGTCTTCTCACGTCTACATGGAGGCCCAGATCTTCTCCCCCGACTCCGAACGCTTGATCCTCCACCGATCGGCCCACCCACACGGGTCCGACCCGCTTGACCCGGAGCACCGGTTCCTTGTCTGTAACCTCGAAGACAACTGTTCCCTGACCCCGATCACCGACGAACTCGGCACCACCGGCCCGTCCATATCACCCGATGGGGAATATCTCTACTACTTCATCGACGAAACGAGCGTTGGCGGCGGAAGGCTGACGCTCAAACGTGTCAAAATGGACGGAACGAATCGAGAAACTGTCTACGTCCTGGACCATCCGATCCCGGGCACGGATCGATGCCTCAGCCGCCCATACCCGCTTTCCACGATTTCATCGGACGGCAAGCGGATCGCCATTTCCGGCTTCCTGGGCGACGGCACCGAGGCCGGCATCGACTGGGGACTCCTGGTATTCGAGATCGAGGAACCTTCTGTTCGACTCGTCCTCAGAGGCCCCACCTGGTGCAACATCCATCCTCAGTACTCTCGTCAAACGAATCCGGATGCCGCCCACGACATCATGATCCAGGAGAACCACGGAAACACGGTGAGCCCGGACGGGAAGCTTGAAACGCTCGTCAGTGGCAAAGGCGCCGACATCCATCTCATACGCGATGACGGCAGTGACTTCCGAGGGTTTCCGTGGGGACGAGACGGGAACGAAGGATGCCAGGGCCACCAGTGTTGGGTAGGACGAACGGACGTCGCGATCACCAGCACGAACACGCGAGAGCCGGAGGAACAGCAGCTCATCTCGGGTCGCGCCATTCCCCACGACGGCCACGACGGGATCGGGATCGCGGGAGGATGGCGCAACGACCTGTCGCGATCGTTCGAAGGTCCGAACTTCTGGCACTTCGCGACCGACATCGAAGGCCGTAAACTGATCACGGATGCGGGCCCACGCGACGGAGGAGGGGCCGTCTGGCTGTTCGACCTACCGAGTGAAGACGATGGTCCGCTCTCGGCCGCTCGCAAGGTTGCAGATCCCGGATCCTCCTGGAAAAAGGAGACGCACATCCATCCGTTCCTCTCCCCAGATGGGCGAACCGGGTTCTTCAACTCGGACGAAAGCGGCGCACTCCAAGCCTACATGGTTCGCGGTTGGTAGCCTGCGACACCGTCATCGTTGGGGCTGGCACTGCTGGTTGCGTCCTGGCCGCCCGCCTGTCCGAGAACCCGGATCGATCCGTCACCCTGGTAGAGGCAGGTCCTGACTTCCAGACACAGATGCCTTACCGGATGAAGTACGGCTCGGATACCAAACCAAGTCCGGCATGGTGGCCAAAGGCTTCGACTGGGGGTACACGGCACAAGCCGGGCGCCAGGTAGAGAAAATCATTCGTGGCAAAATTGTGGGCGGGTCGAGTGCCGTTAACGCGCAGATCTACCTGTGGGGACTTCCCTACGACTTCGAAAACTGGGCGAAGGCAGGCAATGATCAGTGGGCCTGGGAATCTGTCGCGCCGTATTTCCGAAAAGTCGAGACCGACCTGGATTTTGAAGCTGGCCACGGGAAGCAGGGACCGATTCAGATACGACGATACGCTAAAGACGAGTGGCTGCCCACACAGCGCGCCTTCTATGAAGCTTGCATCGACCACGGATTCGCAGACTGCCCAGACCTGAACGAACCCTACGCAACCGGCGTGGGGCCTTACCCGATGAACAACCCGGGCGGCATACGGCTGAGCGCTGCCATCGGCTATCTGAACCCCGTTCGAGATCGCGCAAACCTGCAAATCCTGAGTGAGACAGAAACGACACGCGTTCTGTTCGATGGTCCCAGAGCAACAGGGATCGAGGTACTGCAGGGAAGTACAACCGGAACCATCGAAGCCAAAGAGGTTGTCGTATCCGCCGGGGCGATCGGCTCGCCTCTGCTCCTTCAGAGATCGGGCATCGGTAACCCCGACCACCTGTCGAGGCTCGGGATACGGCCCAGCCACGACCTGCGAGGCGTCGGCGAAAACCTGAGGGACCATCCCGCCGTCCCTGTGTATTGGTCGGCTCAGCAGACCGGACCCGGAGACATCCATTGGCATCAAGTTGGACTTCGCTATACCGCCGCCGACTCACCTGATCACGATGACATGATCGTGTATGTCGCCCACGTTCGGGACGAACCCAAGCTGCTGATGCGTCCAACCGTAAACCTGGCGCGTAGCGCGGGTCGTCTATCGATCACCTCATCCGATCCATCCGCTCAGCCTGCGATCGACTATCGCATGTTTTCAGATCCGTTTGACCTGAAACGAATGCGAGAGGCCGTCAGGCTGTGCGGCGAACTTGCCAAACACGACGCGTTCGGGCCGCACCTGTCTGGCTTAACGGCCCCAACCACACCGATCCTCGAATCGGACCGTGATCTGGATGACTGGATCCTCGACAACGCAACAACCGGACACCACGTATGCGGAACGTGCAGGATGGGTCCAGAATGCGACGCGTTGTCGGTCGTTGATGAGACCGGAAACGTTCACGGCCTCGACCACCTACGCATCGTCGATGCGTCCATCATGCCAGACTGTGTAAGGGCGAACATTCACGCCACCGTCTTGATGATGGCGGAAAAACTCGCCGACCAACACTCCTAGTCACGGATTTACCATTTGCAAATTCAATTCTTCATTGTTGACTCCGTTGTCCTGAATCGCCATATTCTCTCCGCAGCCAAGAGTTGCATCGTTCTTTACATAAATGAAACTCAGAAGATTCAGGTGATGTAGGGAAGACGGTGAGAATCCGTCGCGGGCCCGCCGCTGTAACCGGGTTGGCTCTCACAACAATGTCACTGGTCCACACGTCGTCTATCGACGATCGGACCGGGAAGGCGTGAGAGTCGCAATACCGGAAGCCAGAAGACCTGCCTGAATACTTCGACACCCTTCCTCGCGGACTGGGAAGTTGACGTCGGACAGGTATATCTGGCATGGAGTACACGTGCCCCGACTTCGCGAGGAGTCGGGGTTTTTTGTTTGGGATTACCTACGTGTATCTGCTTTGCCTAATCGTCATCATCTTGGGAGTCGCGCCCGTGTTTTCCGAGACGGTCGTTTCTGGGCGTATTGTTGAGGCCGAGTCCGATCTGCCCCTCGACGGTGTACGGCTGTCTGCAGGATCCCAGGCAACGACAACGGATCCCCACGGCCGTTTCCTTCTATCCGTCCCAGAACTGCCCATCCGTGTTCAAGTGACGAGACTCGGATATACCGACACCACCCTCGTTATTCGCGATACGGCACCTTCGATCAAACTCCGAACACAGCCGATCCCTTTGCTGGAGGTGCGAATCACCGACACAACCTCCGTGTCCACGGCAATCGCCCGACTGCCATCGTTCACAACGGTCGTCGAGCGCGCTTCATTCGAAGGCCAGACACACTCCCTACCGAGCATTCTGGACCGGTCCACTGGGATTCAAATTCAGTCAATGGGTGGGTCGGGATCCTTCAGCACCATCAGCGTGCGTGGTTCGTCCTCGGAGCAGGTAGAAGTCTACCTGGACGACATTCTCCTGAACGCGGCGGTTGGAGGCGGGGTCAACCTGGGGAACCTGCCGCTCGCGAACGTGTCGCGCATCGAAGTCAGTCGAGGGGCAGGCGCCGTTGGGAACGGGCTCGGCGGCACGGTCACGCTCCGCACGAGAGATTTGAAGGAAGAGAACCGCACGGACATCTCCTCATCCTGGGGTTCCTTCGACACACGTGGCCTCACCGTTTTCTCTTCCGGTGCGTCCGGCAAGGCGCGCTACCTGACCGTCTTGGACTACGCGTCGAGTGACAACAACTTCGGATTCCTGGACAACAACGGTACCGAATACAATCTCACAGATGACGTTGCCGAAGACCGAGAAAACAATGATGTGGCCTCCGGCAGCCTCCTGGCCAAGGCTTCCGTCGCTCTTGGCAGCCAGAGACACCTGTCCCTTAGCCAGACGGTCTTTGTTAAACAGCAAGGCATTCCCGGCATCAGTAACAATCAGTCTCGTAGTGCCCGGCTGAACACGACCCACTTGACGACTGAACTGTCGTTCGAAGACAGGGCACTCGCCGCTAGAACAAGCACGCGCCAATCGATTTACTTCAGTCGTCTTCGAGAAACATTCCTGGACACTGCAGGCGAAGTCGGTGTTGGCCGGCAGAACAACGCATACGTTACGAAGACACTCGGGCATCGGTCCAGAACCAAGACCACCCCGTCTGACCGAGTTCTGTTCACGCTCAATTCAGACATACGTCGCGAAACCTACGATCCGACAGCACACATCCAACTGATCACGCCGCTCTTCGCATCCCGGAGGTGGACCCTGGGATCTC
>PBAL01000097.1 GCA_002715965.1 Verrucomicrobiales bacterium | reverse complement strand
GCGCGTAGCGTTCGCCGATGATCTTGCCGTCGTAGGCGATCACGAAGGCGCGGGTGTTCTGCTTTTCCTGTTCCACCGCCCAATCGAGAGCAGCCGCAACGGCTTTGCGGTCGACCCCTTTGGGGGCAGGTTTGGTTGTACCAACATCACCGGTCGGCTAATTCGTCTGGGAAGCCGCCGGAATGGGTCGAGGCACGCGGACGGGTTCGAAGAAAACGTTCTTCTTCCCACGCGGAAGGATCGTGGTTCCCTGGTCCCCGGTATAGCGCGCACTACGCGGAGGTGCGCCCGGTGCGGTCACCGTCACGGTCTTCCGCTTCTTGTCGACCTCGTATTTGAAATCCTTTTGCGAATGCCGTCGATTGACAAATACAAGTTCTGGCGGCCAACTTCGGTGGTGATTTTTCTGCGCCACTGGGTTGCCGTTGTCCTGCTCGCATTCCTGCCGGGCAATTCGCCGGCTGGTGAATCCGGCGCGTATCCCCGTGTGTTCCGCACCTTCATGCCGGAATCGGGGCCGTCGGCTTTCGTGGTGGAACTGTCATCAAGACTGGCTCTTTGCTACGACCCCTTGCGTGGCGGAGTAAATCGGATTTGGAATGGCGGTATCGACCTCTCGCCAACTCGCCTGGCCAAGATTAACAATTTCGCCAAGATCGTCGGCAAGGAGTTCTACCGAGAAACGAGGCAATTTCCTCTGCGACTCGGGAAGGAGGGGCCTCGGCCTCGATTCAAGGGCTATCGCTACTTGAAGGATGGAATCGTGTTCGAATTCGCGCTCGGGGGACAGTTGGTGACGGAGACCTTGCGAGCCACCAAGGACGGACGCGGTCTCGTACGCGAATTGAAGCTTCCAAATCAGGCCTTCTTCTCACTGGAAAACCAACGAGCTGCAGAGGTGACCGTTCACGGCGGTCGCGAAGTCAAGCCCGGCCAATGGCAGTTCGAAGCCGGCGCGATCGTCAGGATGGTCATCACTCCCCGCTGATCATGCCTCGCTTTCTCCCCATGCTCTTGATCTGCGCGCCGCTCCTCGCGGGTGCGAATACCTACGATATTGAGGAGATCGCATTACCCAAAGGGATGTCCCCCGAGATTTCGGGGGTCACGTTCACGCCTGGCGGAAGTTTCGTGGCGGTGAATCGGCACGGCGAGATCTGGATCACACCCGATCCGGTCAGGGGGCCGTGGCGACGCTTTGCCTTCGGTCTGCATGAACCACTTGGTGTTTTCGCTGTTTCTGAGAGCGACATCCTGGTCACCCAACGCCCTGAACTCACCCGCGTGCGCGACAGCGATGGCGACGGTTTGGCCGACCACTACGAGACGATCAACGACGACTGGTGCGCCACCGACAACTGGCACGAATTCACCTACGGCCTGCCTCGTGATGCGCAGGGAGACTTCTACCTCTCCACCAGCCTTCCCGACGTCGCCGGCTCCATCAACACGCTGTATCCGCGCGAGCCGTTGAACATGGTAAAGGTCCACGGGGAACGGAAGCCATCGCCGGGTCGTTATCAGGGCTGGGTCTTGCGTGTTTCACCCGACGGTCTGATGACTCCGATCGCCAGCGGCTTTCGCGCTCCGGCCGGGATTGGCATCAGCCCCGGAGGGGATGTTTTTGTCACCGATCAACAGGGAGACTACATCGCCACTAGTTCTTTGATCCATGTACAGCCGGGACGCTTTTACGGACACGCCGCATCTTTCAAATGGCGCAAGGATTACAAGGGCCCGGTTGATCTCAAAACGCTCACCAAACTGCGCACACCCGAAGCCGTGGCATTGCCGCACGGCTCGCTCGGCGGCAGTCCCGGTGAACCGGTCTGGGATACCACCGGCGGGAAGTTCGGTCCCTTTGCTGGACAGGTGTTCATCGGCGACTTCACCAAACTCATCAGCCGCGTCTTTCTCGAAAAAGTCGCCGGTGAATACCAAGGCGCGGCCTTCCCCTTCATCCGCGACGCCGTTGGACTGAAAGCCATCCAAGCCAACCGGGGCCGCGACAACCTCACCATCCCCGCAGGCAAGCAGGGCCTGAAATATTTCCGCGACATCCCGCCCCGCAAGGGCACGCCGCTGCGCTTTGGAAACATGCGCATGAGTTTCGCGCCCGACGGCAGTCTCTACGTCGGCCAGACCACCCGCGGTTGGGGCAAGGGCGATGGACTCCAACGCATTGTCTGGAGTGGCAAGCAACCGGTTGAGATGAAGAAGATCCAGCTTACGGGTGACGGTTTCCGCATTATGTTCACCACTGCGATGGGCGGGCGACAACTCGCCAATCCGAAGACTTGGCGCATCAATCGCTTCCGCTATCTCTATCTGTCCAATGGAAGCCCCCGCGTCGACGAATCAAAATGCGAGATCAGATCTATCCGACCCTCCGCGGATGGCCGTTCGGTCGAACTGAAACTCGCCCAGCTTGAACCCGGCTACGTCTACGAAATCGAACCGTTGGAACTCACATCCGCCATCGGCAAGAAACTGGAAAACCCGCTCGCCTTTTACACCCTCACGCGGATGCTGAGTGGCCGCACCTTTACCGGCCCCAGGTCGGAGCCGTTACTTTCTGGGAAGCAAATCGACACCGGTCCCAACCCGGAAGCTGGCCGCCTGGTCTACGGCGCGTTCTGCGTCATCTGTCACCAGGCCGACGGCAGTGGAGGCGGACCGCCCGGAGCCGCCCAACCTGCAGCCAACTTCCGCCAGCGCGGCCCCGAAGCTCCGCTGGCCAAGACTGACAAACAGCTCCTGCACATCATCACCAACGGCGCCGAAGCAAAGCCCATGCCCGCTTTCGGAGGCGCCCTCAAACCCACCCAGATCCGAGACGTTCTTGCCTACATCCGCGCCGCATTCGACGAACCCAAATCAAAATGAAAACACTGACTCAACTCCTTCTTCTCGCCTTCGCCCTGCAGCTTCCAGCCCAGGACAAGCCCGCGCGCATCAACAAGTACATCCAACTCATGGAGCAGGGCAAACCGGCCTTCGGGGTGTTCTCTTCAAAGATCTCGGTCCGCAATGGCGCGAATATGGCGAGCAGCGGTTTGGACTTTGTCATCGTCGATCTTGAACACACACCGTACGACCTCACCAAACTCGAGGGCTATCTCCTCGGCATGATCAACAAGCGCGACGTGCTGAAGAACGGGCTCCAGCAACGAACCGCCCCCTTCATCCGCGTGCCCGGCAATGGTCGCGAACAACTTCAGTTCATCCTCAAGCAGGTTCTCGACCTTGGCCCGGTTGGTCTGGTCGTCCCGCACATCGACACCGCCGAAGACGCCCGCGCCATGGTTGCTGCCGCGCGTTTTCCGCAACTCAAGGATGCCCCCGACTTCGAGCCCCAAGGCAAGCGCGGAGTCGGCTATGGTTGGGCCGCCCGATACTGGGGTCTGTCCGGAACAGAATACGCCAGGCGTGCCGACGTCTGGCCCCTTGATCCGCAGGGCGAAATCGCGCTCTGGCTCATGATAGAAACCAAGGCCAGCATCAAGAACATCCGTGAGATTGCAGCCGTCCCCGGAATTGGCGGGCTCTTCATCGGGCCCTCCGACCTCGCCTTCTCGTTGGGCGTCCCCCTTGGCGATCCTGCCGTCGAGGTCGCCATGCAAAATGTCGTCAAAGCCGCCAAGGAAGCAAATGTTCCACTCGGTACCCTTTGCGGAGGCAGCCAGGTTGAGATGCGATTGAGCCAAGGTTTTCGTTTCCTCGCTGTCGGTAGTGACAGCGGACCTGGTGGCAACGTCCGCGACGCCGTCAAAACCGGCCGCGTCTTCAAGGCCAAGTGAGATCTTTCAATGGGCGGTACGCCGTATTGCTTCCTCAATGCCGTCAGCACACCGTTGCTGATGTTCGATCCGGGCTGTCAATGTTTCGCTGGGAAGGAGATCGCTTCCTGAGTAGGGGAGTTGGTGCAATCCCAATGATGAACACTGACAGAAGAAGCGATGGGAGTCGCCAGGTTGGTGACAACGTAGTCTTCTCCACCGGCCGCAGTTTCTTTCGGGTCGATTCGAGCCATGGCAGCGCCGTGCGGGCGTGGGCCACAATCAGTTCACCGATGGGCAAGGTGCCGAACAGGTAGCGACGGCCATGCTCATCGTCGGAGGAAAGAGCGACGGCTTCTCCGCAGATATCCAACGCCTCCGCCAGCTTTTGGTCCCCGTACATCTGGTGCACTCCAAGAGAAATGACCGTTGCGGAGATTCCCCGCGAAGAGATTGGAATGCCGTTGAACGAAGAACGGAATCATTTCCCCTCCAAACCAGCGGACCAAGTCGCCGGCAGGTTTGCCCATGAGTTCGGAAGCCGCGCCAACCGGAGCGAAGAGTTCCTGATCGTCATATGAGCCGAGCGAGGTGTAGATCCCGGCGCACCCGGATTCTTCGAGCATCTGATCCCAAGCTCCCTTACCACGACCTCTTCAAGAATGTTGAATACTATGCCTTTCATTTGAATGAAGCGTTGCAAAAGTGCTTGTCTTGGAAAAACTCCAACGGCGTCAGGCTGTTTTCCCATTGCAGGACGTCAAGGCGGTAAAAAGTTAGAGTTATGTCCGAAAGTTGTGGACGAGGGATTGATTGTGAGGGGCAGCCATTAATTCTGATGGCAATATGGTTTCGATACCAGTCGGTAAACGGATCGGCAGCCGTCCGTCTGTGGCTCAACCCTGCCCGTGGTTTGGCAACTCTTTGCGGGCCAACTCGTGGAGCTTTGCTATAATTCCCGGATCGAGTTGCTGGGTCTCCTCCAAACGCCCGAGAAACTGGGTGACCTGGTCATCATCCGCCAACGCACTTTCCTGCCGCTGCTCGGGCTTCAGAGTAAAGGTGCTAACAGCGTGCTTAATCCCTTTGACACGGATCTTGCCGGCTTCTTGAACGGGGATCCAGCCGGAGATCATGGTGGCGGTAACACGCGACGTGAGAACTGTGCCCGTTTCAGCCGCGCTCTCCAGGCGGGCTGCCAGATTCACCGGATTGCCCATGGCCGTGTATTGCAGGCGCTGGCTCGACCCAAAATTGCCCACCGAGCAATAGCCGCTGTGCATCCCCAGCCGCAGGTTGACCTCATGGTCCAGCCCCTGCTTGCGCCAACCGACGACCAGCTCCCCAAAGTGCTTCTGCAGCGATAGGGCGAACCGGGCGGCGCTTTTGGCATCCTCCTGCCTGCCAGCGGTTTCCGGCGCTCCCCAGAAGGCCATGAAGCCATCGCCAATGAACTTGTCCAACAGGCCGGACGCCCCCGCAACCTCCTCCAATACCACGTCGAAGTAGTCGTTGATCATGCTGGTCACCTGCTCGGATTCCATCACTTCAGCGACGTCGGTAAAGCCTTGCAGATCCCCAAACACCACGGTCAGATATCTTCGCTCAGCTTCCAGCACCTGGGTGCCATTCTGCTCCAACATTTGACTGATCTGGGGCGGGATGAAGCGCGCCAACTTGTTGTTCACATCGTACAGCTCCCGGGTGCGATCTTCAGCAATGCCCTCCAATTCGTCCAAGCCGGCTTGCAGGCGACCAATCTTGCGGGTCAGTCGCCCCACTTGGGCCTTGAGCTCGCCGACTTCATCCTCATCTCCGCTGGAGACCCGATTTTCCATTCCGGCTCAGTGCAGACGGATGCTGAACCGAGTTCCGCGCATTCCGTCCTGCTCCACTTCGGAGCGGGTGATCTCGCCGGCCGCTCCAAAGTAATTCAACGCCCCGGAGATCAGCCCCTCTGCCAGATCTTCGAGGTGGCGACTGGAGTAGTAGTCCATGTCCAAGTTGTGCGAGTCCTTGCGGCTGCAGAAAAAACGCGGCAGCTCGGCGTCCGGATACAACTTGCGCACCTCGATATGCACATACCCGTCAACGCTTTCCAGAAAAGTCAACGGTTCCGTATGCTCATCGAAAAACGCCGGAAACTTCCCCTGAAACACCGGGATCAGGTGCTCGCCAAAGGTCTTCAGCAGGTCCGGGACTGAGATTCCGGTCCGTTCACTGAGCTTCACGAGCACCGTCACTATCTCTTGGTGGTCGTATGTGCCGGCGGAAGAGTAGACGCCGCCGGATGGTAGATTTGATTCCTCGATGATGTCATCCAACATTTCCAGAGAAAACTTGGCTTCCACCAATTCGAAAAACTCTCGAAACACAAATACTTTAGATGCGGTAGAGCCTGTTGCCTCATAAAAAATGACACCGAGGCGGGAAAGCGATAATCGAGAGATGAAGGTCGTTGACTCAAAAAGGATGACATCAGCATCGTTGCGTCTTTAAGGAAAACTCGGTCTTGGTAAAAGCCGCCTCGTCCAGGGAGCACAACTTGTTTTCCCGTGGACACTTCGACGCCTGACCCGCACGGATTGCCGCCGGCGTCGGATGCGCCTATCAGCGGCGCCATCCCTGGTCGGGCGATATCGCTGATATCCTGTTCTGTGGATTGGACTCTTAACCTCGGTTGGCCGCCAGTTTGCCAAGTAGCTTTCTGTGTGCGCTCACAACTGGGCGTTCGGTTAATTCATCCAGCGAGCACCACACACCTTCTTTCCTGATTTTACCAATCGCATCACCCGCAAAAACGCGCTGCTGAATTCGATATCGCGTGATGGAATGTCGAACGTCGCCCAGCAACTGGAGTTCATTCACGCGAATGCCCAGTTCAGTTTTCAGAATCTTCTCGGATTTCAAGTCCAGCGATCTCACTTCCACATTCGGGAATTCCCAGAATCCTGCATTCACGTTTCCAGGGTTTCGCTGGGTGACGAACACCGATTCGCCGCGCCGTAGCACAAACGCAAAGAAGTATCGCCTGGTGGTTGCAGCTCGTTTGGCGATATCCGGGATTTGATCGGTAAGTCCATCGCGTTGTGCGATACAGTTTCCTCGCATCGGGCAGAGTTTACAGGCGGGTTGCTTTGGTTTGCAGATTGTCGCTCCCAGTTCCATGAGGCCCTGGTTCAGGGCCGAGCAGGGACCGGAAAAGGACAGGTTCGATTGCGGATCGAATCTCCGGATGCTGGATGCCGCGTCGACCAGCACTTTCGCGATCGTCCATAGTTTTTCGTTCGTTTCCGACTCCTTCGGATCACCGTTCATTCCGAACAAACGCGTCAAAACACGCATCACGTTCCCATCGACGATGGGCGCTGGTTCGTTGAACGCGATGCTCGCAATCGCGCCGGAAGTATATGGACCAATTCCGGGAAGTTTTGAGATTGATTCGCGGGTGTTTGGAAAACTGCCTCCAAGATCGACGTCCACTCTCCGGGCAGCGCGCTGTGCATTGCGCACCCTTGAGTAATATCCCAGTCCTTCCCATAATTTCAGCACGGTTGTCTCTCGTGCGTGCGCGAGCTTCTCGACGGTTGGCAATCGCTTCATCCAACGATTCCAATAGGGGACGACCGTCTTCACCTGCGTCTGTTGCAGCATGATTTCGGAGATCCAGATCGCGTACGGATCCAAGGTGTGGCGCCACGGCAGGTCGCGCGCATTGGCCATGAACCAATCGACGATTTTCTTGCTGATCCGATGCGCCCTGGCTCCGTCCAGTTCCACGTTCAACCTGCCTTGGCCTGTTGAGTCAAAGGAGAGAATTCCTCGGCGTGATATGAACTGCGAACCATCGGCCCGCTCGCCACATGCACGAATCCCAACCCTTCAGCCACGCGTTTAAATTCCGAGAACTTCTCAGGTGTAACGTATTCTGCCACCGGCAGATGCTCTCGTGTGGGTTGGAGGTACTGCCCCAAAGTCAGGATATCGCAGTTTGACTTCCTAAGGTCCTCCATTGCAGCGAATAGCTCCGTCTCCGATTCGCCAAGTCCTAGCATCATTCCCGATTTGGTGTAGATCGCATCTCCCATTCGCTGCTTCACCTTGCCAAGCACTGCCAGGGAACGTTCGTACTTTGCCCGATGGCGCACCCGTGGAGACAAGCGTTTCACGGTCTCCAAGTTGTGATTGAAAATCTCAGGTCGTGCGGAAAGCACCAGATCGATTTGTTCATCCCGATCATTGAAATCCGGCGTCAGTACCTCGATCACTATTCCGGGATTCTCGCGTCGAACTGCCTCGATCGTTCTCCGCCAATGTTCCGACGCGCCGTCATCCAGATCATCCCGTGCCACCGCGGTAATCACCACATGCTTCAAGCCCATCCGCTTCGTCGCCTCCGCAACGCGTTCCGGCTCATCTGCTTCCAAGGGTTTGGGCCGGAGCGTCGACACTGCACAGAAGCGACACGCCCGCGTGCACCGATCCCCCCCGATCATAAACGTCGCCGTCCCCTTGCTCCAACATTCCCAGTGATTCGGACACTTCGCGCTTTCACAAACCGTATGCAGCCGCAAATCCTCCAACATCGTCCGCGTTTCATTAAACGCCGGAGCTGTGGGCAGGGGCAACTTCAACCACTCGGGTTTCTTTACCCGTGGCTTCACTTCGATCTCTGAGTCGATCATCTGCGCAGAACTTAGCGGGAATGGACGGTTGAGGGAAACACGAATGGACGCCTACTCTTCAAAGCGCTTCCAAAACTCCTCCAACTCATCCACCCCAAAATCCGCCAGGATTTCCCCATCCGCATCCATGCACGGCGCACTCGACTGCCCGGTCAACTCCACCATCTCCCGATACGCCTCCTGATTCGAAGTCACATCCAACTGATTATACGCAATGCCCCGCGCCTTCAACCACGCGATCGCTTCATGGCACCACCCACAATACGGCTTGATAAAAAGTCTGACCTGGCTTGGTTTCATCCCCGATGATATTATTTGGGCTCATGGGTCACAATCCTCGAATTCTAACAGCGTTCGTTGAACTAAACGCGAACTAGTTTCGGAGCCATAAACTGACGCAAAACTACCGTCAGGCAGTAGTGCAAACATCATCGCGATCCCTGATCGCCTCGCTTTTCTGGAGTATGCGTTGGAAGACGTGCCTTGATTGCCTCCAATTACTGCCCCCCCCCGCCACTGTCGCAATTGGACTACCCTGAGCCTCGCTGTGGGGTGGACCTGAGTTTGATGTTCTATGGCATGCCGTCAGCACAGGGCTCGTGAATCTGGCCATCAGTCTTGCCCGCCGGAACGTTGTGGATCCGAATTTGTAGGGTGTGGAATATCGAATGCGATCTCATGGTCCGTCGAGCCACATGCTTGCAGTGCTCGGTATCTCTGAGCGACGATTCCTGGCGTGCAGTTCTACTACCTCTTTCCGCTGATGAGCAGTTTGCTCTATGTGTTCGGGGTTTTGTTTGTGAAGCAGGCGAGCGGGATGGGTGTTGGGGTTTGGCGGACTTCGTTTGTATCCAACTTCGCAACTGCGTTGGTGTTCATTCCGGTTCTCGGATTCGGGGGTGAATGGCGGCCGATGGTGGATTGGTGGCAGCCGGCGATCGTTGCGGCCCTGTTCATCTCCGGACAGGTGTTTACCTTCATCGCACTGGAAAAGGGTGATGTAAGTGTTGCAACTCCGGTCATGGGATCGAAGCCTGTGATCGTGGCGATTCTCTCAATCGCTTTGCTGGGCCACGATCTGCAACTGAAGATGTGGATCGCTGCCGGATTGAGTGCGCTCGGAGTTGCGCTGTTGAATGTCACGAAGAACGCGAAGCACCATGTGATATCGACAATCCTATTATCGGCAGTCGCAGCGGTTTCGTTTTCGTTGTTTGATGTCCTGGTCGCGAAATTCTCCCCTGGGTGGGGAATTGGTCGCTTCCTCCCTGCAATGTTTATTTGGGTATCGGTATTCTCGTTGGGATTCGTTCCGTTATTCTCCGCACCACTCCGTTCGATCGATCGTCGGACATGGAAACCCTTGGGCTGGGGTTCGTTATTCCTCGCGCTGCAGGGCTTGGTGTTGATCTGTTCGTTGGGCTTCTATGGAGACGCGACGGGGATCAATGTGGTCTACAGCTCGCGAGGACTCTGGAGCGTGCTGGCTGTATGGTTGATCGGTCATTGGTTTGCGAACGCGGAGCGAGATATGGGAGTGGCAGTGTTCCGATGGCGCTTTGGCGGGGCGTTTCTGCTGCTCGCGGGTATTCTGTCACTCACCGTATGATGGTTGGGGGAGTGGAGAAGCTGACAGTTCGATCTCAAGGGAATTCGAGGTCGGGGTATTGATTTTGGAGGGCTTTCTTGACCTTGGGCATCAGCTTTGCTGCGTTGCCGTAATAGATTTTTCGCAGAACTTCATCCGGAAGTCTGAGTCCGTGAACCGGAGGACGGTGGCTGGAGAAACTGATGAGATCGTCATCCGTCTCCAGAAAACGGAAATGCTTGCGATAGTGATCGAGTGTCTGCACGCCGTCCTGACCGAAGAGAATGCGATCCTGGTACCTGATGAACAACTTGCGAGTCGCATTCGGTTGCTGCCCGAGGGTGTAGTGCCTCTGACCTATTTCCACGTAAAAGTTCGGGTACTTGTCGAAGGTGTCGGCCAACCGTTGCAGGTCATCCTCAAGGCTCCCCATGTGCGCACCGATGATGACCAGGTCGGGAATTTTATCCATCAGGGAATTTCGTCGCAGCATCATTTCATCGCGCGAGAGAACTGATGTCCCCCAGAGGCTGTATTTCCTGGAAACATATCCCCACCGTTCACGTGGGTTTTCGCCGATGGCCGCATAGTTTCCAATAGGCTCGGCGATGTGGAACAGGATGGGCAGCTTCAGTCGGGCCGCGGCCCGCCAGAGCGGCATGATTCGCCGGTCATTCACATGCACTCTGCCGCGGGCATCCGGGCGCAATGCATGTCCATAAACACCGGCGCCTTTGTCGTGCGTTTCTCCAATGCCGGCGATGCCCATGGTATTCACTTCGGATTCAAGTTTTGCCACGGCGGCTTCGGCAAATCCTTCCTCATGGCGATCACTGAAATCGATCGTGCCGAAGGTGATGAAGCGATCGGGATGAGCCTTCTCCAACTTCAGGTGGTTGTCCTTGGTTGGTTGGTTGAACGTTGCCAGTGGTGAATCGACCAACACGGCAACTCCGGCCTGATCCATGATCTTCAGATATAGTGCTGGTGAGGGGAACGACAGTTGTACGTGGGTGTGAACATCGACAACAGGATACCTGGCCTTCTTGATGCCTGTTGGCCTGGTGGTGATCATGTGTTTCGGGCCGGGTTTTCTTGCCGAGGCCGGAGGAAGTGGTGTGCGCAGGAAATACCAACCCCAACCCTCAGGCATGATGGACAGTTCGACCGAGTCTCCCATCTTTCGCCAATACCGGTATTGGGGCTGCTCGGGAGTGAAGGTGTACCCTTCCATCGATGGAGCGTCCTTCATCATCAGCGTGACGCCTTTCGCGTCAGTCCCCCGGGGAATCACAACGATGTGCCAACCCAGTTCCCTGAATGCTCGGGCCTTTACCACTGCGTCGCCTGCCGAAAACTTCCCGTTGATTTGATACTCCTCATAGTTCCCGAGCCTCTGGCGGATGTCGGCTTCAACGGGAGACGCAGTCCCGGTCGACGTAGCGAGACCGAGAAGGGTGTGGATCAGAATCGTGGAAATGATGTGTTTCATACTTCGATGTCAAATATCGCGACGCGTTGAACGAGAAGGGTGGGCGTTACTTCAGGTTCATTCAATCGTCGTTTCGCGGTAAATGCATGGCTGCCTTGCTCAGCGGTGGTCAAAAGGCGCGGCTAACGCTCCCAGTCCTCCGCGCCGATCGATATGCCGATTGCCAATACAATTGCGAGCGCATCACTGGGTCGGTAGCGGGGCATCTGCATCGCTCCACGTCCGGTGCCGAATTTAGTCAACGTTTCAGAATGTTCACATTTGCTTCCTGGCGACCAGCGCATAGCACAACGGAAGCCGGTTGGGCTGCTTGGCGAATTCTGCGTGAGTGCTTGAATTGCAGTGCGGAAATTCTTCGAAGCTCTCCAAAATGATCCCGGCTTCAATCAGCGACGTCATGATTTGCCCGAATGTGTGATGGTGCCAATACCCGGTGGATTCCACGCTGGATTCCGGATCGACGTAATCCTGGCCCCCATGAAAGATCAAGGGCTCGTCACGGAAGTAGGAACGAGTGATCCTGGGGTCGATCGGATCGGTGGTTTCCTCGTCGTAGACAAATACGAACGGATGCAGTTCGTAGATGAAGAGTTGTCCGCCCGGCCGAAGCAGTTCGGCAACCTTGGCGAGAAAGCGCGACAAATCCGGGAGCCATCCAATCGTGCCGACCGTGAGGTAGGCAAGGTCAAAGCCGTTGTCGTACTCCGCCGGGATGTTGTAGACGTTCGACCGAAGCACCTCGACATCGAGCTGTGCTGCTTCGATCAATCTGTGCGCCTGATCAACAAATGCGTCCGAAATATCAAACCCGACACAACGGCCTGCCCCGGCCCGCTTCACGGATATCAGTTCGCGCGCATTGTTGCAGGCCAATTGGACAACGTCTTTTCCCGCGAGATCGATGCCACCGAAGATTCTCTTCTCGACCTCATCGAAGGTGCAAAAGTCCGGACTCCGAACCGCTTCCAACAGATCACCCAAAGCAGCACGTTCGTGAATGGCTGCTGTTTCGTTCCAGCCCTTGCGATGGGCTTCACAGATATCGTTCTCGTTCATCAATTCGCTTTCACATCCGCCGCGGATTCGACTGGTTCGGGACGGATGGCCGCTGGCAGGTCGTTTCCGACCACAGATTTGTCCAACTCATCGACATTCACAAACTTCTTGAGTTCGAGATTGAAGGCCACCATCGACAAACCCTCCAACACGTGGATCATCACGTTCATTCTGCCGACCTGATCCCGGCGCGCAGTGAAGAAGACGCTCACGCGGCCGGGCTTTGGCTGCTTCATCTGCAACGGAGCGACGGTCAACGTCCTGACGCCGGGCGGGACCGACGCGTCCTTATCGCGGAGGCGCATTTCGACCAGTCCGTATTTTTTCGGGTCAAAACTCTTCAGCCCCCCCGTAGCACTCAATAGCTGCCTTGAGATCAGCAGAGACTCCTCTCCCGTGATGATACAGACACCCAATCGTGTAGATCGCCTCGGCGTGTCCTCCATCGGCTGCGTGTCGAAAATACTCCATCGCCCGGATATCGTCCTGGCGCACATCCTCACCGCGCGTGTAAATCAGTCCCAATTCATGTTGCGCGTCGCGATCTCCCGCGTCCGCCTTCTCCTGAAGCGATTGAACGTCAACCGGCTTCTTGAACAACTTCCTGAACAAGGAACGCACCCACTTTATCAAGAGCACAAATGGCGACTTTGAGTCTTTGTACGGCGTTGACATGGGCGAATGCTTCGCACTGGATTGAACAAGCAGCAAGCACGATCCCACATAACCACCGTTGACAACCATGGAAACCATTTCGGACGCACGTTCATTCTTCGATCAACAAGGATCACTCGCCATTTGGTACGCCAAATACGAAGAATCGGAGGAATCCGTCGTCTATGCCAACCCGCTGTTTTGCGAGACCTTCGGCCTGTCCTTGGATGAAGTCCTTGAGCGCCGGCGCTATCATCTCGTAAACCCTCCCGAAACGACTCCCGAAACCATCGCTCAGTATAAGACCGAGGATCGTCAGGCGATGGACAATGGCTTCTTCGTTCAGCGAACTCCCATCGGCGCCGGTCGGGGCATCGTGGTGTTCAAGATCCGCTTCGGTCAGGGAATCCTTGGGATGTTCAAGTTCGTTGACAGCAATCTTCCAGGCTCGCCAGACGCACCGGGTGATCTTGACGTGGATTTTCGACGTGTCCTGAAGAAGGTGATGCAGGATGAATGAGTGTGCTCACGCTGGCATCACGGTGATGTGATCCACTTGAGGTCGAATCGGGCGCAGTCGATGGAATCGACCTTTTCGTAAAGGCAGAGCACCGTGCCGTCGGCCAAAACGGCGAGATCCGAGTAGGCGGCATTGCCCGCATTGAGAGTTTTGTTGATCGGCCAGGTCTTGCCATCGTCACGGCTGAGCTTGATGGAGAGGTTCCTCCGTCTACCACGGCTATTCGGCTTCTCTTTGCCCGTTTTGTCGAGCCCGACAGTGTGCGGATTGGAGAAGATGAGTGTCCCTGGTTGGGACGGATGAGCAACGATGCTCGCCATGCAGATCGGCTCCCAGAGTTGTTCATGAAACTTCGGCTTGGACCAGCCCGTCGCGCCGTTGGCGCTAGTGGTGATCAGCTTCCGGTTGGGTTTGGACACATTGCGGGTGACCAGCATGACGCGTCCGTCGGAGAGGGTTGTGAGCATCGTTTCGTTGGGGTCGTTGAACTCGCCTTCGTTGGGCACGGCGATCTCACCGGCTTTCCAGGTCTTGCCGTGGTCATCGCTGTAGATCGTCGCGGAAGCCGAAGGCGCGTGGTCGCCCGTGTCGCCGTAGGCCAGCCAGATGGGCACAACAAGCCGCCCGTTCTCCAACTGAATACCGTGGCCGGGCCCCGTGGCAATGACCTTCCAGTCATACTTTTTGCGGAAGGGTTCGAAGCTCGCTGTGATTTCCACCGGCGCGCTCCAGGTCAAACCATCGTCGGTACTGCGCATGGAGAAGCACTGCGCGTAGTTTACACAATAGAGGAACTCAATCGCGCCGGACTCCCGGTCCACAATGGCGACGGGATTGTTGACTGTCTGCTCGCGTTCACCACCTGTCGCCTTGCGCGGGTTGCCCTCGATGCGGCCGGCCTTGTGGGCAATGTGCTGCGAAGGCTGCCAGGTCTTGCCCCCATCCGTCGAGCGACGCAGATGAATCTCAATCTCGCCCCAGTCCTTGCTGTCGTTCCGGCGCGCCTCGCAGTAGGCCAACACAGTGCCTTTGGTGGTGACGACAATGCCGGGAATGCGATAACGCGCAACGCCATTGAAGCCGGGTGGAAACACTTTCGACTGCTGCGGCGAGGCGGGCAGCGCGATCAAAGGCAAAAAAAGGAGGGCTAGCAAAAAAACGGCTTGGCAGAGAAATTGTCTTTGGTTCATCGGCCGCCGATGAAACTACCTTTTCGGAAACCGCGCCAGCTGAATGCGAACTCCTCCGATGCTGGTCACTTCGACTTTTTCATCGCAGCCGTCGCTTCGTCTGAGCCGTCGTGATAGGTGCTGAACCAGCTGTCCCAGGGAGCGTCGACCGTGCCGTAGTTGCATTCGAAGAAACGGTGATGGAGTTGATGATGAAAATCCGCCGCATCAACGACCTGAGTCCTGCCCACAATCACTTTCTCAAAACCCGCATGCGAAAACGTCGGCCCGAGGCAGCGGCTGAAGAGGTGTGTCAGGAAGATGAGCGGATGCGAGGCGATGACAAAGTGGATCAGCACCGAGGACATGTAGAACACATGTTCGACCGGGTGCATCGACAATCCCGACCACGGGCCGATGTGGATGTTGCGATGGTGGAGCCGATGCACCGTCTTGTACAACGGCGGCCAATGGAGAAGCCGATGGATGAAATAAAAATGCGACGACGTGAGCACCGGTATCGCCAACAGCCAGAGGACAAATGCGACCCAGTGATCCGCGAAGTTGACCGTGGGAATTACGCCATTGGCCACGCCCCAGAAGTAGAGGATTTCGTAAAGCGACCAGATGGTGGTGCCGCTGACCAGCGTCCAGAACATGTTGTCCCACACCTGGTTTCGGAATGAGAACTTGCCACTCTTTTCCAACTGCTCGCGGTGGTCGTACTTTAACTGCTTGCCCTGACGGCGATATGTAAACAGATACAGGTGCAACCCCCCGGCGATCACGGTCATCAGCAGATAGTTTCGCAACAACACCGCTCCCACCCAACCCAGCTGCAGGGTCTTCATCGCAGCCACCTCCGGAATCAACTGCGAATAGACGAGCCATGCCAGCAGCAGGAAGAGGACATTCCGGGATAGCGTCACCCAGCGCTTGGTGAGTGTGAGAAACGCACCTTTGAAATTCGGCGGCCAATCGAACAATGGCGAGAAAATCACCGGCGTGGTGTGATTCCACGTGTCCTGTTTGTTCGAATTGGTATCACTCATGGGATCAAGGCTGCACGTAAATCACGTCATTCTGAATCAACTCTCCCGGCTTGCGATAGCGACCGAGTCCTTCGAAGTAGAGCAGCGCAGGAAGTTCGCCGGTTGGCGGGCCGTGAAAGCCGGTGGGGCGTTCCAAGGTGGGAAGCAGCGTGCCGCGGTCGGGCCGGTGGGGGATGACGTCGCGAGTGGAGAAGGTCCGGCCACCGTCGCGGGATTCTAGCCAAGCGAGGCGTTGGATGTTGGGTTCCTCGCGCAGCCAGAAATCCGGTCGGCCGTGGATGCCCGGGTTCCAATTGGCATTCGCATGGTCGCGGGGAGCGAGGGTCAGGATCAGGCAGATGACGTCATCGCGGGTCATGGAGACCCTTCCGTCGAAGGCGACCATCCCCGGCCAATGCTTCTCGATCGCTTCGCACAATGGCCGCTTGGCCCAACCGCCTCGTCCGTCCGGCGTGACCATTTCGATGGCGCCGGGCTCGGGCGTGTGTCGCACGTAGACCACGTACGGGTGATCCTTGGAATCGACCGCGATGCCCAAGTGCCGGATTCCGGGTTTGGGTTTGTCGTGCGCCTCGCGTTCACGTTCGCCGGAGTCGATCAGGTCTATGGTGTCGGTGGTGGCCGGCAACTCGATTGGCGTTTCATCGGCCTGGTGCCAGGTCATTCCGGCATCTTTGCTGCGCATGTAACCCACTGCCTGATACAAACCTTGCGGATCGCGGTTGTGTTCGCCTTTGCGTTTGGAGTCGCCAAGAAAGAATCCGACCGACATGTGCAGGGTCTTTTTCTCCGGTCCCCAGGCCATGGCGTTGTGGTACGCGGCGTAGTACTTGAAGCGTTTGTGCTTCTTTACCAGCAGGCCGCGATTCTCCCATGCCTTGTCATGCGGTTTGACGTAGAAGTCCATCCCGGTCCAGCCCTTGTCGTGTCGGCCGGTGATGTAAAGGGTATCGTCCGGTCCGCATAACAGGATCGGGTAGGTGGTTCGGCCGAACTTCTCGATGGCCGTCCACTCCGACGCGTCATTCGCCCGGATGCTGCGGCGATACTGGAGGCCGTCGTGATGGCCGCCGATGATGACATGGAGAAAGCCCTCGTTGTCGGCGGTGATGGTGGGGCGCGCGTGGTTGTCTCGACCTTTGCCCAGGGTGTACGCCTCGGACCATTTTCCGGTCTTGCGATCAAGCGAACGCACCCGTGCGAAGTAACCGTCGTCGATGGAATCCTGCCACACGACGTGTGTGTTCGCGCCGACGGTGACGATCTTGTTCCCGTTGCCCTGCGTGGCGCGTTCGCTGCCGATCGTGGAAATCAAGGTGCGCCCGGTGTTTCTGACATTTTTCGCTTCCGACAATTGCGCGCGTATCGCTGACGCGACCGCCCTGGCAAGCAGGCGGCTTCCGTCTGAGTTTGGGTGAACCCCGTCGGGAAACAGCGACTCCGCCTTTGGTTTGGCGAGGGAATACAGATCATTGACCGCGATGCGCCGCGATTCCACCACGGTCAACGCCGCGGCGTTGTAAGTCACGACATCGCGGTCACGTCGGATGCCGGTCTTTTCGGACTTGGATGCAATCGGTGTTGTTGTCGCCCAGATGAGTCGTGCGCCGGTCGTCTTCAGGCGCGCCACGAGTTTGTTCACATTCGCACGATAAGTTTTCAACGGGACCTGATGACTTCCCTTGGGCGCCGGGGCGGATCTCCCATCCGGACCCAGGTGCGTCAGGTCGTGGATGCCCCAATTGAAATGGATCAAATCCCAGTCCACCTCTCCCAAGTAAGTTTCGATGTGTTCGAGCGTCTGTCGCGTAGAGCGACAATTGTCCGGCGCGCGACAGACATTGGCGACGCCCCGCAACGCCTTTTGCACACCGGTCGTGTAGCGCATGGAGATGGAGTCGCCAATGATCAACACATTGGGCAAGGCAGGATTCGCCTCGACAAACGCATACTCGGCGCGCTTCAGATACTTCTTGGGGACCGCTTTGCGCCAGGCATCTTTGTCGGCGTAAGGACATCCGGCATCAGCGGCCGGGATGATTACAAATGCCAGCGCGATAGAGCCGGCGAATGAAAGCAGATGCCGGAGACAACTGGATAGGCCATTCATGTCGGCATGGTGGCTCCGGATCAGCCATCTGCAAAATGAAATCCGGGTCCTCACAAGACCGCAATCGCTTCGATCTCCACCAGATAATCCGGATGCGCAAGACCGCTGACGAACACGAGTGTGTTCGGCGGAAACGGTTCGGCAAACACCCGATTGCGGGCACGGCGAAATCCATCCAGTTGATCTCGGTCAGTCAGGTAGGTCGTCAATTTGACGATGTTACCCAAACCGCCATCCAATTCTTGGAGAATGGCCTGCAGATTGACGTAGACCTGGGTTGTCTGCGCATCGATGTCATGCTTGCCGACGAAGGCGCCATCTTTATCCAGAGCAACCTGGCCGGCGATGTAAACCGTGTTGCCCGCTTTGGCGACGTGTGAGTAGCCAATACCCTGGGTCGAATGAACGCTCTGTGGACGGATGATTTCAGGCTTCATGGTTGCGGTGATAACTGGTGTTTCATCGTTTCTCAATGGCCAGGCCGACCCGGTTTCGCCGTGGGTCGCGTTTATCCGACTGATCCAGATGGGCGATGGAGTAGTACATCCACAAACAACCGTCGCGCCGAATCACGCAGGGAGCGTAAGCCGAATACTCATCGATGCTGCCGGGTGGACCGTTGAAGAAAGTCTGCGTCTGATCCTTCGTCCAGCGAATGCGGTCCTTGCTTCGCGGTAAGTGATGCCACCGGATCGTTCGGCAAAGTTCTTCATGTGCTGCTTGTAGGCCGCGGTATACCACATGCGGAACACGCCGTCTTCGAGGAGGACCGCGCAATTGTACACGGCTGATTCCATTGCTCCGTCGACCATGCCAGGTGTCAGAACCGGATTGCCGTCGTTGGATTTCTTCCAGGTCACTCCGTCGCAACTGGTGGCGTGTCCGATCGAGAAACCGGACTTGTTGTCCGGCCGTCCGAAATACCAGAGATGAATGAGACCATCGGGAGCCAGCAATGCGGTCGGATGCATGACGGCTCCGGCGTCGAATCCACCTTTGCCTCCCCGGTCGATCACGGGTTTCCCGTCATTCGATATCCGCCAATCGATTCCATCCCGGCTGGTCGCATGCCCCACCGTGTAGCGACTCTGCTGATCACCCATGGTGAACCACATGTGATACTGTCCGTCCTTTTTCAGCACCGTCGGATGATCGACCTTGGTGGAATAGGCCGAACCTTCTGGCCCGGGACGCAGGACCGCACGACCTCCATTGGCACGCTCCCAGTTCAATCCGTCCTGGCTCGTCGCATAACCGATCGCACCGGTGAAGCAGTTCTTCGCCCGGCCGTTGTAGTACATCCGCCATTCGTCACCCACTCGAATGACGCTGGGATACTTCGCGTGGCATTCGTCAAACGAACCGGAACCGCCAAGATCCAGAATCACCCGACCGGTCTTCTCAAACTGCACGGCGGGTTGGAGCTTTTCCTCAGATTCCGCGAACGCAAATGAGGCTATCAGAATTCCCGTTGAAAGGAATCGATTCATCACTTCTCCATCAGCTCCCGGCGCTTGTCTTGAGGAACGGAATCAAGGGCGGAAAGAAAGTATGGAACGTTAAACAACATATTCCCGTTCAAGCTCGTCATCCAGCCGCGGGGTTGGCCGCCGTATCGCCAGTCGTCTGACTTGTCGGTCTTGGCGATGAAGTCGGTTAGATCTTCCAGACCAATCTTCAAAAAATGCTCGTTGCCGCTCAGGCGATAGGCCTCGCCCATCGTGCGAAAGATCTGGCCGTGCCAATAGCGGCCGAGGTGTGCCGGGGCTGGTTGATGGATCCACACGCCGGAATCGGGCGGGGCGTTGTCGCGATCCCCGGAGATGAAGTCGTAGTCGCCGATGGCAGTGGGCTTGGGTTTGGAACGAACTCCAGCGAGCCGCAGATAACGTTGCTTCAGGTCCTCATCGAAGCCATGACGCATCATCCATTCCTCCAGCGAGAAGGCGACGTAGCCCGCGCTCCCCATGCTGCCGGAATCCGCCCAGGCCTTGATGCGTTTCAATCCGGCTTCCTTGAACTTCTCGTCGCCGGTCAGTTCGTAGAGCAGCGCGAAGGCGTTCAAGGGATTCACATAGCCGCGCTTGCCGGCGTCGGACCACTTGCCGTCGCCCTTGCCGACGAGGATCTCCGCACGGCGATGCGTGGCGAGCATGTGACCGGCGGATTCCAGGAGAACGTCGTAGGCGCGACGATCACCGGTGAAGTAATAATAGGCCAACGGCGCGTGTAGATAGGTGTGCGTGGAATCCGTGCCCCCGCCCCAGTGCTTCTCGGCGTGACGACGTTGGGCACCCTTGGTCGAACCGGCGTGGGAAGTGCCGACGTCGATCAGGTAACGCGTGTTGATCTCCGCCCAGTCAAAATACTTCCGATCCCCGCTGCGGGCATACATGAGCCAGGGACCGTAGGTGTTCGACACCTCATTGACCGTCCAACCATGCCGCGCAATCTGCGACCAGGTCTTGCTGCGATGGTTCCACTTGATCTGCGTCGCGCCGAAATCCCACTTGCCGTTCCAGCCATATTCCTTGGCGTGACGGACCTGCCAGTCGAACAAGGCCTCCAGCGCTTTCTCGATCTCCGGATAACTCTCCGGATCATGCGGATGGAGTTCGCCGAACACCTTTGTGCGCGCAATGTAGTCAGGATCCAACATGAACAAGACACGCTTCTCCTGCGCCAGCAGGAATGGCAAGTCGGGCTCCGGCCCCGAGTGGAAATGGATGGTGAACTCCTGCGTCTTCCCGAGGCCGACCGCATTGCCAATTCCCTCCTGCCCACTGTACGCGCTACGTTGTCTTCCCCGACTGAGATTCATCGCATCCCCATGCTCCGGCCACAGATGCACCCGCAGTGTGTCGCTGGCCGGATGAATCTGAATCTCGTTCGGATGCTGCTCGGCAAAATGTCGCACCGCCACACTCGCGCCGAACTCCGGCGTCGAATAATCCATGATCCCCGGTGCGCGCCGTCCCGTTTCAATCGCCTGATAATAGAATGGCCGCGCTCGCGAGATCACTTCACCCGTCGGGTCGATCCGTGCGACATCGATCTGTCCCAAGGGCAGCTTGTTGAATGTTTCAAAATACAACTTTGCCAAACCATCCCGCTCCTGGATCAACTCCACGTATTTGCGCCCCGAATCATTCAGCACCGGCAGCGAAAACCAATCGTTGTCCAACATCATCGAGGTTACCCGTCCCGGCCGCTTCTTTCCCGTCGCCTGAAAATCCAACGGCAGATGCAGGGACACATCGCGGATCAGATCCTTCTCCGGATCCCCATCGAAGACGAACGTATGAAACACCTTCAAATCAGATCGCCCGGCAAAAGCATGAATCCGCACCACCCACCGACAGAATGGTTTCCCCTCCGCGTCCACATGCACGCCCTTCGCACAGACCACCGCCCGCAACGGCCCGGACTCCTCGACCTCCACCACGCAGTTGGTGTCTCCATGACTCCAATACTCCCGCTTTTCCCAATCAATCGCCCGCACACCACCCTCACTTCCCGCATCTACAACCAAACGCTCGCCGCCGTCTTCCCTGAGCCAGGCTTTGCGAAGGAAATTGAACTTTGTCCGCCGAACCATAAACCGCAGCGCACCCGTATCCACCCGGACATAACGCTCCGTTTCATGCACTGAGATTCTCTGATCCGGCGGAGGATTGGCCCCTTTTGCCAATCGAAACTCCGTTGAATCCCCGGCCGCCAAATCCGACTGCAGATCGACCAGCACCCATTTTAAACTTCCATTCGATCGCCAGCGCGAAAGCTCCCGAAATTGCGCCGGGATGGCTTTGCCCGAATCATCCAACACGCAGAGTTCATTCACCCTCCGAGCTAATGACTTCGCCAAAGGAACACCGCCTGTCAATGCCTGGCCCGGTCGGGCAATCGCCATTCGTTCAGCAACCGAGAACCGCGCAATCTCCGCCGCGGGAACGCCTGCGGCCGCAATCATTGCGGCCGTCGAAATGGCAAGAATTCGATTCATAATTGGATGTCTTCGCTGCGAATCGGGGCCGAAATTCGCGCCATTGAATTCATAGCTGAAATCTCTTTGAGAACTCCTCTTCCAAACTTCGGATTGGTGAGCGGAGCGAGGTCCTTTGCCGGCATGGGCCTGAGGGCAACTGTCACGTGATAGGCGTCGATTCGGCGATTGGCTGGCGTGGCGAGCAGCAGCTGGTCGTCGTCGGTGAACACCTCACCAACAATGCCGCCGGTAAGAAAAACGCGGCAATGGTTGCGGCTCAGCGCGGTGGTGACCGATGACTTCATGGGAATCCAAAGCAGCAGAGTTACGGACATCAAGGCAGGGGTCAATTCAATGCGTTGGAGAGGTGCCCCAACGAGCCTAGGCATCGGCCGATACCTAAATGTCTTGGTTCAAGTCTGCCATTCAGAGATAGTCGCTGCGCTTTGTCCGAAAAGGGGACAAACAGCCCATGAAATTCGCGGATTTGCATATGCACACAAACTTTTCCGACGGGACGTTTACGCCCGAGGAACTGGCTCAACGTGCACATGACTGTGGATTGCGCGTAGTGGCATTGACCGATCATGACACGCTGGAAGGCTGCGAGCGGATGGGCAAAGCCTGCGAGAACCTGGGCATCGAGTACATCGTGGCCACTGAACTCACAGCAGAGTACGATGGATATGAGATTCATCTGCTTGGCTATTATCTGGATCTGCAGGATGAATATTTTCTTTCGAAACTGTGCCAGTTTCAAAAGGTACGACAGAGCCGGATCATTGAGATGGCTGAGGCTCTGAACAAGGCCGGCGTGCCGCTCGAGGCCGATGCGGTTTTCGAACTCGCCAAGTGCAAATCACCCGGCCGTCCTCACGTTGCGCGTGCAATGGTCAACGCAGGTCTGGTGAAATCGATGGATGTCGCTTTCGAGAAATATCTGAAGAAGGGCAAACCGGCGTGGGTACCAAAGTTCAAAATCAGCGCCTTTGAAGCCATCGAACTCGTGCATCGCGCGGGGGGCGTTGCGGTGATGGCTCACCCCGGACTGAACCGCACTGACGAGGTCCTCAAGCCATTGATCGAATCTGGTATGGACGGCATTGAATGCTTTCATACGCGGCATTCCACCAATGACTGCGAGCGTTACGAGTGCATGGCAGAGGAGTTCGGAGTCTTGATCACGGGCGGATCTGACTGCCACGGGATGAACAAGGGCCGCCCATTGATCGGCGGGATCAAGCTACCTTATGTTTACGTGGAGCGCATGAAGGAGCGCGTTGCCCGACGACGCGGCGAAATGGCCGAAGCCAAATAGCACATACACATGGGACTCTTTTCGAAATTCCGGGAAGGACTGCGCAAATCCACGTCAAAACTTGGCCACGAGATCAAACGCGTCGTCAGCGGATCTTCCAGACTCACCGCCGACTCCGTCGAGGAACTCGAGTATATCCTGCTGAGTTCGGACATCGGACTGGCGATGACCCAACAGATTCTGGCAGCCGTACGGGAGGCATATGAAACGCAAGGCAGCGACGCGGACGTCATTGGCGTTGCCACCGAGGAAGTCACCAAGAGTTTTGAAAGCGAAGAAAGCCCGCTCGCCAAGCAACTCGAAGGACTGACCGTCGTTTCCATGGTGGGAGTAAACGGAACGGGCAAGACCACCACCACCGCAAAACTCGCACATCGGCTCCACAGTGAAGGGCAGACCGTCTTGATGGCCGCTTGCGATACGTTTCGCGCCGCAGCGATCGATCAGCTGAAGCTGTGGGGCGAACGCCTGAACGCCGACGTCATCGCCGGCGAGTACGGCGCAGATCCGGCCGCCGTCGCGCACGATGGCATTTCAGCTGCAACGGCCCGCAATGCCGACTACCTCATCGTGGACACGGCCGGTCGGCTGCACACCAAGTCCAACCTGATGAAGGAACTGCAAAAGGTGCATCGCGTGATGGACAAGCAATTGGAGGGCGCCCCACACGAATGCCTGCTGGTCATCGACGCCACCACGGGAATGAATGCCGCCGTCCAAGCACGCGAATTCAACAAGCACGTTCCCCTCACCGGTCTGGTGGTAACCAAGCTCGATGGGACAAGCAAAGGCGGGATGGTCGTGGGCATTCACAAGGAACTGAAACTGCCCATCAAGTTCGTCGGACTGGGCGAACAGCCAGACGACCTTCAGCCCTTCAACGCAAAACAATTTGCCGAGGCTTTGTTTTCAACTGACGAATAGCTTCCAAAATCCAATTTGAGCTACCGTTCCATGATCCGATAGAATCGCTGCACTCTCCAGTTGCGCGAATCCTCGAAATAAACCTGACCATCCGCAACCTGAAGCTGGACGCTCGCCGGTGACCAGGCTTCATCCAGCGCATTCCTCACCTCTGCTTCGAACGCCTGCACATTCCCGCTCCAATTCCCCGCTCCATCCGCATCCCCAAACCAGATTCGGACGTTCTCCGCGTCCAAAAAGGTCAGTGAATTCAGGCGCTTCGGGGACCTAACGGAAAGCTGGGCGACGTCCTGAACCAAGACGCCAGCGCTGCTGGACACAGCGATCGAATACAGACCCGCATCCCGCCGGCCCAGATTCATCAACTCCAGGCTCGCTCCGGTTTGTCCCAGAATGAACACGCGGTCTTTCCTCCATTGATAGCTCACCGGCAAGGCACTTTGAACCACAGGCGACAGATTCACCGACTGCCCGGCATCAAGCACTGATCCGATCTCGTCCCGCCAATCTGCGGCCGTAGCGGCGCGCCCAACATGAAACCCTGATGCCCGCTCAATATTGGCACTGTCGGCAACGTTCCCAAGCCGGGTGTCGCCAACTTCCTCCTCGTCTGGCTCTTAATGGTTATCAGTCAATGATGTCTGACAATTGGTAAGGCAGTTATCCGTTCGAAAACTGTCGGTGATTGACTTTGCGGACTTGTGACGTGGGTAGATCAAAAGCCGTCGATGACGTCGTTGATCTGTTTGAAGTAGCCCTGGAAGAAGTTGATGATGAAGTAGGCGACGGTGCCCATGACGCCGAGGATGACGGTGGTGACGAGGGCCTTGGTGAACCGGTCGAGCTTGCGCTGGCTTTCTTCCTGGTAGTAGTCGCGGAGGCGGATGAGGGCGTCGTCGAGTTGGCCGCTCATTTCGCCGGTCTTGTAGATGCTGCTGAAGGTGTTGGGGAAGTAGTGTTCGCGTTGCAACAGTTCGGACGGGGTGTGGTTGCCGGATTCGAGGCCGGCCCGCCATTTGGCGGTGATGCGTTTGAGGGTGGGGGAGCCGGATGCGGATCCGGACATTTGCCAGGCTTCGGGGATGTTCACGCCTGCGCTGATGAGGGCTTCCAATGCGGCTGAGAGTCGAGCAAGGGCGAGCGCGCGTCGGGCGCCACCAATGACAGGGATGAAGTTGAGGATTTTCTCGATAGCGCTCCGCCAGAAATAGAAGCGCGTGCTTTGCATGAGCACGATGGTTCCGAGCACGGCTACGTAAGCAGGGATGAACATCAGTGCCTTTTGCGTGAGGTATTCCTCGAAACCGCCGGATTCCAGGATCAGGGCTTGAAAGGTTCCGATGGGAAAGATCAGGAGGGCGAAGTGGAGCAGGCCGATGGGGTAGAGCAGTTTGCCGATGATCTGTCGGATCAGCAGGGCGGTGCGTTGATAGTAATCGGCGAGACCTTTGAAGACCTGGTCTATGCGGCCGCTTTTTTCACCGGCTTCGATCAGTGCGCGATCGAAGGGAGGCAGCCAATTGCCGGTGTGGGCGAGACCTTCCGCGAAGGTGCTCCCGTTGTTGATGTGGTAGAGGATTTCGTCGATCGGACCGCGGAAGCCGGCCCCGGGTGGTTTCGTCTGCAGGTTCTCCAAAGCAGAAACGAGCGGGAGTCCCGCCCGTATCATGGAGTTCAGTTGGAAATAGAATTCAGCCCTGTTGGCGAGTCTGCCGGGCGTGACGATCAGTGCCATGGGGCGTCACGCCTGTTGAGGTCAGCCGAGGAGTTCATCGAAGGCCGCCTGCAGGTCGGCCTTCGCGCGCATACCGCCGATTTGATTCACCTGCTCGCCGTCCTTGAAGAAAAACAACTGGGGGATGGTTTGTATCCCGTATTTACCGGCAAGTTGCTGGTTGCTGTCCACATCCACCTTGCCAATTTTTACTTTCCCGTCGTATTCGCCGGCGAGTTCATCCAGAACCGGGCCCAGCATTTTGCAGGGTCCGCACCATTCGGCCCAGAAGTCCACGACGACCGGCGTTTGAGAGTTGATGACTTCGGCTTCGAAGTTATCGCCGGTGAGGGTAACAATATTGTCAGCTGCCATAATCGGTGGAGAGCGTAACGGAGTTTGTGGAATTGGGAAGGCTTAGAACAACTTGAACAGTTGGAAAGCAACGACGCCGGCGCCAATGGCTCCACCTGCGGCAATCACGCCGAGGAGGTAATCCACCCAGGTTGCAGACGAGCCACCAGCGCCGGGGGCTTTGCCCGCTTTGCCGGGGGTCATCTTCGGCTTGGGAGCCTTCTTCGCAGGTAGAGAAACTGCGGACGGTGTGGAATCTGTGGAAGCAGCCGCCGGGGCTTTTGCTCCGGGTGGCTTGCTCTTGGGGCCGGGAGGCGACGGCTTGCCGGGAGGCGCAGCCGAGTCCATGGTCGGCATCTCCTCTTCCGAATCCGGAATTTCAGCGACGTCGGGCGCGCCTTGATCGGTCTGTGGAACGACGGCTTTGACGGCCTTGCCTCCTGGAGGAGCTTCAGCAGGTCCGTCCTTGGGCGGGAGATTCAATCGAACGGTCTGTTTGGCTCCAGGAGCACCTCCGCCTCCCCCGCCTGCCTTGGGTGGCATTTGAAGTCGAACGGTTTGCTTGGCCGCGGGTGCGCCTCCTGCGGCTGGAGCTGTCGGGGCCGCAGCACCACCAGTGGGTTTGGGAGGCAATTGAAGTCTAACGGTTTGTTTGGCCGCGGGTGCGCCACCAGCGGCCGGAGCTGCGGCTGGCGCGGGTGCAGCTCCACCTCCTGCCGCAGGCGGGGCGGCAGGGGCTTTGCCTTGTTTTGGGGGCAGAGTCAGCCGCACCGTTTCCTTGGCCGAAGGCTTGGGGGGCAGACTGATCCTGACCGTTTCTTTCTTGGGCGAGACTTTGGCGCCCGGTTTGGGTGGTTCGGCCATAGTAGTTTTCAAGTGACGCTATTGAGGTGACCATTGGGTGTCAAACCCTAATCTCTTCATACTCAGCATTTTGGGAGGATTTATGCGTGAACATTTCACGCAATAATTCGCGGTTCTCGGAGTTGGATTTGTCCAAGTCTTTGTCCAAGAAAGTCTTTGAAATGTGGGGGGCGGATCACTAGCGTGCGCGCTCCGTTACCTTGAAGAAATCAGGCAAACCAGAAATTCCTCGCAAGGCGATATATCGTCTCTCGATTTACCTGCGCTGTCTTCAAAGATTGAAGACGAACGGTATCGAGACGATCTCCAGTGACGCGCTCGCGAAGGCGGCCGGGGTGAAGTCCACCCAGTTGCGTAAAGACCTGACGTACTTCGGTCAGTTCGGTACGCGGGGGCTCGGATACGACGTGAGTCAGCTGTCGGGAATGATTTCGGATCTCCTTGGAACCAGCAGCTTGCAGCCTGTGATTCTGGTGGGCGTGGGTAATCTTGGCGCGGCGTTGCTGACTTATCGTGGATTTCAAGAGGAAGGTTTTGAGGTCGTGGCTGCATTTGACGCGGACGTGGCGGAGGCGAGGAAGCGTTCGAAGTCAAAGAAGATCCACGCGTTGTCAAAGATGCGCTCGGTGGTGCAGCAACACGGGATTCGCATGGCGATCCTGGCTGTGCCGGTGACCGTGGCGCAGGAAGTTGCCAATCAGCTGGCGGATGTCGGCGTCGTGGGCATCCTGAACTTTGCGCCGATGGTGTTGCAGGTGCCGGATGAGGTTTCCGTGAGCAATGTGAATCTGGCGATCGAGTTGGAGAACCTGAGCTATTTCATCCAGGATTGAGGGGGATTGTTGAAGGGGTGAGAACGGGAAGACGCGTCGCCCTTTCACGCTTCAACCCATTGACCCTTTAGCACCCCCTCAATAGTGCGCGATCAGTTCGATTTCGATGTTTGCGCCCTTCGGTAGTTCGGCGACCGCGACGGCCGCACGTGCGGGATAAGGCTCTTGGAAGTATTCGGCGTAGACTTCGTTCGCCATCCCAAAATCAGCCATGTTGGTAAGATAGATGGTGGCTTTAACCGCATTTGCAAAGGTGAGCCCCTGGTCTTCCAGGATGAGCTTCACGTTGTCCAACGCCCGGCGCGCCTGCACCTCGATGTCTCCAGTGACCATTTCTCCACTGATGGGATCGAGTGGGATCTGACCCGAACAATACAGCAGGTCGCCGACACGCACGGCGATGTTGTACGGACCAACCGGGGGTGCAGCGTTCTTGGGATTCACTGGAGTCTTTGTCATGCGGGTTGTCTTATCGCGTATTTTCGGCTGAGAACAGGATGCAGTTTGAGCTTCAGTTCTTTCATCATGGGCGGAACTCTCACCCGATGTCAGTGCTGGTCATCGGGCTGAATCCCGCAGTAGATGAGGAGTGGCGGGTGGATTCCATCAATTGGGACGAGAAGACCATCGTCCGGGAGAAGCGGTCATGGGCCGGGGGCAAACCGCCCAATGTCGGCCGTTGGCTCCGACACCTGGGGGTCAAATCAACATTGCTGATGCCCTTGGGGGGCGCGGGTGGAAAGTTGGTGGCGAATCATTTGCGAAGGGAGAAAGTGAAGTTGCGGATCATTCCACTGTGTGAAGAGACGCGGACGAATGTCATGGTGACTCAAGGGAAGGGGAAACAGCTCCGATTCAATCCGCCCGGACCCGTGCTTTCGCGGAATGAGTGGGAGCAGGTATTCGGGGAATGTGAAAAGGAGCTCAAACGGCACAAAGTGATGATCTGTTCCGGATCACTTCCGGCCAAGGCGCCCACATCAACGCACGCCAAACTCGTCCGGTTGGCAAGAAAGCATGGTGTGCTTCCAATCCTAGACTGTGATGGACCCGCCTTGCAGCGAGGTGTCAAAGCCAAACCGTTTCTCGTGAAACCAAACCTCTTTGAACTCGCGGGCTGGTGTGGGCGCAGACTGAACAAACGAGCAGGCCGGATTGCTGCTGCGCGTGAGATGTCATCCATGACGGGTTCCTGGGTGATGGTTTCGGCGGACAAGTCAGGGGCGCTGTTGGTGAACGAGCGCGAGAAGGTCTTGTTCATTGCGGATGCCCCGAAGGTAAACGCTCTGAATACGGTAGGCGCGGGGGATGCGATGCTGGCAGCCGTTGCCAGATGCATCAGCAAGGACCTCGCACCCGATCAGTGGCTGCGGGAAGGAATCGCAGCTGGGACGGCCTACGTCCGGATGCCGGCTGGCGAGTTGCCGAAGGCGAGTTTGATCTCCGCAATGAGAATGCGGGTGCGTGTGAAATGATACAGCACAGCGAGTCATGATCAGGAATTCCCGCAGCGCAATACTGATGAGCACCTGCCTGATCACCCTGTTTTCGGGCTGTGGACAGCTCTCACTGAACACAGTGCCGACCGAGACAGTTATTCGTGACTGGATGGGGAGGTTCCTGATCGAGCCGCAAGAGATTCGAGGAGAATATCAGAACTTGGACGTCGATTGCCTTCTCTTCGCATACCACTCTGAGGCGAAATCTGCTGACGACTTCTGGAAAACATTGGATTTGCAAGTGAAGACAGAGAACTGGGAGAAGACCGATATCGATGGCCCAAATTCGGAGTATCGGCGCTACTTTGCGAAAGGAGAGACCCATGCAGATCGTCCGGACATGACGGCGTTCGAGAGTTTCGAAGTCACACGTGTCTTTCTTCACGAAGCCACCATGACGGCCGTCATCGGCATGGTACAGGCTGATGCTTCCAGCGGACCAAAGAACTTCGAGGAAACCGGCGAAGGCAAATGGTCGCGAAGTGCCTTCTGGCCGCGCTTTGAAAAACTGGTTTCAAAGATCAGCGAGCTGTCAAACTAGTCCGGCACGCCAGCCGATGTGATTGGGTGCTCAAATTGATTGCTGTTGCACCGACCTGAGTAAAGAATCCGCGCCTCATGGACAGACTCGCCCGCGCCTTTACGATCGCAACCTTGGTCCTCGCGCTCAGTCCGGTGTTGGCTGCCGAACTGCGCCCGCCCGGATTCCGTCCCGAACGACATCGAGTGGATGCCTTGGTTGGCGCGGCGGTCGTCACCAGTCCGGGCAGAGAGATCAAGAACGGAACCATCGTCATCAAAGAAGGCCTCCTCACCGCAGTGGGTGCGAAGGTCGAAGTGCCAAAGGGTGCGCGGATTTGGGACATGACGGGCAAGACGATCTACGCCGGCTTCATTGATCCTTATGTGATCCACGCGGCGAATACACTGCCGGTAGACACGACCGGGTTTATTCCGATTCGTGCCGGCTCGATCGTGGATTTCGCCGGAGCAGAAAATCATTCGAAGGTAAGGCATCCCCCCGGTTCCGGATCGGGTATCCACGGAATCACTCCGCAGAACCGCCTCGACCTGGACCTCGTGCCAGACCCGAAGCTTTTCAAATCACTGCGAAGCATCGGTTTCACGACGGCGAACCTTGCACCGGCCGAAGGCATTCTCCGTGGAACCGGCACCTTGGTGAACCTGGGCGATGGCAGTGCAAATGAGATCATTCTCCGTCGGCAACTGTTCCAGCACGCGGCGTTCGAACCGTTCGATGATGTCTATCCGAAGTCACTCATGGGCGTGATCGCGGCGCTTCGTCAGACCTTTTATGACATGGAGTTTTATCGGAAGGATCGCGATCACCATGCGAAGAACCCCACGACCCGGGAACGCCCCGAAGCCAACAGCGCCTTGGAGGCCTTGCAGGCGTTGCGCGACGGACAGCGCGTGGTTTTCGAACCGGGCAGCAGCCTCATGGTGGAGCGGGCGGGGGATTTCGTAAGGCAATTCAAATTTGGTTCGGCGATCGTGGCTTGCGGCGAGGAATGGCGACGTCCCGAACTGGTCAAGGCGGCAGGCGTTCCCTTCATCGTGCCACTCGGATTTCCGAACGCACCCACCTTGCCGAATGAGGATGACTGGATGCAGGTCTCGCTCGATCAGTTGCGACGCTGGGACTGGGCCGCAGAGAATCCGGCGGTCATTCACAAGCAGGGGCAAGCCGTCTCGTTGACGACGCACGGTCTCGGCGATCGCAAGAGTTTCCGGAAGATGCTCAAACGCGCCATCGGGCGCGGTTGGTCGGAGAACAACGCATTGGCCGCCCTGACGACAGTGCCGGCCGAACTCACGGGCACAACCGCCATGCTCGGTCGCATCGAGGCGGGCAAAGTCGCGAACCTGACTGTCGTTCAGGGTTCCTATTTCAATCCGGAAGATGAGCTCACCGAGGTTTGGGTGGACGGGAGACGTTTTGAAATCGATTCGGCACGCAAGCCGGACGACGAGAAGAATCAGAAGGCAATTGCTGGGGCCAAAAAGAAGAATGATCTGCATAAACTTCTGGCTTCCCGAGTCGCGCGTCATCCCTCCGAAGACCGCGGAACGCTGGCGACGCCGAAGGCCGTTCTCGTGAAGAACGCGACGATCTGGACTTCCGGACCGGATGGGAATCTTACCAATGCCTCGATGCTCATCGTTGATGGAAAGATCCGCGCGCTGGGGGCGAAGGCTGATCGTGAAGCCAAAGAGCAGGGGAACGTGCATGAGATCGATGGCAAGGGGCTGCACGCCGCACCGGGCATGATCGATTGCCACAGTCACACTTCGATTCTTGGTGGAGTCAACGAATCGAGTCTTCCATCCACCGCGATGGTGGGCATTCGCGACGTCGTAAATTCGGAGACGGACAATTTCTACCGTCAGCTTGCAGGCGGGCTCACCGTCGCCAACCTGCTTCACGGTTCTGCGAATCCGATCGGTGGCCGCAATGCAGTGATCAAACTGCGATACGGTGATCCACCGTCGAAGATGCTGTTCGCTGGAGCGCCGCTGGGCATCAAGTTCGCGCTCGGTGAAAACGTCAAGCAGTCGAATTGGGGCGATGATCGCACCACGCGGTTTCCGCAGACGCGGATGGGCGTCGTGACCTTCCACCGCAATCGATTTGTTGCGGCCAGGCAGTATCTCGAACGCATGCAGAACTACACTTCCAACGGCGGGCGCCCGGTTCGACGTAATCTGGAACTCGATGTCCTTGGAGAGATCATTGAGGGCAAGCGTTGGATCCATTGCCATTCGTATCGGCAGGACGAGATGATCGCCTTGATGCGCACGATGGAATCGTTCGACGTGAAGATCGGCACGCTTCAACATGTGTTGGAGGGATACAAGATCGCCGATGAAATCGCGAAGCACGGCGCGGGCGCGTCGGCTTTCTCAGATTGGTGGGCCTACAAGTTTGAGGTCTACGATGCGATACCTTATGCGGGTGCGCTCATGTGGCAGCGCGGAGTAAACGTGAGCTTTAATTCGGATTCCAGCGAGCTGGCCCGCCGCATGAACATGGAAGCTGCCAAGGCGGTGAAGTATGGAGGCGTTCCCGAGCAGGAAGCGCTGAAGTTCGTGACCTTGAATCCCGCAAAGCAGCTTCGCATCGATCACCTGGTCGGTTCGCTGGAGCCCGGCAAGCACGGCGACTTTTCGATTTGGACCGGCAGCCCCTTGGATTCGCAATCGATCTGCCTGCAGACCTGGCTCGACGGAAAGAAATACTTTGACCGCGAAGAAGCCCCCAAGCGATCCATTCGCCGACGCGAAGAACGGAAGCAGTTGATCGCCAAGGCAAAGCAGATAGCGACTTTCTCAGCCGGTGACGATTCGAAATCCAAAGCGGCACGGGCCGCCTTCTTCACCCGCCTATGGGAACACGCCAACAACCTGAAAACCGTGGAATGCCTCGACTGCCAAATTGATGGAGGAGCCCGATGAAAACACTGATTGCCATTTTCCTCGCCGCGTCCTGCGCAGTTTATGCGCAGGATGAAATCGAAGGTCGCCGACTCGAGCGCGACATCTCGCTTATCAACCGTTTGCCCGCCCGGTACCTGCTTTCTGGAGCAACGGTTCATACGGTTTCCGGCGAATCTATCCCGAACGGCCAAGTCCTCGTGGTCAACGGCAAGATCGCCGAAGTGGGTGCGGAAGTGAAAACCAAGGTCGCCGAGGTGATCGATCTCAATGGGATGCATCTGTATCCCGGCATCGTCTCCGCAGCATCGATGCTCGGGCTGGTGGAGATCGGCGCGGTTCGCGCGACGCGGGATTACAGCGAAGTGGGTTCATATACGCCGGATGTTGAGTCATGGCGCGCGGTAAACCCGGACTCCGAGTTGATTCCCGTCGCGAGAGCAGGGGGAATTGCCTACGTCTTGCCCGTCCCGGTCGGAGGTGTCGTTCGCGGCCAATCAGGCTTGGTGCAATTGGGTGGCTGGGGCATTGAAGACATGACCGTTCAAGGCCCGGTCGCACTGCACGTTTCCTGGCCCAGCATGAATCTCAGACTCACCCCGAAACATCGCGTGTCCAAGCCGGATGACTGGAAATCTCCCGAAGATCAGGACAAGAACCGTAAGAAGAAAATCAAGGAGCTGAAGGAATTCTTTGCTGACGCCCGCGCGTATCTGAAAGCCAAGCAGGCCGCCGGCAACAAGTGGAACGAAGTTCCCGCATGGGAGGCGATGCTTCCTTACCTCGCGCGGAAGAAACCGGTGATGGTTCATGCCAACGACATCCGACAGATCAAGGGTGCGGTTGAATGGGCTCGCGAGGAGAAACTGAATCTCATCATCTGTGGGGCGCGCGATGCATGGCGCGTTCCGGATCTCCTGGCCACGAATGGCGTGTCGGTGGTTTACGAACACGTCTTCGAACAACCTGCACGCGACTTCGATGAATACGACAGTGGATTTCGCGCGCCAGGTGAGTTGGTCGAAGCCGGTGTGAAAGTTGCCATCACCATTGGTACTGGTCGCTTTGGTGCATCGATCGCGCGCGATCATTCTCACGCGGCCGCGTTTGCCGCAGCGCACGGCATGCCGGTGAACGAAGCCATCAGGAGCCTCACGCTTTACCCCGCCCAGATGCTGGGGGTAGACGACCGCATTGGTTCCATCGAGGTCGGCAAATTGGCAACCTTGATCGCCGTGGATCGCCCGCTGCTCGATATTCGTGGAAATGTGAAGCGCATGTGGATACAGGGCGAGAAAGTCAGCCTGGAGAGCCGGCATACGAAGCTTTACGAGAAGTATCGGCGACGTCCTGTGAGGTAAACGATCGGCGAAGCGAGTCAATTCACGCAGCGCAGGTTCATTGCTGTGGTGCGGTCTCCTGACCGCACCACCGGATTGACCGAAGGTCTCCCCCATATGAACGGAGACCTTCGGTCACGCAAGTGCGTTGGAGATATGTTCGAAAGTTGAGTCCGTGTGTGATCAAAAGTGTTGGCAATAGCAAGAGATGCTTCGACCGGAACCGTATGTCTTCTCCCTCAACCGGAACTTCTCTCCCGCTGGGCTGTCCATGCCCACAAATTTACTGGCGCCAAGTTTATCATCCCTCTGGGATGCTTAATTTGTGGGCAACGGACAGGCCACTGGGTGAGGGAGAACACATCGAGAACCGTTTGATCTGACTTCCGTCGAACTCTGGGACACACCTTGAGTCCGTCGAATCCGTCTTTCCGTTGTCCGTTCCCTCAGCTACCCTTCAAGAAGCATTGCATGAGTGCTTCCGACAAAGAACCTGTTGCTCCATTTCGACCCGAGGACACTGATGACCGGTTTCCGATGCATTGGAAGAGCGGTTCGCTCAAATACGGCGATTTTGCCGATCTGGCAAAGGGTGGGACGGCGATGCTCTACGCGGCTGTGGACAAGAATCTTCATCGGACGGTCGCGTTCAAGACGCTGCACGCGGATCTTCGTGACTCGGAAATCGCGACCTGCCGATTTGTCCGGGAAGCTCGGGTGACGGCCAACATTCAACATCCGGGCACGGTGCCGGTTTACGAATTGGGTCGCGATCGCATGGGAAATCTGTTCTTCAGCATGAAGAAGGTCCAAGGCCGTGACCTGCGCGATATTCTTGAAGACATCAAGGCTGAGATTCCCGATGTGCTGGACGATTTTCCCATGCCGCGTCTGGTGGATATTCTGATCCAGGTCAGTCAAACCGTGGCCTACGCTCATACCGTCGGCGTGATACATCGGGATCTCAAACCGGCGAACATCCTGATCGGATGGTTTGGTGAAGTCATCGTGGTTGATTGGGGACTCGCCAAGATCGTGGGTGAACCGGAGAAGGGGTTGAAGGAAGGTTTGAAGGAGGTCGAAACGATTGCCGATGATCCCGCTTTGACCCCGCCCGGCCGTCATTACGGAACGCCGCTTTATATGTCTCCGGAAATCGCTCGAGGTGATCCCGAGATCGATGGTCGCAGCGATGTGTTCAGCCTTGGAAACATCCTCTTTGAGATGCTGACCCGATCGCAACTTCTGGAGGGTGAGACTGCTGATGAAGTGACTGACCGGCTCCTCAACAAGCCATTGCCATGGCCTTCAAACGTGGCGCCTGAACTGAGAATCCCCCGCGAGTTGGAGGCGATCTGTGTGCGCGCATTGCGACGGGAGGCCGATGACCGTTATCAAACGGTGCAGGCACTCCTTGATGATTTGCAACGGTACCGGCATGGCGAGGAGGTGTCCGTTTACAAGTATACTGGACTCGAACGATTGAATCGCTGGAACAACCAGAACGCCCTGACACTGACGGCAATCTTCGCCGGGATAGCCGGGGTGATCATCGGATGGTTCTTTAGTCAGTAGAGCGCGTTGTTGTGGGAGCGCCGAGCACTGCTCGGCTCTGGTGGCCATGCCAATGGTGCACACTCAGGCTTTTTCTCGTGCTGTTGGAAGGTCGCTGATGAAATCCCCCGGTCGAACACCTTGAGAACGACTGAGTGAGCACCATTGGATTGGAGTGGCATGCCGACCAGTGTTCGGCGCTCCCGCGCGTTGCGCGATCTGAGGATGCGAGACCTCACATCGAGTTGCTTACGAAGCTACAAATCGCCGGTTCTAGAAGCTTGCACATTCAGTGATTCGACATCCTCATGTCCGCATGCCACGCGTATTGCTCATGTTGCTTCTTGCGATTGCGGGTTCGTCGGCGAATGCCGCCGACCCCAAGCCCGATCCCAAGGAACTTCCGCGACTGAAACCACTCGAACCGAACGAAACACTGAAATCCTTTCGCGTGCGTGAGGGTTTCAAGCTGCAACTTGTTGCCAGCGAACCGATGGTTGCAGATCCCATGGCGATTGCATTCGATGCGGAGGGACGCATGTATGTCGTGGAACTTCACGGTTATCCGGAGAAGCGGCACGAGGCGCTCGGCAAGGTGAAACGGCTGACGGATGTGGATGGCGATGGGGTGTTCGACAAGGTCACCACGTTCGCTGAAGGGCTGAAGTGGCCATCGGCGGTGCTCTGCTATGACGGTGGCGTGTTCATTGGTTGCGCGCCGGACATCCTGTTCATGCGTGACCACGACGGCGACGGTGTTGCTGAGGAGAAGAAGGTTGTGTTCACCGGATTCGGCGCGGGTTCACCCCGGGAAATTGCGCCGCGTTTGTTCAACAGTTTTCGTTGGGGGCTGGACAACCGGATTCACGCGGCTTCTTCCATGAATGCAGGAATCGTTCGAAGACCCGATCAGCAGGAATCTGAGGCACTTGATCTGCGACGTCATGATTTCTCATTCGATCCGCGAACCCTTGATCTGCGAAAGGAAAGTGGATCAGCGCAGCACGGTTTGTCCTTCAACCGTCGAGGGCAGAAGTTTCTCTCACGCAACAGCAACCACATCATGTCGATGGTGTATGACTGGCGCTATGCGGAGCGGAACAAGAGTTACTCCATGCCGCATTGGCGGGTGGATATTGCCAGGGAAGGTCCGGCAGCGAAGATCTTCCGCATCAGCCCTGATGAACCGTGGCGCGTCCTGCGCACGCGCTGGCGCGTGTCGGGGGAGATCAGAGGATCGGTGGAAGGAGGTGGAACGGCGTTCGGATATTTCACTTCCGCAACCGGCGTCACGATCTATCGCGGCAATGCGTTCCCCACCCGATACCTCGGGAACGCGTTCATTGGCGCGCCGGCAAACAACCTCGTGCATCGCAAGGTGTTTGAGCCGAATACGGTTCAGCCGGTTGCCATGCGCGACAAAGACGAACAGGACCGGGAGTTTATCGCTTCCACGGACAATTGGTTCCGCCCCGTGCAATTCTCCAACGCCCCTGACGGAACGCTTTACGTGGTGGACATGTATCGCGAACTGATCGAGGTGGCGCACGCGATTCCCGACTCCATCAAGGCGCACATGGATATCTACAGCGGCACAGATCGTGGCCGGATTTATCGCGTGCTGCCCGATGGCTTCGAGCAACCGGCTGGACCCGGGCTGAAGAAGATGTCCAACAAGCAGTTGGCCATCATGCTCGTGCACCGGAGCGGTTGGCATCAGGATACCGCGTCCCGTTTGTTGTTTGAACGGAATGACGCAGGTGTTGTTCCTGAACTTGTTCAATTGCTGGAAACCTGCCAGGGCGGATTTAGCGGGCGGATTCGAATCCTCTATCTGCTGCGACATTTCGGAGCGCTGAATGCAGGTCACTTGAGCACGGCGTTCAAGGACAAGGCCGCTGGTGTTCGCGAGCATGCGGTCAAACTTGCCGAGACGATGGATCTCCCCGAGTTGGACGATCAACTGTCCGCCTTGGTGGATGATCCCGACGCCCGTGTTCGCTTTCAACTCGCCCTGAGCCTGGGGAGCATGAAAACGAAAGCTCGTTCATCGGCTCTTGCGCGTCTTGCGGCCGGCGAATCTGACCCGTGGATTCAAGCTGCCATCCTCAGCAGTCTTGCCGGGGCGGAAATTGAGGTCTTCCGTGAATTGGCGCGGAATGCTGCGAGCGATTCCACATCGTTCCTGATCGAGCTGATCAAGTTGATGGGGGCATCCGGGCATGGTGCTGATGAGGTCGTGAAACTCGTGCTCGATCAACAGCAGGCTCCCACGGCACTCGTTTATCTAAACGCGCTGGGTGAAGGTCTCCGCCGATCGAAGACTCCCACTCAGTCCCTTGGTGGTTCGGGGGGGCTTGAACGCTTCTACTCCGCAGCGAAAGAACTCTCGGTGAATCAACGAGAGGCGGTTGAGAATCGGGTGATCGCCATCGAAACGCTCGGGCAATTGAAATACGGCGATGTCGGAACTCGACTGCTGGGATTGCTTTCCGTCAAGGAACCGGAGCCGGTTCAACTTGCCGCGCTCGATTCCCTGGATTCGTTTTCCGTTGAGGACATCGCGCGTGAACTCGTCAATCGCTGGTCCATCTTCACGCCGGCCGTGAGGAGCCGGGCGATGCGCATGTTCCTTCGAAGATCGGCCTATTCGATGATCATGCTGGCTGCGGTTGAGGAAGGAATGATGACGCTTTCGGATATTCCAACCACCCGTCATCGATACTTGCGCAATCATGGGAATAAATCAGTGCGCGCGAAATCGGTTAAGGTGTTGGGTTCCCAATCGAAGTCATCAAGGGCGGAAGTCATCAAGCGATTCATGCCGGCGCTGAATCGAAACGGACGTTCGGATGCCGGGGCAAAGAGCTTCGCCTCGCGCTGTGTGACATGTCATCGGTTCAAGGGTCAGGGCCATCAACTGGGGCCCGATCTGGAAACGACCAAGCGATGGTCCGGCGAGGAATTGCTCACCCACATTCTGGACCCGAACCGCAAAGTCGATCCCACGCAGCGCGCCTATGCAGTGGAAACGACAGATGGAGAGAGTTTCCTTGGGCTGGTCGTCTCGGAGACGGAAGGATCGGTGGTTCTGAAAATGCCTCTGGGTCAGGTGGCGAACATCCCGCGTGATCGGGTTCGCTCGTTGAAAGGGCAGGGGGTATCGATCATGCCGGAAGGACTGGAGCTGGAAATGAGCACGCAGGAGATGGCTGATCTGATTGCGTATCTCAAAGAGTGATTGGTTGAAGGGAGGGGCGATTGGTGGGGCGAAGCTCCTGCTGAGTCGGGCGTGTATTGTCGTTGCCGAGTTGAGTGAGGTGTGAGGATTCGCCAAGCCAATTAATCGATGTTCGCCGAAAGACCAAGCGGCTCGGCAGGAGCCTCGCCCCACTGATGGGCTTGCACTGTCGATAGTTAATGTGAGAGTCCTGTATGTGTTCCGAACGATTGAATGGGGAGAACCGACCGGTGGATGAACCGAGGGGGAGGGATGGTCGGAGCGACTGGATTCGAACCAGCGACTTCCTGCTCCCAAAGCAGGTGCTCTACCAAGCTGAGCTACGCTCCGACACAGGGCGGGATGTGTTACTCCGGTTTTGGCGAGGTGGCAAATAGTTTTGTGCGAGAAGTGACTAGAGCGTTGGTGATTTCAATTGCAGACGCACTCGGGGCATATCGTTTTTTGCTGGAGAATAGAAGCAGGACGACGCCGTCCTCAGTTGACAATTCCCAAGTGGAACATCCAATTCCTGATCGGGAGAGAGGAAATTATGTAATTTGAAGACTTAACCCTGTACACCTATGGATCCAGTGAAGGTCAACGAACCCCGCTCAATGTTGGTTGGCTGGACCGTGGCATGCCTTATCCGAGAGGCTCTGTCCCGGAGGCGTTCCTCACCAAGCTGAGAGAGTGCCTTCGGAATCCTGTGGCCCAGACGAGGGGATGCCACGTTTGTCAGTTTTGCCTGGATTCCGGCAAGGAGTGGGTTGAGGCGATTGATGTGGGCGGTGAGTCTTCCGATTACCTTGACGACGGTCGGCTCAGCTCAAACGAGATAAGAGTATAAGGCCGGAATGGCACTTGGTAAGCCGCCCCACGGATGATTGTTCGCTACGTCAAAGAACACGGCTATCTGCCACCCGATGAATTCATCGATGCCGTCATCGGGTTGCCTTGATTTAAGATATTCAACCCTCGGAAGAAGTTCAGCCCTCGTAGCAGGCGGAGAGTTCCATCGCGAGTGAGGGTGTGAGAAGCGGTTCGCGCGATGATAAACGCTGCTGTTCAATTCAGCACCATGGCCCGTGAAGGATTCCGCGGTGAGCTACTCGCCGTTGCGGACTTCGACGCGCGTATCAGCAAAACCACCTCCGCTCAGTCCCAGTCCAAGGTCCGTGTTTGGACCAAGCGCTTCCTTGAAACCGAGTTCGCCGTCCAGAAATACCGGAGCGACGGCGAGACGGAGCGTGATGTTGGTCCGGATAGATTCCGGACGGTTCATGAAGTAATAGGCATAAGCGGCAATAGGGCCCTTGCCTTCCAAGGGCTGGTTGTAGCCCGCCTGAAAGAGTTGACGCTTCATGGGGTCGATCTGTGCGTCTCCCATGCAGGTCCCGATCAGTAGGACCAAGGTGATTGCGAGTCTCCCGACGTGTTTCACGCGGGGAGCTTTGGAGTGAAGGCTGGGGCTGGCGAGCAGGAAAAAACTTTGCTTGCGCATGGGCCGCCCGCAACATTCTGCGCCATGAAACGAATCATCACCCTCCTCGCGCTTTTGTCCGTCGTTGCTTCCCATGCCGCGGATACCCGGCTGTTTGAAATGCGCACCTACTACGCAAACCCTGGAAAACTCGACGAATTGAACACGCGCTTCAAGGATCACACCGTTGATCTCTTCAAGCGGCACGGGATGGTCAACATCGGCTACTGGGTTCCGGCGGACAATCCCGACAACAAACTTATTTACGTGCTTGCCTATAAAGACATGGAAGCGCGCGACAAGGCGTGGAAGGCCTTCTTCGCGGACCCGGATTGGAAGGCTGCGTATACGGCGAGTATCGACGGTGGCAAGCTGGTCAAGAAAGTGGATAAGGTGTTCATGCAGGCTACGGATTACTCCACGAAGATTGCGAAGGGAATGACCGGCGGGCCGGAACGCACTTTTCAATTGCGCATCTACAACACCCTTCCTGGTCGACTGAAGAACCTGCAGGCGCGTTTCCGGGATCACACGGTCGGGCTGTTTGAAAAACATGGTATCTCAAACATTGCCTACTGGACGCCCATCAAGGGTCAGGAGACGCATGGCAGCCAACTGATTTACATCATCGCCGGCAAGAGCGAGGCAGGCATCAAGGGTTCATTCAAGAAGTTTGGGCAGGATCCCGACTGGAAGAAAGCGCGGACGGCGTCGGTCTCGGACGGCCAGATCATCAAGCCAAAGGGGATCGACGCGACTTTCATGTCACCGACGGATTACTCACCGCTCTGGTAGAAGTGATGTCTGAGCGGCCGTTTGGAATCTGTGTCGTCGGCCTCGGGGTTCTGAGCAAGAACGCCATCGCCCCCGCGTTTGCCAACAGCCGGCATTGTCGCCTGGCGGGAATCGTCACCAGTTCGGAGGAGAAGGCGAAGGAGTGGCAGGCCGATTTTGGGGTGCCGGTCGAGGGTGTTTACTCCTTCGACCGTTATGACGAGATGGCGAAGAACGCGGACATCGATGCGGTGTTCATCGTGCTACCCAATGCGCAACACGCCGAATACTCGATTCGCGCGGCCCGTGCCGGCAAACACGTGCTCTGCGAAAAGCCGTTGGAGGTTTCGGTTGAGAAATGTGAGCAGATGATCGCGGCCTGCCAGGAAGCGGGCAGGACTCTCGCCACGGCATATCGTTGCCATTGCGATCCTCATCATCGCGAATTGATCCGTCTCGCACAGACCGGTGCTTTTGGAACGCTGCGGTTGGTTGAGGCAAGTTTTGGTTTTCATGTGAAGAACCCCGATGCGTCTCATTCGAAGTGGCGGCGCACGCAGCAAAGCGCGGGAGGCGGTGCGCTGGTTGACGTGGGGGTCTACGCGGTTCAAGGCGCTTGCTACGTAACCGGTGAAGACCCGATCGAAGTGCAGGGCACGGAAACGAAGATGATGCCGGAGGTGTATGGCGAAGTGGACGAGACTCTTTGCTGGACGATGAAGTTTCCCAGCGGGGTGATCGCAAATTGTTCCACCAGCTACACCTGTCCGATCAATCGCTTGTTCGTTTCGGGCGACACCGGCTGGGGCGAGTTGTCGCCCTGCTACACCTACTTTCGCGACAATCGCCTGCGTACGCACGAGGGGGCGGTCCAACTGGAACAGATCGATCACTTTGCCTCGCAGATGGATCACTTCGCCGAGGCCTGTCGCGGCGAGACGGAGCTGTACTTCCCGGGCGAAATGGGCATGCGCGATGTGAAGATCATGACTGCGATTTACGAATCGGTTCGCAGCGGCCGGTCGGTGAAGATCGAATACTGAATCGACGGCTGGTGGCATGAGCACTCGCAATCGATTCAAGGAATCCAAGGTCGCCAAGATTGTCCTGGTGTTGGTTGCCAGTGTGTTTGCCCTGCTGCTTGCGGAAGGGGTTGTGCGTGTTCTCCGACTCGTTCCGCCCGTTCACGCGATCTGGCTGGATGACGATGATGCCGTCTACGTTCGTTCGACCAACGCAATCCTCAGTCACGTCATTCGACCGGGGGTGACGCTCGAACACAAGAACGGCAAGGCCACGGTCAACTCGTTCGGGCTTCGAGATCGCGAACGTGAACTCGCCAAGCCGGATGGTGTACGGCGCATTGTGGTGCTCGGCGATTCGGTGGTGGAAGGGATTGCCTATGTCTCTGACGAAGACACCATTACCCGTCAGTGGGAAAATCTGTATCCGGACGGCAAGACCGAGGTGTTGAACCTGGGCACGGCGGGATATTGCACGCGGGCGGAGATTGAGTTGTTTGAGCGCAAGGGGCTCGCGTTCCAGCCCGATGTTGTCGTGTTGATCTTTGTGCGGAACGACTTCCAGAACTTCATTCCCGAACACACCGTGGGCGGTGGAGTGATCCAACGCCCGGAATGGAGCAAGCATATGTTTGTAGGTTCACACATGTTCCGGATGCTTTGCCTGGGATTCAATTGGTTTGATTTTGCGACCGAAGGCGATCCGCTGAATTGGAATCGCGAAGCCGTGGGGGAGAACAACGTGGTCGTGGGATTGGAGCGACTTCGCAACCTGGCCAATCAACACGGCTTCAGTGTGCTCGTAACCGTCTGGCCGGAGTTTCGAAACGAACAGATCGTGCACACGCAGTTGATGCCCGACAACAGCGGTGCATTGGTGATTGAGCGGTTGGCGGTGATGAACGGATTGCCGGTTGTTCGCATGGCGGAACCGTTCAACGAGCATTATCGATCCCTCGGCGAAGGCGTTGTGGCGCGCACGCATTACACGGCCAATGGAGATCAGATGCATCCGAACGGGGAAGCGTCCCGGGTTGCCGCGGAAGCATTGAAGCAACTGCTGGATCGCGGTTTGCCACCCCCGCCTTATCGAGTTCGTCCAACAGACGTTCCGGCGGTCGAGGTCGCACGGCACATCGGCGCCAACAAATCGGAAAAGCATCAACCGATGGAAGCCCGGCGCGTACGTGCATTATTGCGGCAGGGAAGGGGGGATGAAGCGGAGGCCTATCTTCGGGGGCTGTTGAAATCAGACCCCGAACACATCTATGCAAACAAGGCGCTCGGCGGGATGCTTTTCGACGCGAAGCGAACAAAGGAATCCATTCCTTATCAGCGCAAGGCCGCGGATCTCGAACCGACGAATGTGAACAATTGGGTCTCGCTGTCGATCAGCCACGTGACGCTCAGCAATGTTCCGGCAGCAATGAAGGTATTGAAGGAAGGGATGCAACGTTCGCCCGACAGCGCATCGCTTCATTTCAACCTGGGTTACATTTTCATGACCCAGGATGATCTGACCAACGCGATGCAGGAACTCCGCAAGGCTGTCGCCATTGACCCGAATTTCCCCGACGCAGCTTGGATGTTGGAGCGGGTGGAACAGGGGCTTTCCGAGCGGCAGTCGAACAGGTGAAATCTCGCCGATCCTCAACGGGGATTCGATTATTGAACGATCGTCGCTGCTTGCGTTCTCAACCTGATCACATTTGCCAAACCATTGGGCTGGAACTAGACTCACGCACGCATGCCGGATGATCCCACAACACCAGACTCCGGGCGTAAGAAAGATCTTTTGACGGCATCAATCGCTCTGGTGGTCATCAGTCTTGGGGTCTATGGAATGTGGAAGCAGATCAACGCGTCCGATCCGCTGGTTGAACGGCCCGTTCCATCCACCCAATCGACCGGCCCGAAGATCTTCAAGAACGGTGAGCATCCTCCCCAGATGGCGAAGCTTCGACCGCAGATTGAGCATCGGGATGGATACATTGGTTCTGAGTCCTGTGCGGAATGCCACAAGGACAATCACGAATCCTGGTTTCATTCCTATCACCGGACCATGACTCAGGTGGTCACCTCCGATCGCGTCATGGGCGACTTCAACAACGTCGAGGTTTCCTTGGGGCCCAAGCCGGAGCGTTACAAGCTGACGATTGACCGCGGGCTCTGCTGGATTGAGATGGGACAACAAGATCGCCTGCAGTTCGGTCAACCCGGCGAACGCCAGAAGTTCCCGATCGTGATGTCAACCGGATCACATCACCAACAGGCGTATTGGTTTCCGCTGGGTGCGGGCCGTACGCTTGGATTGGCGCCGATTGTTTACCTCAAGGAAGCCAGGCGTTGGATACCGCGCACGTCGACCTTTCTCGGACCGCACACGGATGTGTTCGGGGTCGAGCCATCGCGCTGGAACACCACCTGCATCCACTGTCATTCCACGCATGGGGAGCACGGAGGTGAGTTGTTGGAAGACAGGTCGTTCGTGTTTAACAGCCGGACCGCGGAGTTTGGCATCTCCTGTGAAGCCTGTCATGGACCTGCAGAGCAGCACGTCGCCGTCCATCGCGACGGTCATGAGGTCGATGATCCCATCGTGAATCCGGCCGATCTGCCACACGATCTTTCCGCGCAGACCTGTGGCGGCTGTCACAGCCTCAATGAGCCGCACAAGAAACGGGTCATGCACATTCCCGGTCAACCGCTGGCCAAGACCCGCAAGGTCAGCCAGCGCGACGAGGAATCCGCCGAGTTTCTCCGTCAGGAATACCTCAAGCGCGGGGAAGAAGATGTGGAAGCGGCCGTGGAAGCCGAATTCAACGGATACTTCTGGGCCGACGGAATGGTCAGAATTGCCGGGCGTGAATACAACGGGCTCCTGGAGACTGCCTGTCACACCAAGGGCGAGATGTCCTGCATCTCCTGCCATAAACTCCACAAGTCCAAGAGCGATCCTCGTTCCTGGAAGGAATGGGCAGACGATCAGATGAAGCACGGTTACGAGACCAACGACAAGAGCTGCACCCAGTGCCACGAATCGAAGCAATTCGCCAACATCAAGCACACCCATCACGCGGCCGGTTCGTCGGGGAGCCTCTGCCTGAATTGCCACATGCCCCACAGCAGTTACGGGCTCCTCAAGGCAATTCGCTCGCACACAATCACGAGCCCGAACTTGAAGGAATCTGTCGAATACGGCCGGCCGAATGCCTGCAATCTCTGCCACCTGGACAAGACACTCGAGTGGTCGGGGAAGAAGCTTGCGGAATGGTATGGCCACAAGATGTTACCGCTGACCGAAGATCAGAAGAAGATCTCGGCTGCTGCTTCGCTGGCCCTGGAAGGGGATGCAGCGCAACGCGCGTTGATTGCATGGGCGATGGGTTGGGAGCAGGCGAAGGAAGTTTCATCGACCGATTGGATGGCACCTTATCTCGCGGTGATGATGAACGATTCGTACGACGCGGTCCGATATATAGCGCAACGTTCAATGGGGCGTCTTGGGCTGGACGTCTCCGGTTACGATTTCATTGCCCTGCCAAAAGATCGCACGAACCAGGTGGAACAAGTCGTGAAGCAATGGACCTCTGCCAGGCGATCACCGAATCTCCCCGGAACCGTGCTCGTCGACCAACAAACGGGCGTGGTTGAATCCGAGGTGAAACGGCTGCTCGCCCGAAGGAACAACCGCAGGATTGTCCTCACCGAGTAACTCGTATTCTTGGACTACCCCGACAGCAACTGTCGGCGTTTTCCTTTGGGCGCACGAGTAGTGCCTGCACGTGCGGTGGGGAAACTGTGCGGATGTTCGATGATATCTTGGCGAGCCTGCATACCGACTCCCAACTCACATTACGATCAGGGTGAGGGCTTAACGAAAAGCGGCAGAGGCCCGGCGCAGTCCAAGACTGCTGCCGCGCCTACGAGTGTCGCGATCAAGCTGCGCGGACCTGAAAACGATTCATTGACCCGTTCGTCAATTTCATTTACCTTGTGCCGCGTCCATGCGGAAATTGGCACAGACATTCATAGTAGTTGCGATGGCTTTGACCATCGGATTGCACTGGGTCGTGCTTCAATCCCTGGCCTGGGCGGGCATGGTGGCGAGTTACTCCCAGGAAAGTTCAATCACCATTGCCTTGAAGCGGACCTTCAGCGGATTGGAACCCTGCAGCATTTGTGACCTTGTCGAACAGGGACGAGATTCGGAATCGGAACCTGATTCGATGTTGAAGACGCACAAGCTGACCCTGATCAACCAATTCGCATCAACACCGAGCTTGGTGTCTGCCACCTTGGAAACCGGGATCGCGGACAATCAACCGACACTGGTTCGGTTGAATTATCCACCCCACGCTCCGCCTCCGCTCGCCTGACTTCTTTCCGTTGCTTCGTCCTCTTCTGACGATGTGTTCCGTGTGCTCGCGGGACGTGATCCGCATGTGTGCGGGCCTTCCATCTGGTTTGTTAACCCTTGAAATTTGAAAGACCGATACCTTGAAACTGTACATCTCCAAAATCTCCCTGAGCGCCTCGCTCGTCTTCGCCCTCACTGCAAAGGTTCAAGCTCACGATCCGTGGACGCCTTCCCGGCCGGATGGACACGCGCCGATTGGCGTGATGGGCAACCACTATCATTCCAAAGGCGAAGGGATGTTCTCCTATCGCTACATGACCATGCGCATGGAAGGCAATCGAATGGGCACGGACGAGTTGTCCGTGGAGCAGGTCGCCTTTGGTACGGGGCTCGGTTACCCGGTGGTGCCGACCTCGATGGACATGCAGATGCACATGTTCGGAACCATGTACGCGCCGTCGGATCGACTGACGATGATGGTGATGGTGCCTTACAAGTTCATCAGCATGGATCATCAGATCTCTGCCGCCACGCCACCACCATTGGCCGCGCTTGCCGGACAGACTTTCACGACGGAAAGCGAAGGACTCGGCGACGTGAAGCTCAACAGCCTGGTCAAGCTGTACAATCACGAACGACAGAGCATCCATTTGAATCTTGGTCTGAGCCTTCCGTCCGGATCGATCGACGAACAGGATGAAGCACCCGTTCCAGGCGTCGGCATGACTCGGACCACGCTGCCATACCCGATGCAACTTGGCTCAGGCACCGTCGATTTCCTTCCCGGTCTCACGTACCTTGGCCAGAGTTCAAATTGGTCATGGGGTGCGCAAACGATTGGGACCATCAGGCTCGAAGACAACCGCCAGAGTTATTCCATGGGAGATTCCATTGAGGCATCCACCTGGATCGCGCGTCGCTTCAACAATTCTGTCAGCGGTTCCTTCCGTGTGAAGTCCCTCACTTGGGGCAACTACGATGGGCGCGATCCGCGCCTTGCAACGCTTCCCATTCCGACCGGCTTTGGCGTTCCCACTGCAGATCCGAATCGACGTGGCGGAACGCGCCTCGAATTGTTGATGGGCGTGAACTACTACTGCCGCAGCGGATGGTTCAAGGGACATCGCATCAACGTTGAAGGTGGATTGCCTGTGTATCAAAACCTCGAAGGCCCGCAGCTCGAAACGGATTGGGCACTGACGATCGGGTGGGAATATGCATTCTAGGCCTGCCGCCTTGCATTGACGAACGCAAACTGAAACGCATAGCTCCGGGATGCGTTTCCTGATTCTCTCCTGCTGTCTGTTCGTAGTTGGTGTTGGCAATGCCGCGCCACACAAGTCCACACACGTTTACAAGACAGTTGGCGACCTGAAGATCCACGCGGACGTCTACTCCTACGCGGACGAAAAAGTTCGTCCGGTTGTGGTTTGGCTTCACGGAGGTGCACTGATCAACGGCGGACGGCAGGGCGTGAGCGGAGTGGTAGGTCGCTTCGCCGAAGAAAACGGATACGTGCTGGTGTCCTTCGACTATCGCCTGGCACCGGAAACAAAACTGCCGGGCATCATCGAAGATATTGAGGACGCCATTCGTTGGTTGCGCAAGGAGGGACCTGCGAAGTTCCACATCGATCCCAAACGGATTGCGATCAGTGGAGGTTCGGCCGGCGGTTATCTGACCTTGACCGCCGGATTCCGCGTGCAACCGTCTCCACAGGCACTGTTGGCGTTTTGGGGTTACGGCGATCTCGTTGGCGACTGGTATTCCAAACCCAGTCCACATCCGCGGCACAACCGGATCAAGGTCACCAAGGAAGAGGCAATGGCGCAGATCGCAGGCCCGCCGATCGCAAACGCGAAGGACCGGAAGGGGAACGGATCGATGTTCTACTTGTATTGTCGTCAGACCGGTGGATGGCCAAAGGCGGTTTCGACCTGGGATCCAATCAAGGAAGCCGAGAAGTTCCGTCCTTACGAGCCCGTGCGCAACGTCACTCGGTCTTACCCGGCGACTGTGCTGATTCATGGAACGAAGGATACAGACGTCCCATATAACCAATCCGTGATGATGGCGATTGAGTTGGGCAAGGTGGGCGTTCCCCACATGTTTCTGCCGGTGGCGGACGGGGAGCATGGCCTGGCCGGGGCGAATCGAGCCAACGTTGAGGCATTTTACCGGCAGGCACTTCGCTTCGTGAAACGCGAGCTCGAACGCTGAGCAGAATCCTGGAACCGCCGGTCAACTCCATCCGTCAAACCTACTGGAAATCGCGTATTTCCAAGTTCGGTTTATCATGCATTCTTGACTCCAATGAATTCCCCCGATCTGGCTCCCGAAACGCGTGAGCAATTGGCCGCGTTTGCGCATCGCTGGATCAAAATGTCCTGGCTTCGAGGACTCTGCGGAGCAGGGGCGGCTCTCCTCGCCGGCTTCAGCACGCTAGCCCTTCTGGACGGTTGGACTCTGCTCGCCGAAGGAACGCGTTGGACACTCACGTCGATGGTTTACATCTCGGCCTTCGCCTGCTGGTTGATCCTCGCAGGCTGGAATCTCTATCGGCCGCCAAACGAACGCGAATTGGCGCGTCGTCTCGAGAAATGCTGGCCGGGTCTGAATGGCAAACTCCTCTCCGCGGTGGAACTTGGTCTCGACGACAACCCCGGCGAGGGTGATTCAGCGGCCTTCCGCGCCAAGCTTCAGGAAGACGTCGCCCAGCGCGTCCGCGAATTGGATATGCGCAAGGTGCTTCCCCATTCGGTTATCAAGGTCTGGATGCAGAGCTTCGTTGGTGCGGGTTTGTTGGTGGGAATTCTCCTCGCCTTGCCCGGGCTGGAATTCGGAAGCCTCTTCGCCCGGGCAGCATTGCCTGCACTCGGCATCCAACGTCCTTCCCGAGTGAAACTCGAGTTGGTTTCTCCACCTCCGGAGACAAAGTGGCTTCCCTCTGGCGATGAGGTCGAAGTGGTCGTCAGGCTGACCGGCCCCCGTCCGGATGAAGTGTTTCTGGACGTATTAGGTGAAAGCGGCAAGGCAGCGCGCAGCACCATGGCCGATATGGGCGAAAAGACTTTCCTCGGCAAATTCCCGCTTGCGGGAGAAAAAGCGCGCTTTCGAGTCAGAGCGGGGGACGGCTCAACCGGAGAGATTGTGATTCCCGCGCGGGCGCGCCCGCATGTGGTCAAGTTTGAAAAGCACTATGAGTTTCCCAGTTATGCCGCACGGCGCGTGCAGACGGTCGAGGAAGAAAACGGTGATCTCGTCGGCCTGGCGGGCACGAAGGTCACCATGCGCATGCACGTCAATCAGGCAATTTCCGCAGGCGAACTCGTGGTGGTATCCGAATTGACGACCAACAGCCTTCCCTTGAAATCCCCCCGCTCTGATCTCGTTGAATCAGAACTCACCTTGGAGAAGCCTGGCAGATTCCAGGTCAAACTTCGTGCTGCAGAGACGGGTTTTGAAAACAAGTTTGCCCCTCGTTACGAACTGAAGCCGCGTGTCGATCTTGTGCCGAAGATCGTGCTCAGCAAACCGCGCAACGATCAGGTCGCTGCGGCCGAAGATCGCCTGGAAGTGGTTGGACAGGCGTCAGACGATGTTGGACTCGCGCGGCTGTCGCAATTGGTGCGCGTCAATTCGGGAGAATGGCAGGAGATTCCGATCCGACTCCACAACTATACCAACGTTCCGGTGAATCGTTCGTGGGATCTTCTTCCCCTGGGTGCGAGGCGCGGAGATCGCATCTACACGAGGTTGCTCGCAGAAGACGTCAAGGGTTCGATTTCAGAAACGCCGGTGGTTCAGATCGTCATTGGAGATCCGGGATTCGCCACCAATCAATTACACGAGATCGCGCGTTGGGAGGCGTTGATGGAATCCATGCAGGCGGTGCAACAGGCCGCCCAGAATCTCCAGCAACCCCTCGCCGGTGAGAACCTGCAGAAGTTTCAACAGGCGCCGGAACTGCAGCGCCAACAGACTGTTGCCAGCATTTCAACGGCGCTGGCCGAAACCGAAGCACAGTTTGAACGCGTGGAACAAAGTCTGAAGCAGGCCATGCAGGTCGCCACACCCGGACGCGAAGCGTCTGACCTGACCCAGTTGTCGCGCGCGGTGAGTCATGCCCGGCGTTCCACCTTCGAAAAGACGCGGGACAACGCGGAATACCTCGCGAATTCCAGCCGATTGGCCGAAGCCAAGACCTTCGCCGGAGAGGCGACTCGGCTGCGACGGGAACTCAAGGAAATCGACGGAATGCTCCGCGAATTGCGCGCGGCAAAGAAGACTGAGGCAACCGGCGAATACCTCCGACGTCTGGCGCAACAACAGGATCGCATCAACAACGCGGCCCGCGATGACGCCAACACCGATCCACGTGCAATGGATCGCCTGGCGCGACGTCAGACCGCAGCCCAGCCGCAGATTGAGAAGGGACGTGAAATGCTGCAGGATCTCGTTGGCGAAACTTCCAGTGGATTTACCCGGCGATTGAACAAGTCCGTTGCCGACTTGGGCGAAGCTGCGAAGGACCTTGAGCAATTCACCAAAGCTGAATCCGCCGATCCCAGAATTCTTCCGGCCTCTGAAGAAATGGGCCGGCAGGTTGCCAGTGCCGAGAAGACCGCCCAATCCCTCGCTCGCGATCACGCAAACCGCGTGGATCGGATTCGACGGAATCTCGAACGCATGAGTCTCTCGCCAGCTGCCTCAGTTCAGAAGCTGGCCACCGATTTGAAGCGCGCAGCCGATCGCGATGATGACTCGGCACGCGAGCGCGCCCTTGCCGAAGCCGCAGGCCAATTGCGTGACCGGGCGGAAATGGAGGAGGCACGCAAGGACGCGGATCCACTGCTGCCGAACGAACTCACCATGGCCGCTGAGGCATTGGAAAACATGGCGCAAAACAACAACGCCACCCGCGATTCCGAAGAACCGCAGATTCTGGCCCGCGCACGGGACGCCCTTGCCAAGATCGAGGCCGCCAATCGCATCGATCAACTGGAAAAAACACTTCGCAACCTCGCTCGCGAAGAGAAGTGGAATCCGGAAGAAGCACCTCTCGCCATGGACCGAACCACCGATTGGAGCTGGGCGTCGCGCGAAATGCAGAGCGCCTTGAGCCAGGCCAAGCGCGCCCGACTGTCGCCGGGAACGCAAAGCGCGCTGCAAAGACTCGCCCAGGATCCCGCCAAACGTGAGATCGCCCGGGAAATGCTCGATCGCAAAAACGGTCATGAACCTGAGCCGATGGGTGAATCTCTGAACAAACTCGCAGACACGGCGGCCGATGCAAATTACGCATCGCAACAGGCGAGGAACTTTGCCGCGCAGCACCTCGGTGATATGCGAACACCGTTGCCCAATCGCATGCAGGCCCTTGCCGATCGCGCACGTGAGCAGTCGGAGCAGGCCGGGCAGATGATGGGCGGTGAGAATCCCTCCGCCGAACAGCTTCAACAACTCGGCGAAGGACAACGCGAACTGAGTGAGATGGTTGCCCAGGCGCAGGAAGCCGTGCGGCGCGAAGCGAATGCCACCAACATGCGCACGCCGGAGGGCATGGAACGAGCCCGTGACCTCGACGACGCGATGGCCATGACCGCGCAACCGGCCAACGAGGCGATGAACGCGGTCAATCGCGCGCAAGGCAGCGATGGCGCTGCGCAAAACCAGAATCTTCAACGTGCCCAGACCGAGAACGGAATCCTCGCCGAAGCTGCCGCGCTCTCCGCACGCCACATGCGCAACCTCGAAGCCGGCAACGCGGAGGAAACACGTGCTCAACTTCGGAATGCTGAAGAACAGCTCGGCATCCGCGAAGCGATGGATCAGCGCTACGCCCAGGCAGCCGAACTGCAGGATCTCGTCCGTGCCGACCAACAGGAACGCGCCGAGCGTCTGCGGGAAGCCGCTGCAACCGATCCTGCCATGCGCGCCGAATCCGCCCGCAACGCATTGCGCGCATTGGATCAAGCCGCGGAACAACTAAGCGCCGCGGAAGCCGCGCAGCGAAGCGCCGTGGTGAAATTACATTCCGGCGACAAGGATCCGGCGGCCGGCGAACAACTGGGTTGGCAGGTTCAACGCTACGGAAAGAAGGTGAAGGAACTGGCGGCTTCTGCCTTGGAAAACGTTTCTCAGAAAGCGATCCCGGAAGCACGTCCGCGCCTCACCGGCCCGCGCGAAATGATGCTTGAAGTTGCGCAGGGACTTGGCGGCGAACCAATGTCGCTTCCCAGACTCGTTGAGAACGCCAACCCGATGAGCGCCAAACTCTGGAATGCAGTCGGCACCATGCAACGAATCGAGGTTGGTCCCGAGGCCGCTGAACCGTTGGCCGATCTTGAGGAAGAAACCGGTCGGCTCGCCCGACGCGTTCAACAAGCGGGGACCATCGCAGGCGTGCTCGGCAAGGAAGAACCCGAGCGGGCGATGAAACAGGCGGTCGAGCCGGAGGAGAGCGTGCGCGACAATTTGGAAAAAGTTGCTGCAAGAATTCAGGAAGCAAAACGGTCGGCGATGGCCTTTGGCGAATCAGCCGAATTGGATCGAGCAAACGGCGTGGTTCGCGACCTCATTGATCGTCCGGTGGCCAGCGCTCTTGAACAGTTGAAGGGTGATTTCTTTGAACCGGCCAAGAGCGCGACCTTGAACGCTGAAGCCGCATTGGAAGCCGCGATCAAGCGCGTGCGCCGAGATATAGATTCTTCGCGCGACCGTATCCGCATGGCTGGACTCCAGCCGCAGAATCAGGACGCGTCTTCGCGATCTCCGCAGAACCCGAATAATCCCGCTGACGAGCCAAGCCGAGGAAATGCCGAAGCTATGGGTCGCGGCCAAAGCAGCCGAAGCGGCCAAAGCAGCCAAAGCAGCCAAAGCAGCCAAAGCAGCCAAAGCAGCCAAAGCAGCCAAAGCAGCCAAAGCAGCCAAAG
>PBAL01000096.1 GCA_002715965.1 Verrucomicrobiales bacterium | reverse complement strand
GTTTGGCTTTCTGGGTGGCAGGGCGGTCGAAAACTTCCAACTGCAGTTCGCGCCCGAGGTTGTGCGCCATCACGTTGGCCGGCAGATATAGTTTGTTGGCGGTTCAACGTGGATTCGGGGAAAGACCTTGTGAGGCTTGCACAGGGGCATCAGTTCTAGCAATCGGTTGCCTTTCTGTTGGCTCTTCTACTCTTGAATCCACACCAGTGTTCCGCTTGGAACTGCATCGAACAAATTCACCAAATCCGTAGCACGTAAATGCACGCAGCCGTGTGAGTCAGGGCGGCCGATGCGTGATTCATCGCCGGTTCCGTGGATGTAGACATAACGCGCATGAGTGTCTACATCGCCTCCCCGGTTAAACCCTGCTTCAAGCCCGTCCAACCAGAGGATGCGGCAGGTAATCATCGGATCTGGAACTTCGCCGACTGTGCCCACGGGGACGCGACCTTTGAAGACGGTGTCAGGACTCTCACCGTCTCCAATTTTCTCTTTGATTCTGTGCAAGCCAAGCGGGGTGCGGTTCGTTCCTTCCTGTTGTCCGATTCCAAATTTGGACGTGGAGCAGTCGAATGAGCAATGGAGATCGTAATCGGGTGGCCGCGGTGAAGATGCTGAGGAGCGGAACCAGTTGAGTTTTTGTGCAGCGATCATGACGCAAAGGAAATCCGGCGAAAGTTTGGCCTTCAGTTCATTGCAACGCTTCCAGGCAATTTCAGGGAGAGTCATTTCACTGACTTGGCAAGTATGCGAGAATTGCGGCCGTTCTGCTCGTATGCCGTCCGGCGGTTTTCGGGGAGCACCTCAGGACTGGCTTCCACGAAGCCGCCCTTATTCTGCAGAAAGGCGAAGGCTTGCGTGGAGAGAGCAATCAACCGTCCGATTCCACGATTGCGGGCTTCGTCCTCCACGAAATTCATCAGCTTCCGTCCGATGCCCTGATTCTCGTGTGAGGGCGAGACATAGAGCAGTGCCAGTTCTCCAATGTCGGTGTCTGAAAATCGATGGAGCGCCACGCAGCCGATGGGATTGTTGTCGATCTCGTAGATGAAGTAGTCTTGATATTCCTGTTCCATGGATGCTCGAGTTCGGCGCAGCAGTTCTTCGTTTTCGACCGACTTGCGAGTCATGCGTCGAAGCGTTCTGATATCACTTTTCTTTGCCTGTCGAATCCCTTGGTACTCTGAGGCGTAAATCAGCGTCCCAATGCCCTCGTTGGAAAAGAGTTCGGCAAGCAATCCTTCGTCGATGAGGCCGTTGATTACATGGACACGTGAAACCCCACCTTCGCAGGCTTGCGCAGCGTGGCGTGCCTTGGAGATAAGACGCTCCTGAATGTCGCCGGAATGGAGTGCTTCTTCCAAGGCACCAAACGCCAGCTGTCGAATCAGTGAACCGTCCTGGCGCAGGAGACCGTCATGTGGGGATGCGAAGATCAGCTTGGCAGCCTTGAGCTGCATGGCGACAGAAACGGCAACTGCGTCGGAGTTAATCCGATAGGTGGCACCTGCTCCGTCCGTGCCCAGCGGAGGAACCACGGGGGTGCATCCCTCTCCCAGCAGGCTGGCGATGAACGTCCAATCGACGCGTTCGACCTTGCCGGTGTTTTGATGATCGATTCCCTTTATGATCCCCATCGGGCTGGCCGTGATGCAGTTCGAACAGACTGCTCTGAGGTCGTGGGCTGCGAGTCCAGCCAGGATCTCGTGGGTGAGGCGATTGGCCGCGTTTACCGCAAGCTCAAGAGTGTCATCATCGGTGACTCCACATCCATCGAGATTGCTCGGTGTTATGTGTCGCTGCTTTCCGTCTTCGGCAATGGCCTGACCTGCCCCATGAACGATTACCACCTTGATGTTCAATGAACGCAGAACCGCGATGTCGAGCAGCAGATTCGCGAAGTTCTCGTCGCCGATGATCGCGCCATCGAGTGCGAGCACGAAGATGCGATCCCGGAATGCGGGGACATACTGGAGAATGCCTCGAAGATCAGTTGGTTTCACTGGCCGGTGATTGCGTAGTCGAGCGGGGTTGAAATTCCAATCATGAATTTCCACTCGAATTCCTGATTGATACTTGAACCGAGTCGCGTGCGAATTGATATTCGCCTTAGAGATGCCCATCAAAGTCAAGATTTGTGGAGTGACCTCGCTGGATGATGCGATGGCGTGCGTGGAGGCCGGGGCAGACGCACTTGGACTAAATTTCTACCCGGACAGCCCGCGCTACCTGTCCGTGGGTAAGGCCCGAGCGATCACGAAGTATCTGCCACCGTTTGTCGCTCGTGTGGGTCTGTTCGTAGACGCGGATGAAGAAACCGTGCGAAGGACAGCAGAGGAAACCGGAATCAACACGCTGCAATTCCACGGTGATGAGTCGCCGGAGTTCTGCGCAAACTTCGCGCCGATGAAAGTGATCAAGGCGTTTCGGATGCAGGGGGCGCAAGTGCTGAAACAGCTTGCGGATTACAATGTGGACGCCTGGCTGCTGGACAGCTTTACGCCGGGGATGCAGGGAGGAACGGGAACGGTGTTCAACTGGGATCTGGCCCGTCAGGCGAAGGATGAAGGGAAGCCGATCATTCTGGCAGGCGGATTGAACCCAGAGAACATCGCAGAAGCGATTCATGAAACCAGGCCTTATGCCGTGGACGTCTCAAGCGGCGTGGAGATTGACAAGGGGAAGAAGGACATCGGACTGGTTCAGCATTTCATCAACACTGTGCGCCAGGTGGAACAGGAGATCCTGTGATTCGTCCAGCTGCGCGGAAGAAATAAGAATCAGATCGTATTCGACAGGCGATTGATCTTGATGATCCGTGATCGGGGAGTGAGCACCGCCTCGGTGCGCCAAGTGACGTCATATTGCAATGCGCGAGTGCCATCAGTGAATACACTTTTTTCTTCAGTTATCTTCGCATCGTCACCGCACTGATCGAAAATCCACCAACGGACCAAGTCGTGAGAGACGCTGCCCCGTTCACCTTTTCTGCGCAGAGTTTCTGCGCCTCGATGTTTGAAGTCAGCTTGAATTCCAGGGGGAGGAGGAGGGTATATTGGGTGTCGTTTTCATCAGTGATGAATGTGTGATTCGCGACCGCGACGTTGTCCACGAATTCCCGCTGGAACCTGATCTCGAATTCCGGCTCTTCCTCCTCATTCGCTTCAGCTCTTTTTTGGCGCGTCTGCGCCTTGCGCCACTGAGTAGCTGAGCAGGGTGAGGCCGCGGTTATGAGGTGTCTCATATCAAGGATTCGTGGTCTGACCGGGCAGCAATGTCGCCCGTTCGCCAAGAATAGGCGTGCGTAGTTCGGGTGTTCCCGGTGGGAGTTTTTGAACGTTCTTGAAGTTTGGATCAAAATTGAAGTCCCGAGTCGGAGCGTAGTAGTAGCAACCCGGACGCCGGAATGGTGTCGTCGCTTTCGCACTGTTGAACAGGTTTACGATGGATCACCGCCTCCTGACTCCGCGCTGACATCGCTTCACTCGTCGCTCGCATGCTTCGGAAAGCTTCCGGAGCTACTATTCGCCCAAGGTCAAATCGATTTCATGCATAGAGATGTACAGTTCTGTCGCTGTTCCACGTGTCTGAATTGGGCGGGGTGATCAAAAAAAGACACGGTTTCATTCATCGTGCGAATCGATTCGTTTCATGGGGCGAAGCTCGACTCGTCTTTAAAGGGGTCTTCGCGAAGTCCATGTGAACAGCGATTGGGCGTTGGCACGGGGGGTGCGAAAGGGAGCGCACACTGTTTTGCAGTGACATGAACAACGGTTGCGTTGTTCGTCCGTATCGTGCAGGTCTCGACAACTGGATTCAATTGGGTTGTGAGGAACCGGGAATGCCGATTGCGGGCGGATACCGGGCCAAAAAAGCTACTATGAAAAAGATCGAAGCCATTATTAAGCCATTCAAGCTTGAGGAAGTTAAAGACGCCCTCGCAGAGGTCGGCATTGAAGGGATGACCGTCTCCGAGGTGAAGGGGTTTGGCCGCCAGAAGGGCCACACCGAAATCTATCGCGGCAGTGAATACACCGTTGATTTTCTGCCGAAGATAAAACTGGAGATCGCCCTCCCCGACGACAAGGCCGACACGGCCGCCGAGGCCATCACCAAGAGTGCCAAGACCGGCAAGATCGGTGACGGCAAGGTGTTCATCCTGCCGGTGGACAACGTGATCCGCATCCGCACGGACGAGAAAGGCGAGGAAGCCATCTAACCCATTCAACGAACGAACTGAACGAATACATACTCCCATGAAGAAACTCTTTTCAATCCTGACCCTGGCGGTCGCCGTTATTGGCGCGCCAATGGTGTCCATGGCTGCCGAAGGCGATGCTGCGGCAGCTCCACCCGCAGAACCTGCCACAGCCCCGGCTGAACCTGCCGCAGAACCGGAAGTCGACGAGAACAAGAAAGCATATGACGAAATGGTCGCTGCTCACGGAAGCACTGCCTACGCGTTTGATTTCTTCGTTACCAGTATGCTCTGGACTGTGATCGCGGCCGCGTTGGTCTTTCTGATGCATCTGGGATTTGCCGCGCTCGAGTGCGGAATGACGCAGTCCAAGAACACGGTGAACATCCTCTACAAGAACGGATTCATCATCTGTATGGGGCTGCTTACCTATGCTGTGCTTGGGTTCAACACGCACTACCCCGGTGATTTTAACGGCTACTTCAAGCTCGGTGGAATGATCGGTGACCTGAACGGTGATGGTGGCAACACCTTTGGTTACGGTGGCGTTGCTCTCTGCATGACGGGCTATGGTGACTTCATCTTCCAGGCGATGTTTGCCGCCACGGCTGCAACGATTGTTTCTGGTGCGGTGGCCGAGCGCGTAAAGCTTCTGCCCTTCCTGATCTTCGCGACCTTGTTGGTCGGATTCGCTTATCCGGTTGTTGGTTCCTGGCACTGGGGTGGCGGCTGGCTGACTGGCTTGAATGGTGAAGCTGGTTTCAAGGACTTTGCCGGTTCTGCTGTCGTGCATGCCTTCGGTGGATTCGCTGCCTTGGCCTGCGTGATCATCCTCGGCCCGCGCAAGGGCAAGTATGTTGATGGCAAGGTTCGTCCGATCCCCGGACACAACATGCCCCTCGCCGCGATTGGTGTGCTGCTCCTGTGGTTTGGTTGGTATGGATTCAATGGTGGATCCGTTCTCTCCGCTGAGCCCGGTGCGCTCGGATTGGTGTTCACCACCACGTCACTGGCTGCTGCTGCAGGCGGTCTGATGGGTGGCATCATATCCTGGATCATTCTCAAGAAGCCTGATCTCTCGATGGCACTGAACGGCATGCTCGCCGGTTTGGTCGGCATTACGGCCAACGCGGACATCGTGACCGCTGGCTCCGCGATCATCATCGGTTTGGTTGCCGGCGTGCTCGTATTCTTCTCCGTGTTGTTCCTCGACAAGGCGAAGATCGACGATCCGGTCGGTGCGATCTCCGTCCACGGAACCTGTGGAATCTGGGGCATCCTGGCCTGCGCGATCTTCGACTCGACTGACAGTGGTTTCACCATCGTTGGTCAGCTGATCGGTGTGGCTGCCGTCGGTGCTGCCGCGTTCGTATTCTCGATCGTGGTCTTCGGTGCCTTGAAGGCGATCATGGGTGTTCGGGTCAACGCGGATGAGGAATCCGAAGGCCTGGACCTCGCTGAACACAGCATGGAGGCTTACCCGAAAGCTGCATAATTGACGCAAACATGGCGGGCGGTCGAAAGGCCGCCCGCCATCTCGCGTTTCCAGGACGAATTGATCCAGTCTGTATAAAAAACCACAGCCAATTCTGTTCATGGAAGCTACCAATCAATTTGCTGGAAAACTTCAAACCCCTGCAAATAAAAGACTTAAAGGATGCCTGAAACGGTTGGCATCCCGGTTGCTCACTGCGCGCCATCTGAATCGAATCGGTCCGAGGCCGAACTGAGCCAGATGTGTGCGAATTGAATCTCAGATACCCAAAATGAAAAAAGTCGAAGCAATCATCAAACCGTTCAAGCTCGAGGAAGTGAAGGACGCTCTTCACGAAGTCGGGATTGAAGGCATGACCGTCAGTGAAGTCAAAGGGTTCGGGCGCCAGAAAGGGCATACCGAAATTTATCGTGGCAGCGAATACACCGTGGATTTCCTGCCCAAGATCAAGCTCGAGATCGTTCTCGCGGACGAGAAGATCGATGAGGCCGTTGGCGCGATCTGCAAGGGCGCCAAGACGGGTAAGATTGGAGACGGCAAGGTGTTTGTGGTTCCCGTTGAGAACGCTGTGCGAATCCGCACCGACGAAAAAGGTGACGAAGCCGTTTAACCCATCGATCGACAGAAACCCTCAGCCTCTTTCTTGATAAAATGAAAAAAATTTTCCTCCCCCTCTTCCTCCTGTTGGCATTGTTTGTGTCCCCGGACACAGCTCAGGCAGCTGACGAACTCAACACCGGTGATACCGCTTGGATGATCACGGCAACGGTGTTGGTGCTGTTCATGACGCTTCCCGGTCTCGCGCTGTTCTACGGCGGCTTGGTTCGCACGAAGAACGTTCTCTCCGTCCTGATGCAATGTTTTGCGATGGCGGGCATCATGACCATCCTCTGGGTGATCTACGGATACAGTCTGGCATTCGGAACTCCGGATTCCATGGAAGCCGGAAAGGTCACGATGGGATCGTTAATCGGAGACGGCAGTGCGTTCTTCCTGAAGGGAATTGGTGCTGACTCGGTCTCCGGAACGATTCCGACGGTCGTATTTATCACTTTCCAGATGACCTTCGCGATCATCACCCCGGCCCTGATCGTGGGCGCGTTTGCCGAACGCATGAAGTTCAGCGCTATGGTGCTGTTCTGCATCGCCTGGTTCACGTTCTCCTACCTGCCGATTTGCCACATGGCCTGGGCAGGTGATGGTGCGCTGTTCGCCAACTGGGGCGTCATGGATTTCGCTGGTGGCACGGTCGTTCATATCAATGCCGGCGTTGCGGGCTTGGTCGCCTGTATCCTCGTTGGCAAGCGCCTGGGCTACGGCAAGGAACCCATCACTCCCCATAGTGTGGTATTGACCGTCGTCGGTGCCTGCATGCTTTGGGTGGGTTGGTTCGGATTCAACGCGGGCAGCGAGCTCGCGGCTGATGGCACTGCTGGCATGGCGATGCTCGTTACCCAGGTCGCTACCGGCACGGCTGCAACAGTCTGGATGCTCATCGAGTGGTTTGGCCGTGGGAAACCGACCGCCGTCGGTATCGCCACTGGCGCGGTTGCTGGCCTCGTTGCCATCACCCCGGCCTCCGGTTCAGCCGGTCCCATGGGCGCAATCATCATTGGCGCGGCTTCGGCAGTCGTCTGCTACATCTTCGCGGTGAATCTGAAGTCCAGGTTCGGATACGACGACAGCTTGGACGTGTTCGGTGTTCATGGAATCGGCGGTATCGTCGGTGCGGTCCTGACCGGTGTCTGTGCGGCTGAAGGATTTGGGGGTGCCGGCTTGGAACACGACAACATCGCGGGCCAGGTCTTTGCCCAGATCAAGAGTATCATCGTGACCATCATCTGGAGCGGTGTTGTCTCCGTGGTCGCCCTAAAAGTGATTGATATCGTGGTTGGCCTCCGGGTCAGCGAAGAGGTCGAAACCGTCGGTCTGGACCTCACCGAACACGGCGAAGAGGGCTACCACACCCACTGAACCCGAAAGTTATTCAAAACAGTGAATTAATATTGCTGAACGCGAGCCGGCTACCTAGCGTAGCCGGCTTTCGACAGTGAATTAGCAAGAAAAACAGAACACACACCAGATACCAAAATGAGCAAACACAAGTTGGAATACATCTGGCTCGACGGTTACAAGCCGACCCAGAGCCTCCGCAGCAAAACCATGATCGTCGACGACTTCAGCGGGAAGTTGGAAGACGCCAAAGTCTGGTCCTTTGACGGATCGTCGACCGAACAGGCTGAAGGCAACGCTTCCGACTGTCTCTTGAAGCCAGTGGCCGTTTACCAAGATCCCGATCGTTTCGGCGGCAATGGCTGGCTCGTCATGACCGAAGTCCTCAACGCCGACGGCACTCCGCATGAATCCAATGGCCGTGCGACCATCGACGATTCGGACGATGATTTCTGGTTCGGTCTCGAGCAGGAGTACACCCTGTGGGACAACGAAACCGATCGTCCGCTCGGATTCCCGAAGAATGGCTATCCCGGACCTCAGGGCCCGTATTATACCTCCGTCGGCGCTGCGAATGCCATCGGCCGTGACATGATCGACGAGCATCTCCACCTCTGTCTCGAAACCGGACTCAACGTCGAGGGCATCAACGCGGAAGTGATGATGGGCCAGTGGGAATTCCAGATCTTTGCCAAGGGCGCTGCTGATTGCGGCGACCAGGTCTGGCTCGCCCGTTACCTCCTCGAGCGTCTGGGTGAGAAATACGGCGTTTCCGTGAACTGGCACTGCAAGCCGATCAAGGGCGACTGGAACGGTTCCGGCATGCACGCGAACTTCTCCAACAGCGCGATGCGGTCCGCTGGCAGCGAAGACATCTTCAACAAGATCTGCGAAGAGTTCGGCAAGAACATCGAAGAGCACATCTCCGTTTACGGTGCGCACAACGATCAGCGCCTCACCGGCCTGCACGAGACCCAGAGCATCGATCAATTCAGCTACGGTGTCTCCGATCGTGGTGCTTCCATCCGTATCCCGGTTGGCACCATCGAAGACGGCTGGAAGGGCCGCCTCGAAGATCGTCGCCCGGCTTCCAATGCCGATCCGTACAAGGTTGCCGCGGTGATCATCAAGACCACCAAGAAGGCACTCGCCTGATCGGTAAGACAAATCTGATTCGCAAAGACCGGCGGGAAAACGCCGGTCTTTTTTTGTCTGGAGATGAACCGCAGAGATCGCAAAGTGCGCAGAGAATTGGGGGGCAGGGATGAAGATGTGTAGTAGCCAGTGTGAGCAAGCAGGAGGCAGCCGGAGGCCTGCTCGTTCACGCTCGCTTCTACACCACCAACCTTACCTCGGGCCGCGCATGGTGGGCCGTTCGCGTTTTATTGCCTCGGCGAGCGATTCAATCGGATTGAGATTCTTGTCCTTGAATCCAGGAAAGTCCTTCACGTAGCGGGTGACGCGGAAGATGGATGTTCCTGAACCTCCCGGGCCTCCGGGACCGCGTCCGCCTCTTCGTGAACCACGATCCGGTCTACCACCGCGTGGCATGGCGGGCAGGACGTACTCCCAAACGATTTCCTTGTCGGGCGTCACTTCGAAGAGTCGGACGTGGCGGTTGGGAACGGATACTACGATCAATCACATCTGATCCAGGATTTCCATGAGTTCGCCGGTTTCGCACCGAACCAGTTCCTGACTCGACGCGGGCATCATCCAACGCATCTGCGACTTGATTGATCGCGGATTCGGCTGGTCAAATTTTTTCCAATACCGCTTTGGCTGCATCGGGCAATGTATGGCCATGTCAGAAACAATTTCACGAATGGGAGTTGCCACGCCTTACCTGGTTGTGGCGGACGGAAATGCGCAGGTGGAATTCCTCGAGAAAGCCTTTGATGCGGAAGTGGTCTTTGGCCCCAAGGAAATGCCCGGGCGCAAGTTTGGGCATTGCGAAGTGCGCGTGATGAATTCGATCGTCATGCTCGGCGAACCACCGGAGGGAAAACCGTTTCCCGGGATGGTCTACATCCAGGTGGAGGACTGCGATGCGGCCTATGAAGCATTGATTGCGGCCGGCGCAACGCCTCTCATGCCGCCTGCAGACATGGATGAGGGCTGCCGTCATGGAGGTGTCGTGGATATGAACGGAAATCAGTGGTGGGTGGGGACGGAGCCGAATGGGTAGGTTTTGTTCGTATTGGAACGAGCTCGCGAGTCCGAATGTGTGGCTAAGACGCGCTTCGTGGCCCCGGCGGTTCGTCTGTCGCAGCGAACCTGAGTTCGTCAAACGAAGCGAGTCTACATTCGCATTCTGGAAGAATGTGAAAATTCACTCGCCAATCCCGGGTGATTCACACAGAACCTCGGCATGTCCCTTCGTGGTTCTCTTTGCCTGATATTGATTGCGTTCGGCCTGAAGGGCTTTTCAGCCAAGCGGCCGAATATCGTCCTCATCATCTCCGACGACATGGGCTACGCCGATCTCGGTTGTTACGGTGGGGAGATCGAAACGCCAAACCTGGACGGCCTGGCCAAGAAGGGTTTGCGCTTCACCAACTACTACGTGAACAACATGTGCTGGCCGACGCGTGCGAGTCTTATGACCGGGCTTTACCCCAAGACTGCGCTGCCCGATAAAGGATCTGCTGCGGGAGGACTGCACCCCAAATCAACGACCTTGCCGGAAGCCTTGCGTAAGTCGGGATACACGACCTTGATGTCCGGCAAATGGCATCTTTCGAATTCGAAGGAACCGGACGGTCCAGGCTCACCTCACAATCGGGGATTCGATCACTTCTACGGCACCATCAATGGCGCGTCGGATTTCTTCGCTCCGGATGATCTTCAATTGGACGGCAAGAGCATGGCTCACGAATGGGAGAACAATCCGGACTACTACTACACCGACGCGCTCACCGATCATGCGTTGAGATTCCTGGAAAAATACACCAACGACGAGAAACCCTTTTTCCTCTACGTAGCCTACACTGCAGCGCACTGGCCCTTGCACGCCCGGCCCGACGATATCGCCCATTACGAGGGGCGCTACAAGATGGGTTGGGACAAACTCCGCAAACAACGTCACGCACGAATGAAGGAATTGGGCGTAGTGGATCCCTCGTGGCCGCTTTCCCCCCGTCATCCCAATGTGCCCGCCTGGAAGGATGAGGAGCACAAGGCATGGCAGGAGCGCCGGATGGAAGTCTACGCAGCGCAGGTGACGAGCATGGATCGCAATATTGGTCGCATTATTTCGCGCCTGAAGCAGACCGGTGAATTCGAAAACACGATCATTCTCTTTCAACACGACAACGGCGGGTGCCACGTGGAGTACGGCAAGAACCGCAAAGGAGCCTGGACGCGGCCCTTCACCACGGATGGCAAGAAGCAGCCGATTATGCCGGGCAACATCCCGGGATTGATGCCCGGTCCGCAGACAACATTTCAGTCCTACGGATACGGCTGGGCAAACGCGGCCAACACCCCTTTCCGCCTGTTCAAGCAACACGATCATGAGGGAGGGACGCGCTCGCCGTTGATTATCTCCTGGCCCACTGGCCTGAATCACAACATCTCCGGGGGCCTGGCGGGGACGGTGTGCCATGCGATAGACATGATGCCCACACTGCTTGATGCGGCCGGCGCGGAAGCCCAACAGAAACCGTTCAAGTTTGAGGGGCGTTCGTTCCTGCCAGTGTTGAGAGGCAAGTCAGGTGCTGTCGCGGCGCACGACTCAATCTACTGGGCTCACGCGAAGGGCAAAGCCATCAGGGCAGGCGATTGGAAGCTGGTTTCCGGCAGCAAGAATGATTGGGAGCTCTACAACCTTCGAGATGACGGAGTGGAACTCAAAGACCTTGCTGCATCGAAGCCAGGCAAGGTTGCCGAATTGAAGCGGAAGTTTGAAAATTGGGCCAAGCGGACCGACTTGGGCAAGGTCACAAGGGCCAAGGAGAAGAACAAGAAATCCAAGAACTGAGATCCGATGACTCGTTTGCTTCTGCTACTTCTGTTCACATTCGGAATCAGCGCCTCTGCCGCCAAGCGCCCGAATGTGGTGATCCTTTTTACCGACGATCAAGGCACTGTGGACGCGGGTTGCTACGGATCGAAGGACCTGCACACGCCAAACATCGATCGGCTCGCCCAGACAGGCCTACGCTTCACACAGGCTTACGCGCACACCGTGTGTTGTCCGTCGCGCGCAGCACTCATGACCGGTCGCCATCCGCAACGGGGCGGGGTGCATCATTGGACACAGGGAAACATGAAGGGCGCGGATGGAATCAACATGGCCCTCGAAGAGGTCACCTTGGCTGAGGTGTTGAAAGGAGCTGGCTACCGGACGGCGCTCTACGGGAAGTGGCATCTTGGCGCCCATCGCGACTTTGGTCCGAAGAAACAGGGCTTTGATGAATTCTTTGGTATCCGAGACGGCTTCATCGACAATTACAACCACTACTTCCTGCACGGCACAGGATTCCACGATCTCTACGAAGGAACCAATGAGGTGCATGCCGAAGGACGCTACTTCCCTGACATGATGGTCAATCGTTCGCTCAAATTCATTGACGAGAACAAGGATCGTCCCTTTTTCCTCTACGTGCCCTTCAACATTCCGCACTACCCGGAACAGGCATTGAAGAAACACGAGCGCATGTTTGCTGACATGAAAGATTCGGCGCGACGTTCATACGCTGCGATCATGGCGACGACCGACGAATACATTGGAAAGATTGTCGATCGGATTGAGGCTCATAGCTTGCGCGAGAATACGATCATCATTTTCATGAGCGACAACGGTCATTCGGAGGAAGTGACCAACAAGATCCGCGTGGACAAGCACAAGAGCGGTTATCCGAAGGATCACTTCTATGGGGCGAGCGGGGGAGGTAGCGCGGGCAGATGGTTGGGACGCAAAGGACAGTTTCTGGAAGGCGGAATTCGCGTGCCGGCGATCATCAGCTTCCCACCACGCCTGCCGAAGGGGGCAGTGCGCGACCAGATCGTCACGGCAATGGACTGGTTTCCGACCGTCCTGGATCTTTGTGCAGTGGAACGGAAGCCTGGGGCGCCCAAGCTGGATGGTTACTCGCTGATGCCAATCATCCGTAGCGAATCGGCCAAATCCCGCCATCGATCGCTTCACTTCGGATGGGGCTCAAACTGGGCGGTTCGGGAAGGCGACTGGAAGCTGATCGGCATTCTGAATCGCAGGACCAAGCAGCACAAACTCACGCTGCACAATCTGGCTGATGAAAAGCCGGAAGCGCACAATTACTTTGGTGAGCGACCCGAGTTGGCGCAACGACTGCGACTGCTTCACCACGCGTGGTCGCGGAAAGTGAGCCCGCGCTAATTTTCGCAGAATCGCTCGAGGGGAATATTACGGCGCGCCCCCAATAGTCACGCCCCCGGATACATCTCCACCGGTAATAATCGGAAGGAGAAAGACGGGGTGGACCTACTAAACGCATGGAGATTCACGACAAGACTTTCAAAGGTCAGGTAATCCTGACGAGTTACCTTTTCGAGGAACAGGTGCTCAAATTCGTCAATTGCGTGTTCACCGGCGGAGCGCTTGGCATCAAGCCAAGAACGCCGGGCAAGCGTTTGATCGTGCAGCACATCATTGCCGACAACCACTTCGTCCCATCTTACTCCCATTTCGGGCGGATGGATTATTTCAGACCGCAGGCAAGCGTCCCGGATTACCTGACTGCTGACCTGATGGAGGTGAACCGCCTGATCATGGCGGATCATCTTGAATACTGGTGGGTGAATCGTGGCTGGACCTATTCGCATGGCAAGCGGGGTCCGGCGGAGTCCTGGCCGACGTATCGTTGGTTCAAGGACTTCGGAGAGAAACCCCGGATGGAGGTTCAGTACCGGTTGTTTGGTGACGGTCATGTGGACGCGCAGATGACACATACGTGGAAGCCGGCAGCCCCGCCGACCGGTCATCCTAACAGTGGGGGAAGGCAAGGTGACGGGGCTCGTTCTACATTCTCCCGCCTTGATCGCTCAGGACTTGAGTGCAGGCGGATTCGAGATGAGACTCCGCCTTCATGAACCGCCAGATCGCAAGAATCCTGTTGCTCGTCTTTGTGATGGGCGCGGGGTTATTCGCATTTGGTGCCCGCGCAGAAGGAGACAAACGGGTTGAGCTTTCGAATGAGGATGTGCTCAAGCGGCTAAGTCAAACGCACACAGCTGACGAGCGATCTGGATTGCTGAAGCTGGTTGGTGAACGACGCCTGCGCGAGGCTGTTCCAATCCTGCTGACATGGGCGGAGAAGGAGAAGGACCGTGGGCGGCTACGCGAACTCATTGGTGTCATGCGTCGCTTCAGCACGACCAGGATCGCCTCGCTGCTTATAGAACGAATTCCCCGCATGGATGAAACCACGCGCCTGCAGGCACTCGCCGTGATGCGCGCGCGACTCGAATGGGCGCAGTTGTTGCTCGAAGCAGTGGATCTTGGCGAACTCGAAGCAGACGTGGTGAGCCTTAAGGACCTTGTCGTAATCCGTGGCTACGACTGTGATCATTGCAATGAAATCATTCAGCGGAATTGGTTTCGACTGAGAACAGGGGATGATGAAAAAGAGGCTGCATTATCGCGGCTGCGCTCTCCACTAGATCGCGGACGAGGGGATCCAACCCGCGGCCGGGATTTGTTTGCAAAGAACTGCGCGACATGCCACCGATCGGTCGCCAAAGGCGGTATTGCTCCGAGAGTGGTGAACTGGAAAGGTGATCGGAATGCGCTGCTACGCGCGATCGCAGATCCGTCCGGGGAAATTCAGGAGAAATATCGAGTATTTCAGGCAGCGATTGATGACGGTCAATACTTGACGGGATTCGTTGTTGGAAATGATGCTAACACGATCACGTTGATGGAACCCAACGGCACACAGCGAAAGATATCCCGGACTCAGATCCTCGATCTCAGTCCCATGCAGTGGTCCTTCATGCCGGACGGACTGTTGAGCGAGTTCTCCGCACAAGAGACGCGGGATCTGGTGGCGTTTCTGCAAACCGCCACAAATTAAGTCCACATGCTTCTCGCTGTCCGCCTGTTCATTTACCTGTCACTGCTCTTTGGGACGCTCTGGTTCGGGTACGCCACGTATCGGGATTATTCCCTGCTCATGATCGATGCTGTCGGCTCGGAATCTGAGAGTCAAAAGAAGGCGGAGATGGAAACCCGGCTGCAGAAGGCCGTGGAGCCGAAGGCGGAGGATACACCGGAAGACGAGGCTGGGATCATCGATCTTTCGTTGATGGTCGACGAGGAGGAGGACTATCGCGCGATTCGAGTGAACAAAAACGTCAGCAGGCATTACGTCAGGTTGATCGGAAACACCATCGCCTTCTGCGTACTGCTGACCATTGCTGGTTTTCTTTGCGCGCAGGATTTCGGCGATGTGCTGAGGTTCCGGATGAACCAGAAGATTCAATACGTGGACGAGGCTTCGGAACTGAACGAGGACGCTGAAAAGGGAATCTACCTGATGAAGCGCGGGAAACATCAGGGGGCATTGGAGATCCTGCGCAAGGTGGTCGAGCAGAACCCGGACGCCTGGGAGGCTCAGCTATGCATTGCGGAACATTACGATCGAACCAAGGAGAACTGGACGCAGGCCGTCAGCGAATACGAGGACCTGCTGCAGATGGAAATGCCCGCCGAGAAGTGGGGATGGACCGCGATCCGCCTGTGCAACATCTACACCGGCAAGCTGAACGAGATCGGCCGGCCGTTGTTGATCTTGAAGAAGCTCGCCATCGAGCTTCCGCACACACCGGCCGGCGTCAAGGCGCAGAAGCGATTGGCGATGGTTGAAGCAGCCCGCGCTGCCGCCAGGTCTCAGGCCGAACTAGGAGGTCCGAGTGGCGTTTGACTTGAAAGACTTCGAGAAGGATGTCATTGCGCGCAGCGCGGATGTGCCCGTCGTCGTGGATTTCTGGGCGCCTTGGTGCGGACCGTGTAAGATGCTTGGACCGGTCATCGAAAAGATGGCCGAGAAAGCCGACGGCAAGTGGGAACTCGTCAAGGTCAACACGGAGGATCATCCGAAGGTTGCGCTGGACTGGGAAATCGCGGGAATCCCCGACGTGAGGATGTTTCGCGATGGAAAATGCATCGCCGATTTCAAGGGCTTTTTACCAGAGGAACAGATTGCTGATTGGCTGCACAAACACCTTCCGTCCGTTAACGAAGACAGAATCGAACAGGCCAGAGAATTGGCGGTGCAAGGTGAATTGACCAGAGCACTCAAACTCGCCGAGGGTGTTCTCAAGGACGAACCTGGGAATGAAGGCTTGCGAATCACGGCCGCCGAATGGGCCTTGCGAGTTGCACCTGCGAAGGCCGTGGAATTGGTTTGTTCTGTAACAGAGGATTCAGATATCCACGAACAAGCCGCTGCAATTGGCATCATCGCTGAATTCCTGCAGGTGGCAGACACGACACTGAATGGCGCTGAAGAGGCAAAGCGTGATGCCTTCGAAAGTGGTCTGATCGCGCAGCGCAAAGGCGACACTGAAGCCTGGGTTGATGCGTGGCTGGAGGTGATCGAGAGGCAGAAGGACTTTGCCGATGGAAAACTGGTTGATACCTGCAAGGCGCTCTTCCGTTTTCTTGGTCCAAGGCATCCGGTTTCCGATAAGTTCTACCGTCGGTTCACAAGTGCACTCTATTAGCCGTGTGTGGCCGCGAGCGTGAGCGGTTAGATTCCTGCCACACAAACGTATGCCCGCTCACACTCGCTGCTAACACGTTCGTTACAGCTTCTCACCCAGGTGCATTGAAGATCGGCTCGGCTTCCTCCAGGTGCTTTTCCGTACCCATCAACAGAATCTCATCATCCGCGTGAAAGACTTCGTTCGGTCCGGGGCTGATCATCTTGGTATCGCCGCGTTTAATGACCACCACGGTCGCGCCGGTGCGTGATCGGATGTGAAGTTCGCCAATCTTCTTTCCATTCGCCGGGCTCGTTTCGTCGATGATGATGGTGGTCAGCTCAACCTCTTCGAGCAGCGAAGGCAGCTTCCTGCGCAGCATTTGCGTGTCAATCGGATGGGCAATTTCACGGGCCAGCGTTTCGCGGATGGCCGTCTGGGCTTTGGAGTAAATTCGGATGAAGAACGCCTTCAGCAGAAAAGCCACCGTCCCGGCAAAGATGATCAGCGCGATCAGAATCTTCAATGGAGGCAAGAGGGCGCTGCTGAGAAGCAGGATCACCAACGTAATCACTATGATGCCGGTGAATAGAATCGTGTTTGAGAGCATCGCCCGAGATGAAAGTCGCTGCTTGTGCTCCGTCGCTGAAGGGGTCGCGATCTCAGACACCAGCATGCTCAAGGCCTCCAGCTTGCGCATGGCGGCAATGACGATGGGCAGGCTGATCAGAGTTGCTCCCATCCACATCGCCGTTGCTTTTCCACCCATCCATGGTGGCAGTCCTTCCAGCCAGGGCAGGGGAGCGGCATTCATGTAGATCGCAACGAGGTAGACCGCACAGAGCAATGCGAGGTTGATTCCAATCTGGAAGATGATCTTGCGGACAAGCTGCTGCACCGGGCTTTGTTCGCGGTTGTGCCACACACGTTGAATCCAGTTGGTGTAGTCGTGCTGGTAAGCCTTGAGGGAAGCGGGTGCCAGTTTGTCATGAAGCGCGACGAATGATTCCGAATAGCGGATGAAATAGGGTGTGGTCAAAGTGGTGATTGCCGACACCGTCACTGCGATAGGGTAGAGAAAGTGACTGGTGGCGCCCAGCGCAGCTCCCAAAGCCGCGATGATGAATGAGAACTCTCCAATTTGCGACAGGCCAAGGCCGGCGCGGATGGCAACCCCACGATCGTATCCGGCAACGAAGCTGCCGAAAGAGCAGGCCACAATCTTGCCCAGGACAATGGCGAGTGAAATGACCACGACAGGCCCGGTGTAGTCCGCAATGAGTTTCGGATCGATGAGGAGCCCAATGGCCACAAAGAAGACCGCGCTGAACATGTCGCGCAGCGGGGTCATGATACGTTCGATCCGATGGATTTCATCGGACTCGGAGATAAGCGCACCGGCAATGAACGCGCCCAGACCAACGCTGAACTTCAGTTCCTCTGCCAGCAGCGCGAGCCCAAAGCAGAATCCCAGCACGGAGATCATCAACGTTTCGTCGCTCTTGAAATGCGCAACGAAATTCATGAATCGCGGCACAACGAGCAATCCGAGCACGATCACGGCCACAAGGAAGATGGCGAGTCGTCCGGCGATGCCGAGTATGCCCCCGACACTGACGGAGCCGGATGTCGCCACGCCCGACAGGCAGGCAATCATCAGAATCGCGATAATGTCCTCAGCGATGAGAATTCCGAAGATGACCTCGGCGAATTTGTTATGAGTCTTGCGCTGTTCGGCCAGTGTCTTGGCGATAATCGTCGTGGAGGAAATCATCATGATTGCGCCGAGGTATACGCAGTCCATGTTGGTCCAGCCGAACCACATTCCGATCTGGTAGCCGAGGAAGAACATGAGGCCCGTCTCCAAGGGCGCAACGATGAAGGCCGTCGAACCGATCTTTCGAATCTTCCGAAAGTTGAATTCCAGCCCGATGTGAAAGAGGAGAAACACGACACCCAATTCTGCCAATGTCTGAATGCTTTCTTGCGATGAGATCAGTGGATTGGACAGGACGTTCGGGCCGATCAGGACACCCACAAGGATGTAGCCAAGGACGACCGGTTGTTTGAAACGACGGAACAACACCGTCACCAATCCGGCGACGATCATCACGACCGCGAGGTCTTGCAGGAAATGCAGTTTGTCTGCCCCGTGTTCCACGGGCGCAGTATAGGTGGATTGGAAGGAAACTGAAGGTTTAAGCCGCGACTATTCGGTTGAACCGCGAATGAGCGAATGAACGGCGACGGGTGTCCGAGCCAAACCCAGTCGCACGCGTCGGTGAATGTCATCGAGGTTGCGCTGGACTTCTCTTCCACGACTTCCGGACATATCTCCCCCCAACACCCACTACGGAACGCTGCCGCGCCGAGGCAGAATTGAATCGGCAAACGAAAACGCTAATCTAAGGTCTTCTTTGGACCGGCGATCTGGATGGCGGAATTCTTCTTGCGACCGGCAACCCGAACAACCGGTTTCTTGCGTTCGACCAGGCGATTCACCCGGGCCTGGGTTACCCGTGCCGACATGCCACCCCAGCGATAGAATTCCCAACCGCTCGTCACACCGACTGTCTGCGCGACTTCCCGCGCTTTGAGGTAGACCTCAAGGGAATCCTTATAGACGTAGAACCACAGCACGTTCTTGTAGTTCTTCTTCACTTGGATCAGGTCCTTCCGGAACTGGTTGTTTCGTTCCTCGAAGATATCCATGCCCAAGCCGCCGTTCGGTGCGGGAATCAAGTCGACCCACATCCACTCCTGGTCCTTCCGTTGCCAAGTGCGGAACTGGAGATTCGTATCGGCGTTGGCCATGTTGGTGACGGCGCCTTGGAGCCACTTGAAGGCCTTGTTGTGGTCATACCAAACCGTAGTTCGCTTATTCTTGGGGTCCACGTAGTTGGAGTAGACCATCGAGGATTTCTGTTGCTCGAACATGGCGTTGAAGGTCTTTTCGTAAATGTCCGTCCGCATGTAGTAGAGACGGTTGTGTTTGCAGAACACCTTGACGATGTTCGGATCCTTGGGCATCGGCATACCGGCGGGAACCACGATATCGACGCCGGCGGGAATCTTGGGTTTTGGAGTTTTGGCGAGCAGTGCGTCCAGGCGTTGGCGTTCCTCGTTGAGGTCGCTGAAGATTTCGGCCTCCAGATCTTTCTCGTATTTTTTCTCAGACTTCTTGGCGATCAGCTCCTTCACATCGAGGAGACCGGAACTCTTCTTCTCGGCCTGTTCGGTGTAAATGTTCACGCGTAACTGGGCCTCATCCACATCGCCCATTGCCTTCTTGTACTCCTCATTGATTTCCGCGACGTTTACGTCCTTCAGGTTTTTGTTCTGCTCGGCAATTCTGGAGGAGAGCTGCTTGATATCCTTGGCGGTGATATTCTTGAGCGTGGTCTCAATGGTTTCGACCGCGGTTGAAATCTGGATCTGGACAAGAATGAGGATGAGCAGCAGCACACCGACGACGTTGGTCATGCTGTCCATCATGGTGTCCATGCTGAGCTCCTGGTCCTTGGCTGGCTTTTTCTGTGGCATGGCTCTACTTCTTCTTGGGGGCCGGCTTCTTGGATTTCGTTTTACTCTTGCCGCGGGCAGCAAGGTTGAGCTGCTCTTCCATCGAGATCATGTATTTCTTAAACAACTCCAGGTCCACGAGTCCTTTATCCGGAATGGGGATCTTAACCGTCTTCAGATTGAATGGCTTTTGTTCGGCCCAACCAGCGCCACGGCGATAAGATTCCCAGCCATCAGAACGGACAAGGAAAAGCATCATGGAGTAATCAGGGCGGGGCAGGGCGGCTCCTCGAAGATACTCGTTGTAACCAGGATCCAATCCGATGGCACCTTGTGAGATGCGGACCTTTTCCCCCGTGCGCTTGTGAAGGATCAGCGTTCCTGCGCTGGCCTCAAGCACGTAGAGACGTTTGCCGCCAACGACACCGGAACCAGCGGGTTTCACGTGGATCGGACGAAGGTTTACGGGGTCGATCTTTCGCTCGGCAATCTCTTTCTTTCGTTCATCGATGAGCTTCTTTTCAACCTCTTGGTCCAGTTTGATCTCCTCAATTTCTTTAATCAGGTTCTCGACCGCGCGTTGAAGAGCTGCGTTGACGACGTTGGGTTCGTCGCTGCCGCTGAGAATTCCCAGGAGCTGCACTTTCTGTTCCTCGAGAACGGCGAGTTGTCGCTGATAGCGCTTGGTTTGCTCTACGGTTTCAACCATTTCCAGAAGCTCAGTGTTCTGGGACTGGAGCTCCATGTAGTCTTTGGCGAGCGGGTTGTCCTTGGTGACGGTGCCCTTGACGTTTTCGGCCTGCATCGCGCTCAACGCGGAGATCATTACGATCAACGCACCGGAAAGACACGCCAGGATACTCAGGAATGGAAAGAGTGATATTCCCGGTTCTTCTGCCTTTTTCTTCTTTGGCATCCGATAGGCCTTTCTTTGAGGTCAGGCTGATTCAGTCACAAAGCGGCTGATTTATCAACCAAACAACCCCTTCTTCTTCTCGACCTGGACGCTGATCTGTTTGCCACCCAATTCGCTGAGAACGGCGTTGAGCGATTTGATCCCTTCGGCCAGGTCGCCGATCTTGTCGTTGGCTGAACCCACTGTGGCGGTGAGGGCTTTCTCAGTCTCGCCCTGCATTGAGCCGATGGATTTGGTGAGGGCTTCCTCGACTGCTTTCTGATTGTCGGCAGCCTGAGTGCCAATCGCCTTGAGCTGCTCCGCGACGCTCTTGATCGTGTCGTTGAGCTGGGCAACGCTGTCCGACGCGCCTTTGAGCGTGTCCTTCGTGGCGCCAACGGTTTCCTTCTCGAGGTTCTTCACGGTGTCGTTGATGGACGCGCCGATTTTTTCCTGGCTATCCTTGGCACTGCGGCTGAGTTCGGACATCTGGTTGGTTGCCTCTCTGACCGTATCACCCATCTTGCTGATTTCTGAAACTGCAGGGCTGAGTGTGTCGCTTAGGGTTTTGACAGCGGCTTCCTGCATTCCGCGCATGGAATCGCTGATGGCGCTTTCGGCCTTGGCTTGTCCTTCCGCTGCAACGCGTGACAGATCACCGGCCTTCTGGCTGGCGTCTTTGACGGTCTCGCCGAGCTTGGTGATTTCACCAATGGCGGGGCGCATGGTGTCATTGAGTGACTTGACGGCTTCGTCCTGCATCTTACGCATGGACTCGCTGATAGCCTCGGAAAGTTTACCCTGGTTCTGCTGGGCAATGCGGCCGAGGTTGCCGGCTTCTTCGCTGGCTTTCTTGACAGTTTCACCAAGACGGGCGACTTCGACTCCTGCGGTCCGGCTCATCTCGCCAAGGGCATTCTGAGTGCGGTCGACTGCGTCCTTCATGGTGCTTTCGAGAACACGCCCGCTTTCGGCCTGGGTCTTCTCGATGGCTTCTTGAAGCGTCTGCTGAATGCGCTCCTGCTGCTCGGCGGCCTTGCGCTCCATTTCCTCGACGTAACGGCTGGCCTTCTCGACGGATTCGCCCAGACGTCCGAGTTGATCGGATGTGGGCTTGACGAGTCCTTCCAAGGCGCGGGTCGTTTCGGAAACAGCTGTCTTCATGGTGTCTTTCAGCACCTTGCCGCTCTCTTCCTGAACCTGCTTGATGGATTTCTCCATCGTATTCTGGAACAGCTGGGATTGCTCTTTGGCATTTTTCTCCAGGCCTGCTGCGTGAGTTGACGTAGTCGCCACACTCTTGCCGAGATCGCCAACATATTTGTCCGCGTTCGTCAGCGTGCCGGACAGCTTGTCGATGCTGGCGTGAGCGTTGGTGAGCATCTCCTCGAGAGATTTTTTGGTCTCGCCGGAAAGTTGGGTGACCGAAGTCGCGAAGGAATCGCGCACGTGTTTCAGGTTTTCATCGGCACGTCGCTCCATGTTGGAGCTTTGTTCCGTGATCAACGCTGAAGCTCGATTTATCCCGTCCAGATATTGGCTTTGCGCCTTGTTGAATGCGATGACCATGGCGTCCATGAACGCACTCATGTCTCCGCCAGCAGCGTTCGAGCCGTCGTTCAGACGCGGCATCAGGGTTTCGTTACAGTATGCGTCGATGTGATTCAGGTTGTCGTCCTCGATCTTCTGCAGCGCACCTGCGGGAATCATCAGAATGATACTCAGCAACAAACCGAGGAGAGTGGTATCGAAGGCTGTTCCCAGTCCGGCAGTCACGTTTCGCAGGGAGCCCATGAGGACATCCATGCCCCCGTCGCCACCCAAGGCGCCGGAGAACGAACCGATGGCACCGGAGAGACCGAGGACTGTTCCGATGAACCCGAAGAGCGGGATGATGGCGATGAACAGCTTCACGCTGGAGTAACTGCCGCTGATTCGCGTGGAATCGATGCCGGACTGGTTTTCCATCATGGTGGCCACCTCGGCATTCACCTGGCGGGCTTCGAACAGTTCAAGTCCCTTGCGAATACGATTCACCATCATGGAATCACGCAGCTTCGCAGGGATTTCATACAGGTAATCGACGAATGCCCCGACGTTGTCCCGATTGACGTCGCGGCCCAACTCCATCGGCAGCACATCCAGGGACATGGCGGTTTTCTGATGTTTCAACTTGAGAATCTTCAGAATCAGGATGCCAAAGCCCCAGCCGAAGAAGATTACTTCCGCGAAATTCACCCACCCTCGTTCGAGCAGGAGTTTCTTCATGTATGCCGGGCCGACGAAGGCCAATCCCCAGATCAAGCCCGCAATGGCAAAACCGATTCCAAGCGCCGCCCACGTGTTGGCGTTCGCCGGGTCAGTTTCAGGCCAGCCATCGCGTTGGGGAGGTGGTTTGCGTTCGACTTTCTTGGGTTCCTGTGGAGGAGGTGAAGAAGCAGCAACCGGCGTGGGCGCAGCGGGGGGAGTTGGCGTGGGCGTCGGGGTGACAGTCGGTTTTGGCTTTGGAGCGGGTGGAGCTTCTTCCTGTGATTCTGCGGGGACCTTGATCTTGGATTCGCAACCCGGACATTGGATATCCATGCCCGCGTAATCGGGCTCCACTTTCATTTTCATCCCGCAGGATGAGCAATTGAACCGTATCATGTGTGTCGTGTTAGGAGTTAACGTATGTCTTAGAGAGCGTGGGACTTAAGTCAATGTTTACTTCGAAAATGACCCCAAAATGCGGTTCTCCACCAGATTCCTCAATCGCCTGCACTTGACTCACTGTGGAAGCCTGAATCCGCCTTGGCGCGATACAAGATGTGCCACTCGTGGAATTTTATGAAATCGGCGACCGTGTCGACATCGGGCAGCTCCCGCAATTCGGAGATTTTCAGGTTATTCTCACGCGCAATGCGGAGGGTGTCGGATAAAACAGAGTCGGAACTCCACGTAATTCCTCGAAAAACCTCTGGCTGGGGCGCTTTCATGCCGATCAGCCAATAGCCTCCGTCGGTTGCTGGTCCAAGAACCAAGTCATGTTGTTCCAGCGCAGCTTTGGCTTCCCCGATGTCTCGTGAATCAAGGTAAGGACAATCTGACCCGATGACAACCACGCGCTGCGCCGTGTTGAGTCCGTTCTCAACCGCAGACTGCATCCTGGCGCCCAAATCCCCATCGCACTGGGGTGTGGCCGTCCAGCCCGGTTGGAGCCACGGTTTGATCTCCGCCAATGCGTCGGCCGGCGTGAAACACAGGTCTACATGTGGGAGGTCCTTCAGCTTGCCGATGAGGACTTCGACCAGTGACAAGTAGGCTTCCAACGCTGTTTCTGTGCCGACGGTCTCCGCCAACCGGGTTTTTACGAAACCGGCTCGCGGTGCCTTCACAAACACAACAAGTTGGCATTCATGCATCTGCGGATGATGCGCACGGAGGCGAATTAGAAAAGGCTTGGATGCAGTCCCTGAAGCTCCATAGTCCCGGCGTTTTTTAGTGAGTGAACCCAAATCCAAGTCCACCCCGGCCAGACCATCCAAAGCCAAGGTGTTCCTGCATCGCCTGACCAGCACCTTGTTTCTGTGGGCGGTCGTCCTGGTGTCGCTGTTCTCAGGGAACAAGACACTTTCTTCGACTGTGTTCCTCTTGGTGATGCTGATCCTTGGCATCACCGGCATGCTGGAATTCTACAATCTCCTCCGTGCCAGGGACCTCAAGGGCTTTCGCGAACTTGGAATAGCAGCGGGCGTCTGCTTGATAGTGGGCACGTGGCTGCATTCGGGCGGCTGGCTCGGCATTCATGATTCGCCGGCACGCGTGAACGATTTCGAAACGATGTTCATGATCGCCTTCGTGCTGGGCATCTGCGTCCGGCAGTTCGTTGAGAAGGAGCAGAAGGATGGATTCGTAACGATCGCCGTCACCTTGTTCGGCCTGATGTATGTCGCCTGGTTGTTGAACTTCATCCAGAAGATCTACTTCTTCCAGGACCCGAGAGTGGAAGGCGCCTATTACATCGTGTTCTTCATTGTCGTGACGAAATTCAGTGACATGGGCGCATATCTGGTTGGTTCGATGATCGGGAAGCACAAGATGATTCCAAGAATCAGTCCGGGCAAAACCTGGGAGGGATTCTTTGGCGCGATCGTGATTGCCACCGGTGGGGCCTTGTTGTTCGCACATCTCTTCCGCGGGCACATGGTCGGCATGAACGGCCTGCACGCGGTGATTCTCGGTGTGTTGCTCAGCGTCTGTGCTGTAATTGGTGATCTGGTCGAGTCCCTCATGAAACGCGAGGCGGGAGTGAAGGATTCCGGAAACTACTTTCCGGGAATTGGTGGCATCCTCGACTTGCTCGACAGCCTGCTGTTTAATGCGCCGCTCATGTATCTCTACCTCCGTCACGTGCTGACGCACTCGTAAGCCAACATGAAGAACGTCGTCGTATTGGGATCCACCGGATCGATCGGGACCAGCACCATCAAGGTTGCTGAAGACCTTCCAGATTGGGTGAATCTCGTCGGTCTGGCTGCGGGTGGAAACTCAGAGCTTTTGATGGAACAAACCTTGAAGTTCCAGCCGGAGGCGATCGGCATTCGTGATTCCAAGACCGCAGTTGATATGCAGGATGCGCTTGGCACCAAAGTGCAGGTCCACTCCGGTGACGAAGGACTCGTCAAACTCGCCACCCTGGAATCCGCCGACATCGTACTGATTGCCATCGTCGGAACAGGAGGCCTGCAACCCGCGCTGGCCGCCATCCGTGCCGGCAAGGACATCGCCGTCGCATCCAAAGAGATTCTTGTCATGGCCGGCGAAACTGTCATGAGCGAAGCGCGCAAATACGGCGTCCGCGTCCTCGCCGTAGATAGCGAGCACTCTGCGATATTCCAATGCCTCGATGGCAAACCCAACGACTCCATCCGCAACATCTGGCTCACTGCCTCCGGCGGCCCATTCCGAGACGCCGAGAAATGGCCCAAGGATTGTTTCCCGGAAATCACCGTTGAGAAGGCCCTCAAGCATCCTTCATGGGAGATGGGCCGCAAGATCACCATCGATTCTTCAACCCTCTTCAACAAGGGCCTGGAAATGATCGAAGCCCGCTGGCTCTTCGACATCGAGATGGACCGTGTCCAGGTCGTCGTCCATCCCCAAAGCGTGATTCACTCAATGGTCGAATACGTGGACGGCTCCTTCATCTCCCAATTGTCCACGCCGGACATGTGCCTCCCCATCCAATACGCGCTGACCTATCCCGAACGTGCCCCCAGCCAACGCGTTGCTACAAACTTCGCCGAACTCGGCAAGCTGACCTTCGAACAACCCGACACCGAGCGATTCCCCGCGCTCGGACTTGCCCGCGACGCCGGCACTCGCGGAGGAACACTCCCCGCGGTCATGAACGCCGCGAACGAAATCGCCGTCGACGCCTTCTGCGACCGCAAGATCCGCTACGACCAGATCACCGCGACCGTCGCCCAAACAATGGCCCGTCATGATTTGGTCGAACACCCTGAACTGGATCAGATTCTCGATGCCGATACCTGGGCTCGCGAAGAAGCCAACCGGATCGTTTCGACGGAAGCGTAAGCCTAGTAGGGCTGTAGTTCAGAAACATCGAACACGTCGAGGACTGTCTTTCTCGGTCTGTTTGATATGCGTTTTGGGTTTCTGACAAGCTGTTCACTTAACCAAAACACACGATTTCCATCCTTCGAAGTAGACCAAGCGTGAATTTCTGCTGTTTCACGCACACGTAAACGACCGGGGGCTTGTGAGATATGTCCGAAAGTTGTCGGCGAGCGGTTGTGATGGGCAGCCAACAGGGAGTGCATTGATTTGATTATGCTGCTTGTTATTTCTTCTCGTCGCCGACGATGAATGTCAGTCCGCGCTGTTTGAGATCGCGTGGCAGTTCCTGCGAGGAAAGTTTGCTTTCCCTTTGACCGTCACCCACCGCCACCAGCTCCTTGGCCCGCACCGACGAGGACCAGCAGACAGGGACGATCGGATGTCAGCCGCACATTGAAGTAGATGTCGTCGGCCCAGAGGTAGACGTATTGCCGATCGCTCAGATCGCGTTGCTCCCATTGCCGGTGATCGTTCTGCCATTGCCCGAGGAGACGTTGGATGTTGGTCGGCAAGAGGCCGGCGGCCTTCTCACCGAGGATCGGTTGGGGGGGCGCTGACCATCTGCGCCATGGAACGCCTTTGAGATAGAGGGCCGGAATCAGGTTGTCCAAGGCCGCCACCCGACGCAGGTAAGGTGGCAGGATGGCACTGGTGAACTGATGGTCCTCTCGTTTGTCGTGCACGCGGGGTTGCCGGACCTCAACCGAGCCCAGGCCTGTCTGAATCTGCCCTGCGGGCAGATGGCCATTGCCAACGACCAGACGATGACCACGTTCATCGAGTTGATCTCGATGTTGGCGCAGGAAGTTGCCGACTTCAGTCAATGACCTGTTGCAACATTTGCTGAGCACCATTGCGAAGGGTGGTTTCGAGCAAGCTCTGACAGACTTGGCTTGCGTTGAAGTCAGTGAGTTCGGATGTTTGCCTCGTGGCGGGTGTGTTCATTTGGGTGCCTTTCATCAGGTTTTTAGCAAACCCAAGTTGGCATGCCCGTCACACTTTCATCCACAACTTCCGGACATATCTCATCACTTGATTGAGTTCAACCACATCGCATTTCCACCCCGGTTGAACTTGTCGTAGTTGTCACCAAAGATGCTTTTGATTTCATCCTCGGTCGCAGCACGAATTTTCAGCAACGCCTCAGCGCGTTGTTCCTGGCTCAGTTCTCGGTTCCGTCGCAAATCCCTGACCTCTTTGTCTGTCACGGTCTTGATCTCATAAGCCTGCTTGGCTTCAGCCAATCCGAGACCGGCTTGCTCGGCTGATTGAACGATGCCGCGAAAATCATGTTTCTGGGCCAATTGGTAGTCCGCGTAGCGGTCGTCACCCAAAGCGGCCTTGAGATCTTCGTTCAGAACTTTCATGGCCTCCTTGTGCTGCTCCAGTTGTTCAGGAGTCGCGCTGAGACGCTGGAAGCCGGGGGGATATTTCTCATCAAAGCTCTTCCGCAGTTCGAACACAGCCAGGAACTCATCTTTGGTGGGCTCGTATCCGCTGGCCTCCATGCGCATGAGCATCGAGGTTTGAGACAGGCGTAGGGAGTAATCGCGATACTCCTCGTCTGACAAGGCGGCCTTCAGGTCTTTGTCAAACTGCTGCTGAATTTCGAGCATGGCCCCCATGCCCTTCCTGTCCTTCTGTGCCTTCATTGCCTTTTGCTGAAGATTCATCATCAATTGTTGAACCTGACTTCGCCGTTCGTCGGGCAGGAAGCCGAGCATTTGTGAAAACTGATCCATTGCACTCGCGGTTGCCGAAGCCTTGATATCAGGCTCAAAGCCCATCGCCTTGATCATCTCGTTCTTTTCCTTTTCCAAGCCGGCCATCTTTTCCATTGCGTCGGTATCCATGGTGCCGACGACCGGGATGCCCGGTTTCCAGAACTCGAAGGGTTTGGGCTTGCCACGGGCATCCTTCTTCTTCTTGGCGTAGAGTTTGGTGACGTCGGCAATGATGATGTCGCGGATGGTATCTTCTGGCACGCCGGCCTTGCGGAGGTTGGCAATGTATTGCCGGTAGTCGTCCGACTCCACGTCCTCCCAGGTGAAAATCTTCTTCTCGGCAGGTTTTGCAGGTTCGGGTTCCGGAGCGGGGTTGTTCGGCTTGCTGACAGCGGCTGACGGTTTGGTGTCGGTCGCAGATTTCGATGGCGATTCAGGAGCTGGGGCAGGCTCTGGAGCGTCTTGCCTGGTGAGGAGAGCGGCGCCGAGCGCAATGTTGGCGACCAGTGACAGGATCAGGAATGTTTTTGCGTTCATGGGTCGGTATTCGATTCGGTGTCTTGAGTTGTGATCGACCAATTTGTTTCAGAAATAATCACCTGGGCCGTTCTACGCAAGCTGCGGAAAAAGGTTACAGGCGAGATTGTCGAATTGGCGAGAACCGGCTTTGCAGTCGTTGCGCGATTTTACAAGCCGGTCTGGATCTGGTTCACTCCGGCGCATGAAATCGCTCAGATCGCTGGTTTTCGGTGCATTTCTTGTATTTGTCTGCACCTCAACTGCTGGAAAGCGTCCTAACTTTGTGTGGCTGCTCTCGGAGGATAACTCAATCCACTACTCCAGTCTCTACGGCAACGATCTAGCCAAGATGCCCAATATCGAGAAACTGGCCGAGAAAGGACTGGTCTTCGAAAACGCTTTTTCCTGCAGCCCAGTGTGTTCGGTGGCGCGTTCCACGCTGGCGACTGGAATCTATGCACCGAGGGGAGGATTTCAGTATCACCGCAAATCCAAGCCGGTGAATTTGCCCGCAGGTTTGAAGATGTGGCACTGGTATCTGAAGGAAGCCGGCTACTACACCAGCAACAATTCAAAGACGGACTACAACGTGGTCACCACCAAGGAGACTTTCCCCTGGAACGAATCTTCTCGCAAAGCTTCGTGGCGCAATCGTCCGGAAGGCGCGCCATTCTATCACATGCAGTCCTTCGGAACCTCGCATGAGAGTTCGCTGCACTTTTCGCAACAGGTAATGGACAGCGAGGAACTGATGACGCCGATGAACAAGGTGCAGCTCGCCGATTATCACCCGGACACTCCGACCTTTCGTCACACGTATGCGCGTTATCACGACAAGATCAGAACGGTAGATCAGCAGATCGGTGCGGTGGTCAAGCAGTTGGAGACGGATGGTTTGTTGGAAGACACGTTCATCTTCTACTTCGGCGATCACGGAGGTGTGCTGCCACGCGGAAAAGGATACGCCTACGAATCGGGTCTGCACGTCCCGCTGGTGATTCGCATTCCGGAGAACTTCAGGCATCTCGTCACCAGCAAGCCAGGTTCGCGAGTGAAGGGTTTTGTCGATTTCGTGGACTTTGGTCCGACCGTCATGCATTTGGCTGGTCTCGAAATTCCGAAGCAACTGGATGGCAGCCCCTTCCTTGGCGCGGACATTTCTCCCAAACAACTGAACGCCCGAAACACTTCCTTTGGGCACGCGGATCGATTCGATGAGAAATACGACTTGGTGCGCACCTTGCGAGAGGGGCGGTATCACTACGTGCGCAACTACCAGGGATTCTATCCGGACGGCCTCCAGAACAACTACCGCTATCGCATGCTGGCCTACGAAGAATGGCGAACGCTTTGGAAAGCGGGCAAGTTGAACGCCGCGCAAAGTCAATTCTTTGAACGTCGTCCTGCTGAACAGTTGTTTGATGTCCAGACCGATCCCCACGAAGTTCGCAATCTTGCGGGCGATCCGAAACACGCGAAGGTGCTCGCGCGTCTGCGAAAGAAACTCTCCGCCAAGCTGAAGAACCTGAACGATCTCAGCTTCTATCCGGAAAGCGAGATGGTGCGGAAGTCGCTCGGCGACGGAATTGGTTATGGGGAGAAGCACTCCACCGAGATTGCAAAGCTTATTGATATCTCGGATCTCGCTCTGCTGCCGTTTGGCAAGGCCAAGGGCAATTTGAAGAAGGCGATCAACTCAAAGAATCCTTGGGAACGGTATTGGGGTCTGACAACGGCGAGCGCGATCGGTGTTGGGGCCAAGGCGATTGCGGGAGATGCAAAGAAGCGATTGAAGGATTCCAACCTGATGGTTCGCTGGCGCGCCGCGGAGTTTCTCGGTCTTGTCGGTGCGGTGGATCCACGGCCGGTCATGAATGAGGTTCTGGCCCAATCTGATTCAGTCGATGAGGCATTGCTGGTGTTGAACAGCGTAGTCATGTTCAACGACTTTGAGCCTAGGTATCCGGCGGTAAAGAAGGATATCAACGTCAAGGCGACTGGTGGTGAGGTTTATCGTCGTCTCGAGTATCTGGGGGTAATCGAACCCAAACCTAAGAGGAAACGGGCGCCACGAAAAAAGAGAGCCCCGGCAAAGAAATGACCGGCCCGTCATAGCTCAGGCGACCCGCCTGAGAACCGGGACAAACTGTTATCGCCAGCTGAACAGGCCAGCTACCCATTCCACGAAACATGAAGTATTTCGCCACACTCGACTGGGTTGTCATTGCCATCTATCTCCTCGGCATTATCGGACTGGGCGTCTGGATGGGGAGGGGACAGAAGAGCACCCGGGATTATTTCCTGGGTGGCCGTGACATTCCGTGGTGGGGAGTGGGGTTCTCGATCGTCGCAACAGAGACGAGCGCACTTACCTTTATCGGCGTCCCTGCTGCGGCCTTTGGGGGCGACCTGGCCTTCATCCAGATCATCATCGGCTACGTCATTGCGCGTGTGATTCTCGCGATAGTGATGGTTCCGCATTATTTCAAGGGCGATATTTATTCACCCTATCAACTTTTCCAGAACGCCTTCGGCAGTGGGGCGAAACGAACTGTCGCCGTGTTCTTCCTCATCGCCGGAACGCTGGCTGCGGGGGTTCGGGTTTATGCAACCTGTATTCCCATCGAAGTCATGCTGAAGGGCATCCTTCCTGGTGATCCAATCGTAGCAGCCATCATTCTGTTCGTGCTGCTTTCACTCATTTACACCTACTATGGGGGCATCAAGGCCGTCGTTTGGACGGATGCGATTCAGTTCGTCCTGCTGGTGGGAGGTGGCATCTTTGCACTCCGGTTCCTCGCGGGATTTCAAGATGCGGGATGGAGTCACCTGAATGCAAACGGACCCGAAAAGCTGAACTGGTTCAATGGCGCGTTTGGTTGGGGCATGCCGTACAACATCTGGATGGGAGTGATCGGCGCCACCTTTCAGGTGATGTCCTCGCACGGGGTCGATCAGTTGAATGTGCAACGCGTCTTGACCTGCAAGTCGGTCAACGAAGGTCGCAAGGCCTTGATTCTAAGCGCGATTGTGATCCTGCCGATGTTCCTGCTGTTTCTCTTCGTCGGTGCGCTTCTCTGGTCCTACGCCCAAGTGCATGGATTGGAACTGCCACTGAACGATGCGGGCGAAGTGAAGGCGGACTATGCATTGCCGTTGTTCATTCTTACCGTCATGCCTGCGGGGATGAAGGGGCTGTTGATCGTGGGAATTCTCTCGGCTGCCATGTCTTCCGTAAGTTCCGCTCTCTCGGCACTGGCGTCAGTTTCCACCATGGATCTCTTGAAGCGCGTGGACAGTGGGAAATCAGAGGAGTGGTATCTGGCGTTCAGCAGGAAATCGACTTTGGTCTGGGCGGGCATTCTCGTGGTGGTGGCCTTGGCTTGCAAACAGGTTCCCTCCGTCCTGACGGTCGCCTTCTCCCTGGCGGGACTGACGAGTGGCGCGATGCTCGGTGGTTTGTTGCTGGTTCTCTGGTGGAAGAAAGGGCAAGGGACACCAGTGGTCGCCGGGATGGTCGCCTCCCTCGGCGCCATGGTCTACATCAAGGTCCAGACGGCAATTGCCTGGCCGTGGTACACCATGATCGGTTGCGCCGTTTGCATGGGTGTGGCGTATCTGTTTCGGTTCAAGACCGGAACAGTAGCGCAGGGCTGAACTCCCGATTGGTCCAGCCACGGTCAGTTCGAGAACTGGAGCACCGGACACTGGCCGGCATGCCGCTACTTTCCAATGTTGTTCGCTCAGGAGCTTTCAACGGGTTCGGTCATTGGGATTGATGCGGGAGCTTCCAAGAGATCCTGAAAATGACTGAGCGAGCCCATTCCCAAGGCCTCCTATGCCGATCAATGTTTGACGGTCCACGCCGTGATCGAATACGCGTCAGAGGCTCAAATGCCCCAAGGCCAACAATCCGTAGAAGGTATACTCCGCATCCAGATGATCATCCGCCCAGTGTCCGTGGAAACCACCTTTGGCTGACCACAAGGTGTCGATGAAATCCAAACAGCCTTCGTGCACCCCGCTGGGAATGCGCCGCTCCATCGCAGTCAGGGCATGAAGCGCGGTTGCCGTTGAGAGCAGATCGGGCATGGGAGCTTTGGGCACGGCCAGGAATCCGCCTTGCTCATGGACGACAGAAAGCAGCCAGTCGCCCACGCTCTGGTTCACGGGAAATCCCAGGTGTTGAATGAGAGTCACGGCTCCGGCTGTTGCGTTTGTCGCGCCAAGGGGGGCGTTCGGAAAATTGCTCCAGCCACCATCTCTGGATTCCAACATCTTCAACGCCTGGATCAGCTTCAGCTTGTCAGGCGGGAGTTGCCCGAGATCTTCATAGGCGCCGAGAGCGACAAACGCGCCGTAAGCCGTGCCGTGTTTCAGTTTGTGGTCGCCCTCATAACCGCCATCCGGTTTTCGATAGCTCTCGATCTGCTTGAGGATTCCCTGGTCTACACCTTTCGGCATACGCTCTTTGCCAATTGCAGCCCAACTGCGGGCGAGCGCTGACAGATGAACGAAGTCGAGTCCTTCCCCGCTTCCGTGGCTGTCCAGATAGGCGGCAAACTCCGCCACTGGAATCTCCATCTCCAAAGCCTGCATCCCGGCCAGCGCAAAGATGGTGTAATACAGATCCGGATCCCCGCTGCGATCCCTTCCTGCGCCGTCAGACAATTGCGAGCGAAAGAATTCACGAACCAGGTCGGTCGAATCACCGAGAAGTTTGGGTGCAAGCCGCGCGACTTGGAGCAACTGGAGGCGGAGGCTCATTGTTCGGCGATGGCATCATCCACAGCCGAGGCAAACACATCCATGCCTTCGATCAATGCTTCCTCCGTGATGGTCAGTGGTGGGCAGAGCTTGATCGTCTGGCCCCACGCGCCCGCCGGTGCGAAAAACAACAGGCCGCGTTCAAAGCACAGTTCCACAATTCGATGCGCCAATTCCGGATCAGGCTCCTTCTTCCCCGCGAGGACAGTCTGCAATCCGCCAACCAATCCACGTGACGAGACCCGCCCGATGCGGGCAGAGTGCTTTGACTGAATGGCCTCCAATCTCTCCGTAAGGACCACCCCCAGATTCGCGGCATTTTCTGTGAGCTTCTCGTTCTTGATTTTCTTCAAGTTTGCCAGAGCCGCGGCAGAGCAGATCGGATTGCCACTGTGCGTGCTCACCAGCGAACCGTGGTCAAAGATGTCCAGCACGTCCGGACGGCCGATCACACCGGACATGGGAAGCGAACTGCTCACACCCTTGCCAAATGCGATCAGGTCCGGCTTTACATCGTAATGCTCAAAGGCCCAGAACTTGCCGGAGCGACCGCAACCGGCTTGGATTTCGTCGAAGACAAGGAGAACGCCATAGCGGTCGCACCATCGGCGCAGACGTTTGACATATTCAACCGGCGCAAAATCCGGCCCGCCCCCCTGAAAAGACTCCATCACGACACCGGCGATGCTCTCGGGTTTCAGGCCGTGATTTCGGATCTTCTCGGTAAACGTTTCAAACTCCACATCTTCCTGCCAGTAACCGTCGGGAAAGGGCGCATTGAAAATGGCGGGATCACGTAGAACGATCCAATCTTTCTGTCCGGGAATGCCTCCAACCTGTTGGGCACCAAGTGTGCGGCCATGGAAACCACGATCGAATCCCACGATCGCCAACTTCTTGTCACCACCGAACTTGATGCCATGCGAACGGCAGCACTTCACCGCAAACTCAATTGCTTCAGCTCCGGAAGACAACAGGAACATCTTGTCCAATCCATCAGGTGATAGATCGGCAAGATACTTGGTCAACTCTCCGCGTTGTTCGTTGTAAAACGCGAACGAGTGGAGATTCCCGTGTTGCGCGGTATCGACGATCGCCTGTTTTACCTCGGGGGCTGCGTGTCCGCTGTTGGCCACGAGAACGCCGGAGGTGAAGTCCAGCCACTTGTTGCCGAAGCGATCGAAGACACCGACATCCTCCGCCCGATCCCAGAGCAGGGGAGGCTGGGATTCGGAGGCGCGAGGTTCGTTCTGCTGGATGCGACGAATGGTTTCTACAGCTTCGGGATGTGGGAGCTGTGTTTGGATACAGCGAAACTTTGTTCCGACCGGCGCCACATCCCGCGGCGTCATGTTGAACGGCATACCCATGGGACGGCGGGAGTTAAGCACGTTCCGTTGTCAAGAACAGCGGAATTTTCAATCCCTTTGCCAATCGAATGTGATTCTATCTGGGCGGCGCAAGCGCGCCTGTGTCAATCCATCGGGATTCCGATTCCATCTTGACCAAAGGTAAGGGACACATGACTCTAAAGCTGTCCTCTGTCATCGTGACACGACACCGATTCGGACATCTGCACCGGATCAAACCAAGGGTTTCTGCCTGCATCGCGCGGGTGACCTACGAAACCCGCCAGGGCCCCGGAGGGGCCCTTCCTTTTGTACCTGCCGAATTGTGTTAGCAGACTACTCTGATGCTTCCACAACTTCTGACTTCGATGCCAGTTCGCAGATGAGCCCGTAGCGGACGCCACAATTCAAATCGATGGCGTGTCCGGCCATCAGATGCGCGGCCGCGGGTTCGGTTGTATTAAGCAGGTTTCGATTCCCCCAACGCAGCCGTTCTCGTCCCTTGGCGAGCATCACGATGCGGGTGATGCGGTCATCGGCGATGTCAACGTAGCCCTGCCAGCCGAGCATCACCTGATGCTCCCATTGGCGGCCGTCTGTGCGGACACGGGGATTGGTTTGCTGCCCGCCCGCGATGCCGGATTCACCGGTGATTCTCAAACGAATCCCGGACTCGGTGACTTCTTTGGTGGCGAGCATTACGTAGTCGAAGCGTTCATTGATGCCTCCGGGATTAGGAGCGCGTGGATTAACGTCGAGTTGTCCCAAATACGCCGGTTCAATGATTGCGCGGGTGAGTGAATCAGGGACGAGTATTTCGTCCGCACTGGCGTTTTGAACTGCGCGAACCAGTTCCTTTTGAATGGCCGGCGCGATTTCCATCCGGGCTTCCATGTAATGCTCCTGTCGTAGTGTATCCGCCAAGGGATTGCCGTCTTTGTCCAGGGCGCGTCCGATGATCCGGCCGACCAGCGTTCCGGGAACCACAGCCGGCGTCCCCAAACAGCGTTCACCGTTGGTATGCGAGACGATGGAGAGTTTGCGCCCGCTATCGGAAACATCTGAGAGTCGTTGCCAGGGGAACTGTCGGTAGCGCTCCGTGGTCACCGGTCGAGAAGCATCGGGTGATTCACGGAACAGACTCTGCGCGTGTTTGAGAAACTCGGGGATCTGATCGTCCGTGTTGAATGAGAGAGCCCAAGCCAGCGCTTTGCCAGATGAGTTTGCCACGCAAATCCCTTGGGGCGCGGGCTTTGTGCGTCCAATTTCCGCATAAAGCCTGCCTTCCGGACCAGAGGGAGGGTTGTTTACCAGTGCAGCCTTGAGCGCGACGGGGATGAAGTCGCGTTGGATGATCCGCACGGCTTCCGGATTGGAGAACACCACCTCACGGGCGGCACTCGCAAACACTCAACAACGTTCGTCGTCGATCGGCCGGTCGATGAAGATCCAAAGAACGACGGGTTTGTTCTTCTTCCGGGATTCTGCCAGTCCCTGCAACAGGCAGCTCCGCCATTCGATCTGTCGCCACGCCACCTTGTCCTGCTTGAGTGATCTGACCTGCTTGGTCAGGGCTTCCGGCGTTAGTTCCGCAGAACGTGTGCTCCCGGATGCAAACGTCAGGAGGCAGCAGGAAAGAGCGAGGGCTTTCATGCCTCAATTATCCGCAAAGTGAGCTGGTTGGGAAAGGAGTTTTGTCGTGAACTGTCGACTTGAGGTCTGCTCACGTGAGCAACTCGGACTCGGGTGGCACGAGATTGCCCGTTGAATCTCTACTCGCTGTGCCACAGTTTGGCTTTCTTTCCTTTGGCGTAGTCCGTGGGCACGTCCCAGAAGGGCCCGTCGTTGAGAACACCGCGATGAAACTTCAGGAGCTTCTTCTTCATCCGTTCGAGGACGGCGGGTTCGGCAGAGGAGAGGTCTGCTTCTTGTGCGCGATCGTTCTTGAGATTGAAGAGCTGGAAGTCCTGGAGCTTCGTCGATGACTTGATCTTCTGCATGTCGGACGCAATCAACGCGTGCGTTTTCGGGCGGGCTGCGTCGTCGGTGTTGGCAATGATCACCCAATCGCCGTCACGCATTGCAGTGGAGGGAAGCAGGCGGTAGAAAAACCAATACATCGGGTTGTTCCGAGTGAACTGTTTGCCCTGGAGCAAGGGCCAGATGCTGCTGCCGTCGATTGTCCGTTCGGACGGCAATGAAACTCCTGCAATATCACAGATGGTCGGGAGGTAATCCACGCCGCAAATCGGTGTGTGATTGACCGTTCCAGCTTTGATCCTCTTCGGCCAGCGAAAGATACCGGGGACACGATGCCCGCCTTCCCATACGTGGGATTTCTTTCCGCGAAGGCCCTGCTTGGAGAAGGCGTTCAACGGGCCATTGTCGGAGGTGATGAAGACCATGGTGTCGTCCGCTATCCTCAACTCGTTGAGCTTGTCCATCAGCCTTCCCACGGCAATGTCGACGTTTTCGATGTTTGCGTAGTAGGTCGCTTCCTTTTTCTTCAGCTTGGGGAAAAGCCTCCGGTACTTGGCCACGAGTGTCGGGGGGGAAGCGATAGGAGTGTGAGGTTCGTGAAACCATACGCAGGCGAGAAACGGTTTGTCCGAGTTGCCGACATTGATTTGATCGAACCAGCCGATGGTTTCGTCAACGACGAGTTGGCAGGAATAGCCCTCGGTTTTGCCGACGGGTTTGCCGTTCCGAATGAAGTTCCCGGGATTGTGATGGCTGGGTGATGCGTTGTTGTCGGTGCCTAGTGTATAATCAAATCCCAAGTCACTGGGTTGTGGTTGCTCGGACAGCAGTTTGGCGACGTGCCATTTGCCGAAATGTCCGGTGTGGTAACCCGCCTGTTTGAGGAGGTGTGCGATTGTGACCTCCGTTTTCGGAAGATGCATCGGGTGGTTGGAGGGAATGTAGCTGTACATTCCAACCCGAGACGGTGTCCGTCCGGTAAGCAGTCCGGTGCGGGAAGGCGAACAATTTGGAGCGGCTGAGTGACAGTCGGTAAAACGCATCCCCTGCTTTGCAACTTTGTCGATATTCGGTGTGTGAATGTCGCTCCCATAGCAGCCGAAGTCCGTCCAACCCGAGTCGTCGAGGAGGATCATCAGGAAGTTGGGACGCGTATCAGCCGATGAAAGGGACAATGAAACGATGAGGGCCAGAAGCAGCGAGGCGCGATGCATGCGACAATGGAACGAAATCGATTCCGTGGCGGCAAGTTTGATTGAAACCATCGGCTTGAGGACCCAAACGCCAGATAAGCTCAAATCTTCGAAGCCCAATCAAATTTCAAGGGCAGTTGTCTGATCGTTCCGAGATGGCGTAACGTCGTGATTGGTGTTCTGGTGCCAGGGCGTGAACGGCTTACGTTCCTTCTCGGTACCGTCTGTTCCGTTGATGATTCGAATAGTCGACAAATCGAGGTTGTTGGGTGAGACGCGCTTGACTGTCTTGGGCTTTGGTCTCGGGCCTTTCAGGAATACGCGCGCGTCCTTGCCGTCGTGACTGAGATAGAATTGGCTTTCCATGTTTTTCTAAACCACAGATGGACACAGATGAGCCCAACTGCGGGGATTGAAAGAGAATATCGAACGCAATTTAAATTGAGCGTAGCCATCCGGAAAGGGCTATCTTCGGAATGTTGGCGCTCTGTAAGTAAATCCGTGTTCATCTGTGGTCAAAGATCGAATAGTCGGAACATGTCCCCGAAGTCGAAATCGCCTTCCTCCTCATCGGCGTCATCGGCTTCATTATCGAAGAGACTGTAGACCACCGATTTGCCTGCCGGACTGAAAGCCAGTTTGCTGCCGGCGAGCAGGAATCCGGGACCGTCCTTTGAAATCATGATCAGGCAATCCTTGGGATCGACGGATTGCACGTAACTGAACGTGGTTGAATAGAGACCCGGTTCCAGATCTGTCTCGACGTTGATTGGATACACGGATTCGACTGCGAACTCATCCAGGGCATCGTCGCCAATTTTCTCGATTTCGCGTGATTCCTTGAATGATGCAGGAATCGGCGCAACGGTCTCGCCATCACAAATGTAGGAAGCCTTGCCTTCAAACGAACCTTTCTCATCCACTGACAAACCCACGAAATTCGCTTTCGAAAGCAGCACTCCTTCCTGGGTCAGGACGCCGGTAGCAAGTTCGGTCCCGTCATTATCCGTGACGACCTTCGCCGTGCTGCCATACACATCCGCCCGCTTTACCTGCAATTGCAGGTCGGCCTTAATCTCTTTACCGCCGGGAGTAAACGCAATCGCCTTGGTTCTTATGATAATCCAGGTGCCTCGTGCCGGGATCGATACGGAATTTGCTCCGCGGTGACAATTAAATAGAAGCCCGAGTGCAGGCTCAATGGCTCAATCAAGCTCTCCGCACTTGGCCAGTGCGATCAGTGGATAGCAGGTCCCGCTGTAGGTGATGAAGTGGTATTTGTCGGTGTTGAGGGAACGAGTCCACCAACGGCCTGATTCGCGCTGATTGTTCAACAACCAGCTGACGGCCTTCTTGATCCGCGGATCACTGGATGGCACTCCCGCATCGCGCAGAATTGAGACGCAAAGCCCGGTCATATGACCGTCACTGGGTGGGTTCTTGAATTCGGGCTCCCGCTGGAGCTTCTTGGTGCGGTCACCATCACCCCATTCATCGGGCTTGGCGAAACTGCGAATGGACCAGCCGCCATCGGCACGCTGAAGTTCCCAGATTCGTTTCGTGATTGCTCCGCGCCGAGTGTCATCCAACAAGTCCTTGCTCTGCAGACCAGCACGCAACAACAGGACACGGGCGTAGTCGTGCGGAGGATCGTTCTCACGAAGATAACGTTTAAGGCGTAAAAGCTTCCCGGCCTTGCCCGCATCCAGCCAGCCCGGTGCTTCGATTACAGCGCTCAGCGCTACCGTGGCTTCCTGATATGCGCTGGATTCGTAAGGAGGCCAGCAGGCGAGGGATTGCCAGGTGCCGTTCTCCAGCTGGAGATCGAACATGAAGTCGAGAGCCGCGCGGGTTTCTGAGGAGAGTTTCCCGGTAATGTGCCGATCCCACTGGGCAAGACCAGCAGCAATGTAGACGACCTGCGCGGTGGATGTGCCGCGTTCAAATTTCTTCGGGGCCGATCCCTTGAGTTCTTCGAACTCAGCGACAAAGAAGTCACGCATTTTCTTCGACGGCTTCCCTAGATGTTTGTGCAATCGCGGGAAAGTCTGCAGGTAATAGGCGGTTGTGTGACAAGACACGCACTTCTTCTGGCCAGCCCAAGCCTCGGCTCCACGAGTGAGGTAATCCTCGGCATGCTTCAGGGAGAACTCACGCTTGGGTTCACCGGCACTGGCCGCTGGGATGCGCGTCTCCCCATGCTCATACTGTGGTTTGGGAGATTCAACAGCCTTGTCGGAAGGCGAACCGACGATTACCAGATTCAGCAACAATATTGAGCTGCCCATCGGCAGACAGTCTCTGAGCGTTCTCATGGCGAAATCCTATGTCAGTCGATTGATACGTGAATCCAAAAATGTCCGGGAACTCAATTGTGATTCGGCTCTGGAAGCTAGCCCTTCAGATTGCCAATCGTCATTACTCAGTCGGTTTGACAATCTCCAGCTCACTTATCTTGAAGTCGTCGAAGTAGATGGTCATCGGTTCCTTCATCCGATCCCGATAAAGGCCGAATTTGTGGTAGAACTCATTCTGATTGTTTGCGATGGCCGTTGGTCCCTGGTAGCGAACGACCTCCTTCCCGTTCATCAGAATCTGGATGAATCCATCATCGCCAGTTGAGTACCCGATCGAATATTCCATCTCATGCCAGACTTCGCGTTCGATCGCCGGCAGGTCGTAGCGACGTTTGAAACCCGCCACATCGTCATCAACAACCACCGTGTGCGTGTCATTCACAAATCGCTGCGCCACAATCGGTCCACCGCGTTTACCGCGCTGCTTGATCTGTGAAATCACCAATCGCACATCAACGACCGGGAAATCCTGGGGAACCAGAAATGCAAATCGATAACACTTCTGCGTGCCCAGATATGGATGTTTGCCCGAATCCATCTCCGCGCGCTCGTTCTCCAGTCCATCGCTGCCGATTTGAGGGATGTCACCTTCCCTCACGGTGATCTGAAGCGCGGACTCGCCCGCGTGGACAAAAGTGTTCGTGATCACCATCGCACCCGCTTCATACCTGCCTTCTCCCCGATCTCCCTCCATCCAGAAATCCGCGAGATCTCCGCTTTCGAAATCATCTTCGAGGATCGTTTTTCCTTCCCGTAATTCCGGAAGAGGCATCCTCATCTGCCGCCAACGATCGATTTCAGTCCGGAACAAGAGGAACAGGACGGAGCAGAAAATGGTCAGCTTGATGACCAAACGCGCGATCGGGTTCTTGATGTTGTGTGATTGCATATGCCGAGAGTTGAAGTCTTAGCGGAGCTTCGATCTTGAATCGAGCCCGGAGCGACGCAAACTCGCGAGATCAATCCCGGTCGATTGAACAAAAGCTGCCCCGATCTCGCGACGTGCGCGCTTCTCGTTCTTTTGGCTTCGATCGCTTTTGCCTCCGCCCAAGACAAGCCCGATCGGAAGTTGATCGGTTACCTTCCTGATTGCCGCCTGGATGGATTCGATAACACCATGCTGCGAGGTGTGACCGATTTGATCAATTTCGCTGCCACAGGCTGTTCAATTGTGAAATCGAAACGAGTAGAGATCGGCCTCAAGCATCGAGAACCGGAGGCGAACAATCTTGCCGGCAAGTTTTCCGAGATCGGATTTATGCTTCCATTCCACCTGTTGCGAGATGGTGTCTCCGACCAATTCTTTCGCATCTCCCAAACCGAAACCCCGGATCGCCTGACCATTGGCATTCTGAATCTCGACCCGCAATCCGCCGGCTGCGGAGGTGCTGTAGTTGATCTCGAGCTTCGACCCGCTGAAACGGATTGGCTTGGTAATCAGTTCACCCGCTGTCGCCCCCGCGCGAACCGAGATGAAACCATCGGTGCGCAGGGTGTAGCGATAGCCGTCCTTGTGGTAGATGCTCATTTCCCCGGGAGCGGTGGGGACGACGTTCAGCCCGACGTAATTGGAACGATTGCCCCAGCGTTTCGGATCGCGACCCGGGCGTATGAAGGCCTCCGTAAATAGTCGATCGTAATGGGTCGACCCTGCACGAGTGGACATGAAAAGGATGTCTGTCGAACTGCCTCGATCGGGTCGGAAGCGGGTGGGGGTCGCGACATAGATGTGTGGCGCGCGAAAGTATGGATGGGTTTGGCTGGTGTAGAGGTGTTCCTTGGGGAGATTGGGATTCATGGCCACCGGCTGGGTCCAGTTGATAAAATCCTTGGAGGTTCGCCGGTGAACCGTGCGTAGCTTTCCATGCGGGGTCTGGAAAGTTCGGTGATAGCAGACGTATTGGTTTTCCGCGACTGACCAGAAGGAAACGTTCTGCGAATCGAAGGAATAGCCGCCAACGGGCTTCATCACCACCTCGTCCTGAAGAAGTTTCCAACGAATTCCGTCCGGAGAACTGAAGGCACGGAGCCCACCACTCGCCAGCACGCCCGCGAGTGCCTTGAATCGCTGTTCGGTTGGTGCCTTGGGATTGGCATCGAGGAACGGGGAGAAGTTGTGACTGCACATGTGTTTGCCATCCCAAATCGCGTTTCGACCGTGCATCCCTTCCGCATCGATGATGTTCAATTGTGGGAAGCTCCATTCGTGGCCGTCACGGCTTTCCGCGTAACAGGTGATCTCACCTGGATGTCCGTCGTGCTGTTTCCCCTTATAGCCCTTCCGAACATCCCGGTAGTAGCCGCGATACAGGTCGCCGTCCTTGATGATCGTGCCGTAGACGATCGGCAAGGGGCTCTTCGGGCGTTGCCCCGGACGTGGTTCGTGGAGCCGGAAATTCACGTTTTCCATTCTGCCGACCAATTGATCTCCAACGAAGAGTTCACGACGGGAGCCGATGTCGATCGGTTTTGCGGCATTGGCGATAACACAGGAACTGAGGCAGACGATTCCAACGATTCGGATTAAGTTCATGCACTCATTGGATCAATTCGTTGGCAATTGGCGAGAGCATTTCGTAGGACTCGTGCACATGGTCATGACTCGCAGCCTTGCGGTAATTCTTCTGGGTCTTCTCTGCCCGGCAATCCCGGCCGACGATTGGCCGCAGTACCTCGGCCCTAAGCGCGATGGGGTCTGGAGGGAATCCGGCGTTTCATTGGACACACCACCGCGCCTGCTTTGGAAAACGCCATTGGGCGGAGGATACTGCGGACCAGCGGTGGCAAAGGGCAGGGTTTATGTTGCCGACCGTCGCGGCAAACCCGTGGGATCCGTACAACTGCCGAAGGGGCAAAATCCGAATTTCGTTCGTGAATCGTTGCCCGGTGATGAGCGTATCGTGTGCCTGGATGAACGAACCGGAAAGATCGTCTGGGAGCACAAATACGATGCGCCGTACTCGTCGGTGGTGCTCTATGCGATTGGCCCACGATGCACACCATTGATTCACGAAGGCATTGTCTATTCGCTTGGCGCCGAGGGGCACTTGTTGGCGCTCAGCGCTGACGAGGGGAAAGTCCTGTGGCGAAAGAATTTCGTCACGGACTACGGCCTTGAGATGCAGGAATGGGGCACAGCAGCTCATCCGATTGTGCACAAAGAGTTGCTGATTTGCACGGTCGGCGGCAAGGGGAGCACGGTGGTGGCGTTTGATCGCAAGACTGGGGAAGAGAAATGGCGGGCGTTGTCTGCCCCCAAGCCGGGATACGGAACACCGGTCATCGAAGAAATCAATGGTTTGCGCCAATTGATCGTGTGGGATTCGGACAGAATCAGTGGCTTGGATCCCGATTCTGGCAAGCGGCATTGGTACGCCACTTTCAGGCCATCATTCGCAATGTCGATCGGTGCGGCTCGAGTTCACGAAAATCTGGTTTGGGTGATGGGGTTCAACGGCAGATCAGCCGCCATTCGCGTGACAGAAAACAACCAGTCCACCAAGTTTGCCTGGGTGCCTTCACCAAAGAAGGGCGTAGCTGGCGTAATGAACACCGCTTACTTGCGAGACGGCCATGTTTACTCCGGTGGACGTCGCGGCCAATTCCGTTGCGTCGACATCCGCACGGGCGAACGGCTGTGGGAATCGACCAAACCACTTCTAAAGGCAAACGGTTCAGGTCGTGGTGCGTGGCAGAGCGCCTTCACTGTTCATCATGAACCGAGTGGGCAGACGCTCATCTTCAATGACCATGGCGAGATGATCACTGCGAGCTTGTCCCCGAATGGCTACGAGGAGATTGCCCGCACTTACATCATCGAACCGACTCATCGTGTCAGTGGCCGAATGTTGGTCTGGTCCCATCCAGCCTTGGCAAACAAGCGCGTGTATTGCCGCAACGACAAGGAAATCCGCTGCTACGACTTGAGCAAAAAATGATGATGGCGCGCTTCAGGTATCGAACGGCCGCTGGAATCATCACCAGCCGCATTCTGCCTCTGCTGGCCTGTCTGATTACGAGCATCGAAGCCAACGGGCAAACGAATGATCTGAAGGTTGGCGGTGTTGAACTGAAGCAGGTCTTTCACTCGGATCGGTTGACCGGAACAAACGACCATTTCGGCGCGCTCCTGTTTGATTCCAACGGACATCTAGCCAAGCATCACGAAAACAAAACCTGGCTCTATTGCGGAGCGAAGGAAGGGCAGTGGAAGAGCTTTGTCCGGGAATTTGACCTGGATTTGCTCCAGGTCAGCGAACGCACCAAGGTGCTCGATCCGTATCAAAGCGATCGCTGGGCCAGCGTCCATCTCGCAATCAAGGCATCTGATGAGTTCTTCATCTTGTTCTATTCGACCGGCAAACGCGTGCGCGCTGCCGTTGCTTCGAAGCCCAAAGGGCCGTTTGTGACCGACGAACATTTCCGGATTGGCGCCTCTCAGCCGTGGGAGAAGGGTTGCAGCATCGAATCGGACTGCGGCTTCGTGAAGATTTTTGAAAATGAGGACGAATTGAGAATCTGGAAACTGTATGACACACTTTGTTCGGGCAGCACGGGGCAGAACGGCTGGGCGGAGATTCGCATCGACAAGCAAACACGCGGAATTGAACTGCTCCGCAAGCATCCGGAGAATCCGATCCGCCTGCTTCGGCCCGACTGGGCCGCGGCAAGAACTGGAGGAAACCTCGACAGCCGAATTCGTTTCAATGGGCTGCACCCGCTGTTCTATCTTTCCAAACGCGTATCATCCTCCTATCGAATCGCCGTTGCGCTGAGTTCGGATCCTTTGTTTCAAGACATCGAGTTTAATAAGGAAGTTGCGGGCCCCATTGGCACAGAGGGTGTCATTGAGAAATTCCAGTTCTACCGCCATGACGGTCATCTGTTCCTGATTTACGAAAATGCCGACCGGCGCAATGACTGGCGGACGAGTATCCGCAAATATAGACTTGTGAATGGGTGCCTCGATTGAGTGCAGCGGTGTATCGGGGCAAAGAAGCCTTGATTCAGAGTGGGCGTATCAAGTGGCGCAGAGGAATTGAGGTTTCGCACATTCGATCCGGAGGAATCGACCATGCACATCGGCCCAACGGGCCAGCGCTAAGCCAGCCAGGGCAACGCCATGGGTTTTAAGGCAGGTCAGAGTGAGCCCCGAAGTGGGCAGCCCTAGCTCACCACCTTTAGAGCTGCCCACTTCGGGGCGTCGTCCTTGGTCCGCTTGCCAACCCCGTGTCGAATTCGGCATTATCGCGCAGTGAGCGTTGGTCAGCTGAGCGAGGCGTTTTTTGCCGAAGCCGCAGGGGATGAAGCGGTGCATGCTGCGCGTCGCCTGCTGGGCAAGGGCAAGGTGCTTTCGTCGAACTGGGCAGATCCCTTGCTGAAAGGCGTGGTTCAGGATGGCTCGTCGTATCGCGCGGGTTTGGTTATCAGGAGTGTGAGAAGCATCGACAATCTATGTGGTTGTGATGCCTCGAAAGAGGCGGGTGTGATCTGTGCGCATTCCGTGGCCGTGGGGCTTCATCATCTGAACAAACAGAAAGCCAAGAAGCGTGCTCGCACTGCTCCGATTCCGGCACCGTCAAAGCCGGCTGAGCCTGAACCACACGAAGCTGACTTCGATCCGGAGCTTGAACCGGGCCCGAAGATGCAGCGCGGGAACAATGGAGAGCCTGTTGAAATCTCCGTTGTGCTTCCTCCTGTCTTCGCCACCGGCGTCCAGCGCGGACAGGTGATGGTCCGATTCGAAGGGAAGTGGAAAAAAGGAAGGGGACCGTTGAGTTCCTTGCCCATGAATCTTCCCTTCGACCTTTCTGAGGAAGATGACAAGTTGCTGGACAAGGTGGAGTATCTGGCTGGCAATGAGACGCCCGGCGGATTGCTCCTGGACCTCCACGAATTGACTCAACTGTTGGATGTCCTTGTCGATCATCCCCGGGTGCGCCTTGGGAAGGAACAGCCCATCAAGGTAACGAATCAGCCTTGGCGCGTTCCTATCGAAATCACATTGGAGACCAGTGGTCTGATTCGCATGAATCTCCCCGAACACTACGCGGATCCCCTGCTTATCGAAGGGAAAGCACTTTGGGCCTTGTTCGGTGATACATTGGCCCCCGTTGCCTTGCCTCAGCAGTTTCGCGGCGTGTTCAAGGAGACGGAACGACTCCCCCGATCCAGAGTTCCATTCTTCCTCAGTCAGGAATTGGCAATCCTCGAAGCGGAAAGCGAGGTGGATGCCAATTTCACCATTGATGAGTTCACGCTGGAACCCCAACCGCCACAGTTCTCCCTGGAACTCACCGGCGATCTGAATCGTATCCAGGCACGCTTGCAATGCACCTATGGGCAACGCGTGATTGTCATCGGTGTCACCTCGAAGGACGAGTCTCTCTGGCTGCCCGATCCGAAGTGCACCACCCGATATTCCACTCGCGACTTCCCCGCTGAAATGTCCGCTGGCGAACAACTGAAAAACGCTGGCTTCACCGGGCCGGATGACATGGGGCGTTGGAATCTCCACGGAGAAGGCAAGGTGATCGCCTTCTTCGCCAAGGAATACCCATGGATGAATCGCGAATGGGAGGTGACACAGGAAAAGGGGCTCAATCGCAAAACCTCGCAGAACTTCGAGCGCCTAGAGCCGGAGTTCGAAATTCGGACTTCGGATGAAAGCTGGTTTGAACTGAATATGTCGTTGGCTTCAACAGACGGCCAGAAGTTCTCAGCCACAGAGATTCAACGTCTGCTCATGTCCGGCACTGGATCGACTCGACTGGACAACGGGCGAACAGCGTTGATCGATGTCAATGCCTTCGAGGAATTCCACGAAGTCATCAAGGACTGCGCGCCGCAACAGTTTGGGCATGGCTTTCGCCTGAATTCGGTTCAATCCGCATTTGTGGATGCCACGCTGCGCCAACAACCGGGATGGAAGGTGAAAGCCGAGCAACAGTGGCGAGAGCGAGCCGCGAGGCAGAGTGGGGAGACGAAACTGGAATGTCCGCCACTCGGGCATCTCGAGAACGTGTTGCGTCCCTATCAGCGCCACGGTGTTGCCTGGATGCAGTTCCTGCGTGAAAACGCATTTGGTGGAATTCTCGCGGACGAAATGGGCCTGGGCAAAACGCTACAAACCCTCGCCTTTGTTTCTTCCTGCCACACGCGTGCTCAACTCTCGGGTCCAATTCTGATCGTGTGTCCCACTTCGCTCGTCTTCAACTGGCTCGCCGAAGCCAAGAAATTCACCCCGGAACTCAAGGTGGTGGCCTTGCACGGCTCCAACCGCCAGAAGCGGTTCAAAGAAGTGAAGAGCAGTGATCTGGTCATCACGAGCTATGCCTTGATCCGGCGTGATGCTGAGAAGTATCGCGAGTTCAAGTTCGATACGGTGGTGCTCGACGAGGCCCAGCACATCAAGAATCGGGATACGCAGAACTCCCAAGCGGTGAAGGCAGTGAAGACCGAGCACCGACTGGTCCTGACCGGCACACCCATGGAGAACTCAGTCCTGGATCTCTGGAGTATCTTCGATTTCCTCATGCCTCGATACCTCGGCTCCGCCAAGGAATTCAAGGAACGCTACGAGCAGCCAATCACACGGGATCGCGACGAGCGAGTTCAAGCACGCCTCAGCCGTCGATTACGACCGTTCATTCTTCGCCGATTGAAAACCGAGGTGGCGAAAGATCTTCCCGCGAAGATGGAACAGATTTCCTACTGCGAACTCACACGCGATCAGATGGAGATCTATGAGCAGGTGCTTGCCGTCAGTCGCAAGGAGGTCATGGATGCCGTTGGCGCCCAAGGCGTGGCCAAGAGCAAGATGATTGTCCTCAATGCGCTGCTACGGTTGCGCCAAATCTGCTGCGACTTACGCTTGTTGAAGATGAAGGACAGGGACTTTGCTGCGAAAGACTCCGGCAAGCTCTCTATGTTCGGCGAACTTCTCGAACAGGCAATTGACGGCGGCCATCGCGTGCTGGTCTTCAGTCAGTTCACCACGATGTTGGGATTGCTGAAGGACAAGCTCACTGCAGAACAAGTTCCGTTTTGTTATCTGGATGGAGGAACCACCAACCGCGGTGAGGTGGTTCAGAAGTTTCAGGAGAACTCAAACATCCCAGTTTTCCTAATCAGTCTCAAAGCTGGCGGTGTGGGATTGACCCTTACCGGCGCGGACACTGTCGTGCACTACGATCCCTGGTGGAATCCAGCGGTTGAAGACCAGGCAACCGACCGAGCCCATCGCATCGGCCAGACACGCGTGGTGACCAGCTACAAACTCATCGCCCGCGATACGATTGAGGAGAAGATCCTCGCATTGCAGCAGAAGAAGCGGGCATTGGTTGCTGGGACACTGGGTGGCGAGGAGACCTTGGGCGACAATCTGACCTGGGAGGAGATTCAGGATCTGTTTGAGTGAGTTCCGAAGGTCCCCCACTTGACGCGCCAAATATACACGGTGCGGGGTCTGATCGAATGCCCAGGAAATCGTCTTGTTCAACCTCCGGTCAGGCGCATTCGAGGTTGCGCCGAATCTGGTCGTTTCTATGGAGTTCGGATGCGAGTGCAATCCATTCCTGATTTCTGGCCCCTATCGGCCTGGTGCTGATGGTGAACAAGATTGGCAGCTAATCTCGGTCGCCGGAATCAAGCGGCCCCATCCAGTCCGTCTGGATGGGGAATAGGATTTCGAATCCAGAAATCAATCTGGTTCAAAATTGGCGCGAGGCCAATGGGGTCTCCTCGATGAACCTGCCCGCTAGCCAGCCAGACTTTGTCCCCAGCGAGGCAAGCTCGGTGGGGTCGTATTCACGGCTGGTATTGGCCGGACTGCTCAATGAACTCGCGACACAGAAAACCCACTCAATTCGGGGCACCTCTCGAACGCGCCTGCTCCAGCCGAACGCTTGAGGAATTGTAGAATGTGAAGACACGAATCTTCGGGCAGATGACGCGTTGCCAAATTGAGAACAATCCCCCCCCACCTGCAATCCCTCTCCCCGCAGGCTGTCCGTTACCCACAAATGTATTGGCACAATCTCAGAACACCCCGGAGGGGTGACATTGCCGGGAGACGGTTGGGTTAGGGAGAACGCGTCATCCATTTTTGGCTGGCACCGGATGAAACCTCCCAATTCGGAGCCAGAACGTGCCGGCCTCTTTGAAAGGACATGCCGCAACGGTTTCCGACCACGCCTGAATTCGCTATTGCACGCTTAGAATCAGATCCTTAATGGTTCCACTAAACTTCTCACCCTTGTAACTCCCGACATTCGGGCCCTGATCCTCACCCGTTGAGAGTCCCATTGCAGGTTGTGGGTCCAGCTTCGGTCCATCAGTCGAATACTCGTTCCCGTTCACGATCAATGTCCGGGTTCCGTCTTTGTCCAAGCGAGCCTCGACGCTTGTCCTTTTGCCGGTCACGACCGCGTCCGACTTTAGTTCCTTGAGCTTGCTCTTCACGCGAACTCCGAAAACCAATTTCCCTTCTTTCAGATAGAGGGAGTATCCCACCAGTGATCCACCTTGCGCGACGATTACGCCATTCGGTTTATCCGCGTTGATGGTCGCAGAAATGCTCACCGTTTTTCCGACTATTTCCGGCGAACTTTCGGGCTTGTACAGCACGTTGGATTTCAATGGAATCCGTCCCTTCAATCGTTTGACCTTCAACGCAATCCCGGGAGGAGCGCCTGGCTTGCGGGCAATGTACTCCTCTGTTTTCTTCCGCAGGCGAGCGAGAATCTCCGGGTGTTTGTCGGCAAGGTTCTTGGACTCTCCAATGTCCGCATCGAGATCGTAGAGTTCCTCCTCCTTTGCACGATCGGCTTCCACCGCATATCCGAAGAAATGGGCATTCGCGCGAAGGTATTTCCATTTGCCCATCCGAATTCCTGCATTGTCGAAGTAGAAACTGTCGCGCCCGTTCGCGCCTTTGCCCAAGAGGAGATCCGTTTGATCGATGCCGTCAATCGGTCGATCGGTCGGCACCTTGAATCCCGCGAGATTGGCGAAGGTCGGGAGGAAATCGATGGTTGCCCAAACGCTGTCATTCACTCGCCCCGCTGACACTTTGCCCGGCCAGCGCGCGATGCAGGCTGCCCGATAACCGCCTTCGTAAGGTGAACCCTTTCCGTTTCGCAAGGGGCCCGATTCGCCCCAGAAGATGGAGCCCTCCGGATGCCCTTTCTTGTGTTCATAATACCTGGGCTGATTCCAAGGCCCGTTGTCTGTGGTGTAGATGATGAGCGTGTCCTTGCTCAGTTTGAGTTCATCCAACTTGTCCAGCAAACGGCCGGTCTCGTAATCGAATTCCTCAACCACATCCCCATAAAGTCCACCGGCCGATTTGCCGCGAAACTTCGGCGAGGCATCAATGATCGTGTGCATCATCGTGTGGGCAAGGTAGAGAACGAATGGCTTCTTCGCGTCACGCTTGTTTTCCAGCCAATCGATTGACTTGTCGGTGTAGAGCTGGGTGAGGCTGCCCATGTCATCGG
>PBAL01000095.1 GCA_002715965.1 Verrucomicrobiales bacterium | reverse complement strand
CAGTTCGTATCGCTTGGCCATCCCAAGCTTTGTACATATTCACCAGGTTTGTACAATCCTGAATGTCGATTCAGCCTAGTGGTAGTATTTTGCTACCAATCGGTCAATTCACCCGGAATTCGGAGAAAGTCACTGCTTTTTCACGGCGTCGAGCATACGCCTGACGCGGGCGTTTTCTTTTTCCAGGCCCGGACCGATGACGGGCAGGGGGACGAACTTGGGATCGGCGGGGATTTTTTCGTTCGCGGGGATTTTGCGCCAGCGGAGGTTGCGGAACCAGACGGGTTGGCCGTGGTCCTGGAGCCAGAGTCTGCCGCCGCGGTCAGCGAGGTCGGCGCCGCGGAGATCGAGCAGCCAGACCATCTTCGACCATTTGGGATCCTTGTAGTCGAACGACATCACGCGCTCACCGTTGACCCAGTGTTCGATGACCGTGCCTTTGCATTTGATGCGACCGGTGTTCCATTGGCCTAAGGGCTTGGTGGCGTCTTTCGATGGAGCCATGCAGAAGAAGAGTGAGCCGGCGGCTTGTCGGGGGTTGTCGCCGTAGGGGCTGTGGACGTTGTCGAGGATCTGGTACTCGTATTGACGCGGGCGGTAGTAGACGCCGGAATTGCAGCCCTTGGAGACTTTCCAGTCGAAGCGCAGCTCGAAGTCATCCGGCACGAGGGAGTTGGTGTAGGTTAGCGAGCCGCCCTTCTTGGCACGGTAAAATGCGCCGTCTTCGATGACCCAGTTGCCGTTGTGTTTCCAGCCGTTGAAGGTCTTGCCGTCTGACAATTTGATGAATTCTTTTTCGCCGGCGGTAAGGGAGACGGCGAGGAGCAGCAGCAGGGCGATGGGTTTCATTTTAGCTTCAGCAGGTAATTGACGAGGGCGTCGATCTGGGATTCACGGAGCAGACCGGCCATGGGGGGCATGATGTTTTGGTAGCCTTCGACGACGTGGGCGCCGGGTTCCACGATGGATTGGCGGAGGTAATTGGCATCGACCTTGATGGTGTGTTTGTTGCCGTCGGGATCGAAGGTTTGTCGCGTTGCTTTCGCGAGGCTGCGAAAGCTGGGGCCGATGCGTTTGGAGCCGTCGAGGGTGTGACAGGCTGCGCAGTAGTTCTGATACATCACGCTACCCGTGTCTTTACCGGAGAATCGAAAGAAGGGTTCGGCCGCCAGCATGGCCTGCTGCGGTGCGGATTGGATTCGGCCGGGGTGTTTTTTGGGAATGCGATTGACGGTGTACCAGAGTTCACCGGTCCATAGGGAATCTCCCTTGGCTGACTGAAGTGATTGCGGAAGGCGGATTCGAAAAATTTCATTTTCCACGAGATCCGGCAGTTCGAGGAACACGTGCCGACGATCTGTTGAGACGGTGGCCGTGCGGACTTCGGATCGACGGTGACGAACCTTCTGACCTCCGTACGTTTGCGTCGCTTGATAGCCCCATTGCGTGACGAAGTAGCCGGCGGGATTCCAACCGGTGTTGGGAGCGAGCCGTTGGGTGAATTCGATCTCGATGCCGTTGGACCGAAGGCGCGCAGCCAGTGGTTCGAATACTCTTTTGCCGGTGTGCCGAATGCGAGTGAGGCCACTGACATCCGCGATGAATTTCTGGTTACTGCCACGGGCGATTCCACCCGCGTAAAGATCGCCTTCCGGAGTGAAGGCAAAGCGATTGAAAAGGTGGCGGAAGCCTTGCGAAAACGGAAAGACCGCGCCTTGCAGAACGCCTTCTACCTCTTCGAGAAACACGCGCTGCAGTCCGCCGAAGGTTGCGTCGCCGTAAAGGACTTGTCCGGCGTAAGGCCCCCAGTTCTTGGACAACGTGATCGGTTCGGTCGGTGACATCGCAATTTCGGGATGCGGCAACCAGACCGCTGGCGGGGTGGCAATCGGGCGATCGAAGGGATGCCACGGCGGCCGACTGCGGAAGTTGTAAAAGGCCTTCGGTTGGAGCTGAACAAGTTTGTTTCCGGGCAGCCATTCACCCTGGTTGTCGGTGACGAGAATGGAGCCATCCGGGCCGAAACCGATTCCGTTGGCTGTGCGCAATCCGCCGGCCACGATCTCGGTTTTACCGGTGTCAATGTGCGCGCGAATGATGCTGCCACGCAGGTAGGCCTGACGGTTGTGCGTGTTGCGAATGGCCATGGCGGCGCTGTTGGCAAAGTAAAGCCATTCGTCCTTCACCACCGCGCCGAAGAGGTATTCGTGGTAGTCCAAGGTCGCCGGCCATTCGTGCGACACGCAGCGGTAGATCTCAAACTTGCCGTCGCCATCGGCATCGATCAGTTCGGTAGCCTGGTTCTTTTCTGTTACGAACAACCGACCGTTCGACACGGCTAATCCCATGGGTTCGGAAAGTCCTTGGGCGATGAGTCGAAACTGCGGCGGATTCGTCGCCTTTGTGAGATCGAACGAAAGCAGATCCCCTTTCCAGGTCGTGAACAATAATTCACCTGCTCCGCGCATGGCCATGCCGCTGATCCGCCGTAACTGGTCGTCGCGCAGATCAAGCGCTGCCAGCGCCGGGTGCATGTTGGTCAGCTTCTTGCCAAAGCCCGGTGCGGCATCAGGCAAAACGGGCGGCTCCGGCGCCTTGGCCCGCGTGAGATTGCTGGCCGTTTGGCTCTCGAGAATCAGCCGACGAAAGCGAAGCGGATGCTCGTATTTGCGATTCGAAGGCGGGACGAGCAGCACCAGCAAAGGCAATCCCGGCCGGGCGCGAAACGTGCCCAGCTTAGCACGATGCCAATTCGTGCCCTTGGTCGCCGGCACCGTCCAGAAACGATCCTGTCCGTCGAAGGAAATCTGATATTCCTGATCCGGTGGTTTCGGACAGGTGAATTCAATCGATACGGTGACATCCTCCTCGCGCTGCGCGCTAATATACCAACCGAGTGTTGCACCCCGTCCCTTGATGATCTCAAGAATCTCTCCGTCCCATGTGTTGATGCCTCGCGAGAAGATCTCGCGTGCTGGCAGATCCAGCGCCCAAGCAGAAGCGGTCGCGAAGAATATCAGTGAACAAGCCAGGTGTTTCATGGCAGCACCAATCGAAACCACTTGCTGTTGCTGAGCGCGTTCACCGATTTGCCATCCGGCGTTTTCCATGCCTGGGTCGGAAGTTGCAATGTCTCCCCGGACTTCAATCCTTCCACCCTCAGTTCGCGCACAATCCTGTCCCCATCGATCGGCACGCGCTCACTTAGCTTTAGCCGGCGTGAGCCATGTCGGAATTCCCAACTAAACTTGAAATAGCCCTTGCCTTCTGTGCAGCCAAGGTAACGGGTTTTCATCCCATGTTCACTGTCGCCCTGCCTCAGCTTCCAATCGTGTTTCGATTTATCTTCAAACAACACCGTCCCCACCGATTTCGTAGTGTATCCCCGCTTCAGCCCCGAATCACCCCGTTCCCCCGGCGCTCGCCAAACCTTGAATGGCGTCGCTCGTTCCAGATCGTATCCAAACCAGATCCGCTCCCCCTGCCGTATTGCAACCGAACGCACCACCCCGTCCAGGCTGTAGCGATTGATCCGCGTGCGATCGAAGGGCAAATCGTCTGCCGCAATCACCGTCATGGGCGACAACAACCAGGCAAGCAGAAGTGGGAAGCCAAGTTTCATGTTTCGGTACGCGAAGAATGGGGCAAAGGATTTCAATTATTTGTGATGGGTATGATTACCATTGTGGGAATTACTTTTCAACCGGTCGGAAATTCATGGGCCTGCCTTCGGTTACGTATCCGGCGGGTCGGCAACCGGTACCCGGCGTTCCGTCATCGCCGAGTTCGCGAGCGAATGAACGGGCCAGCTCCTGTAAATGTTTGACGGCGTTGGGATGGCCGTCGGAGACGTTGTAGATTTCGCCGGGATCAGCGGTGAGGTCAAAGAGTGCGCCGGCGGGAATGTTGAGATAGTTCGTGCTGCCGACCCGGAGAAAGCGGGTGGGCCGCGGATAATACTTCCAACGACCTTCACGCACGGCATGGAGCAGTTGCTCGTTGGTTTCGCGGAGCTGGTCGGCGGCATTGAAGTAGCCGTAGAAGGCGAAGGTGTTTCTCGGAGAGTCCGTCGGAAGTTCCTTGCCGAACAGGGGGCTGATATCCAGGCCGTCGATGGGTGCCTTGGCGGCAAATGGTTTGCCGGCGAGCGTGGCGAAGGTGGGGAGCAGGTCCAAGGTGGAGGCCATCAGATCGGTCGTGCTGCCCGCGGTGATCGTTCCGGGCCACCAGGCGATGGTGGGGACACGGAAGCCGCCTTCGGCCGCGGTCGCCTTCCCGCCACTGAAAGGCGTGTTCGAAGAATTCCTGACCCGCATCCTCGGGAAGTGACCGCCGCCATTGTCGGAGGTGAAGAGCACCAACGTGCGTTGATCGATCTTCAGTTCGACCAGCAGGTTTAGTATCTGACCGACGGACCAGTCGAGTTCGGCAATCGCGTCGGCATAGACGCCCTCGCCGGTCTTGCCCAGGAAAGCCGGACTGGCGTGATGCGGTCCGTGGGCCATGTTGTGCGGGAGGTAGATGAAGAACGGGTTCTTCGTGGCGACGGATTTGATAAAGCGGATGGTTTCCCTGGTGTAACGCCTGGTCAGGTGAGCAAAGTCTTTCACTTCGAGTTCCTCAACCACTTTTCATTTCTGACCATGGCTGGAGGAACGCCGAAGGGCTGGGCACGAACGCCCATGTCGTGACCGTTGGGCGTGCCGTAGAATTCGTCAAAGCCCTGTTGCGTGGGCAGGAACGGCGGTTGATCGCCCAGGTGCCATTTGCCAAAACAGGCCGTCCGGTAGCCACGTTCCTTCAATACCTCGGCGATGGTCACCTCTTCGGGGTTCAATCCCTTGCGACTCCCGGGCCAGAGCACACTCGCGTGCCGATGCGGCGGACGCGTCTCGTTGTAGAGCATGCTCACCCGAATCGGATAACAACCCGACAGGATCGCGGCCCGTGAGGGAGTGCAGACGCTGGAAGCCGAGTAGAAGTTGGTGAACTTCCTTCCCTCCCTGGCCATCCGATCAAGGTTGGGCGTGGCATAACGGTCTTTCGCAAAGGGAGAAACGTCGGCATAGCCAAGATCGTCGATGAAGATGACGATGAAGTTGGGTCGCTCGGCAGCATGCAGCGAGGCCAGGCACGCGAGCAGGACTAGAATCGAAAATCGAAGATTCATGAACGACACAAGGAGTTCAAACATTGTTGATCGGCGGCTGATGCTAACTCCGGTGGCGCGTAGCGCCAACCACATGAATAGCCGTGGCTGAGCGAAGCGAGGCCACGGAACCGGGTCACACACGATTCAGCCGCGTAGCGGCGACACAAATCTGCAAGATCTGCGGGTCTCTATTCGCCCATAAATCGGCCAAAATTGTGTCGCCGCTATGCGGCCGGTCATTCCGTGCAAGTTTACCGAGGCTTTGCTGTTACACGGTACACGGCTACAGCCACGGCCATTCATGTGGTCAGCGCTGCCTGCCTGGATTCAGATATTGCTAATGGCGTGCTCGCTCACGCTCCGAGCAGTTTGCGGTAAGGACGGCCTTCGTTTTGGTCGATGCGTTCGGGGCGGCCCTTGTGCTGATAGACGAGGCGGGTGTGGTCGATACCGAGAAGATGCAGGATGGTGGCGTGGAGGTCGTGGACGTGGAGGCGGTCTTTCACGGCGTATAGGCCGAGGTCGTCGGTGGCACCGTAAGTGCGCCCGCCTTGGACGCCGCCGCCGGCCATCCACATGGTAAAGCCGGTGGGGTTGTGATCGCGGCCGTTGCCTTTTTCGCTCATGGGTGTGCGGCCGAATTCACCACCCCAAATGACGAGCGTTTCGTCGAGCAGGCCTCGGGACTTGAGGTCGGCGAGAAGGCCAGCGATGGGCTGGTCGACGGCTTGGCAGAGGGGTGGGTGCTTGGTCTCGATGTCAGTGTGGCTGTCCCACTTGCTGCCGGCGCCGCTGTAGAGTTGCACGAAGCGGACACCGCTTTCGACGAGGCGGCGGGCGAGGAGGCAGTTGCGACCGAAGGTGGCAGTGGGTTTGTTGTCGAGTCCGTAGAGTTTGCGGGTGGTTTCGGACTCGCGGCTCAGGTCGACGGCGCCGGGGGCTTCGGCCTGCATCTGGTAGGCGAGTTCGTAGCTGCGGATGCGGGCTTCGAGTTCGGTGTTGCTTTCGCGGCCGGTGTTGAAGTCGCGGTTGAGGCTGGCGAGGAGGTCGAGCTTGTCGCGTTGGCGCTGGCGGTCGACGCCCTTGGGATTGGCAAGGTGTTTGATCGGCGTGCCGTCGGACTTGAATTCAACACCTTGATAGACGGCGGGCATGAAGCCGCTGCCCCAGTTGCGTACGCCGTTCACGACGGTCGAGTTGCTGTCCTTGATGACGACGAAGGCGGGCAGGTTCTGGTTTTCCGTGCCGAGTCCGTAGGAAGCCCAGGCACCGAGTGAGGGGCGACCGCCAAAGACCGCGCCGGTGTTCATCGAGCAAACGCCGCCGGCGTGATTGATGCCACTGGAGGCGCAGGAATGGATCACGGCGAGATCGTCGGCGTGTTGCGCGACTTGGGGAAACCAATCGGAAATCCACAGGCCGCCCTGGCCGTGTTGTTGCCAGGTGCGTGGGCTTTTAAGGAGAGGCGACCGGCCTTCGCCCGCGGCCGTGAGCGGAGTCTTGAAACTGTCGGGCAGAGATTCGCCGGCGAGTTGGTTGAGCAGCGGTTTGCGGTCGAATGTGTCCAGGTGGCTGGGACCGCCTTCCATGAAGAGGAAGATCACGTTCTTGGCTTTGGTGACGTGATGGGTGGCCGGTGCAGCGTTAGTTTCCAGAGACGACAGTGCGAGCGCGCCGAATCCGCAGCCGGCCATTTGCAGGAAGTCCCTGCGAGAGGTTGGGTGATCGTAACGTTCGCAATGCATCTCGGCTTCAGTGGAGATAAAAGAATTCGTTGGAGTTCAGCAAGGCCTGGCAAAGATCAGTCATGGCCAGGTAGCGCGGATCTTTTGCCTGGGCCGACTGCGTGGAGCCGTGCCACGTGAAGCGTGGATCCGGTTTGTCATGAGCGCGCCAGACGAGGAGGCCTTCCTGCCATTTATTGGGATCGGCATTGATCTGATTGTCGGACAGTCGGCCAGGAACGACGCGAAGCGCCTCGATGCCGCCGTTCCATTGACGCGTGGTGCGACGCACGCTTTGACCGCCGATCACGATGGGATAATTGCCGTGGCCCAGCTTGGAGGCGTCGTTCATGCTAACTGTGGCGGTCTCGGCGGGTGCACCCGGTTTTTCGAGATCACGCAGGGTGAAGGTGACTTCGCGACGCGATCCGGCGACATGTACCGCGAGGTATTGTCGCCGCTTCACCTGGAAGCGGAGGTCGGCTGCGACGATCTGGTAGGCGATGTTTCCATTCTTATCCTCGCCGGTCAGTTGCAGGAGGATGTTGCGTGGCTGAAAGCGCGACTTCACGCCGGTGACGTCGATGCTCCAGCCGAAGTTTCGCTTGTTGCCGTCCCAGCGCGTGACGAGGGTGCGCGTCTCGGCGTTCTTGTCGATGCTGTCGAGACTCGCGATGGCTTCGACGGTGAAGTCATCCCCTTCCCGGGCGCCGGACGGCGCCACCAAACGCTCGCGGTCGCTGTTGATCATGAATCGATCGCGTGGCGCTTCGGTCTTGCGGGAATTCTTGCGCTGCAATTCGTCGGCCTTGATTCGTTTCTTCAGGAACGCCTCTGCCGTTGCCTTTTCCTGCGCGCGAGGTGCGCGGCCCAAGACTGCCAACCACGCGTCGTCGATGCTCTCCGTGCGGGCGGCCAATTTACGGGCGCGGGCCAGAACCCAGTCGCCGTTGAGCAATTGCAGGGCTTGCGTCGGCGTGGTGGTGCTCTGCCGTTCGGACACACTGGCGAAACCGGCCGGCCGGTCGAGGGCGGACAGCAGTTCGTCAGGACGATTGCGTCTTTTCTGCGTGTAGATCGAGCGACGCGTGCTGGTGGCCGAGACGGAGGGACGACCCGACCCGGCGTTCAGTTCACCGCTGACCGCAAGCATCGCATCGCGCACCTGTTCGGCGTCGAGGCGACGTGGATGAAACCGCCAGAGATAATGATTCGCCGGATCGATCTTCGCCGACATCGCGTTGGGCTCGCGACGCGCGGTCTGGCGATAGGTGGCGGAAAGCATGATTTCGCGATGCAGCGACTTGAGACTCCAGCCATCATTGACGAATTTCGCCGCGAGGTAATCCAACAATTCGGGATGCGTGGGACGTCCGCCGAGGACGCCGAAATCGTTCGCCGAGCCGACGATGCCGCGTCCGAAATGATACTGCCAAATGCGGTTCACAATCACCCGGGTGGCGAGTTGGTTGTCCGGACGAGTGATCCAATCAGCGAGCGCCTTGCGACGTCCGGTGGAAGTCTCGGTCGGCGTAATCGTCGGCAATTCCGGCGCGATGATGGACGGGTAGCCCGGTTTGATGTCTTCCTTCTTCAGTAAATTGGGTGGAGCATGGGGACCTGCATCCGTGGCGACAAAGGCGGCCATGAGGGGATTGGGAATCAGGTTGTTGAACTTCCGCAGCTCAACCTGAAGCGCCTGGTATTCTTCCTTCGCTTCATCGGACTTGATATCCCGATCCGGCTTGAACTGACCGCGGGCGAATTTCAACTGACGTTCGCAAAGCCCGGCCAATTGTTTTTCGAGCGACTCGCGTTTGTCCTCAGGCTTCAGCGTCATTGCCCGCAGGTCGGCGGGGAAACTCTTGCGCCACGTTTCGACATGCTTCGCGATCCCTTCCTTGGCAAGCGCATCCATCTTGGCGCGGATTCCTGCGGTGGCCTCTTCCCATTTCGCCTGTTTTTCGTCGAAGGCTTTCTTTTCTGCCGGTGTGGCCAACTTCAAGTCGTCACGCCAATGCACCGGTGTGAAGAAGGCCCGCAGACGGTAGTAGTCGCGCTGCCGGATGGGATCGAACTTGTGATCGTGACAACGTGCGCAACCCATGCTGAGACCCAGGAAGACCTCGCTCGTGGTGTCCGTCATGTCCGTGAGAATCACCTCCCACTGACCGCGAATGTCACGCAGGTTGTATTCGTACACCGGATGACGCAGATAGGCCGTGGCGATCAGCGTCTCCGGGTCATCGGGCGCGATCTCGTCACCCGCGAGCTGTTCCCGCACGAACTGGTCGTAAGGCTTGTCGTCGTTGAGCGAGTTGATCACGTAGTCGCGGTAGCGCCACACCGTGGGACGATAGGCGTCCTGATTATATCCGTCGCTCTCGGCATAGCGCACCAGATCCAACCAATGCTGCGCCCAGCGTTCGCCATAGCGCGGACTCGAGAGCAACTCATCCACGAGCTTTTCGTAAGCCTTCGGATCGTTGTCCCTGACGAAGGCATCCATCTGCTTCGTGCTCGGTGGCAATCCATGAAGATCGAAATACGCACGGCGGGCCAACTCGCGCCGATCCGCGTCTGCCGCGGGTGACAGATTCAACTCCGTGTGTTTCTTCGCAATAAAGCGGTCGATGTCATTGCGCACCCAATGTCCACCCGCATTGGGAGGGGACACCTTGGCAACCGGCTGAAAGAACCAATAGGCGCGTTGCTCTTTTGTGAAGCCGTCCTTTGTCACGACCAACTTCTTGTGGTCCGGCCAAGGCGCACCAATCCGAATCCACTTCTCCAAAACTGCGATCTCCGCTTCCGGCAGTTTCGCTTTCGGCGGCATCTGGATATCCGCATTCCCATAACGTACCGCCTCCATCAACGCCGACTCCTCCGGCCTTCCCGGGACCAACGCCGGTCGATTTTCGCCACCCGCTTTCAGGTAGCGGATATGATCCACCCGCAGTCCGCCCTTCTGCTTCGCGTCGCTGTGACAGTCATAACAACGTTCCACCAAAATCGGCCGGACTTTGTTCTCGAAAAAGGTCATTGCCGCCCGTTGCACTTCGTCAGCCGCCACGGCTGAGCCGAGAGCGAAAAACAGCAAGAGGTAATGAACACAGACCCGAATCACGTTTAAAAACTATGGAACCTCGGAACCGAATGCAGGGCAACTGATTTTCATTTTCGGAGTGGTCACCAGGGCTCACCCCGGACATTATGGCAACGAGCCGTGCGAATTACGACGGATTTGCTCGATTGAGCTGGAATCATGGGCCTTTGTGTCGGTATTGAAGAAGCCATGAGGATCTCCATTCTGTTGGCATCAATACTCTCACTGTCCGGGTCCGCGTGGTCCCAGGCGGTCAAGATCGCCACATTCGAAGTCGATGCGACGCCCCCGATTGGCAGCCCCTTGGCCTACGACCCGGTGAAGGCCTTTGATGTGCCGTTGAGCTGCCGGGGTGTGGTGATCGTCGGGGATGGAAAACCAGTTGTGATTTGTGCGGTGGATTGGATCGGTATCGGCTTGGGAGGACAGACGGAATTCAAGGCGGGACTGGCAAAAGCTGCGGGAACGACCCCCGATCGCGTGGCTGTGCACACGCTTCATCAACACGATGCGCCGCGATGCAATTTCTCCGCAGACAAGCTGCTGGAACCGCATGGGATCTCCGGCACGGTGTTCAATGTGGACCACGCGAGGAAGGTCATTCGTGATGCGGCCGCGGCCATTCGTAACGCCTTGCAGGACGCGCCGATTGCCACCCATTACGGGATCGGCCGAGGCATCGTTGAGAAAGTGGCGTCCAACCGCCGGATCCTCGGACCGGACGGCAAGGTGCTGTACATCCGATGGACCGCCACCCGGAGTCCCAAGATCCGCGCATTTCCGGCCGGTACGATCGATCCGGAGTTGAAGATGCTCACCTTCTGGAATGGCACCCAATGCCTCGCCGCAATCACCTGGTATGCGACGCATCCGCAGAGTTTCTACCGCACGGGAATGCCGACGCCAGATTTCCCCGGACTCGCTCGCAACACACGTCAAAGCGCCACCAGCGTCCCGCACATTCACTTCAACGGCGCCGGCGGCAACATCGGGGCGGGCAAGTGGAATGATGGCAGCAAAAAGAACCGGCAGATCTTGACGGACCGCGTCGCTGCCGGCATGAGCAAGGCGTGGGAGGCCACCAAGAAACACCCACTGAGCGCAACGGACGTAGACTGGGGTGTCGTCCCCGTCGTGCTGCCGCTCGCCGAACACCTCGACCGCAACAAGCTGCGCCAGACGCTGGCCGATCCGAAGCAGAAAAACTCCACACGTTTTTTTGCCGCCAAGAATCTTGAATTGATTGCACGACACCGGCGCGGGGAAACGATCGGCATTTCCTGCCTCACAATTGGACACGCGCGAGTACTGCATCTACCGGGTGAACTCTTCGTCGAGTATCAGCTCAACGCCCAGAAACTCCGCCCCGATCTCTTCGTGGCGATGGCGGCCTATGGCGACTACGCCCCCGGTTACATCGGGACGGAAATTGCCTACGGCCAAGGTGGCTATGAAACCAGTCCAGGCGCTTCGAAGACTTCGCCCAAGATCGAAGGCGTCCTCATAGGTGCGGTGAAGAAACTGTTGGACGTCCGCCACGTCTCCGAAGGCCCCGTGCTCGGTCACATCACGTCCAACTCGGCAATGATCTGGGCGCGCTGTTCGCATCCGGGAATGTATGGCCTGGTCGTTCGCGAAGGAACGGGCCCCGGCACCAAGGTGCTGAAGCAGGCATCCGATGAACGCGACAATTGCGTCGTCTGGGAGCTGAGAGGATTGCGTCCGGGAACCCGCTATCAATACGCCATCGAGGATGCAGGCAAGCAGCTCATTGCCAATCACTCCTTCACGACTCTGCCCGCGGGAGGCTTGGACACGGTGCGGATCGGATTCGCTTCCTGCGCCAACGAGGACAAGGGTTCAGCTGAGGTCTGGCGGCAGATGCACGCTGCCGATCCGCATGCCGTCGTGCTGTTGGGCGACACTCCCTATATCGACTCAACCACGCTGAGCTTTCAGCGTCGGCGCTACGCCGAATTCGCCCGCGCGGAGGGATTCAAGGAACTCGTTCGCAGCCGCTCCTTGTATTCCACCTGGGACGATCACGATATCGGTCGCAACGACACCGACGGGAATCTGAAGCACAAGGAAAACGCCCGCCGCGCCTTCACCGAATACCGCCCGCAACCCTCCTACGGAGATGGTCAACGCGGCATCTACACGAAGTTTCGTCGTGGCGGTGTGGAAGTGTTTCTGTTGGACGCCCGTTACTTCGCCGGCACCGAGCCTTCACCATTTGACAAGGACCAGCCGTCGCTTCTCGGCGCCGAGCAATGGAAGTGGCTGCTCCGCGAACTGAACGCATCGACGGCCCCCTTCAAGATCCTGGCCAGCGGGATGGTCTGGAACGGCGCCGTCCGTCCCGGCAAGAAAGATCACTGGGGCACTTACCCACACGAACGGAAAGCGCTGCTTGAATTCATCGGCCGCGAAAAGATTTCCGGTGTCGTGCTGGTCGGCGGAGACATTCACCGCACGCGAGTTCTGCGCCACCAGACCACCTCGCTGGCAGGATATGAGATACCCGAACTGATCACCTCCCCCGTGCACGACGGCGTGATCGCCAACATGGACGTCCCGCACCCGGCTCTCATACACGACTCCGGCGAACCAAACACGTGCCTCATCATCTCTGCGGACACCAAAGCGAAGCCCGCCAAGTTGATCGCCAGATTTATCAACAAGGATGGCCGAGCATTCTACGAAACAGAATACACCCGGAACCAACTCAGTCCGGCAATCAACTAGCGTATCGCCATCACCGATGCCGCATTCAAGAACTCCGACCTGCCGCCCGCCATCGCGAAGCTGCAGGAACTTGGATTCCGATCCATTGCGATCCATTACGGCGGATTGCAGCGCAGCAAATTCCCAACCCTAGGCTTTGACAAAGCTGATGCGGGGCAACGAGCCCAGACGATCGAGCTGATGAAATCGCTGAAGCACATCTCGATTCACGAAACGAGTGGGGAAGAAGATTACCGACCATGGATTGATGCGGCAGCGGCAGTCGGCGCGAAAGTCGTCACCATCCACGAGAAACCCGGCGCTCCGATCGCCGGGCAAGTCACCCGTTTCCGTACTGCCGGCGACTACGCGGCCAAACGCGGTGTGCGCATAGGAGTGGAAAACCTTCGCGGTCCGTATGATGACTACATCAAGTTGGTGAGAGCGATCAAACATCCTGCCGTCGGCTGCACGATCGACACGGGGCACATCGCCTATCTCGACGAAGTAAGATCAATCCAGGATCTGGAGAATCGCCAGGCCGCGTACAACGACCACCTCGAAAAGATGCTTCGTGACGTGAATGACAAACTCATACACATGCATGTCCACAACATCCGTCCAGGCCGCGGCTTCATCGACCACTACGCCGACATCAAAGCACCACTCGATACCCCCCGTCTCTTTCGTGTACTCAAGGAACTAAACTACCAGGGCATGGTCGTTCTTGAAGTTCATCGCGACACCGAAAGTTTGGAACCGAAAGCCGCCTACGGCCGCTTCATCTCAAGGATCATGGCGGAGCAGCGATAAGTGACTGCCCATGGAATTCAGAATCTCAATTGGCCATTTGCCGGGTGAGTTTCTTCCATTGTTCCATCGTTCCGTACTTGCCACGGAGTCTTACCGAACCGGCGCCGTCAGGTCCGATCAGGCGTTTGCCTTCGTAGAGAATGAAGCTCCTGAAGCGGCCACTGTTGCGGATGATCTGAATTTCTTTTCTCAGCGCTTCAAAGTCCTGTCCGGCTTGATTGAGGTAGCGATTGAAGTGGATTGGCAGGCCTGCCTGACCACTCGCGCTGATCACCTTTTGGCTCATCGCGTGAGAATTGAGTTCGGCCGGTCGCAGGACAAGTGAGCGAAACGTCACCTCATCGGCGAATCCCAGCCAGGTTTGCCAGTCAAACTTGATGTTTCTCGGATAGGTGAAGGGATTGATGCGGTTGCTGAACTCAGGCGAGGCGAGATCAATGTTGACATGGACCTGCATGCGCTTGTCGCGTTGGTGGATCATTCTGGCAGCCTGCTTGAGAAACTGCGTGAAGTATTCCCCCCGGATCTCTGCCAGCAGATTGGTTTCGAATTGAACGATCGGAATGTTGGCGCCGTGACGGTTCCGGTATTCGCGGATGATCGGCTCGTTGTAGCCGTAGGCAAAGGGTTCATCGGACCAGGTGCTGTGGCATTGAACCCGGAAATCGATCCCGTCCACACCAGCGTCGAGGCATTCGCGCAGCAATCGGAGCCAATGTTGGCGGACTTCCGAATACGCCTCGCAAAGCGCGCCGGGACTGTATTCGTTGCGACCACGACAGAAGGCGATGAATCCGCGATCACCGTTGGAGCTGTCGACGTCGAGAACGATTTTCTTGGCCCGATAGCCGCCGGTGTCAAATTCGAGTCCATAGGTTCGGAAATTCCGTTTGGGTTTCCAGACGCAATAATCCGTCGCCACCGAGATGGGTAGTTGGATGTGGTTCGGACCAAAGGCGCGAATCAATCGGGTGGCGTGATTGGCGAAGTCACCGTCCTTACCCCGAAGGTTGGTGGTGACCAGGACGTACTTGTTTGTGAGATTCAGGCCCCGGAGCGTCAAAACGCGTCCCTGCTCAACGGTGTCGCGAAAATCGAAGTCGGTCGGTCGTCGCTCGTACCGATAATTGTCGGGGCTGGTCCAGATCTCGATATGCTCCTTGCGAACGCGAGTCGGGCGATCGTCACTTTTGACCAGGTCGATCCGTTGAATCGGGATCGAATCGAGACCGGCAGGGATGTCCGTCATGCGTCTGCGAATTCGCAGATCCGGATGCTGACGAACGAAGTTCGAAGCAACGGCAACGGGTCCGCCCTTTCGCGAGGGCCCGGGCTTCTCAATCGCCTGCGGAGAACCAGCAGGCAGCGAATACGACATGCCACCCTCGTAGGGTTTGAGGTAGCCGTAGATCTCCAATCCAGCCTTCCGAGCGGAACGCACGGCCGCCTTGATCGGCGTGCCGCCCAGCGAAGCGCTCGTGCTTCGAGATTTTTCGTTGGATCCCTGTCCGCTCCAGAACATCCCTTCACGTGCGCCACCGAGATGCACCCAATACACCCGACGGATTCCCATTTCCCGGAACAACGCCATCATTTTATCGAGCTTCGCAGGCGTGTAATGCGTCTCCAGCGCGTCGTCGATGAAGTCGACCAACACACTCAGATGGAATCGGTTTGTTGCCGCATCAAGCGGCCGCACCGTCGCAAGGAACGAAACCAATGCCAGGCTGAGGGAGAGGATCCACTGGCGTGTCGTGTTCATGGTCAAATTCAAGAGCTTGAAATTGTGACCACAGACCGCTACGCATTCCAACAACCGTTATGAATTCGCTTCTCCACTTCTGCTTCATCCTCTGCCTCTTCCTGAGCCCTTCTTTGATCGGCGCTGAAATCGTCATCATGGCCGTCGAGGACCCGAACAATTACGACGCCGTGAACTCGATGCGCGAGTTCGGGAAAAAGGAACTCAATGATATCGGCCATCGCGTCAAGCTGATGGAAGGCAACAAAGCGTTGCCAACGGACTTTCCCGGTCTCGTTCCCGCGCTGAAAGATGCGGATCTGCTCATTGTTTTCGTCCGACGCGCAACCCTGCCCAAGGCACAGCTCGACGCCATTCGCGCGCACCTTGCGGCAGGCAAACCCTTGCTGGGAATCCGCACGGCAAATCATGGCTTTGTGCCGATGCGGAAAGCTCCGATCACGGATCCGCGACTCTTTGCCTGGCCGGAGTTTGTGCCCGATGTGCTGGGCTGCCAAAACACCGGCTACGAGACCAAGAGCATGCCCTATTCCGTCAGCCGTCATCCGGGTGCGCCGAAGAACAGTCCCTTGTTGGCCGGCGTGAATCCCGCGCGGATCACCGGCTACAAGTCGCTCTACAAGGTGTTGCCGCTGGCCAGGAACGCCACCCCGTTGTTGCTCGGCTCGGCGGAGGGAAGACCGCCGGCGCAACCTCTGGCGTGGACACGCCACTACGGTAAAAAGCGGGCGCGGATCTTCTACACCAGTCTCGGCGCACCGGAGGACATGAAGCAACCGGACGTTCGTCGCCTCCTCGTCAACGCGGTCAGATGGACACTCAACGCAAAGTAGGCCGGCGTCATTCGGCCAAGGCCGCCTTGAGTTTCTTCAGAGGCGGTTTGACGTTCTGATTCATATCGATTGCGAACCAGCGTCTCGAAGTCTGTCCCAACGAGCGAACGGTGAACGTGAGGCGGCCCTGCTTATCGAACCGCGGGTCGTTCAGTTTCACGAAGAAGAAACCGCCGGAGTCCTGGGAGTTGCGCCAGTTGGGCAGGTAAGCAAGCTCGGCGGAGTTATCCGCGCTGGACCAACGGCCGGGCTTGGTGGTGACTTCGAAAACCACTTTGGTTTGTCCGCCGACGGAGAGTTCGAAGCCGGCCGCGGGTTGGGACTTCCAACCGAGTCCGCCCGAGAAACAGAGGACAACGGGCCGATCCGGGGTTGTGATCATTGGGCTGCTCCAGGCGACCGGTCTGCTGCCCTTCAATTGACGCAGGAAATGCCGGGGCGTGTGGTAGCCCATATAGTTTCGCCATTCGACGGCTTCGCCAGCGGTGATCTTCTCAACACCGGGGAGAGCCGACTGAACGAGGCGATGGAAGTGAGAACGATCCTGGGCGGAGAGTTCAGAGGGAATCCTTGGAATCCAGTCCTCGACGGGGTCGTAACTCTCCGGTGCACCGGGAATGCGATGGTAAGGTGCGGGTATCTGATTCGGTCGGGCGGCAAACTTCGGACCGAGCAGTTCGCGGACGGCGTTGACGAGCAGGTCCTCAATCTCCGGTTTATATGGTCCCGGCTTGGCGTAGTAGATCTGCGACGATCCGGGTTCGTAGCCGCCCTCGGAAAGCACCCGGCGCGAAGGAATGTAGCTGGGCATGTCGTTGGCCCAGGCGTGATACCAGAGGCGGGTCCAATCGAGTTCGCGATTCAGTCGCACGGCGTAATCCACCACGACCTCACCGGCGAGAAACACCATCGCAAGATCGTCACCGAAGGTCCACGCGGTGAGCGGATAATCCACCTGATCAGGGATGCGCCCTTCGGTGCCAAGCCGGGCCAACATCGCCTTCGCCAGCTGGCCGCTGAAGCCGGACTTCCTGGCACGCACTTCCCATTCTTCTCGCGAGGCCGGTTCTTCCAAGGGGAGCTTGAGCTGTTTCGAAGCGACCGACGGGACTTCGCGCAGCGCTGTGGTCGGACGGTTCAACAAACGTCGAACCTCCTCCGCCAATTCCTCGCCGTGGCGTTTGGAGTACTCGAGCTGACCGGACGGCTGCGGACCGACATCCGCGCCGCAGCCGATGGTTATCAGGGATACGGCATTCGTGAAATCCCGCTCGATGGCCGCGCTGGCATAACCGGCCCAATCACCGTTGATCGCATTGCGTGAACCCAGGGTTGTACAATGGCAGGCGTAGTTGGCCCAAATCGCGCGGACAGTCCCGTCGGCATCGCGGGCCGCCAGGACGGGCACGCTGTGATCAACCGGACCGTTGCGTTGAAAACCAAAGCCGACCCAGCGACCGTTCTTCAGCAGTCGCCGATTGCCGCCGAAGCTCGCACGTCCCTTTGCCCATTCCAGGCGCCTCGGTCGGCGATTCTCCAGAGCGGCAACCACAGCCGCTTCCATCTGTTCGATCGCGAAGGTCGTGTAATCGGACGAACGCCGATCCATCTCCGGCGTCGTGCGGCCCGCCCAAAGAAGCGGCGCATTGCCGGGAAGATTCGGCGCGTTGTGCGTGTGCGTGGCCGCAACCACGAGGCGTTCACGCTCAATCCCGTGATTTCGCAACCGGGCAGCCAAGCGCAAGGTGACACTCATCGGGACGCCGCAATTGTCAAGCGCCACGATCGCGATGGGCTGCTTGTCCCCAAACACCATTGCCCGTGCCCAAAGTTTCGTGTCAATGCTTTCGAATTCCGTCTTCCGGCTTCCGTAGCCGGCCAGCACCACCGGTTCCTTGGGGGTGACATCCACTTTCGCAACGCCCACCGGGATCAAGCCCTCGGCGGACAGAATTGAGAAGGAAGCACTGCACTGAATGAGTATCGCCAAGATGCAGGACGAAAACCGGATGTTCATGGGGCCGATTGATGCTCGACGTCCGCCGATTCGGCAAGAGCTTCTTGAAATGCCGCAATCCGATTTTTCCGCTGGGTAAGAAGGTTTTTTTTGATTCTAATCGTTGCATGAGTCCCTGAGTGATGCGGGTCAGGGATGAAACCACTTGTACTATGCCGGTGGCGACATCGATGGATGCGATCGCTCATATTCCGTTGGTTTCGTTCACGGCTGAGATTACACTTCCCAACCTGATGAATCGTCGAACGTTTCTGCGCGGCACTGGAGTGGCATTGGCATTGCCAGTGCAGGATGCCATGGGCGCGGTGAAGGCTGGCAAGGTCAAACGCATGGTGGTGTTCTCGAACGCCTTTGGGATGTATCCCGACGCATTCTTTCCGAAGGAGGCGGGGGCAAATTATCGGATGCCCGAGTTGTTGCAACCGCTGGAACGGCATCGGAAACAGCTGACGGTGTTCTCGAATCTCGATCATGGTCTCAATCTCGGGCACGCCGGATCGGCAACATTTCTCAACGGGATCGAAGCGCAGGATGCCGCTCATTTCCCAGACGGAAACATCAGCATGGATCAGCGAGCGGCCGAGTGGATGAAGGCGGCCACGCGCTTTCCGTCATTGCAGACCTCCGTACGTGGTGGAAAACACCGGATGAGCTGGACGCGCAACGCGGTCAATCTCCACGCGATCGGATGCCGCAGTCTTTTTGATCAACTGTTCCTCGATCTCGACGCCAAAGGACGGGCGAAGCAGGGCGAACGTTTCGAGCAGGAGAACAGCATTCTTGATGTGGTTCGCGATCAGGCGCGTTCGGTTCACCTGCGGCTGGGTCGCAACGATCAGGACAAGCTCGAAGAGTATCTCACCGCCATTCGCGGTCTGGAAAAACGCTTTGCGCAGGAAGCCCAATGGCTGCATCGCGACAAGCCCAGGACACAACTTGCCGCACCGGACCAGAAGGTCGCGGACACGGCGACTGAACACGAGATGCACATGGAACTGCTGGCGCTCGCCTTGCAAACCGATTCGACGCGGATCATCACGACGGAGTTTGGAACGCAGAACGGCGATCATGATCTGCCGCTGAGCTATCACGCCTACTCGCATCACGGCGAACGGCCGGAGTTGGTCCAGGGCTTGATGGCCATCGAGAAGTTTCAGATGGGACACATCGCGCGCTTCCTCGACCGGCTGAAACGAACAGAGGATCCGCTCAATGGCGGCAACCTGCTGGATCACACGATGGTGCTGTTCGGGTGCGGCATGTCGACCGGGCATCACTCCAACAAGAACCTGCCGCTCTTCCTCGCCGGTGGTGGGTTCAAGCATGGCGAGCACAAGGTCTTTCCGGCTGACAAGAGCGACCGCACGCCGGCCTGCAATCTTCTGCTCACCTTGCTCCAACAGTTCGGCCTTGAGATCGATCAGTTCGGCACAAGCACGGGAACTCTTTCGTTGACGTAGCGGGATGTCCAATCGGGCTGTCATCCTCTGGCTTGGTTTGGCGATGTCGTCATGGGCGTCTTTGCCGCCAGCCTCGACACGCGCTTTTCTCAAAAGCTACTGCCACGACTGTCACGGCGAGCAAACGCAGAAGGCGGAACGAAGATTCGATACGCTGCGATTTGATCTGAGCGACCGGGACAATCTGCGCAGGTGGCAGGAGATCCTCGACGTTCTTCATCGTGGCGAAATGCCACCGCGCAAGAAGAACGTCGCCCAACCCGACGCGCCCGAAATCCGAGTTGTCGTCAGTTGGTTGGAAACAGAACTGCCCAAGGCCTACGCCAAACTCAAGAGCACCGGCGGACAAACCATTTACCGGCGCCTCAACCGCTTCGAATACCGCAACACCATCCGTGACCTGCTCGGCATCAACACCGAATTCATCGACCCGACCGAACTGTTTCTCCCCGACGAAGAAGAAGAGGGTTTGGACAACATCGGCAACGCCTTGGTGACCTCGGATTACACCTTGCAACAGGCCATGGCCGCGGCGGAGAAGATGATCCAACGCGCCACCCGTTTTGGCGAGCGGCCCAAGACCGGGCGCTGGTCGTTCGCCGGACCGGTAATGAAGAAGAAGGGCGGTATTTTGACGGAAGCATCCCGCCAGCTAAATCCCTATGATGAGATCTTCGAACAGGCCGGGCCAGCAGGACGCACGGGCTATGTCGCAATTTCAGATCTGCCCGAGGGTGTTCCCACAACCGGGCGATATCGCGTCCGCGTCAGTGCTTCATCGAACAACCAACGTCATCCCTGGGGCGAGATGATCCCGACCGATCAGGACCGCGCGTCGCGACTGGGGGTGGTGATCTTCAACGCCCGCGAAGTCCAAGGTCCGCGCTACCACGCGAGTGACAAGCGGGTTGGCGAATTCGCTTTGCCGGAGTCCGGCGAGCGTCGGATGGTGGAACTCGAAGTCCTGTTGGAGGAAGGTTGGGCTCCGCGATTCTCCTGGGCCAACGGACCCTTCCGCGCCTACAGCTCCGGCGAAAAACTGCTGAAGCGATATTATCCGAAACTCTATCGCGAACGACCCGATCGGCGTCTGGGAACGAAGGCCAAAAATGAACACCTGCGCGAAATGGGCCGGCTCCTCATCCAGAACAATCTGGGGCCGACCATTCGCGTTCATCGAGTGGAGATCGAAGGCCCGCTGATCGATCAGTGGCCGCCCATGGGACACCAGTTGATGTATGGCAACGGCGAAGTCCGCAGCGAAGACATCGAACGCCACCTGCATCGCTTTGCCAACCAGGCTTTCCGGCGTCCCGTTCCCCGCTCGGAGATTGCCGCCTACGTCGATCTTGTTCGCCGGTACGAAGGCAAGGGAAAGACCGCGACCGAAGCACTCCAGATCGGAATCAAGGCCTTGCTGGCCTCCACTTCGTTCCTTCACCTACCAGAGCTGAATGAAAAATTGTCCGACTACGAACTCGCCAGCCGACTCAGTTATTTCCTGTGGTCGTCCATGCCAGACGCCTCCTTGTTCGATCAGGCCAAACGCGGCGAACTGAGAAAACCAAAGACGCTTCGGGCCCAGGTTGAGCGCATGCTGAAAAATCCGAAATCAACCGCCTTCGTCGAACACTTCACCGACCGCTGGCTTCGCCTGGACAAGATCGGCAGCATGCCGCCCGACAGCAAAACTCATCGCCTCTACTACACCGAGAACCTCGACGCCGCGATGAAGCGGGAGACCCACCTCTTCTTCGGCCACATCCTGAAACACAACCTCGACATCGCCACCTTCCTCGACTCCGACTTCACCTTCGTCAACCGCGGTCTCGCCGAACTCTACGGCATGCCTCCCCTCGAAGACGCCGAGCTCGTGAAGGTTGCCATCACCAACCCGCGACGTCGCGGACTCCTCGGTCACGCCAGCATCCTCACCGCCACCGCCAACGGCATCGACACCTCCCCGATCATTCGTGGTGTCTGGCTACTGGAAAGCCTCTTGGGCACGCCCCCGCCAGCGCCACCTCCCGATGTCGAACCTCTTTCACCCGACTTGCGAGGCGCGAAATCCATTCGCGAGCAACTCGCCAAGCATCGCGAAATCACCGCCTGCAATGATTGCCATCGCCGCATCGACCCCATGGGATTCGCGCTGGAAAACTTTGGCCCCATTGGCGAATGGCGCGACACCTACCCGGAAAGCAAATCCACCATCGACGCTTCCGCCCAGCTACCCACCGGCGAACGCTACCGAGACATCAACGAATTCCGCGCCCTGCTCCTGAAACGCAAACACCTCGTCCTCCAACAACTCGCCCGTCGTCTCTTGGAATACTCCACCGGCCGCATCCTCGAAGCCGCCGATCGGGTGGACCTCGATCACGTCATTGAAACGGCGAAGAAAAATGGAGGGGGCCTTCGCGACCTCATCCACGCCGTCGCCCAGAGCGAATCTTTTCGCACCAAGTAGGATGGATCTGTGGTTGGGTAAAATTCCGTGCATGTCGGCGGCTCTGCTCCTGTCCGTTGGGATCCTCCAATCGGCGCCCGTAGCCGGCTCGTGGGAACTGATCGGCGGAGATGGCAGGAACGGCAGTTGGACCAATAGTCGCGGCCATGATCGGACGCGGGCGCTGGCGGGCTTTCGCGGTGAATTGTTTGTTGGATTGGGAGCTGCTGATTCAGAGGTCTGGAAATTTGATGGAAAGAAATGGTCGCAGGTTGGTGGCAATGAGATCCGAGGTTCCTGGAAAGCCCGTCCAGACTCAGGAGAAAAGAAACCGGTTTGGGTGAACTCGTTGTTGACCGACGATGACCGCCATCTCTATGCCGGCATCAAGCAATCCGAGCATGGCGCCCAGCTCTGGCGATACGACGGTGATGGCTGGCGATTGATCGGCGGGACGGGTCGCGACGGGGACTGGAAGAGCGAGCACTATAACAATGTCTACACGCTCGCTTGGCATGGAGGAAATCTTTACGCGGGATTGCAGGGCAGGTTGCCTGCAAGTGGCTCCCAGTATCGCGCAGAATACAGCAATGGTGAAATCTATCACCACGACGGCAAGTCGTGGGAGCGGATCTCCGGCGACGGTCTTCGCGGTGGTTGGGATCGATCGCACACGACGACCTGGATCTACAAATTGATTTCATTCCGCGGCGATCTTTATGCGGCCATTGGTCGGCATGGCGTGGATGGCCGTCGATGGTCGGGGGAAGTCTGGCGGCTTGCGGATGGGCGATGGGAGAGGATTGGCGGCAGTGGTGTGCGTGGTAGTTGGAATCCGAAGACAACCCATCTCGTCACCAGCATGATCGTGCATAGGGACCGGTTGCTGGTTGGCTACAACTGCCAGGCCTGTCCGCAGCGGGACGGACGCATGGGAAATGTCTGGAGCTGGGATGGGAAGCGGTGGAGCGAACTTTCGCTTCCGGCGATCGGCGGTGAAGCGTCGTTGGTGGCGAATCAAAGGTCGTTCAATGATTTCGCCGTCTGCCAAGGGCAGTTGTTCGTCGGTGGCGGACGGGCAAGTCCTGCTGGCCATGCGGTTGTGTGGTTGCTGGACGAAGCCCGCGATTTCTGGCGGCCGTCGGCAAGTGGGGCGCGGTCTTTCCGGGAGAACGAATATGTCTATTCCATGATCGTGCATGGCCAGGACCTGATCGTCGGCTTCAAGGGCGCAGCCGGGACGGGGCAGGTTTGGCGGCTCAGGCGATGATGTCGTGAACGACGTGGCCGTGGACGTCGGTGAGGCGGAAGTCGCGACCGGCGTGGCGGTAGGTGAGCTGCTCGTGATCGAGGCCCAGCAGATGGAGGATGGTGGCGTGGAAGTCGTGGATATGGACGGGGTTCTCGGCGATGCGGTTGCCGATGTCGTCGGTTTGGCCGTGGACGATGCCGCCTTTAACGCCGCCACCGGCAAGCCAGCAGGAGAAGGCCGCGGGGTGATGCGTGCGGCTCTTGGTGCCTTTGCCGTCCTGGGCCCATGGGGAGCGGCCGAATTCGGTACAGAAGACGAGCAGGGTGTCGTCGAAGAGGCCGCGCATCTTCAGGTCCTTGATCAAGGCTGCGATCGGACGGTCGACGCGGCGGGCGTATTTGGCATGGGTGCCGACGTCGCGATGGGCGGCGTCCCAGTTGTCGCGACACGCGCCGATGGCGTCGATGATCTCCACAAAACGCACGCCATGTTCGATCAGGCGGCGGGCCATGATGCACTGGGCGGCATAAGAGGTGCGATCGCCAGGCTCGGAACCGTAAAGCGCAAGGGTGTGGCGTGATTCGCGGGAGAGATCCAAGGCTTGCGGTGCGAGGTCGCGCAGACCGCGCGCGGTGTCGAAGGAGGCCATGCGTCCGCTGAGTTGGGCGTCCGGACCGGTGCGTGAAAGGTGACGACGGTTGAGCGATTGCAGGAGATCGAGTTCGAGGTTTTGCAATTGCTTGGGCGTCGCGGGCTTCAGGTTGGGGATCGGATCGTTGCCGGGTTTCACCTGCACGCCGGCGTGTTTGGACGGGAGGAAATTGGAGTCCCAGATCTGCGGGCCGTTGTAGGGGCGGTGTTCGGAGATGACGACGTGGGAGGGCAGGTTGGGATTGAAGCTGCCGAGTCCGTAGCTGAGCCAGGAACCGAGGCTGGGCATCGCGAAGCCGGTGCTGCCGGTGTGCAATTGAAGTGTAGCCTCGCCGTGATCGCGATGGTCAGCGTGCATCGAGCGGATCAACGCAATCTCGTGCATCTGCTCGCGAATGTGCGGGAACAGTTCGCTGACTTCGGTGCCGCAATGGCGGTTGGGTTTGAAGGCCCAGAGCGGTGCTTTCAGAAAGCGCTCAACCTTGGGCTGGCTGGAGACGCCGGCCTTGCGTTCAAGGCCGATGGATTGGTCGTGTTCGCGGAAGAGCCGCGGCTTGGGGTCAAAGGTGTCGACGTGTGAATAACCGCCCGACATGTAGAGCACGATGACGTGCTTGGCATGCGGCCGCGCATGCGGAGCCGCGGAGGCCAAAGGCGGCAGACCGGCCGCGCCCGCTCCGAGGGCAGTGGTCTTCAGCATTTGACGGCGGGTCTGGCTCATGCGGCGGACAATGATAGCCAATGTCAATCGACGTGAAAGAACTCGTTGCTGGTGAGGACAGCGCGACAAAGGCTGGCCCAGGCTTCGCGCCGGACGTGTTCCCGGCTGCCAGCGTTTTTTGCGTAGCGCTCAATATGAGCCGTGGCCAGGGCGAGTTCGTCGGCATCCGCGGAGCGGGCATAGCAACGCTTCCAGATCCATTGCAACTTCTCGCGATCGCTGCCCGGTTGTTCCAGGGCGCGATCGGCAAAGCACAGTGACTGTTCACGGACAAATTCCGAATTCATCAGGTAGAGAGCCTGACCGGGATTGTTGGAGGTCTTTCGCTGCGAGGTGGAACTGGTGGTGTCGGGGCCGTCGAACAGGCCGAGGAAGGGATGCCGAAAGATGCGCTGCGTGACCATGTAGACGCTGCGTTTACGGGTGGGGTAGGTTTCGTTGAACGGACCGTTGAGGCTGTAGCGTTTGGAATACCAGGGCTTGAACGGGTGCGGGCCGCCGGGTTCGGTGTCGAGACGATCGGCGACAAAGAGAATCGAATCGCGAATAGCCTCGGCCTCCAGACGCCGACGCGGAAAGTGCCAGAGCCATTGGTTTTCCGGATCCCGATTGAGGTTGGCCTCACTGCGTTCGCCGCTCAGGCGATAGGCACGGGTGAACATGATTCGGCGGTGCAGTTGCTTGAGCGACCAGCCCTCGGCGACGAAACGATTTGCGAGCCAATCGAGAAGTTGAGGATGGCTCGGCACTTGCCCCTGCGCACCGAAGTCATCGAGCGTGGGAACCAGGCCGCGGCCAAAGTGTTGGGCCCAGACGCGATTGACGATCACGCGCGGCGTGAGCGGATGATCGTCGCGGGTCAACCAACGCACCAGCTCCAGTCGGCCGGATTGGGAAGTGCTGGCGAAGGACTCTCCGCCCATCACCAGTGGGGCGCTGCGGCGGGCGAGTTCGCCGAGGACTTTCGGGTTGCCGCGCAAATGAATGCGGGTGTCGGTGGGTTTGGTTTCGCTGACAGCAAATACGAAGTCGTAAGCTGGCCGATGGGCGAGCGTGAACTTCTCCTTCTGCAGCCACTTCAATCCGTGGAGCATCAGTTCGCGAAACTTGCCCCCGCGGATGCCGAGGTGGCGCTCGCGTTCTGTTTCAAGTTTGGAAGTGTCTTCGCCCTTCTTCTTCGCCGCGTCGATTTGGGCGGTGACTTTCTTGTAGGCGGTAAGAGTGGGCTTAAGCCAGGGACGAAAGTGATTGTTGATCTGGTATTCGTAGCGGGTGAGCAGGCGGAAGTATTCCTCAGTCTTCTTGCGAGGTTCGACTCCCGGCAGGCCGGGCGAGAGATCGGAAGGCGACTTGGAATCGGACGCACCCATCCAGGGATAACGCGTGCCGGCAAAGACACCATACAGGCCGTAGTAATCGCGGTTGAGCACGGGATCGAACTTGTGATCATGACAACGGGCGCAGCGAAGCGTGAGGCCCAGGACGCCACGGCCGATGGTATCGAGCGTGTCCTCGATGATCAGGTGTCGATCCTCGGTCTTGGTATTTCCAACGCGGCGAGAGAGCGCAACAAAACCGGTGGCGATGATCGATTCGCGGGCGCTTGTCTCGGACTTCTCCTGTTCGGCCATGATATCCCCGGCGATCTGGCGTTGGATGAATTCATCGAAGGGCATGTCGCGATTGAGGGCGTCGATGACCCAGTTGCGATACTTGTAGGCCGCGGGGATCGGGTAATCTCCGACATCACCCTGCGTGTCGGCATAGCGGGCGACGTCAAGCCAATGGCGGCCCCAGCGTTCGCCGTAATGCCGGGAAGCCAGCAGGCGATCAATGAGCTTGGCAAAGGCCTTTTCGTCATCCGCCGGATCATCGAGAAACGAAGCCACTTCATCGGCCGTGGGTGGCAAGCCGATCAGGTCGAGGGTGGCGCGGCGAATCAGGGTTCGTCGATCAGCGAGGCCCGTCGGGATGACCTGGTTCTCCCGATGCTTGCGATGCAGGAAGCGATCAATATCAGCCGTGGACCATTCCGGCGGTGCCTCGCGCGGCGGAAGCGGCTTTGCTCGCTTCTGAAACGACCAATGATCCGTCGTGATTGTCTCAGGCCCGGTCTTGGCGAAGGTGGTCGCCGGCTTGTCTTCCTCTTTCGGCCAATAAGCACCGTCGTTGACCCAGGTGACGAGGTGGTCGATTTCGCGCGCGGTGAGCCGATCGCTCGCGTCAGGCGGCATCTTGAGTTCCTTGTGGATCCGTTTCACCGACTCCAACAACAGACTGGCTTCGGAATCTCCCGGCACAATGGCTGGCCCGTAGTCACCACCGCGCAAGAGCGCGTCGCGGGACAACACGTAAAGCCGGTTCTTGGCGCTCGGTTTGCCGGAATGACAATCGGCGCACTTCTGAACCAGCAACGGTCGGACGTGCAATTCGAAATGTTCCTCGCGGCTGATCTTCTTCTGGGGGGGAGGCGGGGGATTGAGTTCCAAGCGGCCGGCTTCGTGATGGCGAATGATGTCGGCGGGCGACAAGGCGCGGTCGTAAATGGCCAACTCGTCCAGGGAGCCGCGCCAGGGCGAACCGCGATGGTAACTGCTCCCAAACAAGAGCGGACCGGAGTTGTCGAAGAGTTCCGCCGGTCCACTGTTTTCTGTTTGGGCGACGGCCTGCCCATCAAGGTAGGCGATGGCCGACCGTTTCGAACCGGTGAGTTCGACGGTAATTGCCAAGTGATGCCAGCGGAGATCTCCCGGCTGATGATTGCCGGCGGGATTGGGAATCTTCAGGATCAGTCCGTCATCCCCGCGGCCGCGAATGCGAAAGTAATAGTTGCCGTCACCGCGAGCCCGATAGAGCCAGAGTGAATTGTGCGTGAACGCCTTCGAGTCGGCCTTGTAGAAGAGCGAGTAATTGCGCCGGTTGTCCGGCTTGGCGGCCTCGTCCAGCAACCAGAATTCAAGGGTGAAGGAGCGATTGAAGATCTGCTCAAGGCCACGGTCCTGCAGGTCATCAAGCTGGAAATCAACGCGCGCGTCGCCACCCGCGAATTCCAATCCAGCGCCCCGGACACCCTTTCCAGAGTTCACCCCGTGACGTTTTCCTGCCGGGCCGGAATTGCGATTGGTGAAGATGATTCCGCTGACCTCCTCGAACGACCACCACGCCACCGGCCGATCGGCGCGCACCTGCGTAACATAATTCGCGTGGAGATGAACGCTTCCAGCCAGGAGCAGGATTGGAATCAGTCGGTTCAATCGAAAGCGACTATAACTTTTCGGAAAAAAAAGCGGAATCATATTTTGGCCGTGCCTACGGTCGGTTTTGCCGCTGCTGGATGAACTCGTGGTAAAACAGTGCTTCGTGAACGCGATCAGGATCCGCCCTCGCAGAGATTCGTTTGCGATTGCTCAAAAACTGCTTGTGTCGGCGGTCCGCGGCGACAAGGTTCATTCATCCCATGTTGATCGGCTATGTCAGCGACGAACGGTATTTGGCGCTTTGTGATGTCGCGCTGGAATTTGTGAACGGACAGGGCGAATCCGTCGCGGCGCGTTCGCGGGCGAGCGGCTCGGTGCATGCGGAATTGGCGCCGGGCGAATATACGGTGAGCATTCAGAAAGAGGGTTACGGGCAGAAGCGGGTCAAGATGGCGGTCGTGGAGGGGGAGGTTTATCAGTTTCGTTTGTTGAGCGAGAAACTGCTGGGCTACATGTGGCCCAAGTGTGTGCGCTCGGGAGAGAAGTCGGAGTTTCGCTGTCATTCGCCCACGGCGTACAAGCTTGAGCTTTTTCGCTATGGATTTGAGAGGGAGTTCGTGCGTCGGCTGGGTTGGTTTGACGAGCACGGTCCACGGGCCGTGACGCAGATCACGCCGGATGGTGATTACACTCAGACGGGCGTGGAGTGGAACAAGCACGGTTTCATCTCACGCGTCCACGGGCAGATGACGGAGGCGCCGGAACGAACTGGTTTGTACTACATGCACGCGGCAAACGAGGTTGGTGAGTTCTTCAACTTCCCTTGGATTGTCGCGCCGAAGAAGCCGACCGCAAAGGCCGTTGCCCTGATGGCAAACATCAACTGGAACGCCTACAACAATTTCGGCGGTCGCAGCAATTACATCCACGCGGACAAGTTGCCGGACGTCCCGACCGTGAACGCCCGGCTTGAACTACAACGCTACACCGACACCAAACATCACGCCTATGCGGTGACGGATTACGCGCCGTTGTCGTTCGATCGACCGGAGCCGATTTCCTTCATCGACCCGGAATGCGAAGTCGATGGCCCGATCGAGGGTCGGCAAGGGAGTCACACCGCGCCGGTGGATTGGCGACTGTTGGCGTGGCTGGAGCGCGAGGGAATCGAGCACGATGTCTATGGCGAAACGCAATTGCACGAAGGTGTTCTCGATCTCGATCAATACGACGTCCTGCTCACCGGCGCGCACCCTGAATATTGGAGCCGCGACATGTATCTCAATCTCAAGGACTGGGTCTTCAACCGCGGCGGCCGGCTCATGTATCTCGGAGGCAACGGTCTAAACTGCGAGGTCGAGTTCCTCGATGCGGGAACGATGAAGGTTTACAACGAAGTGTGCGGCGGCACGACGCCGGCCGGCTGCGAAAGCCGCATGCACAAACGACTTGAGAGCGAGGCGAACTTGTTGGGAGTGGTTTACACGGATGCCGGCGCGATGACCGGCGCCCCGTTCCGCGTGGAAGATGCGGATCACTGGGCATTTGCGGGAACGGGTTTGCAGAACGGCGACATTTTCGGCGAGAAGAGCCAGCACATGCGTTGCTTCGGCGGCGCTTCGGGTCATGAGACCGACAAGGTCAGTGAGCATTCGCCGAAGAATGTCCATCGCATCGCCAAGGGCATGAACGTCGACGACGGCGGCGCCGACATGATCACCTACGATACCAAAAGCGGCGGCGCGGCCTTCTCCGCCTCGAGCATCAGTTGGAACAGTTCGCTGCTCGTCGACGAACACGTCTCGCGTATCACCGCGAATGTGGCGCGTCGTTTCATCCGCGAGGGTTGACACCATGCATTGCGTTTCCGCCGAACCCCTGCGCTACGAATTCAGCCGCCACCACGAACCGCGCGCGCGGGTGCAAGCGGGTGATCAGGTGTTGGTGGAATCGGAGGACGCGCTCTCCGGCCAGCTTCGCAAACCCGGCGACCAACGTGACAAGTCCAAGATGCCCTTCAGCAACCCCGTCGCCGGTCCGATCTTCGTGGAAGGCGCGGAGCCGGGTGATGCCTTGGCGGTGACGATCGAGAAGATCCATCCTCGCGACGACCAATGCGCAACTTACACCGGACATCCGCGTCGGCTGGCGGAATGGCTCGGGGATGACGTCCCGCCCGGCGGACATGTGTGTCCCATTCGCGAAGGGAAGATTCACTGGAGCGACGAGATCACGATTCCCTTTGCGCCGATGTTGGGCTGCATCGGCACGACACCGGATTGGGGCGTGCCCACGACGGTTCCCGCCGGCCCGCACGGCGGGAACATGGACATCATTGAGACCGCGCCCGGTGCGACGGTGGTTCTGCCGGTGTTTGTCGAAGGCGGTTTGCTTTACCTGGGCGACGCGCATGCCGCGATGGGTCACGGCGAACTTTCCGCCACTGGTTTGGAAATGGCCGCCGAGACCACGATCACGATCGAGCTTCGCAAACAGCAGAAGCTTCCCAGTCCGCGCATCGAGGCGCCGGACGAGATTATGACGATCGCGACCGGTACGCCGATGGAGCAGGCGGTCGCGGAGGCTTATGCGCGTTTGATCCAGTGGATGGAAGCGGAGTTTGACTGGGATCGCTGGAAGGCCTACGACCTGTTGACCCATGTCGGCCGGCTCTCCGTCGGTTATTACGGCGTCGGAACTGTGGCTGCAAAAATTGAGCGAACCTACCTCCAATCCAACTGACGCGCGGCCGACCCGAATCCGCTACGTCGTCCTGCCGCTGCTCGCCTTCGCCGCGGCGAGCGCCTACCTGACGCGGCATTGCCTCGGCGTGGCGAACACGACGATGCAGGAGGAACTCGGCTTCAACAACGAGCAGTTCGGATATCTCTACGGCGCCTTCTCGGCCGGTTACCTGATCTGCCAGGTGCCGGGCGGTTGGCTGGGGCAGAAGTTTGGCACACGCACGGTCATGCCGGTGTTGAGCGTGGTCTGGTCGCTCTGCACGATCATCACAGCGGCGGTCTCTTCACTCGGCGCGATGATCGTAAGCCGCTTCGTGTTCGGACTGGCGCAGGCGGGTCTGGTGCCCAATGGCGCGAAGGCGGTAAAAGACTGGTTCCCGGTCACGTTTCGTGGCAAGGCGAGTTCGATCATCACGATGTCGATGTCGATCGGCAGCGTGATCACGATCTGGCTGACCGCGCACCTGCTCGACGACCATGGCTGGCGCGAGATCTTTCGCACCTATTCGCTGGTCGGCATCGTGTGGGCCGTCGCCTTTTACTTCATCTTCCGCACACGACCACAGGAGCATCGCGGGGCCAACGAAGCCGAGTGCAAACTGATCGCCGCGGGTGAAGCGGAAAAAAGCGACGCCACGCCCGAACCGTTCCATTGGCCCACCGCTGTTCGTCAAGGCGCGACCTGGGCGCTCAGCGGTCAACTGCTGTTCAAGGCCGCCGGCTATAATTTCTACGTCACCTTCTTCCCCGCCTTCCTCGAATACAAATACGGGATCACCAAGACGGACGCCGGCATGCTCACCACCTGGCCGTTGATCGGCGTGATCGTCGGTTCGCTTTGCGGCGGTGCGGTGATCGATGGACTTTATAAACGGACGAATTCCAAGCGCATCAGTCGCTGCGGCACCTCCGTCGTCGCGCTGACCATGGCAGGCCTTTTCGCGGTGGCTTCGACCTACACCGGCACGGCTGCGGCCTTGGTATTGGTGATCTCGATCGGGGCGTTTTTCTCCGGCATCTCCATTCCGTGTCCGTGGGCGGCGTCGATCGACATGGGCGGAAAGAACTCCGCACTCGTAATGGGCATCATGAACAGCACCGGTTGCCTCGCGGGCATCTGCATCTCGCCCTTCATCGGGCGCTTGATCGACCACATCAAGGCGACCAACGGCAACTGGGACATCGCCGTCTGGGTCAACGCCGCGTTCTACATTCTCGCCGCGCTGCTCTGGCTCGGCGTCAACCCCAACACACAGATCGGAAAGCGACCGGATGTTTGACACCCACACCAACCTGATGTGGTACCCGGACCATCTCTCGGATGAGTTCGTCGATTTCGCGCTCGAGGCGAAGAAGGCCAAGATGCGCCTGAGCAAGGACGTGTATTTCGCCGGCAGCGACACGCCGGAGAAGAACGCCTTCGATTCCACGCCCGAACAACTGCTGGAAGCGACCAAGGCGATGGACCGGGTGGTCGTCTTCGGCATCAAGGCGCCCTTCTGCGGCATCAACGCCGACCAGGAACTCATCGCCAAATTCGTTCGCGAACACAGCGAACGCTTCATCGGCTGGTGCTCCGTCGATCCGAACGACGCCGACTGCGTCGAGCAACTCGAGCATTACGTAAACGACCTTGGACTGCGCGGACTCAAGTGTTCGCCCATCTACCAGAACTGGGATCCCCAAGACCCCAAACATCTCCCGCTCTTCAAGAAAGCCGAGTCGCTCGGCATCCCCGTGAACGTGCACCAAGGCACGTCCTTCGTCCGTCCCGGCCCGCTCAAATACGCCAACCCGATCCAGCTCGAAGACATCGCCGTCGCCTGCCCGGATCTGCGGCTCGTGATCTCGCACATGGGCCATCCCTGGGAGGACGAATGCGTCGTCCTGATCCGCAAGCACCCCAATCTCTTCACCAACATCTCCGCGCTGCACTACCGCCCGTTGCGCCATTATCAGGCCTTCATGAGCGCCATCGAATACGGCGTGGAACACAAACTGATCTTCGGCAGCGATTTTCCCAGCGCCACGCCGGAGCAGGTCGTCGCCGGCCAACAAAAAATCAATGACGTCGTCGAAGGCACCAACCTCCCGCGTGTCTCCGACGAGATCATCCACAACATCCTCCACGAAAACTGGAAACGCTTCCTGCCCGAATACGCATGAAAATCACCGAAGTCGAAACCATCCCGGTCCACGTCCCCATCAAGGCGGAAGTGACCATGAAAACCTCGCACGGCGCCCACGTCGTTTCGCCGTACGTGCTCGTTCGCATCCACACCGACGAGGGTATTTTCGGCCTCGGCGAAGCCACCCTCTCCCCGACCTGGACCGGTGAGACCCGTCCCGGCGGACTCGCCGTCATCCGTGACCTCTTCACGCCGCTGCTCCTCGGCCAAGACCCGCGCAACGTCAACGCCCTCATGCGCGAATTGAATCGCGTCCTCGTCGGCAACCCCTTCGCCAAGGCCGCGATCGACATGGCACTTTGGGACCTCGCCGGCAAAGCCGCCGGCGTCCCCGTCCATCAACTCCTCGGCGGCAAAGTCCGCGACGAACTCCCTATCAAGCTCGTCATCGGCGCCGTTGAACCCGATGCCGCCGTCGTCCTTGCCCGTCGTTTCCTCGACTGGGGCGTGAAGACTCTCAAGGTGAAAGTCGGCCCCGGCGATGACGTCGCCCGCATCCGCGCCGTCCGCGAATTCGCCGGACCGGACATTCCGATTGGCATCGACGCGAACGAGGGCTGGGACATCCCCACCGCCCGCCGTCTCCTCGCCGAACTGGAGCCATTCAATCTCTACTTCTGCGAACAACCCATCCCGCGCCACGACGCCGAAGCTCTCGCCGAACTTCGCCGCAGCACCAACATCCCCATCAAGGCCGATGAAAGCGTCTTCACCCCCGCCGACGCCATCCGCATGGTCCAACACCACGCCGCCGACATCTTCAGTGTCTATCCCGGCAAACACGGCGGCATCACGCCCACGCTCGAAATCGCCGCCATCGCCAAGGCCGCCGGCCTCGCCGTCACCATGGGCAGCAACCTCGAACTCGGACCCGGCACCGCCGCGATGCTCCACGTCGGCATCGCCTGCGACGCCTTCCGCGCCGAGCAATTCCCCGGCGATTACGTCGGCCCCTGGTATCACGAATCCGACCTCCTCAAGACCCCGCTCGACCTCGGCCTCCCCAACGCGAAAGCCCCTGATGGCCCCGGCCTCGGCGTCGAACTCGACGACGACCTCGTGGAGAAATACCGCGACACCACCTTGAAGGCCGATTCGATTGGCTAGTCTTCCAGCGGCGGTGGCAATTCCGCAGAT
>PBAL01000094.1 GCA_002715965.1 Verrucomicrobiales bacterium | reverse complement strand
TTTGCCTCGTGGCGGGGGTGTTCATTTGGGTGCCTTTCATTAGGTTTTTAGCAAACCCAAGTTGGCATGCCCGTCACACTCTCATCCACAACTTCTGGTCACATCTCCAGACACTGTTGCCATCGTCACCGCTTCTAATCACACACTCGAACTGAAGCTTGAGGCTTTTTATCTCCCCCTATCACAGCCTTGCCCCTACACTCCCGCGACTTCGAAATGCCGGTTGTCAAACAAGTGATGGATGCCGGTGCGATCCAATTGGCGATCGCGCGGGTGGCGCATGAAATCGCCGAAGCCCATGCCCGGGCCGATGACGTAGTCATCGTCGGCATTCAGTGCGGTGGCGTGTCCGTTGCCGAGCGGCTTGCGACAGAGCTCTCCGCCATCTGGAAAGCCGAACTATCAGCAGCCACACTCGATGCCAGCATGCACCGCGACGATCTTTCGACCCGCGCACCGGCTGCAATCCATCACACCGAACTTCCCGATGACATCGACGGCAAATTTCTTATTCTGGTCGACGACGTGGTCGCCAGCGGCCGGACCGTCCGTGCCGCGCTTGATGCCCTCAACAGTTTTGGCCGTCCCAAGGCCATTCAACTCGCCGTATTGGTTGACCGGGGTGATCGGGAACTACCCATTCAGCCGGACTTCTGCGGAAAAGAGATCAAGGCCGACGCAGGCAATCGAATCACGGTCCATCTGGGTGAAGAAGAAGACGCCGTGCTCATGGAAGCACAATGAGTTGGAACAGCAGACATCTCCTCGATATCGAATCCCTCACTCCGGAGGAAGTCATCACGATTCTGGACACCGCCCGCGAGTTTAAGGCGGTGGGCGAACGTTCCATCAAGAAATCACCCGTTCTTCGCGGCAAGACCGTGGTCAACTTATTTGCGGAACCAAGCACCCGTACGCGCATCAGCTTCGAACTCGCTGCCACCCGCCTCAGTGCGGACATCGTCAATTTCACCACCGAGGCATCTTCCCTTCGCAAGGGCGAGACCCTCAAGGATACCGCCCGAAATCTCGAAGCCCTGAACGCCGACATTTTCATCGTGCGGCACGAGGCGAGTGGCGCGGCGCATTTCCTCGCGCGCTTCCTGCACGGGAGTGTGATCAATGCCGGAGACGGCGCCCACGGACATCCCACGCAGGCCCTGCTCGACGTCTTCACCATCCGCGAGCACAAGGGCGAGGTCAAAGGACTGAACGTGACCATTCTCGGTGACATTCTCTACAGCCGCGTCGCGCGTTCCAACATCTGGGCTCTGAAACGTCTTGGTGCAAACGTGACGCTCTGCGGGCCCTCCACGCTCGTGCCCAAGGTATTCGAACAAATGGGCTGCACGGTGACCTACGACATCGACCGCGCGATCGAAAACGCCGACGTCGTCAATCTTCTCCGCATCCAGCACGAACGGCAGCGCAAGACGATGTTTCCGAGCATCGGCGAATACGCGAAGTTGTTCAGCCTCGACCATGCGCGGCTCGCCAAGACCAAGCCGGACGCGCTAATCATGCATCCCGGCCCGATCAATCGTGGTGTTGAGATCGCCAGCGACATCGCGGACTGCGAACGCTCGGTGATCCTTGATCAGGTCACCAACGGCCTGGCTGTGCGCATGGCAGTTCTCTATCTGGTCAACCAGGCCGCGCAAGGGAAGGCGGCCAGGCAGGATGGCTGAGCCGGACCGCTTCTCATATGAGAAGGATCTCCTGGACAAACGCGTTTACCCATTGGCCGGCATCGACGAAGCCGGACGCGGCCCTCTCGCCGGACCTGTGGTTGCAGCTGCGGTCATCTTTCCCCGCAATTATATCCGGGACGGATTGCCCGAATCGCTCACTGGATTGAACGACTCCAAGAAACTGCCAGAGCGAAAACGCGATTCCTTGTTCGAAGCGCTCACGTCGGATGACAAGGTGCGAGGCGGAGTCGCAAGCATCGACGCCGCCACGATCGATTCCATCAACATCCTCCGGGCGACCTTTCGCGCCATGAACGAAGCACTGGCGAAACTGCCAGAGCTGCCCGTTCATTCCCTCGTGGACGGCAAGCCGGTGAAGACCCTGACCACTGCGCAAACCGCAATCGTGAAAGGCGATTCGCTCAGCTTTTCCATTGCGGCTGCGAGCATCCTCGCCAAGGTCACCCGTGACCGCATGATGGTGGAATATGATCGTGAGTATCCGTCCTACGGCTTCGCAAAACACAAGGGCTACGGAACAAAGGACCACCTGGCCGCGATCGCCGAACATGGTCCGTGTGCGATCCACCGCATGAGTTTTGCCCCGCTCAAACCTCCAGCGCAGAAGGAGTTTTTCTGATCGGCCTAACTGAGGAAGCCCTTCAAATTCGCAGTCACGAACTCGTCGTCCGTCAAATGCGGATATGCCCGACAGATTCGATCAATTTCCTCCGCCTGGCCGGGACTCAACAATTCTTTCGGATCGAGACAATAGTTGTTCGACAGCAAGCCCTGCCGACACAGAACTTCCTCCAGTCCTGGAATGCACCCGCGGAAATCATGCGAGGCATCAAACAAGACCGCATTGCAGTCGGTGACCTCATTCGCCAGACGCAACATGTCCTGTGACACGGGATCGTTCTTCTCGACGATGCGATGACATTGCTCCAACAACTCCACCGCCTTGCTCGTCCACACCGCCCAATGGCCGAGCAGGCCACCCACGAATCTGCGTTCCACCGGCTTGCCGTCCACATCGAAGCGATACGGCGTCAGCAGATCCATCACAATGTTGTCGTCATTGCCCGTGTAGAGGCTGATGTCCGAGCGGTCGGTCTCGGCCAGGGCGCGAATGACATCGATGGTCTGGTATCGGTCGAACGCAGCAATCTTGATGGCCACAATGTTCTCGATCTCGGCGAAACGTCGCCAGAACGAGAAGGGCAGTTCGCAACCGCCCACTGATGCCTGCAGGTAAAAACCGAATACCGGAATGACCTCGGCCACCGCCTTGCAATGCTCGAACAACTCCTCATCGCTCGAACCACCCAAGGCCCCAAGATTGAGAAGCCCGGCGTGATACCCGAGTTCAGCAAGCACACCCGCTTCTCGAACGGCTTGCGCCGTTTGTCCGCAGATACCACCAACACGAACCATCGTTCTCTCACCGGTCGCATCGCATTGATCGAGTTCGTCCTTCGCCAGTTCGAGCACCGGCTTGTACAAACCATGCTGCGGGTCACGAATGGCAAACTGCGTTGTGTGAACGCCGATCGCCAAACCGCCGGCGCCAGCAGCGTGGTAGTAGCGGATCAACGCGCGTTGACGTTGTTCGTCAAAGGTCCGTTCGTTCGTCAGTGCGAGGGGGCAAGCGGGAATGACCATCCCGCGTTCGAGTGATTGTTTGATGCCAGCGTCCATTAGTTGATTCCGATCAGTTCATGGGCCTTCGCGCGCAGGTCCGTTTCGCGCATCAACGATTCGCCCACGAGAATCGCCTTTGCTCCGCATGCGGTCAGTCGTTCCACATCGCCGCGCGAGTGAATGCCACTCTCGGCGACAAACAGTATTTCTCCGGAAGCAATCTGTTCCGAAACTTTTCCTGCGAGTGAAACCGTGGTTTCCAGATCCACGGTGAAAGTCTTGAGATCGCGATTGTTGACGCCGATCAGTTTCGCACCTACGGCAAGCGCGCGATCGAGTTCATCCGCATCATGCACTTCCACGAGGGCCGTCAATCCCGCGCCCGTGGCCAGCTTGTGAAAGTGCGAAAGATCGTCGTCCGTCAGACACGAGACGATCAACAGAATCGCATCGGCGCCCCACTCGATTGCCTCGAGGAACTGGCGCTCATCCACCATGAAGTCCTTGCGCAACAGGGGCAGACTCACCGCTTCGCGAACGCATTTCAGGAAGTCGAGCGAGCCCTGGAAATACTTTTCGTCCGTCAGGACGGAAAGACAACTGGCCCCGGAATCCTCATACTCCCGGGCAATTTCCACCGGCGCAAAATCCGGACGGATGATCCCCTTGGAAGGAGAGGCCTTCTTCACCTCGGCAATCAATCCCACATCGCCGGCCCGGGGATTGGCAAGCGCAGCAAGGAAATCCCGATTCTTACCCCGCCGTCCCATTGCCTCCCGCAACAGCTCAACGGTGATCGGCCGTTTCGGCAGACGCGCCACCTCGGTTTTCTTGAACTCAACGATCTCGTCCAGAATGGTCATCTGAAGCCGCAAGCCTAGTCGCACCGGCGAACTCGCCTCAATTCAATTGTGCATATGCCGGCGAGCGGGGGCGCATCACAATTTCTTGCATGCGTCAGTAAGACGGGGCATTGCAATAGTTTGCGTGAATCTGCGCGACAAAAGACGTTTGGTTTCAGTTGTGCTTGCTGTCGCCATTGCCGCCACTTTCAGTCACACACGGCGAGCGGACAGTGAGCGATCTTCACATCAGTTCACTTGCTCCCGCAGAACCGCTCTGGGATGATCCGAAGTCGTGGGTAAGGAACGTCTGGAAGATGAAGCGTCAAAGAATCGACGGGAGGTATTCCGTCGCCGTTGGTTGATTTGTGGCGTGATCGCCTTCTCTATTCTGGGCATTCCAATTGGGCTTCGTCTGGGCGGAATCAACGGACTGAATCAGCGCATTGACGAGATTCAATCGCGTGGTGAGACGGCCCGGGTCGCTGATCTTGTCCCGCCTTCCTTCGATCCGACGAACAATGCCCATACGGTGATCATGGTGCTCTCAAATGAAATAGAAAACGCCGAATCTGTTCGGAAAAGCACACCAAAATATTATCGCCAACTGGGCAACGGTGTGCAGCGCAGTGTGTTCGAAGTGAGGGAGTGGAAGTGGTCTTATTGGGACGCCATTGGAAGCGACACCGTTGAGGCCACCAATGACTGGGGAAGCTTCCTACACCTCGTCGCCCCACACACCAACGTGATTCAAACCCTGCTCGGTGCATTACAGCGAGATGGTCTCCAGTCCGGCTACGATCATGGAAAATGCTTTGCAGACATGATGGACTTCACGTGGTTCGGCATGCGGGGCAGCTCCGTGAATCAACTCATGAACGTCGGCTTCGTCTACCACCTGCGTGCCGACCGGATCCCGGCAGCACACGAACATCTTCTCGGCATGCATCGCATAGTATAAGGTCTGCGAAACGAACGCTTCGTGATCTCCGAGAGGATCAGACAGGCGCGAGCCATGCTGGCGTTCAGGGCAACGTGGGCGGCGCTGCAGGATGGAAGATTCAGCGATGAACATCTCGTAGAATGGAATGGGCGCGTCGATGGCGTTCGCTGCAGTTCTCAGAGGACCTGCCGGTTGCATTGCAGTTGGAGCGTGCCATATCCCTTGAGTTTTTCCGCCGATTGGGTGGTGGGAGCGGGACTGCCAGGCAGTGCAGTAGTGCATGGGAGACTGTTCGATCGTTGCAGGCTGACGCGGTCACGCGGTTGGCGGAAACTGCAATTTCGATACATCGTTTCCAACGGAGGCGCGGAGCCTGGCCTGCCAGTCTCGATGATCTGGTCCCGGGGTTCATGCCAGCAATTCGCAGAGATCCGTTCGACCGGAAACCGCTCCGATACCGCGCAAGCGGAGAATACTGGACTCTATACAGCGTCGGCGAAAACGCGCTCGACGACGGTGGAGCTTCCTGGGGAGGCAATCTCATCAATTCACCGGACATCGTCTGGCCTGTGCCCGCCAATTGATGACCCGTAAATGGGTTGAATGCCCGGCGCTGACCGCTAGCCTCCCTGGCATGAATCGAGTATTCCGCCTGATCCCACTCGTCTTTTCCGCACAACTGCTGCTCGCATTGAACGCCCACGCAGGCACGCGCGATCTGCCGAAGGGATTCAAGGACCTTCAGATTGGTGAATCTGCGCCAGCCTTCTCCCTGCCCGGTGTGGACGGAAAGCGCTACACCTTGAACGACTTCAAGAAACCCAAGGTGTTGATGGTCTTGTTCACGGGAACACACTGTCCGGTATCCCATGGGGTGGAGAAACGCCTGCAGAATCTGGTCGATGATATGGCGGACAGGGACTTTGGGATCGTGGCGATCAATCCGAATCACGCCTCGGGTCTGCGTCCTGACGAGTTGGGATACACGGCCTACGACGAAACCTTTGAGGATTCCAAACGCTACGCGAAGGATCTGGGCTGGACCTTTCCCTTCCTCTATGACGGCGACGAGCAGGTTGCGGCCCGGGCCTATGGCTGCCGCGCCACGCCTCATGTGTTCATCTTCGATCAGCATCGCAAATTGCGCTACAACGGCCGCTTCGATGATTCGCGCTATGCCGATGCTTCCACGGTGAAACATCCCGACGCACAAAACGCCATCGAAGCCCTACTCGCCGACAAGCCCGTGCCCGTGGCGAAAACACGTCCCTTCGGATGCTCAACCAAGTGGAAGGAACGCAGCGCCCACGTGGCCGCCGAGGCGATCAAGTGGAACGCCATCCCGGCGACGATCGAGGAGATCAACGCCAAGTCGGTCGCCAAGCTGCGCAGGAACGGATCTGACAATTTGCGCCTGATCAATGTCTGGGCCACCTGGTGCGGCCCCTGCGTGAAGGAATTCCCGGACCTCACCGCCATTGCCAGCAAATTCAGTCGGCGCCCCTTCGAGCTCATCACCATCTCGCTTGATGAAAAGAACGATATGGAGAAGGCCCGTCAATTTCTCAGCAAACATCGCGCGGTGATCAGCGATCGGCTGCGTCCTGCGGTAAAAGCCGGCGGCCGCACGACGAACAATTACCTTTTCACCGGCTCAAATGTGGATGAACTTGCCGAAGCGCTGGATCCGAAATGGTCAGGGGCTCTGCCGCTCTCGGTCTTGATCGATCAGGAAGGCAAGGTGCTCTACCGCATGAGCGGAATGATCGATCAGGAGAAGGTGGTGGACAAGGTGCTGGAAACGATTGGGCACCATTACAAGCCGTAGCAACTTCCCGCTATTCAACCGTCACCCAAACGGGTGAGGACCATGCCATGTTGCCGTCTGCCTGCACGACCCGCAGGTAGTAGCGCGCTTCTCCTTTGGGTGGATCGGCATCCACGTACCAATTGGTCAGCGTGTTTCTCTTGGAACTGAAGGTCTTGGCATCTTTTTCGTTTCGCACCACCGTCACGCTCTTCAAGGGTGCCGTTCCTCGTACATGAATGGATGCGGAGACCTTGCCAGACGCCTTGGTGGTTGTGCCCAGGATGCTGCCATTGACCTTGAACTCAACGTAGATCTTGTCGGTGGCTGCGATGGCTCGACGTGCGTTGGTAAACGCCCCTGTTGTATGTCTGTCCAGTGTTGTTCGTTCCGAAGTCGGTGATCGACCAGCGTTGGTTGAAGGGAGAGGGCGGAGGAGCAGGAGCCTTCTTCTCCGCGGCGTCGCAAGGCGAGGCGATGATTAACAACGCGAGGAGCAATCGATGGCAATTCATGCGGTGGTTATGAATTGCGACGGCTGACTGTCACGACTGATTGCGATCGTCTTGCTGGCCACGCGTGGGAATTCGTTCGAAACCTGCGCCCGGGCTTGCTATCCCACCGGACGTGAGCCAGCCCGATCCCAAGCTGCAGGCCTGTTACAAGATCATTGCCGTCCTCTTCGCGGTGGTGCTCGGCATGGGCATGGCGCTCTTCTGGCTCTATCCACCCGCGAAAAAAAGCGATGCACCCTCGTTGATCTTTCAACTCTCCTCGCTCGAAAAGAACACGATTCAAGCCAAATACCGGGATGTCGATTTCACGAAGTTTTATCCCGGCGTGGATGCGGCGATCATCGACGAAATTCAGCGGCAGTGTTTCGCCACGCGCTTCGTTTACGAACCCTTCGTGCAGTTCAAGCCAATGGCGGTGAACCACCAGCACGTGACAATCAGCAGGAACGGTTATCGTCTCGGCAGCGAGGAGCAGCCTTGGCCGATCGAATCGTCAAACTTCAATGTTTTCGTGTTTGGAGGATCCACGACCTTCGGCTATGGCCTGGCCAATTCACAAACGCTCGTGGTCGAACTCCAGCAAGCCTTCCGCAAACGTCGGGGGCTACCGAATATCCAATGCTATAATTTTGGCCGAGGGTTCTACGATTCGACCCAGGAAAGGTTGTTGTTCGAAATACTGCTCCAGCAGGGCATCGTGCCCGACGCGGTGGTCTTCATCGACGGACTCAACGATTTCTATTTCCCCGATCGGGATCCAATCCTGACAGCACAACTGAAGCAGTTCATGGCGCCGGATCTGCCGAATTTGCCGAAAGCGCAGGCCTCCGGCGCAGATGAAATCATTGCGCGGATGTTCGCCAACTACCGCATGGTTCGATCCATCGCCAGAGAATTCAACATCGAGACGATCTTCGTTCTTCAACCCCTGCCGTTTTACGAATACTCACCAGACGCGGGCAATTATCCCTTCACACCCGACGCGTCTGAGTTCTCAAGCATCACCCATGGTTATGAGCGCCTGCATCAATTGTTCCTGAAGCTTCGAGAGGAAAAACCCGCCGTCGTCGCAAATGTGAACTGGTTGGGAAGCATGTTCGCGGAGGAGAAAGGTCCGGTCTATCTGGATCAGGTTCACTACACCCATGCCGCGGGGAAGCAGCTCGCTGAAGCGATCTCAAGTTTGTTCAAGAACCAGCCCGATCAGCCCGGTTCAGAAGAACAAGAGGCGCGCGCCGGCGATGATTGAAAAGATATAGAGGAAAATCTCGAAGAGCTCCTGGGGAATCTTCTGAATCACATTTCGTCCGACAAAGATCCCCGCGAATACGCCCGGCAACAAAACCAGATCAATCCGCAGTGACTCGGAGTTGATGATGTTCATGTCGGCCATGAATGGGACTTTGATGATGTTCACCAGCAGGAAACACCGGGCTCCAATTCCAAGGAACTCGTTCTTGGGCAGCTTGTGTATGAGCGCGTAGATCGAGTAGGCGGGTCCGGCCGCGTTTGCCATCATCGTGGAAACCCCGATCGTCAAACCGCTTCCCCAGCGGAACACGGACGAGTCTGGCAGGTTCGAGAGAAATTCCTTTTTGTAGATGCGCAGCAGTTGAAGTCCGACCATCACGAGAATGATTGCGCCGATCGCCGGCCGAGCCATGTCGTTGTCGATCCGTCCCAATACCAGATAGCCCGCGATCAGTCCGAAAAAGATCGGCACCAGCAACGGAATCACCTCTTTCCACGTGGCGTATTTGCGAAACATCGGAAACACCGTCACGTCGCAGACGATCAACAAGGGCAGGATGATTCCGACGGATTGCTTCGCGCCGAAGAGCTCCGCCATCAACAATACGTTCACCAGCGCCAAGCCGGGAAATCCCGTCTTGGAGAAGCCCATGCAGAACGCCCCGCACAAGGCACCGGCGTAAACCTGCCAGGTAATGTCCGGCAGCAAGTTCAAGGGCGGCTAGTGTGTGAATGAAGGCGGGCGCGGCAAGAACGAAGTGCAAGCTGCTCGAACTGTCCGCCGATAAGTGACTCGTCAATTTCGTGACTGGACATCAAGTCGGAACCGTGCCCGGTGGGTGTAATTGAAAACGGTGGCAACTGAGGACCACACGATAAGAAACCCCGCGTTTGAAAACATCTGGCCAAACGGACTTCGATCAATCTCGGGGGTGCTTGTAGTCTAGTCCTCAGCGGCAACTACTTTTAGTCGTTTCAAGCACACGCTGGGAGCGAGGTCCACATCACCAATATCGATTCTCACGATGACAGGAGGCAGTTTCATTCCGCTACAAAATGGAGCCTCGACGAACCTGTTGTTCCGTTTCGTAGCAACCGACGTCCTGAGAGCTCACTTCAGTCAATCTGCATCTGAGACTCCGCACGTCGACTGCTACATTGGATTAATCCTTCTTTCCAAGACCGCCGAGCAGATCGGTGGTTGAATCGATCACGATTGACTTGTTCAGTATCGCCTTCATTAGTGTTTTGGTTTCTTGCTTGGGGGTTAAATGGTTGAAGGGTTAAAGGGATGTGCCAGCAAACGCGCTCGGTGGCGAGAAGACCGATCGGCCTTCAACCCTTGAACCGTTTAACCTTTCACCCTATCCACGGTGCTTGTTCTTGGTTGTTTGGAACAGATCAGACCGATCCATCAGACCCGTCGCATCCGACCGATCAAAATAAAACTGAGCCCTCCTTCTTGATATACATAGCAACTCTAGGTATAAGTATCTCCGTGATTTCGAAAGAACTCGTTGCTGCCTCCACCAAGCCCCTGGTGCTTTCCATTCTCTCCGATGGTGAAAGCTACGGCTACGAGATCATCCAGCAGGTGAAGGAACTTTCCTCCGAGGAAATCGAGTGGACGGAGGGCATGCTGTACCCGGTCCTGCACCGCATGGAGCGCGATGAACTCATTGAGTCCTTCTGGCAGACCGGCGACTCCGGTCGAAAACGCAAATACTACCGCATCAAGCGTGCGGGCAAGACGGCTTTGAAGAAGGAACGCGAGCAATGGCTCAACGTTCACAATACCTTGGCAAAACTCTGGAAACTGGATCCCCTGCATGTTTGAACTCGAACAATCTATCAACCAATGGCGCGAGCGCATGACTCGCAGCAAATCATTTTCGACGGAGCAAGTGACCGAGATGGAAGGTCATCTCCGCGACTCCACTACTGACCTTGCGGCCGGGACGCTCTCGAAGGAGGAAGCCTTCCTGATTGCGAGTCGTCGTCTGGGTTCACCGACCGAACTGAAAACTGAATTCCGGAAGGATAACCTGAAGACCATCTGGACAAACCGCGTGATGTGGATCCTGATCGGGATGTTTTTCGCGCGGATCGTCCTCAAAGTCTTCTTCGCGGCTGGCGAGGCGATGGACGCATCAATGCTCTACTTCCTTGAGAACGCCCGCCTTGCGGCTTTGGCCAACGTGGGCACCAAAGTCCTGCTCATTGGCTTCGTCATTTACGAACTCTGGCACTTCCTTGCCGAGAAAGGCCAGAAGCGTTTGCGAGCACTGGACCGGGGATTCAAATGGGCCTTCTCCAACCCACGTGGAACGTTCGTTGCCCTGATGGCCGTCTGGGCATTGGCAACCTGCGTTGCCATGCTGCCTCACATTACAACGATGCAGCTTGTGAATCTCTCCTTGCTGGAGGGCTATCACCTGGCCTGCGTGCCCCTGAAGATGATTGCCGTTCCGCTCGCGAAGGCCGCCGGGATGCTGGCACTTGCTTATTGGCTGTTTCTCCGGCAGCCAAAGAACGGCGCCTTGGCGTAGTAGCATTTCGTTCCGCTCTTGATGCTAAGGCGAAACAAGATCCTCATCGGATTGGGTGTAATCGGCCTGGTGATCGCCATGCTTGGATTCCCAATCTGGATGACGATTCTGTCGGCATTCAAGGAGCGCTCCCAGCGGATTGCCTTCGACCGCAAAAAGTGGGTGGAGGAGTCCACCTTCAAGGATCCCCAGCGCATCCGCATGGTGGATGATCTATTGAAGACGAGGTCATTCGAGAACATGTCGAGCAACGATGTCGTTGAACTGCTGGGACCACCGGAAGCCATGGCATTCTTTCGCAACTACGATATCGCCTACTGGCTCGGCCCGGAGCGCGGATTCACTAGCATCGATTCAGAATGGCTGGTCTTCCGACTGGATGATTCGGGCAAAGTCACCGAACAACGAATTGTTCGCGACTGAGCACTGCTTGACATGTCATTGGTGGCGCTGATGATGCGGCCTTCCCGATGGCAGCCGCCGAAGATTCAAAGAGCCAACCCGCACTTCCAAGCGGAGGCTCGTTCACCATTTAGGTGATCCTCGTCACCTATGGCTCGTTCTACTTCTGTCGGACCAATATCTCGGCGGCCATTCCCGGGATCGAAAAGGAGTTTGAACTCACCAAGACGCAGATTGGCTTCATACTAGGTTCGCTGAAAATCGCGTATGGAATCGGACAGTTCGTGAATGGCCAACTGGCCGAACGAATCTCTCCGAGAAAACTGCTGACCATTGGCATGTTGACGTCGGCCGCCTTGAACGTGGTCTTCGGATTCGGAACGGGGCTCTATTTCCTGGTATTTGTCTGGGCCTGCAACGGCTACTTCCAGGCACTGGGCTGGACACCGTGCATGCGGGTAGCCGCGAATTGGTGCCCGGCGGAATCGCGGGGACGCTCCATTGGAATCATTGGCACTGGTTACCAGGCCACGGCTGCGCTGACGTTCATCGTATCGGGATTCGCGGCTGAGAAATTCGGTTGGCGTGGGGCGCTTTATGTCCCTGCGGGAATCTTGACCCTCTCGTGCATTCACATGCTGTTCTTTCTGAAGGAATCACCGGATTCAGCTCTCAAATCCGACAACGAAACACCGGAGGAGGAGAAAACGAAACCGAGTAGGCCAAGCGTTCGCGACAGCCTGCGGGTAACAATTACCAATCCGGCCTTGTGGATTTTGGCCGTGACCTTGGGCCTGTTGAACGCCTGCCGGTATGGCTTCCTGGATTGGGGACTGCCCTTTCTCGTGGAAACCACTAACGAGTCCGTGTCCAAGGCCGCTCTCAAATACGCAATCCTGCCGGTGGGTGGAATCCTCGGATCCTACTTTTCCGGTTGGATCACCGATCGATTTTTCGGGGGACGACGCGCGCCGTTGATCTGTATGTTGATGTTGGTGCTCAGCGGACTGACGCTGATCTTCTACAGCGTCGTGCAAATTGGCCTGGGCGCGGCGCTCATCGTGTTGATGTGCACGGGCTTTGCGATCTACGGTCCGCAGGTTTTGCTGGTCGGCACGGCCGCCATCGACATGGCCAGGAGCGGAACGCCGGCAGCCGCAGTTGGCCTGGTAAATTTCATGGGCTACATGGGCGCTTTTGCCGGCGATCAAGTCACCGGAATAATGGTGGATAATCATGGCTGGTCAGCTGCGCTCGCATTCTGGGCCGGCTGCGCCGTCGGAGGCGCGGTGTTGGTCGCCTTCTTGTGGAATCGCAAGCCAACTCCAACCGAGCAGACGACGTGAGAGCAATCATCATAGGCGCAGGACGAGGCAGCCGGCTGATGCCGACCACGGCCCATTCACCGAAGTGTTATGCCGAGGTGCAGGGAAAACGCATGCTCGACTGGGGACTGGAAGCCTTCGCCGATGCCGGTGTCACCGACATCTGTTTCATCGGCGGCTATCTGATCGACAAGGTTCGCACCGATTACCCGCACTTCAAGTTCCGACACAACCAGGACTGGCCGAACAACAACATCCTCGAATCGCTGATGCATGCGCAGGATTTGATGGATGAGCCGTTCATCTGCTGTTACTCGGACATCCTCTTTTCTGCAAATCTGGTCAAGGGACTGCTCGATCACCCGGGGTCCATTGCTTTGGCGGTAGATACCGGTTGGGAACGGCGTTACGAATTTCGAACCGAACACCCACCCGATGATGCAGAGAAAGTGATCGTCAACAATGGCACGGTGACCAAAGTGCATCGCGGCATTCCGCCCGAGAACGCCTATGGCGAATATACGGGCGTGGCGCGATTTGACAAAACCGGCGCTCAAAAATTGAAAGAATACTACCTTCGCGCGAAGGAGGAATACTCCGGCAGGCCGTTTCGCGAAGCCAAGGTGTTTGAGAAGGCCTACAAGATTCTATTGTTCCAGGAAATGATCGAGGCCGGCGTGACGATGTATCATGTGGACACGGACGGCGAATACATGGAAATCGACACGCAGCAGGATTTTGAACTCGGCCGTCAGCAATGGCGCGGCCGCATCGTGATTGATTAAACAGCAAGACATGTCCTCCACACCGTTTCCCGCATCCGTCATCGGCTCCATGCCGCGCTCCGATTTTGTCAAAGACCTAATCATGGGTGACACCGAGGTATCGCCGGAGGAATACGAGAAGCGGATGGATGCCGCGGTCCGGTACATCGTCGCCGTTCAGGAACAGGCAGGCGTGGACGTGGTGACCGACGGTGAGTGGCGTCGCAAATCTTACATTGGCGTGATCGCAGAACTGGCGCACGGATTTGAACTCAGCCGCGCCGATGACGGGCGACCAATGACCGTTGTCACGGACAAACTCTCGCCGAAAACACCCGGCTTCATTTCGAAGGAAGTGACCTTTGTCCAGGCGATCACCTCCAAGCAGATCAAGGCCACTCTCCCGTCACCCGCATTGTTGGGCGAGCGCATGTGGGACGCCGAGAAATCTTCCAAGGCCTACCCGAACCGCGACGACTTTGTCCGTGATTGCGTGCCGGTTTTGCGCCGTGAAGCAGAGCTGCTCAAGGAGGCGGGAGCCGATATCATCCAGATCGACGACCCGCATCTTTGCCTGTTCGTTGACCCCGAAGTCCGGTGCGCGTGCGATAATCCGGATCGCGATGCAGACTTTGCCGCGGAAATGATCAACGACGTTGTAGATGGAATCGAAGGAGTGAAGTTTGCCGAACATCTCTGTCGTCGAGCCGGCGCACGGGCACGGGGTGATGCAGGGCATACGGGCGCGTTTGATCCGATCATCGGACAGTTGAACCGCTTGAAAGTTCACCACATCACCATGGAGTTTTCCACGCCGGGAGCCGGGGATTTCGAAGTGCTCAAACAACTTCGTGAAGATTTTGAAATCGGCCTTGGTTGTGTCGATGTCATGCCCGGCAAGATTGATTCACCCGAAGAGATCGCCAGTCGCGTGCGACAGGCTGCTGCGGTCATCGATCCCAAACGCATTACACTGAATCCCGACTGCGGTTTCGCGCCCGGATCCGGAGCGGTAGTCCCGATTGACGAGGCCTACGAGAAACTTCGCAACGAAGCCGCGGCCGCGCGCATGCTTCGTGAAGAATTCGCCTGAGGGAGGCAATCCCGTCAATTGACACGGCACGGTGATTCGTCCGATCCTCCGCCCCCGCTACATGAAGAATCTTTTGCTGTCTGCTGCCTTGATCGGCGTGAGCCTGGCCACGGCCTCCGCCGAACGTCCGAATCTTGTCGTTTCGATCATCGTTGATCAACTCCGCTACGACTACCTCGAGCGCTTCCAATCTCAATTTACCGATCGGGGGTTTGGTCTGTTCTACAAACAGGGAGCGGTGTTGTCCTTTGGACGCTATAATTACTTTCCAACATCGACCGCGCCCGGGCATGCGACCGTGCTCAGCGGCGCGCCACCCTCTGAACACGGCATCATCGGCAACTCGTGGTTCGACAAGCGCACGCGAAAATCCGTGTACTGTGCCGAGGACAAATCTGTTGAGGGAGTTGGAATCACCGGAATCGATGGCCAACGTTCGCCAAAGAATTTCATCGGCTCCAATCTCGCCGATCAAATGCGCCTGCACCTCGGCTCACGGGTGATCGGTATTTCGATGAAAGACCGCGGAGCGATCCTGCCCGCGGGAAACAAACCCGCCGGGGCCTACTGGTTCGATTCCAAGTCCGGACATTTCGTAACGAGTACCTACTACACCAAGTCGCTTCCTGATTGGGTGGTCGACTACAACAACAAGGATCGCGCCGGTTCATTCCTCGGAACGAAATGGACGCGGCTCCTGCCCGCGGATCAATACGACTACGAGGACGACGCTCCGGGCGAACGTCCATTGCCTGGTGAAAAGAAAGCAGTTTTCCCGCATACGATCGGAAGCAAGACGAACACGACACGATCTGCAGTCATGCCGACTCCGTTCGCCAATCAAATCCTCATGGAGTTCGCAATGGCCGCCATCGAGGGTGAAGGCCTGGGAAGCGGTGAACGGACAGATCTCTTGTGTGTCTCGTTCTCGCCGGTCGACTATATTGGTCACGCCTTCGGTCCCCACTCGCATGAGATTCAAGACACGATCATTCGACTCGATCGTCAATTCGACGCGTTCTTCGACTACCTCGACCAAAAGATCGGACTGGAAAACGTGTTGATTCATCTAACCGCCGATCACGGCGTCGCGCCATTACCGGAGTTTGCGCAAGCTCAGGGCATTGCCGGCGGTCGCTACAATGCTGCGACTCAACTGCTGGATCTCATGGGCAAGTTGAGCGATCACTTCGGCCCGGCGAAATACTTCCTGTATCCCAAGTTCAGCTCCGGACAATTGATCTATGACCACAGCGTGCTGCGGGAAAAGAAGATTCCGGTTGCGGACGTGGATAAGTTCATTCGCGAATGGGCGTTTGATACCGGCCTGTTTCAGGCCGCTTACAGTCGTGCCCAACTGCTCGACGGCCTGGCGCCCGGGCAAATCGGACGGGCGGTGTTCAATGGATTCAACGGAGAACGCGGCGCGGACATGATCCTCATCGCCAAACAATTCTTGATCCCGACTTACGGAAGCGGGGGGACGACTCACGGTTCGCCCTACAATTACGATACGCACGTCCCGATGCTCTTCTTCGGTCCCGGCGTGAAACCCGGCCGCTACGACGACGAGTTTTACATCACTGACATCGCTCCCACTCTGGCGGCTATTCTCCGCGTGGAACTGCCGTCTGGGTGCACGGGTAAACCGTTGGTGAAAATGTTGACAGACCCTAAACAGGCTCGGATACCGGCTCCACCGAGAGTCAACAGACGCTAGTCAGGGTAGAAATTGAGCGGACTCACATCCGCGTCGACGAAATCGAAATTGGTACTCCGGGTAGGATTGCACCCACAACCTTCTGTGTTTGAAACAGACGCCTCTGTTGGTTGGGCCACCGGACATATCTCCTTCCGTGAACCGCTTCTTGTTCTCAACCGGCGAGCATTTGATTGATTGAAATTGGTAGGATGACCAGGAATTGCACCCGGACCTTCGGTGTGGAAGCCCGTCATGCTGCTGTTAACACCACCATCGCGAAAGACAGGCTGGAAGCCCGGCCTATTTCTTTTTGAAAGCCGCCCGAAATCGCGCGCGTCGGATATCCTCCTCCACCTTCAGTTTCAGATCATGAGCGGGTTGGAAATCCGGCTGCGCCTGGAGTGCGGCATTCAAGTGCCCGAGCGCATTGGTCAGCGCACCTGCATCGATCTCCAATTGAGCCAGGCACATGCGGAGATCACCGGCAGCTGGTTTCTCAATCGAAGGGTTCTCCAGCACAGCTTTGGCCCTGGATTCATCGCCCGCCAATCGCAAGGCGACGATCAGTCGCGCGCGGATGGATTGATCTTCCGGACTGAGCGCCAGTGCCCGGCTGAAATACCTGGCTGCTGCTTCATGTTCCTTCGATTCGAATTTCAGCATGCCTGACTTTTCCTGAACGAAGAGATTGTCGGTGAGCTTGTCTGCCAAACCCAAAACGTAGGCTTCGGCCTCATCTCCTCGAACCTGGCGCGACAGCGCAGCGTAATGTCGTTCAATCTCGTCGCGAGGCGCGACCGGCGTCGATTCATTACTAAGACGACGAGCCCACGCAATGGCCTGCTCATCCTTTGGTCCCGGCGCATAAGGGGGAGGTACAATTTCGGGCAAGGCACGTTGCAACTCCATCGCGGCAATCTTTGCGGCTTCAGGATTCGGATGAATGGAGTCACCACGAACAGAGAACATTTCCCGTGGAGTCTGGGTGCCTTTCTGTTGCCGAAGGGCTTCTCTGAATACTGGATCCAGCTTAATCAGCTGAATCCCGTTCATCTTCGCGAGCCGTTCGACCAGCAGGTCTTCGCCTTCGACCACGGGATAATTCTTGATCCCAGAGTCGAGAAACGCAGGCCAAACCGCGATCAGCAGTTTGAATCCATGTTCATTCGCCAGTTCACGAAGTTCGGGCAAGGCACGGACGACATTGCTTTCACCAATCGCGTCCCGATTGCGCGCGTAGGGACTTGATTCCTCGTTGAATCGAAACCAGTTGAACCTGAGACAGCACACGCGAAAAAGGTGCGAATTGAGGAACAACCTTTTGGACCACTCCGGCCGGTCCACCACCCCACGCTCGGTCGTATGATCCGGTACGACATCGTTGAAGTCGTTGGAAACGAAAATGACAACCAGCTCATCCAGATCAAACTGCAGGCCTTTGGTCTTCAGCAGTTCCACTTCCGCAATCGTGCAATAGCCCGACACGCCAAGATTCAGCACCTCGGTTTTTTCATCCGCATAGAGCCGCTCCAAATGGCGGGAGATGGTGTCTTCGTCGCTGACGTAGTTAACGCCTTCCACCACTGAGTCGCCCAACACTCCAATCCGCCGTGTCCCTTCCGGCTTTTCAATTGATCGCTCACGATCTCGCAGTCCATGGGAATTTGCTGACGTTTTCCCCACGGGAAACTCCGCGGTGAAACCGGGCTTCAATTCGTGGTTCAACAATGGATTCTTGGCACGCTGGTAGATGGATAAGTCGTCGGTCATCCAGATTGCGTGCACGCCGGGCGCCATGCCGAGCAAGCGCACGGCAATCTCGCACACGAGAATTCCGATGGCAGTTGATCCAATCACCAAGGAGATTTTCAATGCGAGGAGCTTCCCTCTACCCGGCTTCGGTCTTTTTGCCACCGCAATGTCATCCATCGTTTTCGCGAGCATAACAACGGTGGGACAGGCTTCCAGCCAGTAGTGTTCGGCATTCGCTTGTTTGGCTCAATTGGACATATCTCAGGGGCGAGGAAGCTCGTGCACTAAGAAACTCACTCTCCTGTGCGAACTCCCTCGTCCCACGCCCTTCGCCCCGTGCCCCGCAAATGGTGTGGCAACCGGGAGTTGCACCCGGACGAACAGGATGGCGCCCTGTCATGCTACTGTTCACATCACTGCCACTTGAAACGTGCGTTCAAAAAATTGCAAATGAGCATGGCTGCTCGTATTTTGTTCCCCCACCGATGAAGACCTCCGATCCACAATCCACCACCAAATGGATTGCACTGTCTATCGGTTTGGCCGTCCTGGCGGGGTTGATATATCTCATTGTTCCGGAGGATGGTCCGACAGTTCCGGCGCAGACCGTGCCGACCGCCGGCGGACCGGCCAAAGCCCCTCGGTCCGCGACGTTTTCACGCCCGACATTGAACGAAATCCCAAGCGTCGGTCCGGCAGCGATTGAGCCGCGTTCCATCTCCACCAAGATCGAGACCAACCGATGGACCAACGACTTCGTGTTCTGGTGGGATGAGCCTTCCCAGGAGGCATTGGCCAGCCGGGTTGATACCGGAGAGAGCAGCAACATTCGCAAAGCCGATTACATCGGCCCCGAAAGTTGTCGGAAATGTCACGAGGACAATCACAGTGATTGGTCCAAGCATGGCCATCGCTACATGACCGCCAAGGCCACCACCGACCGTGTGTTCGGCGACTTCTCCGGCAAGACCATCAAGTATGATGGGGGTGAAGGATTCTTCTACAAAAAGGACGGCGAATTCCGAATGCGCCTGAGCCGGAGCGGAAAGGTGTGGGAGTATCTGATCACGCGGACCATCGGCTGGCGACATATGCAGGATTACGCGGGGCATCTGGAAAGTGGTCCCGATCATCCGGAAAGCGCACGCTGGACCACCGAACATGTCATGCCCTTCGGATACGACATCGCGAGCAAAGCATGGATGCCCACGGTGCACGTGTTCCCGGATGAACTCATTCCCGACTCCTTCGAACCCGAACGGATCGCGACCTACGATGGTGGTTGTTCGGATTGTCACAACACCTATCCAACCGGTGACCGGATGATCCGAAGTGCCGGCTGGGAACGTTGGACCGGCTACGTGCCGCGACAAACCTCCTTGCACCTCGCCGCGTATCTGACCGACGCACATCCGAACCTCATGGACCCCAAAAGGAAATATGCGGATTACCCCGAAGATGAGATCGGCCGAATCGGAAAACAGGTGAAGCAGTTCAAGCTCGACGAAACGAGCATCGCATCCGGCATCACCTGTGAAGCCTGCCATTACGGCTGCCGGGAGCATGTGGAAAAAAGCACCATGGAAGAGTCTGACTTTCTGCCTTCGTTCTTTCCAATCAGTCCGCATCTCAGCACGACCGCCAAATCCGCTGCTGACCTTAAGAGCAGGAACGCCGCGAACATCAACTTCATCTGCGCGCGTTGTCACACCGGTGTGCGACAGCCTTATGCAAACGGGTTGCATGCCTGGAATTCCACGGAATACACCGAGGCTATCAACGGCCACTGCTATGACCCGCTCAAGGCGATGGGCACCGGAAAGGTCTCCATGGCCTGCACTCACTGTCACAATCCGCACAAGACTGTGAATCTCAAGTGGCAGGACACCCCGCAACGTGATGATGCCCGCTGCCTGGAATGCCACGAGAAATTTAAGACGGAGGCGAAACTTGTCGCACACACGCACCATGCCGCGAATAGCGGTGGCAGCCACTGCATGGACTGCCATATGCCACATACCAACGAAGGCCTGGGCCGTATGGTCCGCACGCATCGCATCTTCAATCCCAACGAACCTGAACTCATCAACGCCAACCAGGTCAACGCCTGCAACATGTGCCACCTCGACAAGCCGATCAACTGGACCTTGAAATATCTCACCGAGTGGTATGGCGAAAATAAGATCGATCCGAAACAGATCGCGAAGAACTACCCCAATCGCGATCAAGCAGTCGCGATCGACTGGCTGACCAGCGAACATCAACCCACTCGCATTTCAACCGCCGGAGCCATCGCCCGTCGCAAGGCCTATGAATTCGCACCTCAACTGCTCGAACAACTCGTGCGCGAAGACTACATGCCCAATCGCCGCATGATGCAAAAGGCCATCGAGGAACTTCTCGAAGTCAACCTCCGCGAAAAAGGCTTCGAGCACCACATGACCGCCTTGCGCCGTTCCCTCATTATGAACGGCCTGAAAAAGAATCTGCTCAAGAAGGCGGATGATCTTGCACAAGGCCGCGGCAAACTGGCCGCGCGCTGATCGGATGGATCAGTCAAATCTGACCGGTCGGAAACCGGTAGCGAAGCCTGAGAATACAGCTTCGGTTGCAGGTGCTTTGATCGGATCGTCGCCCATTTTCCAACAGGCCTTCCCGACGTTTCCACGCAACCCGGTCCATACGGAACCGCGATTGCGTCCACCTGCGTGGCTGCGTTTTTGACTGGTCGCACATCCAGTTTACCGTCGAGCCTACTCGGCATTCATCTTCTGTCGGCCTTGCGGGCCGCGAAGGGGCGCCAACCCCGCCATGCGGATCCAACCGAACCTCACCACCCTTGCGAGGTCGTGAGGACCCTGGTTGTTCCGAAGAACCCGGGGCTTAAGCCACTTTCGGCTCGGTGAAAGACGCGACTTTGCGTTTACACATTGATTAGATGTGCGGACGGGATTCGAAGCCGAACTTTCTTGATTCACATCAAGTGCCTCTACCAATTGGGCTACCTGAAAAACCTGCCAAGACGTGCATGTCTTGTGGTTTCGTCACCTTTCGGGCCACGAAATCCCACCCGCCTCCTGTGCTCCCTTGCGGGGATTGCACGTAAGCGTTTTACGAACCCATCTATTCACGAGGTGGGGGTGCAGGATGATTTCGAAGGGTGAAAGCTCATGACGAGATTCGTCGGCTGTTGCGCGAGCATGAGCGCAGCGGACTCACCCAACGCCAGTTTGCCACCCGGTCAGATTAGTCCGATTCGACGGATTTGGCCAATGAACTACGACGCGATCAGCAGGGAGTAGTTCTTCTTCCCTTTGCGCAGAAGGAGATATTTTTCGAAGAGAAGCGAATCGGCTTTGACAACGATTTCCTGATCCAATTGGCGTTCGTTGTTCAGATAAACGCCACCACCTTTGATGTCGCGTCGGGCTTCTCCCTTGGATTTGCTCAGGCCGGCGTCGTTGAGGAGATCGATCAAGCCAGCACCTTCGTTCAATCGACTGCGATCGATGGATAGTGAAGGAACTTCATCAGCGAGATCAGAAAACCCAGATTCGGAGATTCCAGCGATCTCAGCGCCAAACAGAATCTTGCTGGCCTGGATCGCATCGGCCGTCGCTTGTTTGCCGTGGATCATCTCGGTCACGGCTTTCGCAAGGGCTTGATGGGCTTCACGTCTGCCGGCGTTTTCTTCGTGGGCCTTTTCGAGCGATTCAATCTCTTCGCGAGGAAGGAAAGTGAAGTATTTCAGGTAACGAACGACGTCGCGATCGTCCGTGCGGATCCAGAACTGGTAAAAGCGATAAACGGATGTGCGCGCTGGATCGAGCCATACGGCGCCCTTCTCGGTCTTGCCGAACTTGGTGCCATCCGCATTGGTGATCAATGGAAGCGTGAGGCCCCAGACGTGCTTGCCGAGTTTCTTGCGGCAGAGGTCCATGCCAGCGGTGATGTTGCCCCACTGATCGCTGCCACCGATCTGAAGTTCACATCCGGACTGCTCGCATAGCTGATAAAAGTCAAAGGCCTGAAGGAGCATGTAGCTGAACTCCGTGTAACTGATGCCCTGCTCGCGGTCTTCCATGCGCGCTTTCACGCTTTCCTTGGCGACCATCATGTTCACGGAGAAGTGCTTTCCGATGTCGCGCAGGAATTCGATGTAGGAAACGTTTGCGGTCCAGTCGGCGTTGTCGACGAGTTGGGCGGGATTCTTTTCCGCTTCAAAATCGAGCAGACGGGCGAGCTGCTTCTTTACGGATTCGATGTTCTCCTGGATATCCTCCGGTGAAAGCAGCGTGCGCTCAGCGGCTTTGCCACTAGGATCACCGATCGATCCGGTTGCGCCACCGGCGACGGCGATCGGGTTGTGACCGGCTTTCTGGAAACGTCGAAGCCCAAGCAGTGGGACGAGATTGCCAACGTGGAGTGAATCCGCCGTGGGATCAAAACCGCAATAGAGGGTGATCGGTTCTTCAGAGAGCCGTTTCACCAACGCTTCGGAATCAGTACAGTCCGCCACCAATCCACGCCATTGCAGTTCGTCGTAAATGTCCATGCAGCCGCGGAAAATAGTCACCGGCGGGCAGCAAGCCAATGAGTTTGTGTGCGAAGACCGACGTTTGGGGTGGGCATGAGACTGCTCAGTTCTTGGCGTATTTCAGATAGAAGCGATTTTGAAAGAGCTCGTTCGGATCGTAATCCAGCTTCTTTCGGAAGAATTCCTTCGCCTGCGGATAGGCGCGATGGAACTGGTTGGGCGTGGCGTGAAGTCGGTAGGGAAGATAGTAACGGCCGTTGTGCTTGATAGCGGAGTCGATCAACTGCTGAGTCACGGTTTCCATGCGGCGCTCACCTTCATCCGTAGTTTCCTGAACAAAGAGCATGACGAGGGCAATCATCGGTTCGGTGGCATATCGGAGGAACGTGTCCTCGTCCTTTTTGATCGAGCGAACGGTCACGTTCAGCAGATCAGCGTTGTTCTTGGGGATGATCCGGCGCAGGTCATCGACGAAGCTGGCGAGGGTGCGACGTGGCACGAAATACTCGTGCAGAATGTCGGTGGAATCAGCACTGCGGTTCTCGTAGATCTCCACGCCTTCGTTGAGAAGCTGATTTCGCGAAAACACTTTGCCTGCAAGGAGTGGTTGGATCTTTGTTTCAGCGGCCCAGCGGAGTTCCTTGCCGTAGTCGCTTTGGGCAGACCCGCGAAAGATAGCCCGGCGCAACTTGGCGATCCCGGGTTTGGTGAGCATGGGGATTTCGCCCTCTTCGGAAAAGAATGCGTTGAGGATCACGTGATCCAGGAATCGCGACGGCACGATGTTCATCCGGGCGTAAGCCATCTGAAGATCTGGTTGGTCCTTTATCTTTGCGTCAAATGTTGAGAATGCCTCGGCGACAGGAATAATGTGTTGTTCGAATCTATAGCGTTCATTCGGAACGACGCGGAGTTTCACATCGAGAATAATTCCAAACAGTCCGTATCCACCGAGCACCAGCGAGAAGAGTTCCCTGTTCTTGTCCCGACTGCATTCCATGATCGTCCCATCCGCGAGCATTACCCGCATGGAAAGGACGGTGGAGGCGATCGGCGCACGGCCGAATTGCCATCCGTGGCAGTTCACGCTGATGGATCCGCCAATAGAGAACGAGTTGTTTGACTGCATCACTGCCACCGAGCGTTTATGTTTATCGAGGTAAGGTATGATATCCTCCCAAAGTGCGCCGGACTGCGCGGTGAGGATATTCTCATCGGCGTCCAATTCGAGGCGATTGAAGGGAAGCATGTTGATGACGATTCCATCGGGATAAATCGTGTGACCGCCCATGCTGTGTTGTGCGCCCGCAATCGAAACGCGGAGTCCAATTTCATGAGCGTGAGACAACAGATCGGCGAGTTGCCGTTCCGGGTCTTCGCTGATGGGGACATTCCAGATCTTTCGAACCGCAGTGCGATTTAGTCGGCTGGCGTCATCGGTCATCCCTTCCGGCAGTGGGATTCTTTGATCCTCGTCGGTAGACGAGGTCTTGATGACGTGCGCGATGGGACGCGAAGAGAACAGTCCGACGCCGACCGTTGCGAAGAGAAGGAAGGTGACGACCCAGTTCCTGGACTTCGGCTTCTTGTTCATTGTCGGGAATGGAACACCGGCGATGAGGTTAGTTGCGTGGAGTTAAGAATCCATCCTATTCCATTGCCAGGCAGGCACTCCTAGTCTCGATACCGAAGCGAAAGCTTCTGCTATTGTATCACCATCAGTCGCTAACGGGCAGATCCTATCAGAACTCCCACGTGCTGCCTTCGCTTGCCGCCAAGAAAAACGGCAGGCGAACTGAGGACCGTGGAACTTAGGTTCAGGGACAAAGATGGAACGTACAAGATGCGTTTTGAGCTTAAAGACCGCTGATCGTTTGTTCTGACGACAGCGGATCTTTCGCACGACCGGAGCAGGAACCGCCCAAGGTTCCACGCTTGGCAAGCCGCCAAGTGCACCTATGCTCCGGTCGTTTCTATGAGCAAACAAACCTGGAAGATTGCCGGCATCAATTTCGATCATTTCCACATGGGGGATCTCCTCCGCATGGCGCACGAACATCCCAACGCGGAGATCGTGGGCATTTCAGACGAACAACCCGAGCGGATGAATGAGGCGCAGAAGAATTTCGGGATTACTTCTGAGAATGTCTTCACCGATCACCGCGAGTGTCTGGAGAAAACGAAACCGGACATTGTGATTCTTTGCCCGGCTGCCGCGCGTCACGGTGAGTGGACTGAAAACGTCGCTCCTGCTGGCGTGCACATTCTTATGGAGAAACCGTTTGCCGCGACGGTGGAAGAAGCGGATCGAATGGTTGCTGCGATGTCGCCAGGCAAACAGCTCGCAATCAACTGGCCGCTGAGGTGGTACCGCAGTCACATCACCGCGCATCGGCTCATACAGGAAGGGACGATTGGCGACGTGACCGAGGTGCACTTTTACGACGGGAATCGCGGGCCGCTCTATCATGGTGCGGACAAGTTGGAGAAGGAACCAACCGCGGAAGAAAAGGACGCAAGCTGGTTTTACAAGGCCGACCAGGGAGGGGGTTCAATGCTGGATTATCTGGGTTACGGCACGACTTTGGGAACATGGTTTCATGGCAACAAGAAGCCAATTGAAGTGACGTGCATGATGGATGAACCGGAAGGCCTGGAGGTCGACGAACACAGCATCACCATCGCGCGTTACGAATGCGGCTTGTCAAAGTTTGAGACACGTTGGGGCACTTTCACGGATCCTTGGACTCATCAACCACAACCGAAGTGCGGATTCGTAATCAAGGGCACGGACGGTACGATCAGCAATTTCGATTACGACTCGTTTGTGCGCGTTCAGACACGTGATGATGTGGTCGGTAGTGAAGTGGAGGCAGACGAGTTGAAGGCCCCGTTTGAGAACCCGGTCCAGTACCTGATCGATTGCGTGGAAAATGATCGCCAGATTGAAGGTCCTCTGTCACCGGCGGTCAGCCGCATCGGGCAACAAGTTGTGGACACGGCATTTGCCAGTGCGAAGGAGAAACGGACTTTGCCGTTGCGTCCGTGAGCCGGATCAACTGTCCTGATTCAAAACGCCGTAGACGGTGAGCAGCAGGTTTTCCGTGGAGAACGGCTTGGGCAGGAATTCCACCTGGGCGTCCGGCGCAGCTTCACGGTTTTGATGAACTCGTCGAAGTCCACCGGTTTGATGGCATAGGCATTGGCGCCGTGTTGGTAACAGCGGAGCACATTGGCTTCCTTGCGCGATGAGGTCAACATCACCACCGGGATGCCTGCGAGTCTTGGATCCTTCTTCATGCGCTCCAGCACGTCGATCCCACTGACCTTCGGCATTTTAATGTCCAACAATGCCACTGCCGGCAGGGCATTGGGTCGGTTGGAATATGCGCCACGCAGATTCAGGTAATCCAAAGCCTTCTCACCATCGCCGACGAGATCGGTCGCCGCCAAGGCACAGAGTGCCAACTCAACGTCGTTGGGATTGTCCTCGGCGAGGAGTACGCGTTTGGCACTCATCGCCTGCCGCAATTCTGCCGGGCATGTCACTTCCGGCAATGCAAAAGGTCGGATTGACCGCATTGAGATGACCGATCAAATGGCCCGGCAGTGCCGTCACTTTGGTGCGTGGAGCAGGCTTTCCAGAACCTCGTCCACCATCCCCATATGGTCTTCGTTCTCACCAAATTGCTGCTTGAGGTCGACGAGGTAGGTAGTGACGCCGCTGAGTCTCTTGGCCAGCAAACGAGACAGTTCGAGGTTGGCGTCGGCATTCTGCTGAAGAAAATAGACTCCATTTTTCACAAGGCGCACCTTGCTCCGCTTGAGCGCGCGCACGGTTGCCATCGTGGGTCTATCCAGCAACAGCGAGATTTCTCCAAACATCGAACCGGGTGAGGACACCACGTTTATACGAATGTCCCGCTTCACGATTTCCAATTCTCCTTCCTCGAGAACATACAAACCAACACTTGGATCGCCCTCTGCGATCAACACTTCGCCTTCACCCAGTTCCCGGGTTGGCATGTCCCGGCAGGCTTCCAACAATGCGCTCATGATCGTGGAAACGGCGCGCCGACATTGATTTTGTTGCGCAGGTAATACTCGGCATTCCAGACGTATTTTTCAGCCCACCACTTCAGACCCTTGCGTTGTTCCTCGCTGAGCGGTTTCACGATCTTCGCTGGCGAACCCAGAACGAGAGAGCCATCCGGGACTTTTGTTCCGCCAGTGACCGTTGCATTCGCACCGACGATGCACTGGTTGCCGATCTCCGCACCGTCGAGGATGACGGAACCCATTCCTACCAAGCATTCATCACCGATCGTGCAGGCATGAACCACCGCCGAATGCCCGATTGTGGTCCACTGACCGATGATGGCGCCATAGTCGTCGGAGAGGTGAACGACCGTGTTGTCCTGAACATTGCTGAAGTCCCCGATTTCAATCCGATTGATGTCGCCTCTGAGAACGGTACCGGGCCAGATGCTCACCTTTTGTCCCAGGGTGACGTCTCCCATCACGGTGGCGCCACTCGCGATGTACGAGCCGTCACCTACCTTGGGCAGTTTTCCCAGATGCCGCTCCAGTCGGGCGAAATGTTCTTCCCGTTCGGAGGACATTGGAGAAAAAGCATCAGTTTCCGCTAGGGTGCGACGGGACTCACTGTGGAGTTGTTGTCGTTCTGACTGTTACTGTCACTGTTGGTCGGATTCCCCGGTTGCGTGCCGCCATCCGCCGGTTGTTGCGCTGGTGGATTGATCGACTGGTTGGCAATTTGACTGGCCTGCTCGGGAGTCGCGCCGGATTTCTGCGCAGCGCTGCTCGCAGCCGCTTCTGCCTCGGCTTTCGTTCCGCCCGTGCCCAATACGGCATTCGCAGCGCCGTTGGCTGCTGCAGTGGCTGTGATCGTCGCGACTCTGGTCGCGACGATCTGAACTGCGGCCGCGACCTGGGCCTGAATGTCAGCTGGGGCGGAACCGGCCGCAGATTGGAGCGCGCCGACGAGCGCGTTTACTGCTGCTTCTGCGGATGCGGATGCGGAGTCAGATGCCGACTGGCCCGCGCCAGCCGCCGTGCTCGCCGCGTTTTGAGCAATTGCGCTGGCAAACTTCGTCACCGAGTCGGCTACTGCTTGTGCATTCTGCGTGTGCGCAGTGCATTGGATGGCAACGTTGGCGACGGACTGAATATCCCCAGCCGATTGGATCTGGCTCCCGACGAGTGTCTGGCCGGCTGAGATAGTCTGCACACCCCCACCGGTGGTTCGGGTGAATGAAATCGTACCCTCCACCACGGTGGTGTTATTGACACCGATGCGGAAACTGGTTCCACGGATTCCCGCGATTCCATTTGGCGTGTGGATCCGATATCTGGAGGAGCGGCTCAGCTTGCGAACAACATTCGCCACGACGCTGCCACGCTGGACGCTCAACTCAGTTTGCGCCTGACTTACCCGGCTGCCTCGCCGGGTCAATGTGAGCGTGTCCAGCGTCACCCGGCTATCGGCCTCGATTCGCAGCGCGTCGCCGTTGGCGCCAAGGTCGAGATCAGCATAGGAATTCGCCCCGGTGGTGATGACCGATCCGCCCGGCAAGGCCGAGCCGGCGGTAACGGCCCCCGAACCGGTCACACCGGTGTAAGTCACGGTGCCAACCACCTTCTTGACGATGGCATACCCAGCTGCTCCACGGGCGGGGGAGGCTGCGAGGCAGAGCACAGTGGCGAGAAGCGTGGCATAGGAGGAAAAAATCTTCATCTTGTTCATGGCTGTAAGTTCTTGTTATGTGCGTGCGGGTCCGGGCAGAGTGCATCCCGGCAGGTGAATGTCAATCCCGAATCGAGAATTCGGTTAAGCATTTGACCCCCGCCACACCCTCACCTAGATTCGCCCTGCGTGCTGACCGCCAAAACGACAGTTTCCGATGCCGAACACCCCCCAGAATTCGGCAGCGCCCACTGGCAGGAGATCGTTGAACCCCTTCAACCTTTTCTGCGGGATGTAGTCGCGGATCTAGAACAACAGGTGGAGCAATTCGACCCGGAGATTGCCGCCTACACCCGCTACGCGTTGACCAATCAGGGCAAGCACCTGCGGCCAGTCCTGCTGGCGTTGAGCGGAAATTCCGTCGGACAAACCGGCCACGATCACGTCCGGGTGGCGGTTATTATCGAAATGGTCCACTTGGCCACCCTGGTGCACGATGATGTGATTGACGACGCTACCGTTCGGCGCAAGCGGCCAACTATGGCCGCTCATTGGGGGAACCAAATCTCGGTGCTGGTGGGGGATTGTCTGTTCGCACACTCGCTTACCCTGGCGGCCAGTTTCCCGACGCCCGTCATTTGCCGCGCGGTTGCCAAGGCGACCAACACCGTTTGCAGCGGGGAGATTCTCCAAAGCCACCGGCAATTGAACTTCGAGGTGACGCGTGAGGAGTACTTCAACGTGATTTCCATGAAGACGGCAGAATTGTTCGGACTTTCGTGCGAATTGGGCGGGTTCCTCACCGGAGCCGGGCGCGAGGAGAATGAAGCCTTGCGCCGATATGGAATGTCCCTTGGAGCGGCCTACCAGATTTATGACGATTGTGTGGACGTGTTCGGGACCGAAGCCGCAGCGGGCAAATCCCTGGGCACCGATCTCGCCAGCGGCAAGATGACCTTGCCCATCCTCCTCCTGCTCGAGTGCGCGTCCGACGCCGACAAGAAGCGCATTCGCGAATGGCTGAGCAACTGGCGACCGCATCATTTTGGACCGATCCGGGAACTGATGGATCAGCACAGCATCCTGAAGGCCTGCCAAGAGGTATTGTGGGATTTCCTGAAATCCGCGCAGGTTGCCTTGGAAACCCTCCCCGAGGGGCAGGGACGACTCGCACTGGACGATCTCACAAAGTTCCTAGGGCGGCAGACCGTTTCCCTGGGCTAACACTGAGTCGAGATTCTCAATTCAAGGATGGCGAAAGACACCGGCACCTCCCAAGAGCACGATTCCACGGAGGAACCGAAGTTCAACGACCGCGAACTGGTTGACCGTGCGCGTGAGGGCGATGAATCCGCCTATGCCGAACTTGTAAGCCACTACCAACGCCGGGTTTACGCGACGGTCTACAACATGACTTCCAATCATGAAGATGCTGCGGACCTTACCCAGGAGGCCTTCGTCAAGGCATGGCAGGCGTTGAAGAAATTCAAGGGCGATTCCAGCTTCTTTACCTGGATCTATCGCATCGCCGTCAATCGGACGCTGAATTTCCTGAAATCGCGGAAAAACAAGAAGCACATGAGTCTTAACGACCTGGACTCGGGCGCCGAACGTAACCCGGACTTGGTCTCCCTGATTTCACACAAAACCCCGAGACGCGACATCAATCTCAGCGAGCTGCAGAAAAAATTGAACGAGTCCCTGCAGCGCCTGTCAGAAGCACACAGAACCGTCGTGGTTTTGCACGACATTCAGGGCATGCCCCATGATGAGATTGCCGTGATCCTGAAGTGCAACACCGGCACCGTCCGAACCCGGCTGTTCTACGCCCGGCAACAACTGCAGGGCATGTTGAACGACTATTTGAAGTAACGATGGAAAACGATCCGGAAAACTTCGACGAACTCCACAAGCTCCTCAAACTCAAGAACTACGAGGAGCCGCCTCCCCGGTTTTTTAACGAACTCCCCGGCAAGGTGATGTCTCAAATCGTTGCGGAAGAAGAACAACGATCTCAGTCCTGGTGGTCCCAACTGGTTGACTACTTCCAACTCAAGCCCGCGATGGGGACGACCTATGCGGCCGCCTTGGGAGCGATCATCGTGCTCGCGGTGGTGGCGCTCAAACCAGGTCCGAACGGCGGTCCGTCTATCGCGAACACTGGTGCCGGTTTCAATCCCTTGGCGCCATCCACAAATCTGAACGCCACATCTAGTGCTCCGGCAGGAATCTTCGGCCCACAATCAGGGACGGTTCAGGTGGGATTCGAAACCAATCGCACGAAATAGAATTTGGTAATCAGGCGGCTTTCCGCAGGCAGTGCATAATGAGAAACGGCGTTCGCAGACACGAACGCCGTTTTGCTTTGGAGAGGCAGATGTTTGTGGGGCGATTGCTAGAGGTGCTTGTAGAACACCATGCGATACTCCCCGTAGTCGAACATGAGAAATCCGCCCGAGAGTTTCGTCTGGGCGGTCTTCACTCCGCTGATGAGATACGCGTTGCCCGTGCCACTGGCGGTCAGGTCGACCTTCAGCCCGTCGCCGTCTCCGCTCCACGAGCCCACCGCCAGCGTCCGGTTCGCCGGCCGCTTGCCCACCGCGAAGGTCGCGATCTCCGCCCCGGTCATGCGTTGACGCATGAATGGGGTGAACTTCACAACGGCGTTGTTGGCGCTCTTGAGGAAAGCGGAACCCTCAGGCGAAACAATGAGCGTAATCCCCGTGGCCGTGTTGTTCAGAACGATCTTCATGTTCTGGAGTGCGATGGAGGACAGGCGCGCTTGGGCATGCCGCCGGGCGGTTTCCCTGGCCGTTCGCGCGGTATCGATGCGCCATTTGCCCACGATGGGTTCTTCCGCGTACTTCGGTGACTCACCAGTATCGATGAAGGTCTTCAGGTCGGCGTAATCCAGTTCGTTGACGCGGTCCATGAAGTCCGGATTGTTCAGCAGCTCCATCGTCTGCGGATGATCGATGATGGCCTTGATGTTGCCCTGTTCGCGCACCAGCGTGTGATATGGAACGGCCGGCTCCTCGTCCTCATCGGAGTAGGCATTCATTGGATTGTCCTGCTGATCAGCACCTTCACCGGTGAAGATCGGCATGATCGTGTCGTTCTCCGCCATCGCATAGAAGAGCGGGTATTCGCCCAGAAAGTCCTGAACGGATTTGTTGTTGTAAATCAAACCCGCAGTGTCGGCAAACTGGTTCAAATCGTCCGTCTCCGGCGCCATGGAAGCCGCAATTCTGTCCCATCCGGAGCCGTCCATATCCGCCCGCGCCTTGCTGATGAAATTGACGTAAAACGGATTTCCGTTCGGCGAATCAAACTGCAGCGTCACATAGCCCAACACGTAGATCGGCACCATGATGATCAGCAGATGCACCACTCCGGCCATCATGCCGCAGGCCAAACCGACGTTGGTGTCCATGCGGGTGAAGCGCATGCGGGCGTCTTCCTTCGCGCGATAATCGAAGTAGACCTTGATCTTGAGAAACACACCTTGGGCGATGCCGTTTATGAAGATAAACACACCGAAGAAAACCACCAGCGGGGACAGGACCCAGATATACACCGGGTTGCGCATGCCTATTGTCGGTAGTAGTTGATTGGATACGATTCCGGTCAGATAGAGAGTGCTGACATAGGCGATAATCGCGCCCAGGAGGGAAATACCCATGCGTATCCCGCCGATCTGGCGCCCAAGCGCACCGAGACCGCCGATAAGGACCGCAGCAAGAATCCAAATGGTCATAGCGGGCGGATTATTGGGAGCGATTCCCAAAGTGCACGAAAAAAACTTGTGCTTTGATCGGCCTCCGGCGTGGCCGTCCGTCCCTGTTCAACCGCAGAGCGGGGATGATTGCAGAGGTCCCATCAGAAGCATCTCTGCGCCCGTGCCTCCTATGCGGCGAGAATTGAATCGGGTCAGACCTCTAAGACCCTTTGGCCGCGGGACGAAACCGCTTCTCCAACTCCATCAGCGATGCGAGCACCGTTTGAGTATCCATCTCGTGAATTTCAAACCCCTCGCCGATCTCCCTGAGCAGCGTAATCGTGAGCTCTCCCCCAAGATGTTCACGGAATTCGTCCAAACCCTCCAAGACCAGCAATTGGCCGCTCGAATTCGTGTAAGTCAATTCGCTGGCAAACAATTCAAAGCCCAGGCCGCCCAGAAGGTTCAGAATCCGTTCGCCCGATTCCACTGAGAGGAATTTCATCTTCACCGAATAAATCACGTCCAGCGCGATCCCAATCGCCACGGCTTCTCCATGCCGGATCTTGTACTCGGAAATCTGCTCCAGCTTGTGTGCAGCCCAATGGCCGAAGTCCAGCGGACGCGCCGACCCCATCTCAAAAGGATCACCTGAAGTCGCGATGTGGTTGAGGTGAAGTTCTGCGCAACGATGAATCAACCGGTGCATTGCCTCGGGCTCAAACCGCGCCAGGGCGTCCATGTCCTTCTCCAATGCCGCAAAGAATTCGGCATCGCGAATGCACGCCACCTTCACCGCCTCAACGAATCCACCGCGCTTGTCCCGGTCGGGAAGTGTTTCCAGAAGATCGAAATCATTGATCACCGCGTAGGGAGGACAGAACGATCCAATGAAATTCTTTTTGCCGAAGGCATTGATGCCGTTCTTCACGCCCACCCCCGAGTCGTCCTGTGAAAGCGTGGTCGTCGGAATGCGGATATGACGAATTCCGCGGTGCGCCGTCGTCGCTGCAAGGCCGACCATGTCCAGGATCGCACCGCCTCCGACGCAGATCAGGCAGTTGTGGCGATCGATGTGAAAGCGGTCGATGTGCGAATGAATCTCCGAGACATGAAAGTAGGAATTCTTCACGCGCTCTCCGCCTTCCATGATCATCGGTGAACGCACCAGCGTCAGTACATCGCTGTGCTTCGTGAAGAAGGCTCCGATCGCCTCGTCCACGCCAAACCGCGCCAGCGCCTCGTCCAAAACCACAAACACCTTGTGCGGTGCGTGGTCACCACTCGCGAGAATCACATCACGCAACAGCGTGTTTTCCGGGTGGAAAACCCCGTGCGTAAAGTGCACCTGATGTCGCCAAGTAACGACTATGTCCCGCTCAATTGTGTCCATTGGGTCGGCCATTCTTTAATGGATGGGCAAACCTTGACGAGCGGAATGTGTGGAACGTTCAAAAAATGAAACACCCGATTGATGACATCCCGCCACGCCACACGGCTTGGGTTCCCCAAAAAGACCAAGCCACTTCTGGGGACGCCTTGCCCCGATGAATTGGCAGTTCGATCGTTCAGCGAATCCCCAAAATTTTCTCGCACATTTCGTGTCCAAGAACGCAACTTACGAGCCTATTTGTCAGATGAAACGCATACTCACATTCCTTTTCGCATTTGGCCTGCTTGCCACGGCCACGCAGGCAGCCACCGTCCTCGTCGAAGCTGAGAGCTTCAAGGCCAGGGGCGGTTGGAAACTCGACACCCAGTTCATCGAGATCATGGGCTCGCCCTATCTGATCGCACACGGCCTCGGCAAACCGGTCGAGGACGCCAGCACAACGGTGCTACTCCCGAAAGCGGGCAAATATCAGGTATGGGTTCGCACGAAGGATTGGGTCGCGCCGTGGAAAGCTCCCGGGACGCCGGGCGAATTCAAGGTGTCGCTGAACGGGAAGACGCTTGAACCGACCTTTGGCACGGTCGGCGCGAATTGGCATTGGCAGGCAGGCGGCAGTGTTTCGCTCCCTGCGAGCGTGAAAATCTCCCTGAAAGACCTGAAAGGATTCGGTGCGCGCTGTGACGCGATCATGTTCTCGGATGAGGCGGGTTTCGTGCCGCCGAACAGCAGCGAGCCGATGGCCGAGTGGCGCATGAGACTTGCGGGGCTGCCGACAGATCCGGTGAGGCACGAAGGATTCGACCTGGTGGTTGTCGGTGGCGGTTACGGTGGTTTGGGATCGGCAATTTCGGCAGCGCGCATGGGTTGCAAGGTTGCTCTTATTCAGAATCGTCCCGTCCTTGGCGGCAATGGCAGTTCGGAGATTCGCGTGTGGGCCAAGGGCAATACCCGTCGCGGTGAGTTTTTCAGACTGGGTGAGATCATCGAAGAGTTCGCCGATCATGCCAAAGCCTCGCCCGGCACCTATGAGGAGTATGGTGATGCAAGGAAGGAAGCCGCTGTTCGCCGGGAAAAGAACATTTCCCTCTTCCTGAACCATCATGCCTTTCGCGTGGAATCCAGCGAGAACGAGATCAACGCTGTCTGGGCTTTCGACACGCGTAGCGGACAGCTCAAGCGGTTCACCGGCCGGAACTTCGTGGACTCCACCGGCCATGGTTACATCGGCCTGTGGGCCAAGGCGGATCACACCATCCAGCGAAAGGGGCATCTCGGCATGAGCAACATGTGGGCTTGGGAGAACGCTCCCGAGGCTCAGGAATTCCCCACAGTCCCCTGGGCACTTGAGCTTGGCATGGAAGATTTCCCGTACCCGCGGCGCTTTCACGGAGAGTGGTTCTGGGAGAGCGGCTATAATCTCGATCCATTGAATGACCTCGAATTGATTCGCGACTGGAATCACCGCGCGGTTTTCGGCGCCTTTGCCGCCATGAAGCACAACCCCGAATCCGCACCCGAGCACCGGAACGCGCGTCTGACCTGGGTCGCCTACATCGGTGGCAATCGCGAATCCACGCAGCTCATGGGGGACGTCGTCCTCACCCAGGAGGACATCGTCAGCAAACGCAAATTCCCGGATGGCACGGTGCCCACCACCTGGTCCATCGACCTTCACTATCCGAAGGAGCAGTACATGAAAAAGTATCCGGACAATCCCTTCATCGCGAAGGCCGTCCATGGTGCGGGTGTCGATCGACGCCACGGTTATCCGTTGCCGTATCGTTCCTTCTACTCACGCAATATCGAAAACCTGTTCATGGCCGGACGCAACATCAGCGTGACGCATGAAGCTCTTGGCACCATCCGTGTCATGCGCACGGGTGGGATGATCGGTGAAGTCGTCGGCAAGGCCGCTTCGCTCTGCACCAAGTACGATTGCACGCCCGCTGCAGTTTACCACTCACACCTTGATGAGCTCCTCACGCTTTGCCGGCTCCCCGGCGTGCAGCGTCGGGACAATGTGAACGCGGAGTTCTACGTGGCCAAGGACGCCATCACGCTTGCCGAGGTCGAGCTCTACCGATATCAGGATCCGGCGAAGTTGAAGGGGTTGGCAATTGATGACCTCAAGGCAAAGCACATCGGACCTTGGCGTCAGGGGCGCGGATTGAAGGGTTATGTGGGTGACAATTACAGCTATGCGCCGGGCGGGTCCGGTGCCTCCGCGCGCTATGAATTCAAGATTATCAAGCCTGGAAAATACCAGGTGCGCTTCGCCTATCAGCACCACCCCAACCGTGCCCCCAATGCAAAAATCTTCGTGCATCATCCCGGTGGAAATAAGGAGCTCATCGTGGATATGACCAAACCGGCGCCGATCAAACCCTCGTTCTATTCGTTGGGAGAATTCAGCTTCGCTCCTGGAAAGCCGGCTACGGTCGAAATCGTCGCCGAGGGTGCGAAAGGCAACATCCACTCTGACTGCGTGCAATTGCTGCCGGTGAATTAGTGATCTGTTTGTGTTCAATTCGAACTGCCAACACGGCGACTCTTCAGTCGCCGTGTTTTTTCATCGATGCTCGTAGCATACGACGTGGGAGCGCTCACATTGATGTGCGTTGGTTCCAAGTTGGGGCGCGTCGTGAACGTTCGGACGTTCTTCCCCCTCAATCTCCAAACAACCTCGCCATCTGCGGAAAATGACCGCCCCCGCAGACCAAACCGAATCCGCCCAAGCCGAGCGCGAGCGACTGGCCGGACATCGGGTGGTTCTCCTTCAGACTTACCGCCTTCTCGCACTCTTCGCCATCTGTTGGCTCATCCGCGATCATCACGTACGCCAGCGCGTGCTGGGCGAACAACCCGTCTCCATTCCGGAAGTTCAGTTCTTCTTGACGAATGCCGCTTCGCTAAAACATGACCACGGACCGCACGCGGGGATGTTCGTCCACGACGTCGATGGCAACCAGATCGGCTACGTCGTTCGCACCATGCCCGATGCATCCAACATCATCGGCTATTGCGGAACGACTGATACCATGGTGGCGCTGAAGGCCGACGGAAACGTGAAGGGCATCAACGTCCGTTCCAGCGAAGACACCGTCAAGCACGCGGAAGACGTGATGCTCGATTGGTCCTTCAAGCGAATCTGGAACGGCATGACCTGGAGCGAAGTCGCCGAGATGGATCTGGAGGCGGCAGGAATCGAAGGCGTATCCGGCGCGACGCTGACAAGCATGGCTGTCGCCCGCGGGGTGGTTCATCGCTTCGCTGCGGGTGAAGGACGAGAGGCAAAGATCACGCCACAATGGGAACTGGAAGATCTCGGCCTGCTCGGCGCGATCGTGCTCGGCATCTTCCTGAGTTTCACCAAGCTTCGCGGGCGGGTTCGCGCGCGCCGTTGGTTCCAACTCTTTGTCCTTGGCTACATCGGCTTGATCAGTGGAGATCTGCTCGCACAATCACTGCTTGCCGGCTGGACCAAGTCCGGCATCGCCTGGCAACTTGCCCCGGGCATGGTGTTGTTTGTTGCCGCGGTCCTGATCGTTCCGTGGGGAACTCAGAAACCGGTCTACTGCCAGCAGATTTGTCCCCATGGGGTTGTCCAGGAGTGGATTCTGCGTTGGCGGCCCAAGAACTGGCATGTCGCGATAAACCTGGATCTCCATCGCGGTCTGCTCTGGCTTCCCGGATTGCTGCTTGGTTTCGTGGCGATCCTGGTGATGCTTCCAATCTCCTTCGATCTTGCCGGCCTGGAACCCTTCGACGCCTACCTTCTCACCTCCGCTGGGACGGCCACCATCTGCGTTGCCATCGTCGGTTTGATCGCTTCGTGTTTCATCCCCAAGGCCTACTGCAGGTATGGCTGCCCCACCGGCGCGCTGTTGGAGACGATCCGCTCTCACGGTAAAAGGGATTCTTGGCGACGAAGCGATCTTGGCGTGGCGCTCGTTTTGATTATGGTGGCCACGCTTCGTTACCGATACGAGTGGATTCACAATTGGTTGTATGACTTTTGAACGACTTTCCATCTTCGCCCTGGCCGCCTTGCTGGCGGCCTGTGCGGAACCGCAGCCGAAGGAGATGGATTTTTCCCCGTCGGAATTGCGCGTCGTCAGCGGTCGGGCGATGGGGTCGACCTGGTCGGTCCGGTTTGTCACCGACCAGAAGCAAGCCGGCAAATCTCGAATCCGGGACTCCATTGCAGGGCGCCTTGAGACGATCGAATCGCAGATGTCCACCTGGCGGACCAACTCCGTCATCTCGCGTTTCAACAACTCAACGAATCTGACCTGGTTCCACGTGCCTCCCGAGATGTTCGCGGTGATCCGGACGAGCATGGAGATCTCGGCAAAGACCGGAGGTGCGTTCGACATCACGGTGCAACCCTTGGTGAAGCTATGGGGTTTTGGAGGCAACGAACCTCCGGCGCACATGGAAATTGCCAAAATTGAGAAGGTTCACGCGACCGTCGGAATGGACAAGCTGTTGATCCGTGCGAATCCACCGGCGATCCGGAAGACGCGTCCAAAACTGCAGATCGATTTGTCCGGAATAGCCAAGGGGTACGCTGTGGATGAAGTCGCGCGCATCCTCGATGGCTATGGCTTCAAGCAATACCTCATTGAGATTGGCGGGGAACTGAAGTCGCGCGGGGAAAGCCCGAAGGGCCACCCATGGCGCGTGGGCATCGAACGTCCTGAGCCCGGCAAGTACCAGATCGTGAACGCCATTGAGCTCACCGACCGGGCCATCGCCACCTCGGGAGATTACAGAAACTTCCGCGAACTCGGCACGCGCTCTTACTCCCACATCATGAATCCCATGACCGGACGTCCACGCGTGTTGCGCAACACCGCGGTCAGCGTGCTTCACGATTCGTGCATGGTCGCCGACGCCTGGGCCACTGCCTTGGCTGTGTTGAACTTCCCCGAGTCCATTCGTTTCTCCGAGGCTTCGGGCATTGCCTGTCAGGTCATTCTCAAGACGGACACCGAGGTCACGATTCATCCAAATCGCCACTGGCGCTGAGATGGATCGCCGACGCAGGTTCATGGCGATCGGCGCGCTGACTGATGCAAGTTCCACTGTCCGCTTCAATGCTGCCCATGCCTTGTGGGGATTTGGTGTGAAGGTGCTGCCGGCACTCCCCGCCATCACCAACGAAAGCACCTTCCAGGCGCAAGGCAACGACGACACCAAGCTCGGTCCAAAATCCAGTGCGAGAATCATTGCGCTACTCCCGAATGCGCTTCCGGACATTCGGGATCACGTGGAACGTCCGTATTGATAAGTCCTATCAGTCTAATGAGTCCCATACTTTCGTAGGCCCACTTCCTTGTAGCCTACAAATTCCACACCCCGTCCTTTTCCGCATGGTCCTCACGCATTCCCTCGGGTTGGGAAAGCCGCAAAACCCTTTTGTTCTTGCCCCTTTGGGGGCCTTTACCAACACTCCCGCGTCAATAATTCCAACGTTTTAGCACACCATGTCTATTCGCAGGCTACCTGTATACATCCTCGCCGATTGTTCCGGATCCATGAACGGAGCACCGATCGAATCCGTGAAATCCGGCATCCGCGCGCTGCACAGCGAACTCATGGGCGATCCGTCCGCCGTCGAGTCCGCCTACCTGTCGGTCATCACCTTCGACAGCAACGCGCAACAGGTCGTCCCGCTGACTGAGATTACGCAGTTCAATCCGCCTGACATCACCGCCGGTGGAACGACTGCCTTCGGTGCCGCGCTCAAACTCCTCATGGAATGCGTCGACCGCGAGGTCCGCAAAACTTCCGAGGAAGAGAAAGGCGATTGGAAGCCGCTCATCTTCATCTTCACCGATGGCGCACCAACGGATCGTTGGGACGAAAACGCCGCGGCCATGAAGACCAATCGCCCCGGCAACGTCATCGCCGTTGCCTGTGGAGATGCAGCAGACCCCGAGATTCTCAAGCAGGTCACCGAGACCGTGCTCGTGATGAAGGAAATGTCTCCTGAAGCCTTCAAGCAGTTCTTCAAGTGGGTGTCCGCATCCATCAAGCAGACCTCCCAGAAGATCGGTGCCAGCCCGGTCTCTCCGGACGAAGGAGTTGCCCTGCCTCCGCCTCCGCCTGAGATCATTATTCATCCCTAATTGAGGTGAGTCTCAAACAGTGGTTCTTCGGTTCTGAAAGACCGGGAGGGGAAGACTCGCCCGAAGGCGGCTCGCAATCTGCCAAGAACACTGGATCGTCGGAGGATCAGGAACAATCACAGTTCCTGACTCCGGAGCAGCTTGGCATCAAGCGACCCGAGGACGATCCTCCCAAGGAAGAAAAGCCTGAGCCCAAGCCCGCCGGTGAACAGAAAGCCGACGCGCCCAAAGCCATGAACTCCGATAAACCACCCGAGGACGAAAAAAAGCCCGAGGCCGCTCCCAGACCTCCCCCGGCTGAAATCGAAGTCGAGCACACCCAGATCCTCACGAAAGAGGAAATGCTCGGACTCAAATCAGCCGACGAAGACCGAAAGAAGGAAGAAGCCGCAAAGGATTCGTCCAATCAGCCGGAGAAATCCGATCCGACCGATCAACCCGAGAAAAAAGAACCGGAGAAACCAGCCGCCCCCGCTCCTCCACCAGCCCCGCTCAAGGCGGCCACCTGGAAAACCGAACCCGTCAAGGAACGCTGGTGCCCACCGGAGACTGCCAAGGAATTCCCCGAACTCGATCGCGACGATTACCAGGACCACATCTACGTCGAGCGCATTGTCTCCGAACAATGGCGGGTCATCGGAGGCAGCCGGCGAGGACGCAAACAGGCTTTCGACAACCGTTTTCGCGAAGACGCCATGGCCTTTGGCCACAACGACCACGCCACCGTGCTGGTCGTTGCCGATGGTGCCGGGTCCAGCAAGTACAGCCGCGTGGGTTCGCACGTAGCCGTCCATGAGACCGTCGCCCACTTCCTCAAGCTCCTGAAAGAAGCGGACGCCGAGAAACTGAAGGACAAGGAGTCACGCTCGAAGCTCCTCAAGGAATTCGTCACCAAGGCCGTTCAAGCCGGCCGCGGCAAGGTCGTCAACATCGCTGAGAAATCCAAGCTCAGTCCCAAAGAATTCCGCGCGACGCTTTTGACCGTCGTCCACTACCACCGCGACGGTGAAGAACTCCTGCTTTCCAACCAGGTCGGCGACGGCGCGATCTCGCTGTTGCTGAAAGACAAGACCCTGAAGAAATTTGGTGATGCAGACAGTGGCGCCTTTTCCGGAGAAGTCTCCTGTTTCCTCACCGACAGCGAGGGGCAAAAGAAAGCCGAGACCGTCAACGAGTTCGACGAGTTGGACAAACTCGATGCCTTGTTTCTCTGCTCCGACGGGATCGAGGACGCCTTCTACCCCATCGATAAGAAGGCCCTCGATATCTACAAGCAATGGATGACGGGAGTGGACAAGCCGCTGGATCATTTCAAGGATCAACCGAAGCAACCCGGAGTCTTCGATCAGGAAGCCGCCGGCTGGGCACTTGCTCAATGGCTGGAATTTGAAAAACGGGGGGAGAACGACGATCGCACCGTGCTGCTCATGCATCGGCGGCCGCCGAGCGTGCAGTTCTGAACGAGCGGGATATGGAATACCTGAAGGTCCGGACAACTGAAGGGGAAGAAATCGTTTTCGAACGCGAACCCGTTGCGTCCGGGGGCGAGAAGGTTGTCTTCTTCAGCAAGGACCACAAGCATGTCGTTGGCTTCTTCTTCGGCAAGCTCGACGACCCGCACGAAAGACGCACCCGCGTTCGCAAGATCGTCGGCGACTACAACCCCACTACTTCAGGCGCCCAGGCCGACTACTGGGTGAAGCATTTCTGCTGGCCCACCGCCATTGTCGATGGCGCCAAGCACCTGCCCGCTGAGTTCGTTCGAAGACACAATCTCTGCAACCCCATCCTCGGCGTCGTCTGCCCGGCTTACCGGTCCAACTTCTTCTTCCGCGACCGCACCAACAACGTCCGCGAAAAGAAGGGCCGTTGGTTCACCGGACTGAAGGCCCGCAAGCTTCTGCCTGATGACGAGAAAGGTGACTTCCTCCGCTACGTGCAGTGCTGCTCCATCATGGCGACCGCCGTGCGTCGATTGCACTTTGCCGGACTCGCGCACTCCGACCTTTCGCACAACAACGTCTTGATCGATCCCAAGCACGGAGACGCCTGCGTGATCGACATCGACTCACTCGTTGTACCCGGGCTTGCCCCACCCAGCGTGCTTGGAACTCCCGGCTACATCGCGCCGGAAGTCGTCACCGGCAAGGCGCTTCCCTCGATTGAAACTGATTTGCATGCGCTCGCCGTTCTCATTTACGAAACCTTGCTGCTTCGGCATCCCCTGCAGGGACCGAAGATCCACAGCAAAAGCCCGGAAGAAGATGAGCTGCTCGCCATGGGCCAGAACGCCCTCTACATCGAGCATCCGACTGACAAATCGAATCATCCGAAGGAAGCTCCGGAAATCCCCGTCGCGCGACTCGGTTCCCACCTGGAAGGCCTCTTTCAGAAAACCTTTGTCGATGGCCTGCACAACCCGCGCATGCGTGCTACCGCCAGCGAATGGGAGAAGGCCCTCACCAAGACCCTCGACCTCATTCACCCATCACCGGACGGCAAGCAGTGGTTCATCGTCACGCGCGGCATGTCCAAGCAATGCCCCCACACCTCCCGCCCCTGGCCGGCCGCGATTCCCATCGTCGATCTGTTCCGCGAAAAGGGAGGGGGCGCTTACAGCGACGAACAACATTCCATCACCGTCTGGAACAACCGCTACCTCTACAAGTGGCACATGTTTTCCAACGTGAGTCCGCAGCAATCCGACCGCGAACCCCAGGCCTACTTCAGCTACTACCAGGACAAGTGGTGGATGGTGAACCAGAGCGGTCACGACATGATCATCGTTGATGAACAGGAATACCTCCGCGACGGCCACGCCGTAGAAATCAACGAAGGCCTCAAAGTCCTCATGTCCCCCGAAGACAGCGGTCGCCTTGCCATCTTCGATTTCCTCTGAACGCTTTCCCTTCCTTGACCTTGCCGGCACGGGCCACTAGCTTGCCGTTTATGGAAATCAGCATCGAATATTGCGCGGCTTGAAACTATGAGCCCAAAGCCGTCGGTCTGGCGGCCAAATTGTTGGAGCACAAACAGCGTATCGCATCGTTGAAGCTGATCCCCGCTTCCGGGGGCGTCTTCGAAGTCGTCGCGAACGGAGAACTGATCTACTCAAAGTTGAAGACCGGTCAATTTCCAGACTTCGATTCGATCAAGGACGAAATCTCCCGCAGGTTGTGACCCCCCATCTCTCATGGTAAGAACGCTCATCCTCGCCTTGGCATGGTACGCCTCGAACGCGCCCGCCCAAGAAGCGGGAGCCTGGGAACAGACGCGCAGCATCTCCGCACCGGAAGCTCACCAGGCCGCGGCAGCCCATGGAAAGCATGTCTATGCGATCGCGAGTCGGGCGGTTGCCAAATACGACCGCAGGACGGGTAAACGGGTCGCGATCAGCTCTGGGAAGGCAAAGCATCTGAACAGCGGATTGTTCTGGAACAGTCGCCTCTATTGCGCGCACTCAAATTACCCCACCAAACCCGAACGCAGCCAGATTATGGTGCTCGACCCGGATACGATGCGCCTTTCTGTCTTCAAGGACTTTGGCGATTCGGGGGGCAGCCTGGTCTGGGCAATTCGGCGCGACGGTTTCTGGTGGTGCAACTTCGCCCACTACGGCGAGGACAACCAACGCACCTTCTTCGTAAAGTATGACCAGGACTGGAACGAACTCGCGCGCTGGACCTACCCAAAACCCGTGATCAACGAACTTGGCCGTTTCAGTCTTTCAGGAGGAATCTGGCGAGGGAAGGATCTGCTGGTGACGGGTCATGACGACCCGGTTGTGTTCCGGTTGCGTCTGCCTGAAAACGGAAACGTCCTTCAGTTTATCGACCAACAACCCGCGCCCTTCAGCGGACAAGGCATTGCAAACGATCCGCTAACGGGCGGACTGATCGGAATCCATCGCGCCAATCGCCAGATCGTATTTGCGGAACAGCAAAAGCCGCCACAAGAATAGCGTCGTTACCGATCGAAACTCCAACGCGTGAGGTTCTTGTTGTCCTTGATGAGAAAACCGTCAGGCAACAGAACCGGAGGAGCCCAGGTCGGAAGATTGGAAACACGGTAGGTCGCGAGCTTCGTGAATTCCTTGGTGCCCGCTTTCAACACGTGCAGGCGCCCGTGATCCATCAAGGCCAGCACGTGACCGGGGATGGCGAGAAACGTTGCGTTTTGGCCGGCGCGTTCCGGTCCCTTCCAGATTATATCCCCCGAGTCGATGTCCACGCAGAACAAGCGCCGACGCTCGTAGTGAGACAATCCGTACACCAGGTCGCCGTTCGCAATGGTGGACGCCATGTCCAAAGCAAGCCGACGTTCGTGCCAGTGCTCGGTCACGGTCCAGTCGTTGTCGATCTTCAAGAGTTCAACGCAATGCAGCCCCCGGTTCTCCCCACCGATGATCACGCGCCCTTTGTGAATCGTCGGGGTGGGCATGTTCTGATTCGTGCCGACGTGTGGGAAGGGATGGCGCCATAGTTCCTTGCCCGTTTCGATGTCCACGCCAACCAGCGCGTTATGGTTCCACTCGACCACCTGCCTCACGCCATTGATCTCCGCAATCAAGGGTGATGAATAAGACGCCCCGTCGTTCCCCTGTGACCAGATCTCCGTCCCATCTTCCACATCCAATGCGACCAATACCCCTTCCTTGTCCGTGCCAAAATGCACGATGACCTTGTTGCCGTCCGCAATGGGCGAGGTCGAGGCGCCCCAGTTCGGGTGTGGCTTCCGAAAGCGTCCGCGGTAGCGATTGGAATAGTCGCGTCTCCACAATTCCTTTCCGCTCTTGGCATCCCACGCTGTGAGAACTCCGGTGATCCCCATTGTAAACACTCGTCCCTCCGCAATGACCGGCGATGACTTCGGCCCTTTCCCGTGGAAGTCACCACCACCGGCGATCTTGAACGGCACGCGGTATGCCTGCCGCCATAAGCGTTCACCGTTCGACAGATCAATGCACCACAGGACCTCATTCTCACCCTGTCGCGCATGCTGATACACCTTTCCGTCAGAAACCAATGGCGACCCGTAACCCTGTCCCGTCTCGATCTGCCATCCGCGCGTCAACTCCTTCGGCCAGGTCTTCGGCGCCTGAACACCAGGCACCCAGCCATTGCGTTTTGGCCCCAGCCAGCCCGGCCAGTTGAACGAGTCGGCCAAAGCCGTGTGGGCGATCGTTGATACGAACAGGAGAATGAGAATCAGAGCTCGCATGCGCCCGAATGTATGCCGCGTCATGCTCGATTCAAGACTTCGAATGTCATTCGCACACCGTGCCGGAAGCTCGGATGGACGCATCCTTCAATTGTGCCCGCGCGCAAGGACACGTAAATGCAATTGGTCTGGGGTCTGTTCGAAAACTCGATCTCCAGCAGCTGGAAGAAAAAGCTCAATCAATTGGATAGTGGGAAGGTTTTCGAACACACCCTGGTATCGCGTCATACGTGTATTGCCGGGTTGCTCTTAATCGTTGTCTTAACGCCTTGTCTCAATCTCCCTTTTGCTTCTTCGAGCGAATGCAGTAGAGGCGCGCAGCGCTGCGAATGAGGAGGCTGTCTCCAGCAAGGGCCGGGGTGGACATGCACATGTCGTCTTCGGCGAGACGGTTGCGGTGGAGGAGTTCGAATTTGTCGCCGGCTCCAAACACGAAGGTCACACCGTCTTCGTTGAGACAGAAGATCTTGCCGTCGTTCGCCCAGGGGCTGGTCGTGTAGGCGCGACGTTCGGGGATGCGCTCCCGATCGTAGATGGGTTTGCCGGTCTTGGGATCGAGAGCGCTCAGCATGCCGCGATCGAGCAGCACGTAGAGGCGGTCGCGATAGAGGAGCGTGCTGGGGTTGTAGGGCGCGGAGTTCCAATTGCACCAAGTGATGAACTTGTTCGAGGTCTCGCTACGGTGAATCGAGATGTCCCCCTTGGCTCCCGGGCGAACGGAATAGATCGGTTTGAGACGACTGCCAACGTAACCCGAGGTGATAAAGAGCCGGTCACCTTCCGCGTACGGCGTGGCGATTGTGATGGATGACATTCCGCCCTTCCAATGCCAGAGCATCTTGCCTTCGAGATCGTACGAGGCAGTGAGACCAGTCCCGGGAACCACGATCTCGGTGCGCTCGCTGTTTTGCCAGATGTAAGGCGTGGACCAGTTGCTGCCTTCCTTGCGTTCAGTCCGCCAGAGCTGTTTGCCATTTTTCTTGTCGAGCGACACCAGGTAGGAATCCTCTTCGTTGTCGTTCACGAGGTAAAGGCGGTCCTTGTGCAGGACTGGAGAACTCGCCGTGCCCCAGTTGTAGCGGGTCTTGCGCGCACGTTGTTTTTTGGACCAGACGGCTTTTCCATCGAGCGTGTAGGCGAAGATGCCCAAGTCACCGAAATAGAAGTAAACCAGTTCGCCATCGGTCACGGCGGTTTCCGCGCCATAGCTGCTCTTCAGGTGAATGCCGGTCTTGGGAATGCCGGAGTGAATTCGCTCCTTCCAAAGCGTCTTGCCGTTTTTCAGGCTGACACAATAGACCCAGTACGCGTGATCCGAGTCCGGGGTTTCGCGATTGCCGCCGAAGTAGAGGCCTTTCTTGGGCGGCTCCAGATCGCCCTTGTTGATGACCGTCGTGAGGAAGATCTGATCGCCCCAGACGATTGGCGAAGACCAACCGCGGCCGGGGAGGTCGGTCTTCCAGGCGACGTTTTTCGTTGCGGACCATTGGTCGGGGACGTTCGTCAATTCAGCGACACCCCGAGCTCCGGGACCGCGGAATTGCGGCCAGTTGGATTCGGCGCTGGAGGAAATTGCAAGGGTGAGAAGGGCGAGAAGAGTCAGCTTGAGTTTCATCTATCGAATTTCGGAGCCGCGGGCCGGGCAGGTGTTCCACCGCCTCCAACCGAACCGGGTCCGTTGTTTTCGACGACCTTAAGGTAGCTGGCGACGCGGGCAAGTTGTTGATCGAAATCAGGCGGGAGATTCACCGACGACAGATCGCCGCACATGCCGAACGGTGCCTTCACGCCGGGCGTGACGCGGCTTTGCATGCCAGACAGGGGTTTCTTCAGGTAAAGCCCGTAATCCCGGAAGGCCCGGGCGATTTCGTAAGCGGGACCTGACGAGCCAACGCCGATGCTGGCGACGTCAACCTCCGGCGGAATGGCGAGCAGCGTGCCGATATGGAGATTGCCGACATTGCGAACGGAGGCCTGTCTGAGACTCCCGGGTGTTTTACTCGCGGGCCAGACGTGGGCGTTGCCGTCCGGAAGCCAGGCGAGCGCGGAGGGATCGACCACCGCACCAAGAGCGCGTCGGATTGGTCCCTGGAAGTCATCCGCACAGAGGCTTCCGGCGTAATCGCTGAAACCCGTGGAAGTCGGCGCGTCATATTGACCGGGCATGCCGGAACCGGTCAGGTCCGCGACGACGACGTTGTTCGCGATGATGTCGTTGCCGTTGCGTTGTCCTCCCCGGATGTCATAGATCGTCTTCCCGTCTTCAGCGACGATGGCGAAGTTCTTTGATGAGTTCGGAATTTCGCCCTTCGGCACGTGCAGGCGGGCGATGGGTTGCGGAGTGTTCGCTCGATAAAGGAGCATCTGCGTGGGATTGGCATTCGCGTCCGCCTTGAAGGTGGGATGTGCGGTCTGGGCATTGTAGAATACAATTCCCGCTTCCAGTTGGGCACCGACCGGTTCCACAAATCTGGCCGATGATCCAATCGGAGCATTCCACGGACTGTCGGCCGCAAAGGGCCACTTGCTGGCTTCTCGTGACACCGGATGCTTGTCGCGGCTGATCGGCTGGGGTTTTCCCGGCTTGCCAGACGTGTTCTTCGCATACTGCTCGCCTCCGCCTGCAGGCTTGCCCAGAAAGAAGCAAAGAAGGGCGAAAGCTCCGAGGCTGGCCAGTTGGATTCCGACCGGCAATCGCTTGAACCAGTCGAACAACCCTGGTTTCGAACCGCGGTCCCGTGCAGACTTCCGCTTCGTCTCGTATTCAACGCGTTCGTAGATCTTGCTCTTCACCCCGACCTCAGCCGGACCTTCCACGATCGCGAGAATGGAGTCCTTCACCTGCTGCCGGTCCGGTTGGGCGACGAGCATTGAAAGCGAGGCATCCATCTTCTCCTGCTCGACAAGTTGGCGCAGCGCCACAAGATCGTTCGCGAGTTCCCGCTCAAAGCGATCGCGGTCCGGGCCTCGGATCTGACCGGACAGGTAGGCGATGAGTTGTTCCTCGCTGATCATGCCTTGAGCTTGGTTTCAACGCATTGCTTCAACTGTTTGCGAAGGCGAAAGAGCATCTGCCAGATGTTCGTCTGGGTGCGCTTGAGTTGTTGCGCGATGGATTCGACCGGGACCTCGTCCGAGTAGCGCATCTTGACCAGTTGCTTCAGCTTGTCAGGAAGACCGTCGATACAGTCCTTCAGGTAATCGACCGCGGGACTGACCTGGGTGGGCGAAGTCGGAGCAGCTGCCAGATCATCCGCCAGCATCTGGTGCTTGGCGTAGTTGAGCTGGTTCTTCTGCTCGCGGGCAAATCGTTGAAGTTCCGTTCGAATGAGATTGTGTGCGATGGCCCGGATCCATGCGCGAAAACTGCTGCCCGCGTCGAACTTGCCGATGTTGTTGAAGGCAAAAATGAAGGCTTCATGGGCGATTCCATTGATCAAATAAGGCTCCGGAATTCGCAAGGCGACGAAGGCACGGACGTGATCCAGATGGGCGTCGACCAAGGGCTCAAAAGACTTGGAATCCCCCTCCTGAAGCGCTCGAACCCAGGCGGTTTCCTGTTCGAGCGTGGGCGCATTGGTGTCTGAATGTGTGGCCATCGATAGGGGTGTGGCGGCTGATTCTGCGGAACTTACAAAAAAGTTCGAGAAAATCGAAGAGGCGCGCAGCCGCCACTGATAGCGGCCTAGGCCATCAGCGGAAGCTGTAGCATGACCTCAACGCCCGGTCCCGGCTTGCGATTGGCGACGCGGACGGATCCTGCCGCACCAATTCACAAACCTCAAAGCCGGTGATATCGGGCATCATGACATCCAGCAGGACGAGGCCCGGGCGATGTTCGATGCATTGGTGGAGTACCTCCTCGCCGTTTTCGGCGAAGATGAGCTTGTAGCCCTCCGGCTGCAGGATTGCATCCGGCAATTGCCTATTCTTGGGCTTGTCGTCGACGATAAGGATTACGCTCTGTTCGGTCGCTGGGTGTGGGGGCAGAAGACGGGGCGCATCATGGGGAAGCCGAAAAATGTTCAAGTCGCCGTGCCCAGCAGATTTCGGATATCAACGGCGTCCATTCCCGCGGCTCGAACGGCCTGTATTCCCAGGTCGGTATCCTCGTAGCCGCGGCATTCCTCAGGCGGAATGCCAATCCGCTCAGCCGCCTGCAGGAAAATATCCGGAGCAGGCTTCTGATTCTCCACGTCTTCGCTGGTGACGACGGCATCAAACCAGGCCAGAACGCCCAGTCCCCCAAGCACCGCTTCGCAATTGCGCCGCTTCCCACCCGTCGCAACAGCCATGGGAACTTGCCCCTTGTGTTCGCGGACAATGCGCATGACCGGCTCGATGGGTTGCACGTCCCTGGCGAATGGAAAGAAGGATTCTTCCTTCTCCTTGCTAAGCGCCACCGGATCAATGTCCAGACCCTGCTCGTCCTTGAGCGTCTGAAAGATCTGGATTGAGCCGATTCCGCCCCAGGCATAGAAACGCTCTTCCTCAAAGCGGACGCCGTGACGCTGACAGACCGCCTGCCATGCCTTCCAATGCAAGGGCATGGTGTCGGCCAGCGTGCCGTCGCAATCAAATATCAACCCGCGAATCATGCGCGCGGAAAATACACAGGGGGTGGAGGCCGCCCAACCTCAAAAATAAGATTGGTCAGATCAGTCTGATCAGACTCATTCGCAAGCTACCCCATGATAACTATTACCTTGGTAGTATTAATAAGGTCGTGCTTTGCAAACCCAACGAAGCGGATTACGCGGTTGAGATGGTCGCCAACTCAGATCTCAGCGTGCTGCAAACCGCCATGGTGCGCTACTCGGATTTAGAGGAACTCACCGAGCAGCAACGACTTCGTGATATCGAGAAGGAAGACGCCTGGTGCGAAGACCATTACAAGATCCTTGAGCGAATGGGCGACCAGGGATTGAAGACAACCACCCTGTTGCAGACTCAATCCAACGTCCGGCCGGTAATCCGCTCGTAAGCCTCGATATATTTCTTCTGCGTCTTGGCGACGATATCTTCGGGCAGTTTCGGCCCGGGAGGCTGTTTGTTCCAATCAAGGCCCTCCAGGTAATCGCGAACGAACTGCTTGTCGAAACTCGCCTGGCCACGGCCGGCTTCGTATTCGCACTCGGGCCAGAATCTTGAAGAATCGGAGGTCAGGACTTCGTCGATCAGGATCACTTCGTCATCGAGCAGGCCGAACTCGAACTTGGTGTCGGCAATGATGATGCCCTTCTGGCGGGCCAGTTCCCGTGCGAACGAATAAATGCGAACACTCAGGTCCCAAACCTTCTGCGCGATCTCGACGCCGACGATTTCGCAGGCTTGTTCGAAGGAAATATTTTCGTCGTGGCCTTCCTCGGCTTTCGTGGCCGGAGTGAAGATGGGATCGTCGAGTTCGCTGGATTCCTGAAGTCCCTCGGGCAGCCGAATACCACAAACCGTTCCATCGGTCTGATATTCCTTCCAGCCGGAACCGGCCAGGTAACCGCGAACGACGCATTCGATCGCAAGCGGCTGGCACTTCTTTACGATCATGCTGCGCTTGGCGAGCTGCTCCTCGTAAGGCTTGAGCGCCTTGGGCAACGGGGCACCTGAACGCGCGAGGCGATGGTTGGGCACCATCTTCTCCACCTGATCGAACCAGTAGTGCGACAACTGCGTCAACGCCTCGCCCTTGCGGGGAATGCCATTGGGCATGATCACATCGAAGGCAGAAATCCGATCGGTGGCGACAAAGAGGAATTCATCCCCGAGGTCAAATACCTCGCGCACCTTGCCACTCTTGACTTTCGGTATTCCGGGCAAGTCGATTTCCATCAACGGCTCGCTCATGTGCGGTAGAGTGAAAAGCGAAATGAAGGAATTCCCAAGTCAGAAAGATCCCTGGCCGTAATATTTCACACGCGGATGAAACGAAACGGCGGTGAAGGCGTCTGGGGGGCTGTAAAAAAAAGGTCCAAACTCAAATCATCACCACCGCCGCTTCAACGACAGACGCTACTGAACGGACCCTCCTCTTTCAAGATCTCGGACCACGCCAGGTCGTGGCCGAGTTTTCCGGCCAACCGCTCAGCGACAACACCGGTTCCTGGCTGTTGCGCACCATCGATCACGGCCTGGCCCTCGGCCGGATCAATCTCCTGGGCCTGGAACGCCGCGATGAAGCCGATCGCGGCAAACCCCTGGCCAGCGCCCCAACCCTTAACCGGCTGGAAAACTCCAACGTCAAACACAGCCGCAAACACAAGCTGCGCCACGATCCCGAAGCCGTCGAAGACACCCTTCTGGTCCTGGGCGTCAGCTGCCTGCCCAAAGACAGCGACCGGCTCGTCCTCGACTTGGATGCCATGGGTCAGCTCGTCCATGGCCAACAGGAAGGCCGCCACTCCAACGCCTAGTATCATGACTGCTGCTACCTGCCCCTCTACGTCGTCTGCGGCGATGTCGTCCTCTGGTCCCAACTGCGTACCGCCGACCACGGCTTCTGCAACGAAGAGATCATGAGCGCCGGAGAGAACCCGCGCTTCGTGGTCACGAGCCTCGAAGCCACCAATGAAAAGGGTGGCGCCCAAGAAATCTACGAAGAGCGATACTGCCCGCGCGGGGAGATGGAAAACGTGCTCAAGCAACAAACCCTGTGGAGTGCACGCCGATCGACCAACTACGGCGAGCCTGTCCGGCAACCAACTGCGCCTGTGGTTGAGCAGCTTCGCCTACCTGCTGGTCGAACGGCTGCGCACGCTGGGCTGCGCGGGCACGGAACTGGCGCGAGCCCGGGTGAGCACCCTCCGCACGCGTCTGCTCAAAGTGACGTCCCAAATCAAGGTCAGCGTGCGGTGGGTGTCGATTCAAATCAGCAGCACCTACCAGTGGCGCGAACTCTTTGCCCTGTGCCAATGGCGGTTGAACGAGATTTTTGCCCGCGGCTGAACGGAGCCGCCGCGAAAACCAACCAGCATGCCAGACGGCCGTCGAACGAAAGAATCCGAACAAAAATCCTGCCGGCACCGCTCAAAACCCAATCTCACCCCCATTGCGCATCAAAACAGACCACCCCCATCACAAGTCACCAAAACATCCCTTCAAAACCACCCACCGAAACCCGGGTGGGAACGATCCGGACTAGGGTGTGTTCGAAAACCTACCCAACGTCCAATTGATTAAATTTTTTTCTCCAGCGAATTTTCGAACAGACCTAGTATTGCGTCATTCGTGAATTGACAGTTTGCTCTTAATCCATGTCTCAACCTCTCGAATCCGAGACGAAGACAACGATCAAGAATCAGGCAAACTGTCATTTCATTGCTGGCGGAGCACTAGACGGGTTCTGGAGTGCTTGGGTGCAATGAAGGAGTTCTAGTCCACGGTCACCCGCACCAGCGCTTCGCGGAACCTACCCCGATGGGGCAACAGAACCTCCATCAGCAATTCCTCACCCGGTTTGGCACGCTGGATCGTCTTGCCAAGCTCCACAACGTCCTGGGCGGGGCGTTCATTCACGCGCAGGAGAATGTGATACTTGCCAATGCCCGATTTGGCCGCCGGACCGTTGTTCCGGACCTCCGTGACGATGAATCCGCCGTAGAAAGGAATGCCGATCTGTTTCGCCAGTGGTTCTGTGAGCGTTTCGACCCGCAGACCCAGTCGTTTGTCGAGCAGGTCGTTGTTGAAGAAATCCCTTTCCGGCCGGAGGCGAACGGAGATCTCGCGTTCCTTGCCCCGACGAATGATCTTGAGCTTTACCCGGTCTGCTGCCCCGTGTTCGAGCAGCTGTCGGGTGAAGCTGATGTAGCTGGAGGGATTCTTGCCATCGATGCCGTCTATGAGGTCGCCCACGCGCAGACCCGCCAGCGAGGCCGGGCTGTTTGGATCGACCCGATTGACGCGGAGGGGAAGCTCGCCAGGTCGAATGCGAGCGCCGAACCAGAGCGATTTCGTTTCCTCGGGCGTCAACATCCGCGCGATCGATTCGGCCACGCGTCGGATTGGGATTGCGAAGCCGATGCCTTGTCCGTGCGCGTGTACGGCGACGTTGATGCCGATGAGTTCCCCGCGAAGGTTGATCAACGGTCCGCCACTGTTTCCGGGATTGATTGCCGCGTCCACCTGAAGCCAGTCCTGCATGTCCAGACGCATGGTCTCCTCGAGAGCGGCGTCCTCAATCGGTTGACGCCGGGTCTTGGAACTCAGGATGCCCTGGCTTACCGATCCGCCCAGTCCGAATGGATTACCCAAGGCGATGACCTTCTCACCCAGAAGCAGATCGTCGTCTTCGGCAAAGGCCACCGTTTTGAAGGCCTTGCCGTCCTTGGAATCGATTTTGAGCAACGCGATGTCCGCACTTGAATCCCGCGCGATCGTACGAGCCTCGTACTCCTTGCCGTCCACCTTGACCCAGACCCGGGTCGCCCGGCGAACGACGTGATCGTTGGTGATGAGGTAACCTTCCGCGTCGATGATGACTCCCGAACCGAGACTGTGCGTGGTGTTTTGCGGGCGCCGACGATAGTACGGATCGAAGAACTCCCGGAAAAGTCCGCCGAATGGATCCCGGACCTGGACGATGGTTTCGGTGGCGATGTTGACGACCGCGGGCATGACACGAGAAATGGCGTTGACCGTCGGCGTCCGGCGAATGTCGTCGACGATGAGCTGCGGTTGCTCGGGCGATTCGGTCTTCTCAGCCAGCTTGGATGCAGCGAAGCCAGCTGCGGGCAGGAGGACCGCGGCTGCCAGGCTGCCTAGGGTAATTTGTTTGAACCTGCTCACAGGGGTTGGACGTGACATTTTAGGATTCGTTCAAGTTCTGGCTTGGGCGTTTGGCTGGCATTGATGCTCTTCCGTCATGGTATCCAATGAGGGGCAGATCTTCACCTCGGAAATGTTGTTTTGGGCAACCGGCCCGGAGTGGCCAGCCTGCACGAACTCGGGTGCATCCCACATTGTTGCAGCAAGTGCCGGAGCATCCCGGCCTGACGCGCCAATACAAACTCGGACCAAGCCGCGCTTTAGAAACAACTGCGCCCAGAAATTGATTCGGACTGTTGTTGCTGATTCTACGGATCCGTACAGTAGAGAGAGACATTGTTGGGTGACGCGTTCTCCCTCACCCAACCCTTCTATGTGGAGGTGCCAGCTCGTTTTTTGAGTTTTTATCGCTGAGCATCCAATTGGGGAAACCATCTAAGAATCGTGAAAGCCGAGGAGGTGGGGATGGGGCCTTCGAAGCGCAGCGAAGAAGGTTTCCATCTCGGGCCTTTGGCCCCTGAGATATGACCAGAAGTTGTGGATGAGGGTCATATCTCTCAAAGGGAAAGCAAACTCACCTGGCAGGAACTGCTGCGCGATCTCAAACAGCGCGGACTGACCCACGCGCCCAAGGTGGCCATCGGTTACGAAGCGCTCGGCTTCTGGGCGGGCTTCAAAGTAGAAACCGCCGTCCACAGGCGAGTAGGGCAGTCTCAAGTCGGCAGCTACTAATTCTTCAGGAAGAACAGAGCGGGCCATCGTTCCTCAGAACAGAATTCCAGTCACAGCATTCATAGACTCCATGCTAGGCCGAGGGATGGACAATCGGTGGAGCACCCCAAAAGCGGATCACTGATTTCCGTCAAACGGAACGAAGGAACTCAAATGTGGCCCGAAAGTGGCCCAGTAGATTTCCGCAAAGTTCAGAACAGCTCAAACGTGAAACACGTAACCCATTGAGAAAGAGAAGATTAGGGATGGTGGCTGGACCCAGAATCGAACTGGGGACACGCGGATTTTCAATCCGCTGCTCTACCAACTGAGCTATCCAGCCAGCCACAAGGCCGCGCAGTGTAGGGAGCGGGTATGGCACGGGCAAGTTCTTTTGGCGGGAATCTGGATGGCCTGTTGCCTCATAAAAAATGACACCGAGGCGGGAAAGCGACAATCGAGAGATGAAGGTCGTTGACTCAAAAAGGAACCTGAGGTGCGCTAGATTTCTGGACCACCAGATAGGAGACAACGATTAAGAACCGGGCAAACTGTCATTTCATTGTTGACGGTGTACTAGTCCAGCGCCGCCCGAAGCGCCGCAAACATGTCCTTCCCATTGTCCGCGGCCACGGGCTCTTTCCCCTTCTCGGCGGCATCCTCCACCAGTTCCTCAGGCAATTCCTTCAGGAAGCGCGAGGGATGACACGGAACCATCTCGCCAAACTTTTTCCGAGACTGGCAGTGACTTATCGTAAGTGTCTTTTTGGCACGGGTGATCGCCACGTAGAACAGGCGTCGCTCCTCGTCCATCGTGCCTTCCACCTTCGATCGCGAATGGGGCAGCAAACCATCTTCGCAGCCCACAATGAACACGTGTGGGTATTCCAATCCCTTGCACGAGTGCATCGTGATCAAGGTCACCGCGTCCCCCCCATCCTCGCTGTCTTCCATGCGTTCCTGATCCAAAGTGATGTCTTCAAGAAAGCGCTCCAGCCGTTTCTTGAGGTGCATGTTCCCGACATCGCCATCCATCGTGGCCATGAAATCCCGCAAACTCCGAATCCGGTTCTCGGCGTTCTCCTCTTTTTTTTCCACCTTCCGTATTTCATCCAGGTACCCGATCTCGCCAATAAACCGCGTCGCCCATTTCTCCAATCCCTTCGGATCCTCTGCGGTAACGTCGCCGTCCAATTCCGCGCGGGTTTCTTCAATGAAGCGCGTGAAGTCCAAGATCGAATTCTCCGTTCGCTTGAGAAAGGTCGCGTGTACGTCCGTGTGCCGCATTGCTGAGTATACGGATGACTGCTTCTCCTGGCTCGCCGCCAGCAACCGCTCCATGGTCACGCTGCTCAATCCGCGCGCCGGCACATTAGCAATCCGCAACAAACTCACGTCGTCGTGCGGGTTGATGAACATCTTGAGATACGCAAGGAAATCCCGGATCTCCCTTCGATCAAAGAAGCTCTGCCCGCCGATCAGGTGGTAACGAATCTGCGCCTTGCGAAGTTCCATCTCGATCGGCCGTGCCTGGATGTTTGTGCGAAACAGGATCGCGTGATCTTTCCACGCAATCCGTTTGCTCAGGCGATTGAACTCGATCTCCTGCGCAATCTCCGCGCCTTCCAGTTCCTCGTTGTCAAAGGCCTGCAGGAAGATCTTCTCGCCGTCACCATTCGCCGACCACAGCGTCTTGGCGCGCCGCTGTGCGTTGTTTCGAATGACCGCATTGGCCGCCTTGAGAATGGAATTGGTGGAACGATAATTCTGCTCGAGCTTCACCACCTTTACTTCCGGGTAATGTTTCTCCAGATCGAGCAGGTTGGAGATTTCCGCCCCGCGCCATCCGTAAATGCTTTGGTCGTCATCCCCCACTACGCAGAAATTCCGGTGTTCCCTCGTCAGCGAATGAACCAATTCGAACTGCGCGGCATTCGTATCCTGATACTCGTCCACCATCACGTAGCGATATTTTTGCCGGCATTGCTCCAAGGCGTCCGGATGTTCCTTGAACAACTTGAGCGTCAACACGATCAGGTCGTCGAAGTCCACGGCGTTGCAGGCTTTCAAGGCGACGTCATATTTCTTGGAAACGAAATCCGCCATCGCGGTCAACGCCTCGTCCCCGAGGTTCGCCTGATCGCCCCCGTTCTTGAATCGACTGATCAGCGAAAGCACTGCTCGCGGATCGGCCTTCTGATCCCCGGTGGAGATCGAGCTGAGGATCTTCTTCACCGCGCTGAGCTGCTCGGACTCGTCGTAGATGACGAAGTTCTTCTTGTAGCCCAACTTCTCGATGTGTCGGCGCAGAATCCGGACACAGAGCGAATGAAACGTGCAGATCGTCGGCTTGATAGCCCGACCGTCTTCGCCCTTTTTTGACGGAACAATCTTCCGGATGCGCTCCTGCATTTCCCGCGCTGCCTTGTTCGTGAACGTCACTGCCAGGATTCGATCCGGCGAGATTCCGAGATCGATCATGTGCGCGATCCGGAACGTGATCACCCGCGTCTTCCCCGTCCCCGCCCCGGCAAGAATCAACACCGGACCGCGAATCGTCTCCGCGGCTTCGGCTTGTTGGGGATTAAGCGCCCTCAAATCGACCATGCGGTCGCGGAGTGTATGGCTGCGCCGTCGAACGACAAGTTTGCGTTGTTAACAACAGCAGTTTCGACTGCCGGATGTAGCCGCGCACGACCAGCAAAGCAACGTCAGCGAGAGGTATTAGCGCTGCGAAACGCCAATTCGCGCCATGCCCAATCATGGTGTTCCTGTGAACTCCCCGCGAAGCGAGCTGGGAATAACTCAGACTTTGAACCCCTGGCCCCATCCTCCAAACTCCGCTCGCCCGCGAAAGGGCGTGCGACCGTTCATGAAGGCAAAAATCATCATCACACCCAAGAAGGCGGTGTTCGATCCCCAGGGCAAGACCGTAGAAAATGCCCTCGAACACATGGGCTACACCGGCGTCGAAGGCGTCCACGTCGGCAAATACATCGAGATCGACCTTGCCGACGGCGACAAGGAAGAGGTCCGCAAGAAGATCGACGAGGCCGCGCACAAGTTCCTCAGCAACCCGGTCATCGAGGACTACCAACTCGAAATCGAATAACACGAGGCGCCCGATTCCCTTCACCATTTAACCAGTCCCCCCCCTTGAAATTCGGAGTTCTCCAATTCCCCGCCAGCAACTGCGACCAGGACGCCATCCACGCCATCCGACATCTTGGGCACGAAGCTGACTACATCTGGCACAAGGAAGAATCCGTTGGCGACGTGCAGGCAATTGTCGTCCCTGGTGGTTTCAGCTACGGGGACTATCTTCGCTGCGGTGCGATCGCACAATTCAGCCCGGTGATGCAGGCCGTGAAGAAATTTGCGGAAGACGGCGGGTTCGTCATCGGCATCTGCAACGGTTTCCAGGTCCTCTGCGAATCCGGCCTGCTTCCCGGCGCGTTGGTCCGTAACAAGGCACTCAAGTTTCGTTGCGAACACGTCCTTCTCAAGACCGCCAACCACAAAACCCCTTTCACGGCCGGCACACCGCACGACAAACTCCTTCGCATTCCCATCGCGCACGGGGAAGGCTGCTACTTCGCGGATGATGAAACGCTCAAGAAGCTGAAGGACAACCACCAGATCCTCTGGCAATACGCCGATTCGAATGGCGAACTGACCGACGCCGCGAACCCGAACGGATCCATCAACAACATCGCCGGCGTCAGCAACGCCACCCACAACGTAGCCGGTCTGATGCCGCATCCCGAGCGCGCCTGCGAAAGTCTGCTCGACAGCGCAGACGGCAACCTCATTTTCGAAAGCATGATCGCCAAGCTCGCAGGCGTTTCTGAAGCCGCCGTAGCCTGATTCTTTTTTTCAACCACAGATGGACACAGATAACCACAGATCGGACTTCGAGGCTGGCGCAAGCCGTTGCCAATTCGGTCGCACTTTTGCCTTTCGAACTGATCACTGCTTGCGCACGAACCGTGCCCCACATCTGCGTCCATCTGTGCCCATCTGTGGTTAACAGTTTTCCGACCGATGCCAGAACCCGCCATCACTCCCGAACTTGTCGCCGAGCACAACCTCACGGCTGAGGAATACGAGAAGATCAAAGAAATTCTCGGCCGCGAACCGAACTACACCGAGCTCGGAATCTTCTCTGTGATGTGGAGCGAACATTGTTCCTACAAGAACACGCGCCCACTCCTCAAAGGCTTTCCCACCAAGTCCCCCAAGGTATTGGTGCCTGCTGGTGAAGAAAACGCCGGCGTTCTCGACATCGGTGACGGTCTCGCCATCTCGTTCAAGATCGAATCCCACAATCATCCCAGCGCAGTTGAGCCCTTCCAAGGTGCTGCCACCGGAGTGGGAGGCATTCTCCGCGACATCTTTACAATGGGCGCCCGTCCGATTGCCGCGATGAACTCGCTTCGTTTCGGCGATATTTCCAACCCGGAGGTTCGGCGCCTGTTCAGCGGGGTCGTGTCCGGCATCGCGCATTACGGCAACTGCTTTGGCATTCCCACCGTCGCCGGCGAGGTCTACTTCGACAAATCTTACGAAGGCAACCCGCTCGTGAACGCCTTCTGCCTCGGGGTCCTGCGGCACGAACAAATCGCCCGTGGCGCAGCCAAAGGCATCGGCAACCCAGTGTTCTACGTCGGCCCGGCCACCGGTCGCGACGGACTCGCCGGAGCAGCCTTTGCCTCCCAAGACCTCACCGAAGACTCCCAGGAACAACAACGCGGCTCCGTTCAGGTCGGCGACCCCTTCATGGAGAAGCTCGTCTGTGAAGCCTGTCTTGAACTCCTCGACACCGGAGCGGTCGCTGGCATCCAAGACATGGGCGCAGCCGGCCTTACCTGCTCCACCTGTGAAACCGCAGCTCGCGGAGGAACGGGTATCGAACTCGATCTCGACAAAGTCCCCCAACGTGGCCCGGACATGACCAGCTACGAGCTCATGCTCAGCGAATCCCAGGAGCGCATGCTTATCATCGTCGAGAAAGGTCGCGAGGATGAAGTCAAACGCATCTTCGACAAATGGGATCTCCCTTGGGCACAGGTTGGCGTCGTCACCGACACTGGTCAGATGGTTGTGAAGCACAAAGGCGAAATCGTCGCCGACATGCCCGCAGCCAAACTTGCCGACGATGCACCAATCTACCATCGCGAAGCCAGGGAACCGAAATACCTCAAAAACGTCCGCGCCTTCACCCTCGACGGATTTTCTGACCTTGATGGAAGCGACGCCATCAATGAGACCCTAAACAAACTTCTAGCTTGGCCCAGCATCGCCTCCAAGAACTGGGTCTTCCGTCAATACGACTTCCAGGTCCGCAACGGCACCTGCCTGATTCCCGGGAGCGATGCCGCAGTCATCCGCGTCAAGAAAGACTCCATGCCCAAGTCCAAGAACGACGATCCAGACGAAACGTTTGACGACAAGTTTCTCGCCCTCACCAGCGACTGCAACGGCGCTTACACCTACCTTGATCCCTACGTCGGCGGTAAAATAGCCGTTACCGAAGCCGCCCGCAATCTCGCCTGCTCCGGCGCGCTACCGATCGGTTCAACGGACAACCTCAACTTCGGCAACCCGCACAACCCCGAGTTGTTCTGGCAATTGAAAGAAGCCGTTCGCGGCCTCGCCGAAGGTTGCTCCGCTTTCGAAGCTCCCGTCACTGGAGGCAACGTCAGCCTGTACAACCAGAACCCCGATGGCGCCATCGACCCGACACCGACGATGTCCATGGTTGGACTCATCGAATGCGAAGGCGACATCACCAGCCAGTGGTTCAAGGACGAGGGCGACGCTATTATCCTCCTCGGCGAACCCGTTGATTCAGAAGACAAACTCCAAGGCCTCGGCGGCTCCGCATACCTGCAGGTCAGCCACGACACCAAGAGCGGCACGCCACCTCGCTGCGAACTTGACGACGCGAGAAAACTCAACACCACCCTTCTCGGCCTCATCCAAGCCGGCGGGGTGAAGAGCGCCCACGATTGCTCCGAAGGCGGCCTGCTTGTGGCCCTGGCCGAATGCTGCATCAGCAACAACCCAACTCGCGAAACCCCGGCGTTGATTGGTGCCAGCATCGATCTGTCCGATCAGACCGATCAGTCTGATGAACCCAAGGCGGCCGACTCCGAAAGCGATGCCATTGGCGAGCCGAACTCCAAACTCCCATCCTCCACCCCCCATCTCCGAACAGACGCCCTCCTCTTCGGTGAAACCCAACACCGCGTCATCGTCACCTGCTCTGACCCCGAAGCCGCCAAGATAACCGACCGCGCCAAACTCATGGGGGTCCCAGCCAAACGCATCGGCACTGTCGGCGGAGAAAACTTGACGATAAAATCCGGCGACACCGAAACCACCTGGTCCACCACCAACCTCCACGACACATGGTGGAACGCGATTGACCGGGCAATGGCTTGACTTCGGAACAGCGTTCTCGGGCAGGCTCAGTTTCCTGTCCCAGTTTTTTGATCGGTTGGGTTTCATGAATCACCTGCACGCACCAATCGACTTCGGCTGCTACATTTCACCCGTGTCAGGTAATCTCGTAAACGCAGCCTGTCTTGACCGTTCCGCACCATCGCTGACCGAGCTGCACGAGCCCTGTGGTGATCGGGATTACTGGCATTCCCTCTCTCCGTCCGAACGACTGGCTGCCTTGGAACTCATGCGGCAGATCGCTTATGGCTACGATGCGGCTACCACCCGACTTCAAAGAGTTTTTGAAGTCATTGAACGCCCAGCGCGTTGAATACCTGATGGTTGGAGGTTATGCCGTTGGATTTCACGGCTACCCTCGCACAACCGGCGACCTCGACATCTGGGTCCGGGTCGGTCCGGAAAACGCAAAAAAGGTCGTCGCTGCGTTCCATGCCTTCAGTCTTGCCGTGCCGGAGATCCATGAAGATCTATTTCTTCAACGACACAAGATCTTCCGAGTCGGGATTCCCCCCATTCGACTGGAAATCTACACTGACATCGACGGGGTTGAATTCGACTCCTGTTACCAGAACCGTCTGGACGGGATCATTGACGACGTCGGGGAGAAACTCGCGCGGCAACAAGGTGAACAGCTTGACCGTTCCAGCCAGAACGCCCAGGCCAACCAAAACGATCAGGAACTTATGGCGCAGGCTGAACCCAAGCAGTGAAACATAACGGCGCTCGATGAAGGTGAAGATCCACTCCAGTGCGTTGTAAGGGAACCCGTGCTTCTCAGCCGGTTTGGTGAGGGCGCGCGCACAAAGTGCCGGCGTCAATGTAAGCGCCACGAAGGCCGAGATCACCACGGCCCCGGCGGTCGCAACAGCAAACTCCCGATACAGGATTCCCGTTGAACCAGTTTGAAACGCAATCGGCAGGAAAACCGCCACCAGCGTGATCGTGACGATCGGCGGATCCACATCCGGCAATTCGCGCACCGGCAACTGCAGGTAGCCAACCACGCCGAAGAGCACAATCAACAGATTGAGCATTGAAGCAAAAACCGGTCGTCGTATGCAGAATTGCGGAAGTGACACTTTAGGCGCGCTCTCCAAGGCGGGGAATCGTCTGCATGGGCAGGAGGCAAGGGGGTGAGCGGTCGGACGCGCACAGTTCGCTCGATCCCCTTTAACCCTTCAACCAACTCACCCCGAATTTTCTTTTGCAACCACCCGTAGCTCTCGCCAATATCCCACGCTTTTGCCGCAAAGGGCGGCAGTCGAAAATGAAACGAACGCATCATTGCAATGAGATTCGCCCGGAACATGCCGGGCAGGTGGTAACAATTTCCGGCTGGGTTCATTCCAAGCGTGACTTGGGCGGAGTTCTCTTCATCGACGTGCGCGACCGTGAAGGCCGCACGCAGGTGGTATTCGATCCGGTTGATCTGGATGCGAATCTGTTCGATGCCGCGACGCGCCTGCACAGCGAAAGCGTGGTTCAGGTCACCGGCAAAGTGAGGGTTCGCCCGGATGGAACGGAGAATCCGAAGATCGATACCGGACTTGCCGAGATCATGGTCGCCGATTTGGAGGTGTTGAATGCCGCGGATGTTCTGCCCTTTCCCGTCGACGATCCCGAAGTAGCCGCCAAGGTGAACGAGGAGCTTCGATTGCAGTATCGTTACCTCGATTTGCGTCGCCCGGAACTCATCAACAACATCCGCCTGCGCAGTCGGGTCGCCACGGCCGCGCGGGTGTTCATGGAGGAGGAAGGTTTCCTCGAGATCGAGACGCCCACGCTTTTCAAATCCACGCCGGAAGGTGCGCGTGAATTCCTCGTGCCCAGCCGTCTGCATCCCGGACAGTTTTACGCGCTCCCGCAGTCGCCCCAGCAATACAAGCAGATCCTGATGGTCAGCGGGGTCGAACGTTACTTCCAGCTCGCCCGCTGCTATCGCGATGAGGACCTGCGCGCGGATCGCCAGCCCGAATTCACCCAGGTGGACATCGAGGCGAGTTTCATCGATCGCGAAGACATCTATTCGTTGATCGAGAAACTTCTCGCCCGTGTTTGGAAAGTTGCGCTCGACGTGGAGGTCCCGACCCCGTTCAAGCGCCTGACTTTTGAAGAGGCGATGAATCGATACGGCATCGACAAGCCCGACACGCGATTCGGAATCGAGATCACCGACATGACCGAAGACTTCGCAAGCAGCGAGTTCAAGGTGTTCAGCGGCACGGTGAAGAAAGGCGGAGTGGTGAAGGCATTGAACGCCAAGGGACTCGCCTGTGTGACACAGGGCCAGATGGAAACCATGACCGCATACGCCCAGAGTTTTGGCGCGAAAGGTCTGGCCTACATCAAGGTCGAGAACGGCGAGTGGAAATCGCCGATCGTGAAATTCTTCAGCGACGCCGAGAAAGCAGCTCTGCAGGAGAAGCTTGCGATTGAAGAAGGCGACCTGATCCTCTTTGCCGCCGATCAATGGCTGACCGCCTGTGAAATCCTCGGGCGCATTCGCCTTTACGTTTCGGAGCTGCTCCAATCTCAAGGCAAGTTGGAGATCGATCCGAAACGCTACGACTTCCTCTGGGTGATCGAGTTCCCGCTGCTGATGTTCGACAAGGAAATGAACCGTTGGTATTCGAGCCACCATCCGTTCACAGCGCCGGTTCCAGAAGACGTGGACAAGCTGAAGTCGGATCCGAAAGCGGTTCGCGGTCAGCACTACGATATTGTGGTCAACGGCGTTGAGCTCGGTGGAGGTTCGATTCGTATCCACCAGAAGGATCTTCAGCAGACGATCTTCAAGGACGTCCTACAACTGGACGACGAGACCATCGAGAGCCGCTTTGGATATATGCTCGATGCCTTCCGATACGGCTGCCCGCCACATGGTGGAATCGCGCTGGGTTTCGATCGACTGATCGCCCTTCTCTGCGGATCCGAGAGCATTCGCGACGTAATCGCTTTCCCGAAAACTGCCAAGGGCGCGGATCTCATGACTGATTCGCCCGGTGGCGCCGAACCTCGTCAGTTGAAGGATCTGCACATCCAGTCGCGGGTGAAGAAGGAAGAGAAGAAGGACAAGGAAGGCCAATGAGCGCATGATCAACGTGCTGCTAGTCGGATTGGGCAGTGCCCTCGGGGGCATGGCGCGATTCGGCGTGGCACTGGCTTGCACGGCGAGATACGGAACAGGTTTTCCCTACGGAACACTCCTCGCAAACGTCACCGGATCCTTCCTCATCGGAGTTATCTTTTCCCTGACCGGCACGGACGGCAAATGGCCGCTTCAAGACGGAGGGAAGTTCTTCTTCATGACCGGCTTGATGGGTGGCTATACGACCTTCTCCGCATTCAGTTTGGAAGCGGTGAATCTCCTTAAAGACGGACAGAACGCTGAGGCCGCATTCTACGTTGGACTCTCGCTCGTGTTCTGCCTGGTAGGTGCCTGGCTGGGATTGACGCTTGGCCAGACCATGAGCCGTTGAGATGAACGACCCCGGCACAGTATCGCTGGCAATCTCACTGGCCGATATAAATGCGGCCGCAGAGCGCATCGCCGCACACGTCATACGCACTCCATCGATCTATTGCGAATCGCTCTCGAAACAGCTTGGCTGCAAGTTGTATTTCAAGGCGGAGAACCTGCAGTACATCGGAGCCTTCAAGGCGCGTGGCGCGATGAACGCCGTGTTGAGTCTGGATGAAGAGTCAGCCGCGAAAGGCGTGGTGACTCACTCCTCCGGCAACCATGCGGCTGCGCTTGCTCGTGCTGCGTCGATTCGCGAGATCCCTGCGCATGTCGTGATGCCTCACAATTCCGCGCCGAACAAAATCGAGCGAGTTCAATCGTTCGGTGTGAATCCCGTCTTCAGCGAACCTGATGCGGCTTCACGCGAAGAGACATGCAAGCGTGTGCAATCTGAAACCGGCGCCACCTTCACTCATCCCTACGACAACCCCTTCGTGATGGCCGGCCAAGGCACGGTCGGCCTGGAGATTCTGCAGCAGGTTGAAAAGCCAGACGTGATTATCGCACCGGTTGGCGGTGGCGGTTTGCTGTCCGGAGTGTTGACCGCAGTGAAAGAATCCGAGCCGAACGTGGAAGTCATCGCAGCCGAACCCGAGTGGGCAGACGACGCCGATCGCAGTCTCAAGTCGGGCCAGATCGAACAGCCGACGCGCTACGACACCGTCGCCGACGGACTTCGAACGCCTCTCGGTGAACTGACCTTTCCAATCATCAAGCACCACTTGAACGATCTTCTTCTGGTCGGTGAAGCCTCCATTCGCTCTGCAGTTCGCACTCTGGCAAGCGAGGCCCATCTCATCGCCGAACCCTCCGGAGCAGTCACACTCGCTGCCATCTTGAATTCCCCAGAGCGATTCAGGAATAAGACAGTGGTGGCAATCGTCTCCGGCGGGAACCTCGATCTCGATGCCTTTGATCTCGCTCCAGAAGCCTGATTACCTCTCCTCCCCCCGCCTTCGCATGGAAATAGTTCGTAAATAAACATGTAACATATGTGACATGATTGTGCACCTGACTGGGATTGATCGAAATAGGGTTGTAGCGCGAATTGCCGGCTCCTACGGTTCGGCGATGAAATCGTTCCTCGTCATGGTCGCCGTCCTTTTCTTCTCGCTTGATTGCGCTTCCCAGGATGGTCCCGTGCGCCAGGTCCCTGAGTGTATTGCGAAGGTGCCCGAACAATCGGACTTCATCGGCGATTGGTTGCGACAGGATGGAACCTATCAACTCAAGGTTTTGCGCAAGTCAGATGGCGCGTTGAAAGTTCAGTATCTCAATCCGAAATCAATCAACGTCGAGTCGGCTGAGTTCATCAAGGACGAGGATGACGCGATTGTGCTGATGGTGGTATTGCGCGACGAAGGTTATCCTGGTTCAACGTATCGGCTGAGATTCGACAGTTCGTATCGTGTGCTCGTGGGCACTTACGCGATGCCCTCTTCGCAGCAACAACATCAGGTCTACTTCACCAAGAATCCGTTGGTGAATCTCCCTTAGAATCCGTTCATGACTGTCGACAAGTATCGCGAGCTGGCTTTGTCCTTCCCCGGCACAGAGGAAATGGAACATATGAACCATCCGGACTTTCGTGTGGGTGGCAAAATCTTCGCGACGCTTTGGCCGGATGATCGGAAAGGTACCGTGATGATTCTCCCCGAGCAACAAGCGGAGTTTTGTCAGAGTCACCCGAAGATATTTACGCCAGTCAAAGGCGGTTGGGGAAAACAAGGCGCAACCGAGGTGCATCTCCCAGCTGCCACCATCAAGGTCACGCGCGAGGCACTGCGCTACGCCTGGGAAAAGCATTCCGCGAATCGCTGAATCAGTTCCAGATCTTGAAGCGGTCGCGCGCGTAGGCTTGATCGGGACGCCCCGCTGCCAGCGACTGCTCCATTTCGCGAATGTCTCGCTTTAGTGAATCGATAGTCTGCTCGTTAAGAGCATCCGGCTTGAGGCGCTGCTGTGTGGCAAGCCTTTGAAGTTCCAGCGTCGCGATCTGCAAGTCCGGTTCTTCGACAAAACCGTTTTTCCAATGCCACGCCCGGCTGGCAATGTTGCCCAACATGAAACAACTCGTGAGCGTGCGATAACCCATCATGTGCAATTCGGCGAGGGAGGCATGCAGCAGTCGTGATCCCGCCCCATCGCGCTGGGACTTTGGATCCACACAGATGAACTGAAGATGAGGCACACCGGTGTCTTTCAATACGACAGCAGCCGCTGCATTCAGCGAATCCGCATCTTCCAATCCCAGAATGACGAGCGGCCGGCCGAATGCGCCGTCGAACAGGTCGCGAACGATATTGTGTGCGTCCCGCCGGACGTGTCGCGGTTTCCAATCACAGTATTCGAACGAGTCCTCAAACGCATCGAGGTAGAGATCCAGTATGAGATGATGTTGGCCACTTCCGAGCTTGCTCAAGCCGACCGCGGTGGTCGACGTGGTTGAAGTAGACCGGGTTGCATAGACTAGGACCGGGCGCGGAGTGAGGAGCATGTGCCCCTCGAAATACGACTGCTTCCACGCGGGATCAAAGGGCTGTCGCTCAAACTCCTCTCGCGACATGGGGATGTAGAGGCTCTGCATATGATCCCGGTTATCTGTTGGCGCGCTCCGCTGCGTAGCCTTCAAACTTCTCGCGAATTTCATCCCTTACCCGCCGGAAGCAGTCCATGGTTTCCTCCTTGCTTCCTTCAAACTTTGCCGGGTCGTCGAAAGGCCAGTGAAAGCGGTTCACCTGGCCGGGATAGGTTGGACAGGCTTGATCGGCATTGCCGCAAACGGTGATGACAGTTTCAATGTTGTCGCTGAGGAAGTCGTTCATGTGCATGGAACTATGCGCGCTGATGTCGATCCCGATTTCATCGAGTGCCTTGATCGCCATCGGATGCACGTAGCCGGCCGGATTTGATCCCGCGCTGTGAACCTCCAGCACGCCGTGTGACGCTTCACGCAGAATTCCTTCCGCCATGTGGCTGCGGCAGGAATTACCGGTGCAAAGTATCAATACCTTCGGAAGCATGCGGAATTCTGTGGAAGCAGCGAACGAGTTGGCCAGTTCGAATGGGCAATCCCTGTTCAGTTTTCGCGAATGTAACTTTTCGCGTTCTCCGCCTGGTGAGCCCAGGACGTGCCGGGGTAACGCCTGATGATGCGATCCAACGCGGCGTGGGCGGCCTCGGGATTGCGCGCGTGGCGCGATTGCCAGTCGGCCATCATGTGCAGCCAGCGGCAGCAGTCTTCCCTGCTGGCGCCCCGTCCGTTGATCATTTTCTCCAGCTCCTCAACGGCACAGGCGACGTTCTGGTAGTGCTCCAGATAAATTATCGCGAGCTTCTCACGTGTGTCCCAGTCATTGGGATGCTCATGCAGGTGGGCGACGTATTCCTCGGCTTGCTGTTCCGGATCGATCTCCTCTTTCTTGATTTGAACGGTACCACCCTTGAGTCCTATGTCTCGCTCGAATTTCGGCATGACCTTGCCCTGCTTTGGCGCATCAGCGGCCAGGAGGGTCTCTCGATCGACCATCTTGGCGATGCGTTGCTCCGCAGACACGGCGGCTTTCGATCCACCGGCAATTTCGATGATCTTTTCCAGGTTGGCGGTCGCTGCGTCGGGGTCTTTCAAATACTTCAGATTCCAGTCGGCCATGGTGTTTAGCGCATAGATCTTGTGCTTCTTGCTGATCTTCTTGTTGTGATTCACCACGCCCTCAAGAAGAGAGGCCGCCAATTCCACATTCTGCATATCCTCCGCCTGGATTGACGCGATCAGCATGATCGCATCGAAATCGTTCTTGTGCTTCTTGAGCTGCAACTGGGCCGCGTCGATGGCTTCATCGTACTTGCCTTGTTTGCGCAGACTCTCGACTTTGCCGAGCTGGGCGGTCTTGTCGACCTTGCCTTTTCCCCCGTCCATCCCGGACGTGAACAAATTCCCGACTGCCTCCGCGAGTTCACCCCCCCATAGAATCATGAACGCAACGGCTGCCAGGATAGAATAGAGCAATCCATATGGGGGACGCTTCTGCTGTTTCTGAAACCAGATGACCACGACGATCGTGATCCCGATCTTCACGAGGAACATCACCTTGTTGTCGCTGTTGACGAACATCTTGAAGAGGATGAACGCCGCGACCACGTATCCCAGATACGTCAGCAGATCGTCGGTGCTGATTTTGGCGAGCAGGGCAAAATCGAGGAACATGGAGGCGTGTTTAAATCGTCATTTGCGCCCGAGGTCGAGTCCGATCCACGAAAAGTACAAAAAACCGGGGCAGCCAGTCTGGGGAAGACTGCAACTGCCCCGGGGAGTTGTCAGAATAAGGCACACATGCAGGTTCTGAGGGTTCCCCGGAACGGACTGTGCCGACCCGAACCGAGAAAGGTGAAAGGCCTGTGGCCCAAATTCGTTCCTGCGATGAAGAAGACTAGACAATGAATACTAATACTAGTCAATGATTATTCGATAGCTATTATCAGAATTAATACAACTGTAACAATTCACTAAATTGGATAGAGCAGGCAATAAACGTATGATTTTTAGACAAAAAGATCGCAAAACGTCGGCATTGCCTCCCAAATCCTGGTCATCCACAAACATGTAACATATGTGACATACTTGTGGTTCGATTCGTTTGGCCAAGTTAAAGTGCTGTTTTTACGAAATACTGATAACCATTAAGAGCTAGCTGGGAAAGCGGTTTCCAACGTTGTTCTCTTCTCGACTCTCCAATTTCTGTCAAATCCCTCGGCTGCATTTGCGCAGGTTGATGGCGCGGTTTGGGCCAATCGCCAGAGCCCAGCGATTGCACCGCCGAGTTTTGGTGCCCCGGTCATTCCTGTGCCGGTCAGCACCGGCGCGCCTGTAGCCGTGGCCAGGCGTAGTGCCGGGATTACCTTACCGGATCAGGTTTCACCAGCGTGGCTGCCAGACAGGGGAAGCTCGCAGAAGCCCTGTCACAGGTGCGCGTCCTGCAGCGTGCCGAGCCGAACAATGTTGGGCATCGGATCCGCGAAGCGCGTTACCAACCCAACGACGCACATGTGGTTGTTTGGAGCGAACGGTTGGCAGCTGCGAACAACCAGCCAGTAAACGACTCCGCTTTGCGATCGGTGTTGGATCCGGTGGCGCCGGATCTGAACGCGGAAGCCTTGGATCTGCTGCACCGCAAGGGAGTTTCGTCCTGGAACCGTGCAGCACGAGAAATTCCCTCCGCTCCTTCGCCGACGCTGGATCAACCCGCACAACAGGCTTTGCGTCGAAGGATTGAAACGGTCTCCCCGGAAGTCTTCAACGTTCACGTTGGCTACGAGTATTCGGAGGCGTAGGACAGTTCCAACCTGGGCGCGCGGTTTACGGATTGGCACGAGGCTTACCTGGCCGGATTCTGGCGTCAAAAGCTGAGGAGCACGATTTCCTGGGATTACCGGATGCATCATCGCTTCTCAGACACGGCGCACGAACTGCAGGGCGGTTATTCGCGTCACGTTTCATCGCGTTGGATTCTGGATGCACGTGCTGGTGGGGCGTTCACGGGATCATTCATTCCACGCTGGCGCGCAGGAGCAGATGCGACCTGCCTCCACAACGACCGGTTCAACTTCAACATGCGTTACAACCACCTGCGATTTGCTGGTGACCCGTGAATTAATTCGTGCCTGGCGTCACGTGGAACTGGCATGACATCTTCTCATCCAGAGCCCGCCTCTACATCACGCACAACACGCCGAAGAACGACGTCAGCAACACCGGCGTCTCGGCGTATTTCGATCTCGTCTACATGGCGACGGCGAACTCCTCGGCGAAGATCTTCTACAGCTTCGGCGATGAGAACGCGACGACGCTGGTTCAGGATTTGATTGGCGACAAAAACTTCCAGGGTGCGGGACTCGAACTTCGCCTTGGCCTCAACGAGACCTGGGCGATCATCCCGAGTTACCGGTTCGAAAGGCACAACCTGTTCGATCTGCACGCGGTTGCGCTCGCCTTGAACCATACCTTCTAGATTGATTGAACGCGTCCGCCGGTTTCTGCGTCACATGTCCCATGCACGATTCCAAACCCAAGCAGCCTGCTGCCCCGGCAAGACTGTTGGCTTGTACCATCCTCGCGATTGTTGTTTCAGGCTGTTCCACCTTCAAACGCGACTTCAAAGAAGCTGCGGCTCTGCCTCAATCATCGGACAGCATCGCGGGGGTGTGGAAGGGTTCTTGGCTGAGCGATCACAACGCGCACACCGGAAGTCTGCGTGCCATCATCACCCACAAGGAAGCCGACACGTATCACGCCCGCTTTCATGCGACCTATAAACGCATTTTCAGTTTCGGCCAGGCGGTGGATCTCGTGGTGAAGAAGGATGGAACGAATTTCACCTTCTCCGGATCAGCGGATCTGGGAGGCATTTACGGGGGCAACTATGCGTATGAGGGCAAGGCGACTCCTGAGAATTTCTTCTCCACCTACAAATGCTCCATCGACCACGGTACGTTTCAGATGAAACGTCCGTGAGAGTGTTCCTCCGTACCAATCCTGTGAATAGGGTGTGCTTGTGCGCGTGAAGGCATTCGGTAAAACTCCTCGGATGTTGCAATTGATTCTGGCTGCGACGATTGCCTTGGCTGCGAGCGCTCATGCGGCTGAGATGCAGATCAGTTTTTCGTCCATGGAGCCAAACCAGGCACCACCGGGATTCACCAGCAAGATCACGGGCGAAGGCGGCTTGGGCACGTGGAAGATCATGGAGGTGGACGCGCCGACGGAGTTTGCTCCGCTAAGTCCTCTGGCCTTGAGCACCAGCAAGCGTCGCGTCCTGGTCCAGCTCTCGAAAAACCCGGCGCAGGAACGTTTTCCGTTCCTGATGTACGATGCCGAGACATTTGGCGACTTCACGCTGACGACGCGTGTCAAATGCGTCAGCGGACGCGTGGATCAGATGGCCGGGATTGCGTTCCGTGTTCAGGACGAGAACAACTACTACGTCGTGCGCGCCAGCGCGCTGGGCAATTCGTTTCGCTTTTACAAGTTTCTGGACGGCCAGCGCAGCCCGCCGATTGGCGGGGAAGTGAAGATCGGCACGGATGAGTGGGTCGAGATTTCGATCACCTGCAAGGCCAACAACATCACCTGCCGGATCAACGGGCAGGAGCTGATTCCCAAAATGACGGACAACTCGTTCCTCTTCGGAAAGATTGGTTTCTGGACAAAGTCGGATTCAGTCAGCTATTTCGCCGACACCCAGATCACCTACACCCCGCGCGTTCAGCTGGTGAAGCGCCTGGTCAAGCGGGTGATCGAACGTCGTCCAAGCGTGACCGACGTGCGCATTCTGATGAAGACCGGCGACCCGGAATCCTTTCAGGTAGTCGCCAGCAACAACGAGAAGGAGATCGGAGGCAAGCCCACGATTCAGGAAACCAAGGTATTCGTGGAAGACACTGTTGAGTATAATCGCAATGGAACTCGCGTGACCGCGATGGTTCCGCTCCACGATCGCAATGGAGACGTGGTCGCCGTCGCCAGCATCACTTCGAAACGCTTCTTCGGGGAATCCAAGAATACCACGGTGTTTCGCGGGGAAAAATCCGCGGAACGCATGGAACTGCAATTCTCCGATGCGTCCGAATTGTTGGAATGAATAACACGGAGTTCACCGGCTCGACCGAGGAGGAGATCGCGCAGTTCATTGTCAAGGCGCGCATGGAGTTCAAGGCCTTCCGCCGGGGTGGTGATTGAGCCGGAGATGACCCGCATCATCGACATCAACCGAAATGAGATTCGTTTCCCCGGCATCAGCTACGGTCATGAATTGCTGAAAACTTTGGTTACCGAGGCGGGGGGGATCCTTTGACCCGGCGACCCCGCACGAAGAGCCCGATACCGATGCGAAACGCAGGGAACTGTGTTGTTCGGCGCGTTATGCATGGGAACACGACCGAGTTGGTTAGGGCACACAAGACGATGAACTTATCGTTTGGCTGGCTCCTGAATCCTTGTCCTAATCTCAGAGAATTAAGACAACGATTAAGATTCTGCAGCCACACCAATCCGGACTCGTAGACCCTACTGCTATGCACCGAATCCTCATCGCCACCCGAAACGCACACAAGGTGTCCGAAGTCCGAACGATGCTCGGCGACAACTTCGAATGCCTGACCCTGAACGAATACGATGGCGTTCCCGAAGCGGTTGAAGACGGCGAGACCTTCGGAGACAATGCGGCCATCAAGGCCAACACCGTCGCCGATTGGCTGCGCACAGAGGAGCGCGATCATGAGATCGACTACGTGCTGGCGGATGATTCCGGCCTGGAAGTGGACGCACTGGACGGCGCACCCGGCGTGCACTCCGCCCGCTTTGCGCAGGAGGATCCGGTAGCCGGCAACAGCTCCGATGCCGACAACAACGCAAAACTTTTACGAATGCTGGGCGAAAAGCCGGACGGACCAAAGACCGCCCGTTTTAAATGCATTCTCGCCCTGGTATCAATGACCGAGGCAGACGATGGGGCGGTCTATTTCGAAGGCGCCTGCGAAGGGTCCATCCAGAAAGAGGCAAGCGGTAATGCAGGGTTCGGCTACGATCCCTTGTTCATTCCCGAGGGACATGAAAAGTCTTTCGCGGAATTGGGCGAAGAGGTGAAGAACGGAATCAGCCATCGTTCAGTCGCGCTGGCTGGCCTGAGCAATTACTTCAATCGCGATAGCGCGTAAATCAGACAGCGTTTTTCTGCGGCCGGATGGGATCGACGACCGGCGGTTTGAGTTTCCAACTTTCTTTCCGCCTTCTCTCCCGCTCCCGGTCCAAATCAATCTCAAGTTTCTCGCGATACAGGCGGTAATCCCAAGCGGTGATAAACAAACTCGCTTTTGCCTTCAGCAAACGCTCCATCGGCGTGAGTTGTGAGCTGAGTTGATTCTCTCCTTATTCTGTGCGTCCTCAGCAGCGTGTAGCTTCTTCATCTCGTGAAGAGAAACTCGTAGGACTCGATCAATTCCGCCAATTGCGCTCCGTAGTGTTTTGAGCACACCAGCCATCAGCCATAGTGGGGGTCGAGAGAGCATTCCTATCTATTGTCGGTAAGGGAAGACGAGCCAAGCGGTTGTGCCTGACGAGTGACTGATGGCTGGTTGAACTACGATCCTCGTTGTGGGGCGGTCTCCTGACTGCTCCACTGATCTGAACGAAGGTCTCCCGAATATAAGGGGACTTCCGGTCACAGGTGCGCGGGTCAGGAGACCCGCGCGCAACGGTGAGGAAATAATGCCAGATGACTAAGCGGCTCGGCGGGAGCCTCGCCCCACCCGGCGATGCGAGCGTCCCTTGCGAGATTCTCTATGACTTCACCGCCAGCACTTTTTCCAGCAACTCATTCAAGCGCGTCACCATGGCGCGGGGATCTTCCATGAGGCCCGCCATGATGCGGGCGTTGTCGTGCAATTGCTCGGCGATCTTGCCGGCGAGTTCGCCGTCTTCCTCGCGGAGGCTGTCGAGTCGCACGATCACGGCGTGCCTGGGGTTGATCTCCATGTTCATCGGCATAGGCGGGATCGACCCCTTTTGCCCCATGGACTGCATGATCTGCCGCATGGTCGCGGTCATCTGTTGATCTTCATCGAGCAGGACGACCGGGCTATCGACGAGGCGCTCGGAAACTTTCACGTCCTTCACGTTCTCGCCGTAGACTTCTTTCATCCACTTGGCGAGTGCTTCGGACTTCTCTGCGGGCAAACCTTCCTTCTCGTCCTGTTCTTCCAGCTTCTGATCGGCCTTCTCGCAGGAAACGAGTTTCTTGCCGTCGAATTCCGCGAGGCGATCCATCACGAATTCATCCGCGGGATCATACAAGAAGAGCACCTCGTATCCCTTGGCCTTGAAGACCTCATAGTAAGGCGCGGATTCCGCGGTCTCGCGATTGTAGCTCATGAGGAAATAAATCTCCTCCTGGCCGTCCTTCATGCGGGAGACGTATTCCTCAAGTGAACACTTCGCGTCTTTTTCGGTGAATGAAGAGTCGTAGCGAAGCAGCTTTGCGATGGCGTCCTGATTTGCAAAGTCGCTCAATACGCCTTCCTTCAGGAAACGATGAAACTCATTGTAGAATTCGTTGAACTTGTCTGTGTGTTTGTCCGCCTGTTCGGAAAGGAACTTCAGGAAGCGCTTGGTGACGACCTGCTTGAGCTTCTCCATCAACGCGGAGTCCTGCATGCGCTCGCGTGAGATGCTCAAGGGGATGTCTTCGCTGTCAACCACGCCCTTGAGGAAGCGCAGCCAATCCGGAAGAAGGCCCTTGGCCTGTTGCTCGATGAGGATGCGCCGACAATAGAGACTCACGTCGGACTCGGTTTTGTTGAGTCCCATCTGTTCCATGTTTCGCTTCGGAACAAAGAGCAGCGCTTGGATCGCGAGGGGAGCGTCTGCCGAGTAGTGCAGTTTGAACATCGGTTCGTCGTAATCGTGGGAAACGAACTGATAGAATTCCTTGTATTCCTCGTCCTTGATCTCGCTCTTGCTGCGCGCCCAGATGGCCTGGACGGTGTTCACTTCCTTCTCGCCAAGGGTGATGGGGAACTGAACAAAATTCGAATAGCGCTTGATGACGGACTCGACGCGGAATTCTTTGGCGAACTCCTTGGTTTCTTCCGTGAGGTGAACGGTTATTTTCGTTCCCCGCGGAAGATCGCCGGCTTCCTCGATCGTGTAGCCGCCCGCACCTTCGCTCTCCCACTTGAGTCCCTTGGCATCCGCCTCGGCCGCACGCGTTTCCACCGTCACGCGATCGCCGGCCATGAAGGCCGAATAAAACCCGACGCCGAACTGCCCGATCAGGCTGTTGTTTTCTTCCTTCTGTTCGGCCAACTGCTTGAGGAAGGCCTTGGTGCCGGAGTGGGCGATCGTTCCCAGGTTTTCCACCAGGTCCGCCTCGCTCATGCCGATGCCGGTATCGACGACCGAAATCGAGTTGGCTTCTTCGTCCAACTGAACGGTAATCGTCGGCTCCACGTCCGGTTCATGAATGGCGTCCTTCCCGGCCGATTGCCGGAACCTCAGCTTTTCGCAGGCGTCCGCGGCGTTCGAGATCAGCTCCCGAATGAAGACTTCTTTGTCCGTGTAAATGGAATGGATGACGATATCCAGCAGCTGCCGGATTTCCGCTTGAAACTCGTGTTTCTTGGCTTCGCTCATGTCTTTATTGATCGATTACCTTCCGAAAGGGCCGGAATATTTAGCAGCTTGCTAGCTGCTGGCAAGTTCGATTCGCAGGTCGTACTGCCTTGCCTGTTGCCTCATAAAAAAATAGCACCGGGGCGGGAGAGCGATAATCCAGAGATGAAGGTCGTTGACTCAAAAAGGATGACACCGGCAATCCGAAGGAATGCCGATGAGTCAGAAAGTGAG
>PBAL01000093.1 GCA_002715965.1 Verrucomicrobiales bacterium | reverse complement strand
GGAGCATCAGGTGCTGAAGGATTTTCAGACCGTGCTGGATTGCACGGGATTGACGGGCGAAGTTGGTCCGTTGCGATTTTATCCCACGACCACGGTGGAAGATCTGGCGAAGAAACTGCCGGAGGTTGATCTGAACGGTGACTACGTCGTGATTCATCCGCCCAGTCGGTGGTTGTTCAAGGAATGGCTGCCGGAACATTGGACCAAGGTGGCGGACACGATCGCGAAGGAGTTTGACTGTCGCATCGTATTCTCCTGCGGACCGGACGCACGTGAACGGGAAATGGTGGCGGCAATCCGCAAGGCATTTGGAGGTGAACACGCGACCACCGATGGGCAATTCAACATCGATGGATTTGGCCGGCTCCTGGGTGGGGCGAAGATGTTCCTGGGGGTCGACACCGTAGCCATGCACCTGGCGGCCGCCATGCAAACGCGGATCGTTGCCCTGTTCGGCCCTTCATCGGAGTGGAGCTGGCATCCGTGGAAGTGCCGACATGAATTGGTGCTGGGCGACTGCGAATGCAAGCGCACCCGCAAGTTTGTCTGCGACAAATCCAAACCGTATCCCTGCATGTCCGGCATCGGTCCGGACGCCGTGCTGACTGCCGCGCGCAAATTGAATGGCTCTACTCCCGGGGCGCATCCCAGTTTGTTGCAGTTGCACGATTGAGTGCAAAACTGGCCCAAGGGGCTACCCTATGTCAGCCTAGGGCTGGGTAGGCAGGCAGCAGGATTCACCCTTTGGTTGGCATGACACCGGTCCCGGGACGGCCGGGAAGGGTCGGTTGCCCAAATTCCGGATCACCGTAAAGCGAGGTTTGGCAGCGGAACCGGCGTAGCGGTGACCTTGGCGCAATGGAATTGTCCCAACCGTTCGTTGGCAATCCGGAAGATCTTGGCTGCCCAATTGATTGGTGATGGATTTCTAACACCCCGAGGTCGGCGGCTAAAAGCCACCGCTACAAGGCTGGCGCCAATGATCTTATCCAATAATCAGGAACAATCCTTTTGGGCAACAGACCGGGAATGCCCATCCTGCAAGGGCTCTGGTTGCAATCGATCGATTTTCTACTGCATGCTTACGGCTTAGGCTTGGTCCTTTGGGCCCGGTAGACAGGCCGAATGCAATAAACTGGGATGCTCCCCGCCGCTTGGGACCAACCACATGAGTCATTGACTTGCCGTAAAGCGGTTTAAGACACTCAGGCCAGAAATCGATGCACGTTCCCGACGCGAGAGAAAAGGAAATTGCCGCCCGCTATTTCAGTCCCTTCATCGGCCGTTTCAGCGAATGCAAGGCCGTGCTGGATGTGGCCAGCGGTCGTGGGTTTCTACTCAAGCTGTTCAAGCATGCCGGCATCACCGCAAAGGGAATCGAACTGGACGAAGAGCTTTGCCGGCAATGCCGCGAACGGGGCCTGGACGTCGAGCAGGCCAGTTTCTTCGATTACCTCAAGAACTGTCCCTGTGAATCGGCCGATGGCGCCGTGGCCTCCCACATCATCGAGCATTTTGCGCCGAAGGATGTGGAGGAACTCTTTCGCCTTTTGGCGCCAGTGCTGAAGCCCGGCGCGCCGTTCCTGATCATGACTCCGAATCCGCGGAACCTTCGCCGGATGGTCGGTGACTTTTGGCGCGACCCGACGCATGTCCGGCCCTATCCGGGATCGGCCATCGGCAAGCTGCTCAAATCGGCGGGTGGTTGGGAGGGGGTTGAATCGGCCGAATACTCTGATCGGCGTCCATCGCTGCGTCGCAAGATCATCTACGCCATCCGCAATGCCCTGTTGGGCAGCTATTTGGTGGGCGATGACGTGTATGTGATCGCCCGTCGCGTGAAGGACTGACGGAACGAATCGATCATCATGCCGCATCCGTCGCATCGGGAGTCTGCCAATGGATGATGCGGTGGTGTTCGTGCAGCAGCGCGCCGGGCAGGCCGGGGCGCAGGTATGTCTGTCGCGTTTGATTCGTCACGAGCTGATCAAGCCGTTGAATCCGGTGCTGGTCACCGGCAGTGAGGGTTGGCTGACGGAGGAATGCGATCGTGCCGGCGTTCCCCGATTGATCGAACCATTTCCGAAATCCCGTACGATCACCGGGCGACTGGCGGGAAATGCCGGATGGGCAAAACGGGTTGCCAAAGGCTTGACGGACCTGGGTTGTCGCCCGGTCGTGGTGCATGCCAACGATCATCTTGAAGGCCTGCTCAGCCTGCATCTGGCAAACCAGAACAACGCCGGTTCGGTGATGCTTATGCGCTCGGGAGGAATGACTGAAAGGGACTTTGCCAAATACCGATGCGGGGAATTCGACCGGGTGCTCTGTGCTGGCGAAGAATTGGCAGATACGGCGACAGCCTGGTCGAACAGCGGTACCATTGAGTGGGTGCCTGACGGAATTCACCCGGATGAATTCATGGCTGCCAAGCCGAAGCCCGCAACGTTCCCGGCGCGCGTGCTGGTTATCGGAACTCCGGCACCAGGCAAGGGATGGGGAGACGTGATTGACGCCTTGTGCCACTTGCATGAGCAAGATGCCCTCCCCAACGGAACGGTCTTCGATTTCAACGGTGACAAACCGGAGGTTCCTGAATGGGATCAACAACTCCACCGGCTGCCGACCGGGACCTGCCGATTCGTCGGCCGGAATCCGGACTTTCGTGAGACCGTTCGCGGCTATGACCTGGTGATCAATCCTTCGCGCTTCGAAACAATGGGAATGGCCGCGATCGAGGTGTTGGCGGCCGGAGTGCCGTTGTTGTCCAGTCTGACCGGTGCCATGGGACACGTGTTGCAGGAATCAGAATTTGTTTTTCCATCCGGCGATGTCATCGCTTTGGCGGAGCGAATTGCCGGTTTGAACGAAAAATGGGCGACAATCAGTCCGCCCGTTGCCGAATGTCAGCAGCGTATTCGTGATCGGTTTCTGATCGAAAAGTGTGCCGCGCGGATGTCGGAGATTTATCGGTCACTCTTCGGTGAGTAGATCGATCAGGCGCGGGAACAGCTGGCGGGTGGTGTGGTGATGTTTGAACTGCTTGGTGCCGGTCTCGGCGAGTTCGCGGCGGATGGGTTCGTTTTCGATGAGCAGGGAGAGGGCGTCTTCCCAGTTGCGGTTCAGGCCGATGAAAAGGGAGTTTATTTCGTCGAGCGTCAGTTCGCCCGTGGCGCCATAGGGCTGGCCGATGACCGCCACTCCGCAGGAGAAGTACTGCAGCACTTTGATGGGGGACTTTCCGCGCGAGAAGGGTTCGTTGGGCAGCACGCGGATCTTTTTGGCACCGGAATCATCCAGGTCATTGGCAATGATGTAGTTGGCCGCGATGCAGCGGAGTTGCTACGGTTTGCGCTGGCGGGTGATCCAGGCGTGCGGTTACCGCGTGAGTTCCTCGATCATTGGAAGGCGTTGTGCGAACGCAACCAGCGTAAGTGCCGGCCGGCCTACCGCCGATTGCTGCGCGACTGGCAGGCTTGGTCAACGGGCGACATGTCGCGGACGATTCCCGGCTATGACTCCCCACCCGAACGAGTCCGGAACAGCGCACATCCGCCGGGCTGGAGCTATGGCAACCTCATGCACTACGCACCCTCGAAGTTCGAACTACAGGCGGCCCGCGTTGGACGAACTGCCGCGGCAGAGCTACGGCCCAAGGTCGTCGCGGTAGCCCGTGCCGGCAAGGGGACGACGCTGATTGTCGAACACGGGACGGCGGCGATTCGCGAAGAGACCGAACAGGTCTTGTTTGACCTGACGGGTGGCAAGGTGCGGGTCGAGCGATCTGGGTTGCAGGGCAAGGCGGCGTTTGCCGGGATGTATGACGGGCAGAGCAAGGGAAACTACCACCCCAAGGCCGCCCTGGAATCCCTGCACTGCACTAGTTCACAACGAAACGGCGGATACACTGTTGATTCCCGGACAGACAGGTATCAATGCCCGGCTAAATTGCCCGGAGGATCGGCTGGAAGGGACAGGCATAACAACCGTCTGCTCAAGGGCATGGCGACGCTGCCTCCAGAACAGGCGGCGAAACTACGGTTGCCGTTCCTCGAATACCGCGAGGCTTTCACGGTGGTGACCGAGATCTTGGAGCAGATCAATCGGCGACAGGATCACGAGTTGGAGGGCTGGATAGAAGCGGGACTGATTTCCAAGGAGATCCGCTTTGCCCACGACACGCCCTGGATCCCGTTGGAACGGCTCACCCACCTGAGCAGTGAACAACAGGCCATCGCGATGGAGGCAGCCGAAACTCGCGTGATCAAACATTCCCACCCGCCAGCGATTGAACGTGTCAGGCGACACAATGACGGTGAAGACGGTCGGCTACCCGCCAGAGCAACGCGACCTCGCCCGATGGCTCTACGGCCACGCGAAGGACAACGAGTGGAACTGGGGCGACGTGGAAGCCCACTCCGGCATATCATCGACCACGGTCTTCCGCATCTGGAACGGCACCTATATTCACAAGCACACCGGCCATCCGCCGGACATTGCCGAGGAGTGCAGGAGGATCGAGACGCTGCGGCAAGAGGCAATCGATCGAGGTGGGAAGGACCGAGAAGTATTTGTCGAAACAACGGTGTTTCAGCGAATCTCAAAGGTCTGCGATGAGGCCTTGCTCTGCAACACCATCGCGATGGTCTACGGGGAATCGCAGATTGGGAAGACGGCCTCGTTGAAGGAGTATGCCCGGCGTAACAATCAAGGGTAGACCGTCTATGTGCTCATGCCGGCCAGTGCCGGTGTTCAGAGCATGATGCGGGCGATCGCCGAAGCCTGCCACATCTCAAGCCGGGCCTGTTTCGAGAATCTGAGGAACCGTGTGTTGCGCTATCTGGATGACACCAAGTTGCTGATCCTGGACGAAGTGCACGAAGCCTTCGTTTCCTATCAGAAACAGGCGACGGTGAAATGCATGTCGGTGCTACGGCAGTTGCAGGAACAGACCCAATGCGGCCTGGTGCTGTGTGGCGCAAACGTCTTTCGCAGTCAGATCAAGCGGGGGGAATTTGCACAATCCCTCAAGCAACTGCGCAAGCGGGGGATCTGGGAATTGCAGTTGGAAAACGCACCCAGTCCATCCGGCGTCGCATTGATCTATCGACATCACAAGTTGGGCAAACCGAGTGGCGAGGCGGTTGCCTTGGTCAAGAGCAGCACGGGTGAGCACGGACTGGGTAAGTTCACCAAGTTCATGATCCGTGCGGCTCAAGTGGCCACGAGTCGACGGGAGCGATTTCAATGGAAGCACTTCGTGGAGGTCGTGGGTGCGTCGACACTGATGTGCGAGATGCCGAAGCGCTAACCCGGAGTTCATCCCTGACTACAAGACTCCCGACGGGTGAGGCAGACGGCGCAGGTTGAAGCATCCAAGCTGATTCGTAAGCCGGAGTTTCGAATTCGACAACCAGCGGATTTGTAGAGATCCGAGCGGACAAAAGTGTCTCAAACCGGATGAGAAGATTCGGAACTGTCGAAAAAGTGGCACACCCGAAGGGATTCGAACCCCTAACCCCCTGGTTCGAAGCCAGGTGCTCTATCCGGTTGAGCTACGGGTGCACTGGGATGAGGCAGCTTAGGCGAGCCCCAAATTCTGCATGATCTTCGTCGTCGAGTAGGCCTTGTTCAAGGTGTAAAAATGAACACCTGGCGCGCCGCGATCGATGAGTTCCTTCAACTGTTTGGTGGCGAACTCGATTCCGAATTCCTTCACCTCATCGTCGTTGGCACAGGCTTCGAGTTGCTCGACCAATGGATCGGGAAGCTTGGCGCCACAAAGCTGGGTGAAGCGCTTGATCAATCCTGCGGAAATGATCGGCAGGACACCCGGAACGATGGGAACGGTGATCCCGTGCTTGTCGCGCAGGTGATCGACGAATTCAAAATAGTCGGCGTTGTCGAAAAACAACTGGGTGATCACGAAGTCGGCACCGCAGCGAACCTTGTTGGCAAGCCGTTCCCAATCCACGTATTTGCCTTCGGTGCAGTGAATGTGCCCTTCGGGAAAACCGGCCGTGCCGATGGACAAGTCGCCCTGCTCCTTCAGCATTTCGACGAGTTGATAGCTGAATTCGAATCCGCCCTCGGCCACCCTGAATTCACCACCCCCGGGAGGATCGCCACGCAGTGCGAGGACGTTCTTCACTCCGCGGTTTTTGGCATCGGCGACCACGCCTTCGAGCTCGGATCGGGTTGCCTCGACACAGGTCAGATGCATCATCGTGGTGAGCTGATGCTGGTTCTGGACGGACTCGACGATGTCGGCGGTCTTCTCCTTGGTAGAGCCGCCCGCGCCATAGGTCACCGAGCAGTAGTCGGGTTTCAGTTCCATCAACGCCGGGATGTGTTTTTCGAGCAATGCCTTGTCGCCCTCGGCGGTCTTCGGCGGGAAGAATTCGAAGGAGATGCAGGGCTTGTTCTCAGCGTGACGTTCGGCGTGAATGTCCCGTATGAATCGCATCGCGCGCACAGTGTCGCGTCTGGGTGGACATGGCAAGCATAAGGACAATGAGCCACGTTGAATGGCCCGGGCGCCGTGTTGCACCGGCTGGAAGCATGCACAAATTCCGAGCGAGCGGGGTCCATGCAGTGGATCATGCAGACATCCAGAATCTTCTTGGAAGCGGGTTCAATTCAGGTACGTTGCGCGCCGGTTTTATCAATGGCCTCAGGCGAATCTGACAATTCATCCGGCTCGGCATGGAAGAGCTTTCTGATCACCTTCGCGGTGCTGGCCGGCTGTCTGACTTTCTTCTTTGCCAAGAGTTTCCAGAGCAACCAGGTCATCTTCTCGAATGACGGTCCGCTCGGTGTGCACATGGCTGCTTCAGCCGGGGTTTTCCCCGACGTGTTCTACGGAATCTGGAGCGATTTGAACTGGGTGGGGGGAGACTCGCTGGCGGCCAATCCGGGGATGACGAGCCTTTTGTTCTGGATCTTTGGTCCGGTGGGATTTGCCAAGTTCTATTGTCCGATTGCGCTGCTGATGTTCGGCCTGTCGGTGTGGTTCCTCCTGCGAACGATGGGTTTCAACGACTGGGTGTGTCTCCTGGGTGCCGTTGCCGCGGCGTTGAACGGAAATCGTTTTTCCGTCGCGTGCTGGGGATTGCCATCTTGGGTGTTGTGCGCGACAGCGGCCGTGCTTGCGCTGGCAGCGCTGGTGAAGTCCACACGCTCGCAACCGCTGGTGATGAGTTGCCTCGCGGGTCTGGCGACGGGGATTTCGGTTTCAGAGGGATTTGACACGGGGGCATTGCTGAGTCTCCTGGTTGCCGCTTATGGTGTGTTTCTTTACCTGAGCCGCGGTGAGACCGTCAGGCAGGCGGCTCCTAAGATCGCGATTCGAATGGGCTTGGTCGTCTTGTTTGCCGGGCTCATGGCAGCGCACATCGTGCATACCTTGGTGAGCACGCAGATCAAGGGGATTGCGGGAACGGCACAGGATGAAGCGACCAAGAAGGGGCAGTGGGAATTCGCCACGCAATGGAGTTTTCCGAAACTGGAAACGCTCCGGTTGATCATCCCGGGCTTGTATGGATATCGAATGGACACCCCGGAGGGTGGCAGTTACTGGGGAAGTATCGGCCGCTCGGCAACGTGGAAATCAACCGGCCAGGGAATCGCACGTCATTCGGGCTCGGGCGAATACGCCGGGCTGCTGGTCGTTTTGCTTGCAGCCTTCGCGCTGATTCAATCAATTCGAAAGAGCGGTAATCCATATTCTGAAGACGAACGAAAACAGATCTGGTTCTGGTCGGGAACTGCGTTGCTGTGTCTGTTGCTTGCCTTCGGCCGACATGCGCCGGTGTTCCAGTTTTTCTATGCAGTGCCCTACATGTCGACGATCCGAAGCCCGTTGAAGTTCCTTCACATTGTCCACCTCGCGTTGGTGATTCTCTTTGCTTACGGCGCACATGGATTGTTCAGACTGGGAGCGAAGGCGACCAGGGAATCCAGTGTAGGAATTTCGGATCACCTCGTTCGGTGGTGGAAATCCGTGACCGAGTTTGACCGACGCTGGGTGATAGGACTGGGCTCGTTTGCGGGATTGGCACTCTTTATCACGCTGGCCTTTTCGATCAAGAAGGAGAAGTTCTCCCAATGGCTCACGACGGAGGGCATTGATGCCACCACTGCCAATGCGGTCAGTCATTTTGCGGTTGGCGAACTGGCGGTCTTTCTCGGCTTTCTCGTGATTTCGGCTCTGGCCGTCGTGCTCATTCAAAGCGGGTACCTCAGCGGACGTCGGCAGAAGATTTCGGGCATTGCATTGGTCGTCATCCTGGCAGCTCAGTTCTTTTATGCGAATCGTCCCTGGGTTCACTACTGGGACTACACCTACAAATACCAGAGCAACGCGGTCGTTGAATTTTTCAAACAGAATGCGCACGAGCATCGCGTCTCCGTTTATCCGTTTCCGGTAAACGTTCCGGAGGCGAATCAGGTTTTGAGCATGATGCATCAGCTCTACGCCATTGAGTGGACGCAGCATCTCTTCCCCTACAACAATGTCCAGACCATCGACCTGACCCAGGAACCGCGCACGCTTGAAGAGAACAAGAAATATCGGGACACACTTCCCGCCAGCCAGGCGCCCACACTGATTCGGTTATGGGAGCTGACGAATACGAAATGGATTCTCGGTCTTGGTGGCGCCTTTGCACAGCAGATGGGCCCTGCTCTGGACAATGGCAGGAATCGCTTTGTGTTGCGCGCTGCGTTTCACCTGGTCTCAAAGAAACCCGACCAGAGCGGGATGACCTTGGAGGACATTACTGTAATGCCCGCCACCAACGGTTCGTTGGGGCTACTTGAATTCACAGGCGCATTGCCGCGCGCCAAACTGTTCTCCAACTGGCTGGTCACCACGAACGAAGCCGAGACTCTCAGCTTGCTGACGAACGCCGTGTTCGACCCACACCAGACCGTCATTGTGAACAATCCGGTCCCCATGCCGCGGGTTGCTGGACCGAACCAGAGTGGCACAGTCACGTTCCAATCCTACAACCCACGCGAAATCGTTCTCGAAGCCAACGCGGCCGTTGATTCCGTGCTTCTGCTGAACGACAAGCATTCCCCCAAGTGGTCGGTCTATGTGAATGACCAGGCCACCGAGCTGCTCCGCTGCAATTACCTGATGCGTGGAGTGCTGCTGCCGCCGGGCAAACACAAAGTGGTGTTCCGCTTCGAACCCAAACCGCCGGCGCTGAAGATCACGGTGTTTGCGATCGTGGCAGGTTTGGTATTGCTCGTCGTCGCAGTCGTCGATCCCGGTCGCAAGCGCGAAGATCGCGGATTGGACGAGGTGAAGGGCGAAGCAGGGGATGCCATCGAGGACGCCCTCAACGGAGACGATTAGCTGTCGTCAGGCTCCCGCCAGGAATCGATGCAATGGAGCCGCGTCGGCAATCGGGAACGGTCGATCCAGCCGATCGCGAATCTCGGTGTGCGGATCCAGACCGAGGAGATGATAAACGGTTGCCGCAACCTGTTCCGGCGAGACCGGATCGGACACCGGCTCTGAGGCAATCTTGTCTGACTTGCCGTAGACATGGCCGCCGGGAACGCCCGCCCCCGCCATCCAGATCGTGTTGCAACGTCCCCAGTGATCACGACCTGCCTTTCCGTTGATCTTTGGAGTTCTGCCAAATTCGCTGTTCCAGAAAACCAGCGTGTCATCCAGCAACCCACGTTCATGCAGATCGCTCAACAAATGTGCGACCGGCTGATCGGTCTGTGGCACCAGCCGATTTTTCAGTTGATTGAAATTGTCTCCATGCGTGTCCCAGGTCGTGTCGACACCTGGCATGTCCCGATGCCAATAAACCGTGACCAAAGGCACGCCCGCTTCCATCAACCGGCGCGCGAGGAGAACACTTTGACCAAACGGTTTCATACCGTATCGCTGGCGTTCCCTCGCGCCTTCCGCTCTGAGGTTGAACGCCTCGTGCACCTTCGAATTCGTCACGAGATCCACCGCACGTTGATTCACCGCCGACAGTTCGGCGGATTCCGCGGCATCGATCAGTTCTCCACGAAACTCGTCAAAGCGTCGCTGCAAGCCGGCTCTCGAACGCAGCCGGTTCGAATTCACCGAGGGATTGAGATTCGCAACCTTGAACTCCTTGCCCACCGGATGCTGGTCGATTCGAAAGGGATCGTGTTCCTGCCCAAGAAATCCACCGTCCTGCCCCGGCGTGATGTACCCCTGAGTCGTGCCAATGACTTCGGGTAAAGCAACGAAGCCGGGGAGGCCATTGCGGCTCGGACGAAGGTGGTTCAACACCGAACCCATGTGCGGATAATCGCTGCGACGCGCGCCCTGATTCTCGCGCGCCAGCTCATGCTTGTGTCCGGTGAGCATCCAATGCGCGCTCGTGGAATGATTGTTGTCGCTGTGCGTGACCGAGCGGATGAAGCCGATCTTGTCGGTGTGCCGGCCCAGGTGCGGCAGGAGTTCGCTGAGTTGCACACCGGGCACCTTGGTCGAAACCGGCCGAAACGATCCCCGAACCTGCGTGGGAGCGTCAGGTTTCATATCGAACAGATCGATGTGCGAGGGACCGCCCCACATGAAGAGCATCAACACACGTCTGGCGCGTCCGAAAGTTCCCTTGGACGATTCAAATCCCTTCAGGAGTTGCGGGAGCGAAAGTCCCAGCGAAGACAGCCCGCCAATCCGCAGCATCGCGCGCCGGTTCATTCCATCGCAGAATGAATCGGAACCGGATTGGTGGACTTCAATCATTGAACGGATTATCCCTCCACGTGATCGCGTTTGCAAGGTGAGGGTAAATTTCTTCCACATCCATTTCCGGCTTGGGATTTGCCCGGCCTGCCACAAAACTATTTGCTCTCAGCGCCGTTCAAACCATCCATCGTGAAAGAAGAGGCACTCATCGAAGCCGCTCCCACTCAGGCATCAGCGTAGGGACAGAGAGGCGCGGGGCGGGCGCTCCAATCGCTCACGCTTGCCGCAACAATAGTTGATGACCGACCTACTCCGATTCCACCCGATAAAGATGATGGCGGGTCCGCAAGAACATCGCCTTGCCAACCACCGCCGGTGAAGCCATGAATCCGGGACCGCGACGGGGATCATCACGAGGCGCATCGGTGGCGAGCCGGTTCGTGGCGAGGACTTTGAAGTCCCGGCCGGGTTTGATCACCGTGGTCACGCCTTCCAAGCTGAAGAAGTACAGCCGCCCATCAACGTATATCGGGCAGGCACGGAATTTCCCACCGACACGTTCCTTCCATACCGTTTTGCCCGTCTTGACTTCGAGACAGAGGAGAAAGCTGTCATCCATGGCGAAATAGACGAGATCATCAACGAGGATGGGGGAGGAATACTTGGGAAAGGTCTTCGAAATCTTCCAATTCATGTGCGTGTCCGTGACGACTCCCCTGCCGCCTGCCTTGATGGACACCATTTCCGCTCCGCGACTGAAACCAGTGACGATGATGAAATGCCCGTCATGAAAAACCGGACGGGGCGACGCTGAATAAGCCAGGTGATCGACACGCCAAAGTTCCTTCCCGTTGCGCGGGTTGTATGCGTAAGCGGCCTTGGCTCCCGTGCTGCACATCACCGGTTTGCCATCAATGGTAACGATCAAAGGCGTGGCATGTGCCTTGCGCCAATCGCCGTCCCGGACCATCTGCTTGTCAATGTGTTCGTCGTTCCACTTGGCCGATCGATCCGTTTTCCAGACCGTGTTCCCAGTCCGCTTGTCCAAGGCCACCGTGTACTGCAGGTCGGCGCCGTCGAAGGTCAGGATCAACAGGTTTTCTGAAAGCACCGGAGACGAGGATGCACCCCGATAGTGCCAGCACTTCAGATCGTCGCGCTTCCAAATGACTTTCCTAGTCTTCGTATCGAGGCAGGCTGTGCCGACGTTTCCGTAGTGAACGTAGACACGTCCCGATTCAGCGACCGCAGATGGAGTGGCGTAACTGTTGTCCCGCGAACCGTTGCCCATCGATTGGGGTTGCTCGACGTGGAACAGTTTCTTGTTGGTGGTGATCTTCCCCGACTCTGCATCAACACAGAGGACATAATAGTCATGTCCTTCAACATCCGCCGTGGTCAACCAAACCTGTCCATCCATCACGATCGGCGACGACAAACCGAGCATCGGAATCTCCGTTTTCCACTTGATGTTCTTCGTCTCGCTCCAATGCAACGGAACTCCCACGGACTCCACATGGCCGTCGCCTGTCGGACCACGAAAGTCCGGCCAATTTTCATTGGCGAAGGCATTGCCACAGCATGAGAAAATTCCCAAAGCAAACGTGCTTATCAAGGCGGATTTCATGCGCGAAAACTGCCGTGACCACCACGAACTGTCAACGAAGGCGAGACGGGGCGCATCCCACATTATTGCAGCAAGTGCCGGAGCATCCCGGCCTGACGCGCCAATACAAACTCGGACCCAAGCCGCGCTTTAGAAACAACTGCGCTCAGAAATTGATTCGGACCATTGTCGCTGATTGTACGGATCCCGACAGTAGAGAGGGATTGAGGGAGAAGATTCTCGTAATCCGAGACACCGTCACGCCCGCGCTATTTCGCGTATTCGACGACGCGGCATTCGCGCACGAGCGTCACGCGAATCTGACCGGGATATTGCAGCTTGTCCTCGATGTGCCGGCAGATCTTCCGGGCCAGCGTCCTGGCTTCCTCGTCGTCGAGCGCGTCGGGGCTGACCATGACGCGGAGTTCACGCCCGGCCTGGATGGCGTAGCACTTCTCCACGCCGTCAAAACTGTTTCCGATTTCTTCCAGGTTTTCCAAACGCTTGAGATAAGTCGACATCGACTCCGAACGTGCGCCGGGACGCGAAGCGCTGATGGCATCTGCTGCGCTCACGAGAATCCCATACGGACAGGTGTGCTCGATTTCATCGTGGTGAGACGCGACACCGTTGATGACCAGTTCGTCCTCGCCGTATTTTTTGAGGAAGTCCGCGCCGATCAAGGCATGGGAACCTTCGATCTCGTGGTTCAAGGTCTTGCCGATGTCATGCAGCAGACCGGACTTCTTCGCGCGCATGATGTCGAGTCCGAGTTCGGCCGCCATCAAACCGCAGAGCTGAGCGACCTCTACGGAATGCGAGAGCACGTTTTGCGAGAAGCTCTGTCGGAACTTGAGGCGTCCCAATTGCGCAGCGACCTCTTGATTCATCGGTGGAAGTCCGGCTTCGTAGATGGCTTCCTCGCCTGACTTCAAAACGGTTTCGTCAATCTCCCCGATGACCTTCTCGACCACTTCCTCAATGCGTGTTGGATGAATCCGGCCGTCGGCGATCAGACGCTCCATGGCTTCGCGCGCAATCTCACGGCGAACTGGATCAAAGCCGGAAAGCACCACGGCACCGGGCGTATCATCGATCAGAACCGTTATCCCGGTGGCTGCTTCGAAGGCGCGGATGTTGCGGCCTTCACGCCCGATGATGCGGCCTTTGATCTCGTCACCATCGAGCGAAATCGTGGCGGTGGTTGTTTCGAATGTGTATTCGCTGGCGTAGCGCTGGATTGCAGTCGCGAGGATCCGCTTTGCCTCCTGCTCGGTCTTGGCCTTCACATCCTCCATGATGTGGCGGCCGAGGTCGTTGGCGTCTTTTTGCGCCGCGGCTTCGACTTCCTTGAGAAGCTCGGCCTTCGCATCTTCTTCGCTCAGTTTGGCCAGCTGGGCCAGCTGCTCGCGTCGCTCGGCGATGATCTTCTTTAGTTCCTGCTTGCGCTGCCGGAGTTCCTCCTCCTTTTCCAGCAGACGGGTTTGTTGTTCGGCGAGTGTCTTCTCGCGGTCGACCATTCCTTCTATCTGCTGGTTCAGCAGCGCCTCGCGTTTCGCGCGTTGCTGCTCGGCCTCCTCCAATTCGCGCCGGCGCGTGGCAAAGGAATCTTCGGTGTTTTTGTGAATCTTCTGGCTCTCCTCGCTCGCCTGGAGCTTGGCCTCTCGGACGGTGTTGTCCGCCTCGCGTTCGGCATTTTCCAGCTTGGCGGCAATCTGGGCGTCCAGTTCACGTCGTAGATTACGGTCCTTCAACAAGGTCAAAAAGAAACCGAGCGCGATACCCGCGAATAGCAGTAGCACGTGCCATAGATCCAGTTGGGCGAAGAGGTTCATCTACGCTGAGCGCCGCATTGTCTCGATCCACCGGGTGGGGGTGACGATGGCGTCCACACGCTGGTCGTGTTCCTCGAAGGGGATGTTCATCACGATTTGTTGGTCAAATGCCACGCCAATTTTTTGGGCAGAAACGGAGCCAAGTATCCGATCATAAAACCCCTTGCCGCGACCGAGCCGCGTGCCGGAGGGAGCAAACGCTACTCCAGGCACCAATACCAAGTCCAGTTGCATTGAAGGAAGCGCCTCACAATCCAGTGATGGTTCCAGAATGCCGAATTTGGCGGGGATAAGATCGCGCGCGGGATCGTGAATGACCGCGGCTTCGTAGTTGTTTTTTGCGGGCAGATAGCGCGGCAGACAGGTGGTCTTTCCGGCATTGATGCTCTTCTGACAGAGTTCGGCGATGTCGGGTTCATCCGGCAGGGGGGCGAAGATCAACACTGCAGATGCGTTCTGCCAAACTGCTGTTCCAGTAAGCCGATCCTGGATCTGGGATCCGTTTGCGATTCGTTCGCCATGGGTAATCTGGCTGACCGCATCCCAGGCTTTCATGCGCACACGCTGTTTCTCCTGGGCGATGCTGCTCATGATTCCTGCCGCGCAATGACGCGGCGCCAGTAGTCCATGCGTTCGCGTATCTTCTTCTCCGTTCCCGCGTCGCGCGGTTGATAGAACTTGCGTTCCTCGCCGAGATAATCCTGCTCGACCACGCCTCCATCGTAGCTGTGTGAATACTTGTAGCCTTCGCCGTGCCCGAGTTTCTTGGCCCCGGCGTAATGGGAATCCTTCAGATGATCGGGCACCTCCAGCGTGCGTCCTTTGCGCACGTCATCAAGCGCGGCATCGATCGCGGTGATCACAGAATTACTCTTCCATGCCGTGGCAATGTAGAGCGCCGCTTCGGCAACCGGAATGCGGGCTTCGGGCCAACCGATGTGTTCTGCGGCCTGATGAGCGGACACCGCGAGCACCAATGCCATGGGATCCGCGAGACCTACGTCTTCCGCGGCATGAACCATGATGCGTCGCGTGATGTAACGCGGGTCTTCCCCGGCATGAATCATCTTGGCCAGCCAATACAAGGTCGCATCGGGATCGCTGCCGCGCATCGACTTGATGAAGGCGGAGATGGTGTCGTAATGCGCGTCCCCGTCTCCGTCATAGACGATTGCTTTCTTCTGGATGCACTGCTCGGCAACCTCCAGGTCGATATGGATGAACCCGTCGGCCTGCGGTGGCGTGGTGAGCGCGGCAATTTCAATGGAGTTCAAGGCCTTGCGCGCATCACCATCGGCCACTGTTGACAGATGCTTCAAGGCTTCTTCGTCAGCCTTGATCTTCATGTGGCCCAGGCCACGTTCCTCGTCCTCCAATGCGCGGTTGAGGAGTTGGAAAAGATCGTCGGAACTCAACGACTTCAACTCGAAGATCTGTGAACGTGAAACGAGGGGGGAATTGACGAAGAAAAACGGATTGTGAGTCGTCGCGCCGATGAGCCGGATCACCCCGCTCTCGACATCGGGCAACAGGACGTCCTGCTGGGATTTGTTGAAGCGATGGATTTCGTCAACAAACAGGATGGTGGTTTGTCCCGTGTTCTGCAGCCGATTGGACGCGCCGGACAAGACACGGCGCATGTCGCTGACGTTGGATTCGACCCCGCTGAGCCGCTCAAATTTGCAGCTGGTCTGCTGGGCGATGATCTGGGCCAGAGTCGTTTTCCCCGTGCCCGGTGGTCCGTAGAAGATGAGCGACTGAATCCGGTCCGCCTCGATCGCGCGGCGCAGGAGCATCCCTGGCGAAAGTATGTGGGATTGCCCTGCGTATTCGTCGAGGTTGCGAGGTCGCATTCGCGCAGCCAATGGCGCGGGTGTCTGCGGCTCGGGGGTGGTCTCCTCGGGCTTGGACACGGCCGGTTCTTCAATTGCGGAAAACAAATCCGCCATGGCAAAAGCTTTGGGGACAGGCGGGAGGAATCCAAACAAAATTGCTGCTACGTGGCGGGTACGGTCGCAAGTGGCTGGTGGAGGGACGAGTTTACGAGTCCGTGGACGCGAAGATTCGGAGGTGGGCATGATTTGCCCGCGTGCTGCTGCGAGAGACATCAAACCCAATCGTCCAAGTTTTAATGGCTGCAGCTCGAGTAAGAACCAGGCAAACTGTCATTTCATTGCTGACGGAGTAGCAGCCCATACCGCTGACGCGTTCGCGACGCCTGATATATCGAGGTAGTAGATTTGTGGGTAACCGACAGCCCACCGCAGTTTCTCTTTGGCAAAGCGAATGCCATCGGCAATTCTCCGGCTCATTTACAAAGGTTGATCGTGGGGTCAGACTTACAATTCGGCTATGCAGCATGGAGACGGCAGTTCCTTGATGACCGTGTTCGGGAGGTTCCGGCGGATGCACCTCCCGAGCATCTGTTGCAGGTCATCTGGCAGCATCAGCGCTTGGTCCCGGAGAAGTTGAAGTTGAGCGATGGACAGTGCGTGCAGATTCTGCACCCCGGCTTCTGCAGCCTCGAAGGCGGACCGGATTTTCGCAACGCGGTCATCCGCATCGGCAAAAGCGAAGCCATCCGTGGTGACATTGAGATCGACGTTGAGACATCCGGTTGGCGCACGCACGGACACGATCGCAATCCGAGTTTTTGCAACACCATCCTGCGCGTTGTATGGCAAAAGCAGCGGACTTCTGAGGACGTGGTCTTGCCGATGAAACCCGCGCTGGATTCTTCGTTGTCGTCGCTGGCGAAATGGGCGATAGCCCAGCCGCTTGGCGACCTGCCGGCGAAACTGCGTGGCGCGTGTTGTGCCCCGCTCACCGGCGCAGGCGCGGACAAGCTCGCGATGGTGCTGAACGATGCAGCACATGTGCGGTTGGAGGCGAAGGGCGATGCGTTCAAATTGCGGGCAACCCAGGCTGGCTGGGATCAGGCACTGTGGGAGGGATTGTTCGTGGCTCTCGGTTACAAACACAACCAATGGCCGATGCGTCGGATTGCGGAACAACTTCCCGAACTTCCGGTGCGCTCACGCAGCCCGCTCCGCTGGCAGGCAATGCTTTTGGGCCTGTCCGGCCTGCTGCCCGCAGAGCTTCCGAGCGAAGACAGGAAATCGAAATACCTCCGCGAACTTTGGCAGATCTGGTGGCGCGTTCGAGACGCACATCAGGAACGCATCCTCCCGGGAACGGTCTGGCGGCTGTCGGGGGTTCGTCCGGTGAATCGCCCCGAACGGCGGCTCGGACTCGCTGCCGAGTGGCTCGCTCGCGGAAAACTGATTGAACACATTGAAGATTGGATCAGCACGATTCACGGCTCGCCGCGCAAAGCCGCGCAAGCGCTGGAAGCAAGCCTGGCGGATCGGGGGGATTCGTTTTGGCGTTCGCATTTCACTTTCAACTCGCGCGAATTGTCGAAGCCCGGGCCTTTGCTGGGCGCAAGCCGAACGACAGATCTGGCCATCAATGTCCTGTTACCCTGGCTCTGGGCACGCGCGCGTTCAGGACGGAATCGCGGCCTGATGAAGCGAATCGAACAGCACTACTTCAATTGGCCCAAGGCCGCGGACAATTCCGTGCTCAAACTCGCCCGGCAACGCCTGTTCGGTTCCGGTTCATTGAAACCCTTCAAGACCGCGGCATCGCAGCAGGGACTCCTCCAGATCGTCCGCGATTTCTGTGTCCACACCGATTCACTCTGCACGGACTGTCCTTTTCCGGATTACGTCCGAGCGGTCCAATAGTCGATTCGGATCCACCATGCACGGACCGTGGGTGATCCGTCAGATGACCAATCGTTTGAGCAGGCCGACCAGCCAAATAAAGCCATCACTGATCAAGGTGTGTGATCAGGAATGGTGGCAACTGGGGACTATGCGATAAGCAAGCTCGGAATTGGCAGAAGTCAGATCGAACGGTTTTCGATGCATTCTTACTCTCCCAGCGGGCTGTCCATTAACCACAAAGCTATTGGCACAATCTCACAGGTTCAGTATTCGCCACATTGAGCACTGATTCGCGCAATATTTTGGCCATGCAGCAGCCCTACTTTCCCCGCCGAACGATCTTCCCCGGCCGGCTGCCGGTGTGGCGGTCGTTTTCCACAACTACGCCACCGTTCACCAGCACGTAACGCATTCCGCTTGCGTACTGATGGGGCTGCTCGAACGTCGCGTTGTCCTTCACCGAAGCGGGGTCAAAGACGACCAGATCCGCCCAAGCGCCAGAGCGGATCATTCCCCGATCCTTCAGTCGAAATTGCCTGGCCGGAAGAGAGGTCATCCTTCGAACTGCTTCCTCGATGGAAAGCAATTGGTGCGTTCGGACATATTCAGAAAGCGCTCGAGCAGAATTCCCATAACCACGCGGATGGGGAACACCGAGGCGATAAGTCCGAATCGAACTGTCCGATGCGAACATGGTGTGAGGATCCTGCTGGAAGCGACGAATGTCTTCTTCGCTCTGACTGTAGAAGACACCCGAAGCACCTCCACTGCGCGCGATCTCGAAGATCAGTTCCAATTGGTCATCCAAGCTGTCAGAGCCGCGCCGGATCTTCGCAGCTGCAGGGAGGCGAAGTCCGTCCAATCGCCGATCGCGTCGCCAGGATGCGATTGCCGCATATTCGTAATCCGCAATCCCACGCTTTTCCAGACGGTCCTTCATCCGTTTCACGATCTTCGCTTTGGTCTCCGGATCATCGAGTCGCTCCTTCAGCTTGCTCAATCCGCCCTCCCGATAACTCTGCGGAATGCTGTTTTGAATCCCGGTACTCGAAGCCGGATAGAGGTATTGATCTTGAGTGAGCTCAAGCCCTTCCAGGCGACCCAATGCCAGGGCCTTCAAGGTCTCGATCGAACGTCCCCAGTTCCTCTGTCCCGATGCCTTGATGTGCGAGACGTGCGCCGGAAGCTTTGCCTCGCGTGCGATCCGCATGAGTTCCTCCAAGGCCTCACCGATGTCGTCACCTTCATTGCGCATATGGCTGACGTAAATTCCCCCGTGTTTCGAAGCGACCTTGGCCAACTCAATGAGCTCTTCGGTGTTCGCAAACGTTCCCGGCAGATAAATCAAACCGGTTGAGAGGCCAACGGCTCCATCCTTCATCGCCTGGTCCACCGTTGATTTCATTTCATCGAGTTCCTCATCCGTCGGCGGTCGCATGAACGAACCGCCCATGGCCCGAGACCGTACACTGTTGTGCCCGATCAAGGACGCCACGTTCGGCGTGATCAAGCGGTCTTCAAGCTCCTTGAAGAATTTGCCGAGGTCGCTCTTCGAACCACCACAATTACCGAGTACCAAAGTCGTGATGCCCATGCGTACAAAGTTGGTTGCTCCCGGCATCTTGCTGACGTTTTCCGCATGCGTATGAACGTCGATGAAACCCGGCGCGACCACCAGGCCGCGGGCATCGATCACCTGTTTTGCCGCAGGTTCTAGCAGGCCGACGGAGATGATTCTTCCGCGATGAATCGTAATGTTTCCCATGTATGAGGGATTCCCGGATCCATCGACGATCTGTCCGTTCTTGATCAAAAGATCGGCCTGCCCAGCGACAGTTCCCACTCCGCAGGTCAGGAAGACCAATACCAAAGTACACCGCAATAACTGCATGAAGCGCGCACCATACGGCGTTTTGCGTATGAATTGCCAGCGCGCACAAACTTGCGCCCGGCGTGGCGTCTGCTTAAGTTGACATCGCAGATGGATTCAACTGCTGCAACGGCAAGCAACACAGGCGCACACATCAGCCCGGATCAGAAGGGACTGGCCAGAGCGCTTGGAAGCCGAAGCCTCAAGGACGTGATCGATTGGGGGATCGCGCACTGGCAGGTGGTCGTCGGCGCTCTCTCTTTCATTCCGCTCGGACTCGTTGATTTCTGGATGGGACACGGTTCCCTGCTCGCACCATTCTACGTCACTCCGGTGATCCTTTCGCTTTGGTCGGAGAAGCCCAAGTACTCCATCCTCTTTGCTTACGTTGCGACGGGACTCATCATCATCGGTTTCATGCGCAACACCTTTGGCGGTAACAACGAGATTGAAACCATTCAACGATTGACCGGCCTTGCCTTGATCTGGTTGAGCGCCTCGCTGTCGCTGCAACGCTGGCAACGCGGCCGCTTCCTCGAACGCGGCTATCAGGAGATGGAAGGACTCGTCCAAGCCCGCACGCTCGAACTCACCAAGGCCAATGCAAACCTCAAGGGCGAGATCGATGACCGGCAGGCGATGGAATCCACCTTGCGCCAACTTTCCAGCCACCTCATGCAGGCACAGGATCAGGAACGCCGGCGCATCGCCCGCGAACTGCACGACAATTCCGGCCAAAGCCTGGCGGCCGTTGCCATGAATCTCACCCGCATCGAGCACCACGTTGAAGAGATGCCGCTCAAGGTGCGAAACCTCGTCGCCGACACCTCCGCCTTGACCGAGGAAACTTCCCGGGAGATTCGAACGCTTTCTTATCTGTTGCATCCGCCCTTGTTGGAAGAAGCGGGACTGATTGCCGCGGTGGAATGGTTTGCCAAGGGCTTTACCCAGCGAAGTGGAATTGAAACCAGCGTCACGAACACGCTGAGCGAACGTCTGGATGATGACATCGAGATGACCCTGTTCCGCGTCATCCAGGAATGCCTGACCAACATCTCCCGGCATTCCGGCAGCGAGGTTGCACGCATCACCATGCAGCATGAACCCGGCGAAGTGATTTTGAAGGTAGAAGACGAGGGCAGAGGCATCCCCCATGAGAAACTCGAACGAGTGCACGGCAAGGTCGCCGGACTCGGGGTGGGGATCGCCGGAATCTGGGAACGCGTCAAACACATCGGAGGTGAACTGGAGATCATCTCCAACAGCCGCGGCACGACCATTCTGGTGGTGCTGCCAATCGTAGAGGCAGAAACATGAGTGCACTAAGACTACTGGTAGCAGATGACCACGCGGTGGTTCGCGCGGGAATGAAATCACTCCTCGAGGACGAGGCCGGCTGGGAGGTTGTTGCCGAAGCCGGCAATGGCCGCGAAGCGGTCGAGCGCGCGCAGGAGTTCAATCCCGACGTCGCGATCCTCGACGTCACCATGCCGGAACTCAACGGCCTCGAAGCCGCCCGGCAAATCCGCAAGACCTGTCCGAAGACCGAGGTCTTGATCCTCACCGTTCACGAAACGGAACAAGTCGCCCAGGAAGTCCTCAACACCGGCGCCAAGGGTTACATCCTGAAATCCGACGCCGGCAAGGAACTCGTGGCGGCCGTCAACAATGTGAGCAATCACATGAACTATCTCACCACCCGCGTGGCCAAAATGGTGCCCGACGCCAAGCTCAAGGAAGGCATGCAGGCCATCGACGGCGATGATATCGGTACACGTCTCACTCCGCGCGAACGCGAAATCGTCCAACTCCTCGCCGAAGGCAAAAGCAACAAGGAAGCCGCTGCGATTCTCAACATCAGCGTCAAGACCGTGGAAACCCACCGGACCAACATCATGCGGAAACTGCGTTTCCATTCCATCGGCGAACTCGTCCGCTACGCCGTGAAGAATCACATCGTGGCCGCCTGAAGAATCTTTCTTTCCCAAGCCCGCGTCGATTGGCGCGGGCATTTTTGTGCTGGAGGTAGAACGCTACGAAGTATTCCCAACGTTTGGCTTCGACGCGCACAGGTTTCTCAGCTGCACGACCTGTCTCGACCGGGAACCCACAACCTGGCAACCAAGCTTTGATGCGCATGGTTTTTCTACTCCTAATCACCAGCCAAACAATGAGGATGAGCGCATTGCTTGCGATGGCAACCAAGGCGATATTTTCGATCATTCTTATGTCTTTCCAAAAAGAAAAATCCCGTTCTATTTCAAGCACTGTATTCTCGCTGGAACACACGCCAATCTTGGTTATTAACAGCCTTGAATAAGTAACCGTCCTTCTCTGCGCTTGGCAGCGTCTCATCCCCCGGCTAGATTCCGCGCCATGAAATTACCCAGACTCATTGTCGCGGCTTCGTTGCTCCTCGCTTTCTCCGCGTCCGCAGAACTCAAGGTCGGCCTCAAGAAGATCGCCGATGGACTGACCGCGCCCTGTGTGCTCATCCCCTTCAACAAGAACCAGATGCTGCTCGGCGAGCAGACCGGCAAGATGTCGCTGGTCAACAAGGCCGGCAAACTCACGGCCTTTGGTGACATCTCAGGCATTCTCGGTCCGCAACGCCAATCCTTCGATGAGCGCGGTCTGCTCGGCATCGCGCTTCATCCGAACTTCAAGAAGAACAAGAAGCTCTACATCTACTACAGCGGCCCGCTGCAGAAGAGCGCCAAGGCGAACTGGGATCACACCAGCCACGTCTCCGAGTTCAAGGTCAAGGGCAACAAGCTCGACCTCAAGTCCGAGCGAATCCTGATGAAGATCGACCAGCCTTACTTCAATCACGACGGCGGCCGCATCGCATTTGGTCCGGACGGAATGCTCTACATCGGCTCAGGTGACGGCGGACACAAGAACGACATCAACGCCCCGGAACGCAAGCGCAAGGGCAAGATCATCCAGCACGCCATCGTCGCCCGCGGACCGCGCGGCAACGGCCAGGACATGAGCACGCTGCTCGGTAAGATTCTCCGCATCGACGTGAACAAGAAGAGCAGGGGCAAGCAATATGGCATTCCCGCGGACAATCCCTTCGTCGGCAAGAAAGGCGTCCGTCCGGAAATCTGGGCATCCGGCATCCGCAATCCCTGGGGGCTCTGCTTCGATCAGGGCGGCAAGAACGAACTCTTCGTCGCCGACGTCGGCCAATCCCGCTGGGAAGAGATCAACCTCATCGTCAAGGGTGGCAACTACGGTTGGAACCTCAAGGAAGGCAACGAATGGTTCAATCCGGTGAAGGAACGTGAGCCACTCGACAAACCCTACACCGGCAACAAGACCAGCGGCTTCAGCGCACCCATCGGCCAATACAAGAACATGGGCGCCTTTGGTCCCGAAGAAGGCCAGGGTCGCAGCGTCACCGGCGGTCGCATCTACCGCGGCAAGGCGCTTCCGAAGCTGGCCGGCAAATACGTCTTTGGTGACTGGTCCCGCAACCTCGGTCCCAAGCTCGGCATCCTCTACGCCCTGACCCGCCAGAGCGCAGGCAAGGAATGGTCCCTCGAACCCATCGGTATCGGCAAGGATGGCGACACCAATCTCAAGGCCTTCCTCTGGGCATTTGGCGAAGATGCGGATGGCGAACTCTACGTCCTTACCAATCCCCGCAACACCGTTGCTTCCCAGGGCAAGGGCATGATCCAGAAGCTCGTCCCGGTGGAATAAGAAATCTCCTCCGCGGCGCCGGGTCAGAAGAGCATGACCTCCGACCATTCCGCATCAGGTGAAGCTGCGCAGAAAACCAGCTCCACCTGGTTGCGAACCGGTGATGAGTGTTTCTCCATGATGCTCGAGGCATACATCTTCTAGCGCGGCGAGCCGGGCGATCGTATCCGGGCCGCAATCATTCGCGCCGCGCAACGAGGCGTTCGCGTTTACGCACTGGTTGACGCCTGGGGTTCCGCCGAGTTGCCCGTCGACTACTGGAACAGTCTCACCCTCCATGGCGGTGAGTTTCGTTGGTTCAATCGCCCACGATGGATTCAGCCTTCAGCCTGGCCCGTCCAGCAATGCCTGATGATGCCATTCCTGATCGTAGCTCCAGTAATTTGTGATTTGCCGGTGGGTGAGAAAACCAGCATCGGTCCGCTGGTAGCGCGCGGAATAACGCTCGTGGCCGGGCCGGCCGTTCTCCACGAAGGCGGCTCCAGTGGCGAACCATCCCGGGTTGTTCTTCAACAACCTCGCCAAGGAGATGTTGACATCGGCATCGGTCACGCCCTCGCCAGCCAGCTTTTTGGCCAGCGTAGCGATCTCACCCATGACGATGTTGATCTCCCGTCCAAACAGGTTGGCGCACTGGCCGATCTGCCGTTCCGCGGCGAACAAATCGATTGGGGCCGCGAGCCGTTCGCGGATTGCACCGCAGTTGGAGGATTAGTCAATTCAGAATCCCTGACGGCGTCGCGATTGCATTCACAAGCGGCCCGGAAAGGGAGGCACCCGAACAGGATGCCAATCACACCGAAATGGAACGTGAATCGAGTCAAACTTTGAGACATGTATCTGGTGAGCTGACTAAGCGGCAACTCGTTTTGGCAGAACAATTCTGCACTTGGCCGTTGCGGCTCTGTGCGCAAATGATGGGAGGCTGTAGACCGAACAAGAAAACGAACTGATGAATCGCCGGAGATTACAATTTGGATGCAGTCAGTCAGTCAGTCGGGAGGGTTTCATGATGCAGTACAAGCTGTGGACCTCAATAGTTCTCACCTGTTTCTCAGTCGCGCTATTCGCCAACCAGAGGCAGCCGTTGATCCTCTCCTTCGGCAAAGCCGGCAAGTTCAAGATGCTCTACGACGCGCGGCAGCGTCCGCAGTCTGTGTTCATGAGTGGAACCTTGTTCATCGTCTACAATGGTGACGCCAAACCATCGAAGAGCGACAAGGGCAGCGCGCGACCGATGCTGATCACCTATGATCCGGCGAACCGCAGCTTCTCCAAGCCGGCACGCCTGGGGCCGCGCGATACGGATCATCACTACAGCCCGATCATCTGGGCCGATACGAACAACTTCCTGCATGTACTTCATGGATGCCACAAGACTCCCGGCGTGCATCTCATCTCGGATCGACCCGTTCGCAACGGTCGTTCGAGTTTCGACTGGATAGAAGCTCCGCCCATCGCGCCGTCGCTCTCCTATCCCACGGTATTTCGGATCGCAGGCAATCGCGAAGTGATTCACTACCGCACGAAAGGACACACAAGTTCCTGGACCTACCGCATCAGTTCGGACGGTGGCATCACCTGGAACGGTCCGAAGAACGATGTCACTGATCTGGATTCGAAGGGGCGCCTCGATTGGTCTTCCTATCAAACCAAGCTCCCGGGCCGAGACGGCCGATCGCTTCATGTGGTCTTCACTGACTACGATGACAACAAGCACTCACCCGACCCCAAACGCTTCTTCAATCCGCGCTATCGACAGGAAGTTTCCAACGAATGGAAATACAATCTCTCATATGTGAATATCGATCTGGACACGCATGTGGTCCGCAACATCGACGGGAAGGTCTTGCGAACTCCGATCGACATCGACTATGCGAAGAAGAAGTGCCGGGTCTGGGATACGGATTGGCGCGGTGCGGGCGTGCCCCCGGCCGTTTGCCTGGATCGGAATGGCAACCCGGCATTCCTGCATGTCCTGTCCGGCGAGAACCTGAAGTCTCATCACTACTACTACGTGCATCGAAGAGGCGGGCGTTGGGAGAAGACTCAAATCTGCGCGTCGACTCATCAATGGAACAGTTGTCACCTCAGCCGCGACAAGTCGGGCTTGCTTCATGCGTATGTGGTCGCGGGGGAAGAATACCTTGAGGGCGGTTACATGAATCGTCACGGGGGTGGACGAATTGAGGAGTGGACCTCGCGCGATGAGGGTAAGACCTGGAACAAGCGTCGCGAACTCGAACCAGCCGGCGTCCGCTACGAAGGCTGGTGTTTCAACAACGTGCAACCGGTTGTTCGACCCGACGGATCGGAGGTTGAAGGCATGCTGCTTTTCTACGGCTGGAAAGATCCGAACGCGCCCGCGGCCCAGGCATTCCTGCTTCACGAATGAGTCATGAACTGGAGCGCGTCACGCATCCTCCGTGTTCCCGATCAGGCTGCCGAAGAGCTTCAATGCCACGCCGCTGCCCTTGGGCGTGATTGCAGTTGCGAGTTAGTGGACTCAATAACCAGAGATGTTCATGTCGCCCAGCCGTGCTCAGCTATGCTGAAAATCCAGGTCAAATCCAATTGCGGATTCTCAATGGCTTGTTGATCGGTTGCGGACTCGCAAGCCCGTCCCTCCACATCAATCCGGCTTGTTGCCACCCTGCCAGAATGTGTCTGGGATAGTACTCCGGCAGCAATGAAACGACAGTTTGCCTGGTTCTTAATCGTTGTCTTAACTCCTTGTCTTGGTCTTGGGTTCGGAGGGATGAGGTGGCGCACCTCAGGTTAAAGGGTTGAATGGTTTCGGTCCGCGTGCACCCTGCCCTCTTTGACTCTTTAACCCTTCAACCAACTATCCCCTCAAGCTCATCCATCCTCATCAATGGCGCCGGTGTTTTCGGACTCACTGCGGCAATCGAACTGCGTCGGCGTGGTTGGGGGGTGACCGTCATTGATCCCGGTCCGATTCCGAGACCGGAAGCCGCTTCGACGGATATCAGCAAGGTGGTTCGCGCGGATTACGGAAGTGACGCGGGTTACACGGAACTGGGACTGAAGGCGCTCGATGGTTGGCGTGAGTGGAATCAGCAATGGAACGAGACGGTATATCGTGAAGACGGGTTCCTGGTTCTCACCCGCGACGAACCTCAACGCGGCAGTTTTGAATACGACAGCCACAAGACGCTGACCGCGCTGGGACAATCACTGGGAACTATTGAGCCGGGCTGGGAGCAGCGATTTCCTTCCTGGAAGTCGAATTTATATTCGCATGGCTATCTGAATCCACGTGGCGGTTGGGCGGCCAGTGGCCGGGCCGTCGAACTTCTGGCCCGCGATGCGCGCGCCGCTGGCGTTGATATTCGAGAACACCAGACCTTTGGCCGGTTCGTGGAGCGAGCAGCCAAAGTAATCGGTCTGCGAACGGAAAGTGGCGAAACGATTCACGCGGATTTCACACTCATGGCGACCGGCGCGTGGACGGCCACTCTGCTTCCCGAACTACGCGATGTTCTGTGGGCCACGGGACAACCGGTCGTGCATTTCAAAGTTGAAAATCCCGATGACTTTCGCCCGCCGAAGTTCTCCGTCTGGGCGGCAGATATCGGAACGACTGGATGGTATGGCTTTCCCTCTCTTGCCGATGGGACGCTGAAGATTGCCAACCACGGTCCTGGCCGCCCGATTCATCCTGATGATCCGCGAACTATTCTTCCAGAAGAGGAGGAACGCTTTCGCCAGTTTGCCGCGACGACATTTCCCGCGTTGAAGAATGCGCCGATCGTCGAACGAAGACTCTGCCTCTATGGCGATTCTTTCGATGGCAATTTCTGGATTGATCACCATCCCGATCGGCCCGGCCTGGTCATTGCTACCGGCGACAGCGGCCATGCCTTCAAATTTGCTCCCGTCCTCGGCAAAGTCATCGCCGATATCGTGGAACGCAAACCGCACTCACTCTCGGAACGCTTCGCCTGGCGCGACCCCAGCCAGGTTTCCGCTGAATCGGCGCGGTTCAAGGAGTAGGCGATACTCAGGCGAGGACTGAAGAAAGCGTGCCGTTGCTGTCCGCGTAACGTTTGGCATTGACGCCCAGTACCTGCAGCTGGGTCAGCCAGAGATTTGCCAGGGGAGTGCCGCGGGGAACGTGGATGTGGCTTCCAAGTTTTAATTTTCCACCACCTCCGCCGGCGAGCACGAGCGGAAGATCGTTGTATTGATGGGTTGCACCGTCACCCAGGCCGCAACCCATGGTAAAAATCGTGTTGTCCAGCAGTGTTGTGCCGTTGGCTTCCTCGATTGAATCCATCTTTTCCAACATGCGCGCCCAGGCCGCCACGTGGAAACGGTCGAGCTTCAGCAGATCATCGAGGAACTTCGGCTGGTTGTGCGTCATCGCGTGATGACTGCGTGGTTGATCCAGGATGCCCTCGTATTTGTTCGTTGTCGTCCACCGTTCCGATGCAATCATGAACGTGCTCACGTGGGTCAACCCGGCCTGAAGCGCGGTGATGTTCAGGTCGCACATCAGGTGGATGTATTCGTTGCGAGGGAAATGATCGCGCGGACGTTCGGGGGCGTACTTCGCGATGTCTTTGCGGAGGGCGTCCATGCGATCCATCCGCTTTTCAATGGCGCGAATGGCTTCGAAGTATTCCTCAAACTTCTGCCGATCCGATGAACCCAGGCGCTTCTGCAGACTGTTCGCGTTGCCGAGAACCAGATCGGTGATGTTGCGATAACGCGTGTTGCCCTTGGTGCTGAACAGGCGATCGTAAATCTGCCGTGGATTGCGCATCGAAGGCGCAACGTGATCCGTGCCGTACCAGGACATGTTGTCGAAGTAGATCGACTCGATGTTGTCCTTCGCGTCGTTGCAGCTCAGTTCGAGCGTTTGAAAAGGCGTGTCCTGTCCGATGGAATCTGCCGCGATGTGGTCGAGCGTTCGTGCCAGAGGATAAGCGGAGTTCGGGACAGCATAGGGAACAGTGCTGGTGAGATAACAGGAAGCAGCCTGCGCATGTGAATCCGTGCCGTTCTGAAAGTCTCGGTCCAATCCCGTGATCAATGAAACTTTTTCCCGCAGCTGGTGCAGCGGCTCCAAGGTCGGCGTAAACGTCATCTGATGCTTGCCAACCGGTGCGGTCTTGCCATCGAAACGCCACACATTGTTTTGACCAGCGAACTTCGGCAGGTCGCGATCTGACTCGCCGGGAAAGAAGCCTCGGCGGATGAGGCTGTTCGGGAGGTAATAGAATGCCAGGCGCGTCGCCGGCTTCTTCGTGGCAGCTGCGCCGGCAATGCTCTCGAGCCAAGGCAAGCCCAGCGCGGCTCCACCGATGCCGGTGAGAAACTTGCGACGGGAGGTGAACGGATCGGTCTTAGTGTTTGGCATGACTGCTTGGAGAAGTGTTGGTGTTCTTGTGGCGAAAGGGTTCACTCATGGCGACCTGTTTCATCAGCGAACGCAGGCGATCATCGCCTTTCATGGCATTGTCGGCGATCGCATTGAGCGTGGGCGAATCCGCTGCGGTCAGCTCGCGACCCAGCCCGTAGGATAGAAGGTGTCCGGTGAATGCGCGAACGAACCTGCGCTGTTCGCGGGCAAGCAATTCGCGAAACTCAAGAAATGTATTGAACTGCTGCCCGAACAATTCACCGCTCGGGTTCACGTCGCGGCCGTTATTGTATTTGTCCCGCCAGACTCCGGTGGGGTCGAAGTTTTCGAGCGCGAAACCAAGTGGATCAATCTGCCGGTGACAACCCGCGCAATCCTCACGTTTGCGGTGCGCTTCAAATCGTTCGCGAATCGTGAGCTTGGCCAGTTCCGCTTCGTCGGCTTCGGGAAGCGGTGGCACATCGGCTGGAGGTGGATCCGGCGGATCGTTGAAGATGACGGTGTTCATCCAAGCACCGCGGGTGATGGGCAAGGTGCGTTTCGGCCCGGAGGTCATGGTCAATACGGCTGCGCTTGGAATGATCCCACCCCGGCGCGGATCCGAAACAGGCACGCGCTTGAAGGTCAATACGTTCACAGTGCGGCCCTTGATCTTTCCCTGATACGCGCCCTCCAAAGCAGAACTAACCCAGCTGAAATCCGGCGCGATCAGGTCAACAACAGAGCGGTTCTCAAGGAAAACAGTTTCAAACAACAACAGCGGTTCCAGCATCATGTGCATGCTCACGCGGTAGGAATTGTTGTAGTAGAAATGAGGAAAGGCCTTCCGATCAGGCAAAGCCGAGATCAGGCGATCGAGTTGCATCCATTGGCTCGGGAAGGCATCGCAGAAGCGCACCACACGCCGGTCGTTCATCATGCGGGTGATCTGCGTGCCGAGGGTTGTCTGATTACGAAGCGTTCCCTTCTCCGCGAGATCCAGGAGTTCATCATCAGGCCCACTGCCCCAGAAGAAGTAGGACAGGCGGGACGCGAGTTCGAAATCGCTCAAAGGACGCGTTCCGTTGCTTGTCTCGGCACCTTCGTCCGAATCATAGAGGTAGAGAAAATCCGGCGAGGCGAAGGTCGCGCCCACGATCGTCTTCATTGCATCGGCGAAGCTCGTTCCGGCTTTCAACTGCCGGCCCGCAAATTCCGTAAATCGATTCAATTCCTCCTTTCCGACCGGACGCCGAAACGCACGACGGAGGAACCACGAAAGTCTTTTTCGAATCTCCGTCACCTGGACCTCAACGGATTCTTTATCAGGCGCGGAAAAGAGCCGGTTGTAGTTTCGGCATTCCTTCGGGTTGAGGTCCTTGCTTTCCACGATCGTCTGGCTGAGTTCGAGGAACGACTCCATCAGCAGGGGCGAAAGGCTCAGGTGATCCGCGCGATTGTCGTAGCCATGTTCGGCGCGCAGATCCTGCGGAAATGATGCCACCCCCATGAACCCTTCCTGACGCGAGTTATCCACGTCCTTGCTCAGCGAACGGCTGGCGACGCGGAGATTCGCCGGCATCTCACCGGTCTCCGGATGAAAGTAATCCGAGTACCGTCGCATCAGGTTCTCGGGCAGATGGAAGATGTCCCGCTGCGCGCCGAACAGGTCCATGACGGTGTTGTTATATTGAAAGCGATTCATCCGGCGGATGGGCGCATGGGCGAATCCCTTTTTCGCCAGCGCATCCTTGAGCATGGTCTTGAGGTGCTGCGCCAGTGAGTGCCTGTTTTCCGAGGACAAGGGACGCTCGTCCTCGGGAGGCATCTCACCGTCCTCGATCACTTCCAACAAGGTCGCCAGCAATTCCGTGCGCCGGGTCAGATCGGTGACGCTCTTGATCGTGGTCAAGTTGACCTCGCCTTTGATGATCCCATGCCGGCCATGACACTTGATGCAGCGTTTCTGGAAAAGACCATGAACTGCTTCGAATCCGGCGTCGGCAGCAATCAACCGGTCGGCGCTGCGGAATGACATCAGTGCCATCAGGCAAAACAACACAAATTTGCAACGGAAGGACATCAGTGCGAGTCCAGCGAATTTGGACTTCCCGATTCGGCTTGGCAAGCCCATGGACGCGATCGTTTAGACTCGAACTGAATGTCATTCACGCTTTAATCATCGAACACCTGAGCATGCGAAAACACATTTGCAGAATCGTCGCCGTGGCGTTTGCGCTGACGACGGCCGCGTCCCGCGCGGAGATCGATTTCTCCCGCGAGATTCTGCCATTGTTCTCGGACAAGTGTTTTCAATGCCACGGTCCGGATCCGAAGGCACGCCAGAGCGGGCTGCGCCTGGATGAGGAAAAGAACGTCAAGATGGATCGTGACGGCTACGCGGTGGTGGTCCCCGGCGCGTCTTCCAGAAGCGAGTTGATGAAGCGGTTGCTCACGGAAGATTCGGATGAAAAAATGCCCCCCGCAGAACTCGGGCGATTCCTTTCCGCCGAAGAGATCAGCAAGATCAAGCAGTGGATAGATGAAGGCGCCAAGTGGGGGCCCCATTGGTCGCTTACTCCGATTCGAAAATCGGAACTGCCCAACGCCAAGGCCAATCCGGTGGATGCGTTCATCAATCGCACGCTGGAAACCGAAGGACTCAAGCCGCAGGTCCGCGCTACACGTGAAACGCTGATCCGTCGTCTGCACCTCGATATGACCGGCCTGCCGCCGAGCTTGAAAGAGATCGATGCCTTCCTTGGCGACGAAGAATCCGGTGCCTGGAAGCGCGCCATCCGTCGCGCGCTTGCCAAACCCGGCTATGGCGAGCGAATGGCCTGGGATTGGCTGGATGCGGCACGTTACGCGGACTCCAACGGTTACCAAGGCGACAGCGAGCGGACGATGTGGCCCTGGCGCGACTGGGTGATTGACGCCTTCAACAACAACTTTCCCTGGGACAAGTTCACCATCTGGCAACTTGCCGGGGATTTGCTGCCCAACGCCACCTTCAAAACGCGACTGGCCACCGGGTTCAATCGCAATCACATGATCAACGGCGAAGGCGGTCGCATCGCCGAAGAGAATCGCGTGGATTACGTGATGGATATGGCCGAGACAACGGGAACGATCTGGCTGGGCATGACCTTCAACTGTTCCCGCTGCCACGATCACAAGTTCGACCCGATCACGCAGAAGGACTATTACAGCCTTTTCGCCTTCTTTAATCAGACCCCCGTCACCGGATCGGGCAGGAACCCGCAGACGGCCCCGATTATCACCGCGCCCACTCCAGCAAATCGTGCCGCGATGGCGAAGACACGCAAGGAAATCGCATCACTCGAAAAACAACTCGGCCAACGCGCACGTGAGCTCGCGAGAGCGCAGGCGGCCTGGGAAACGAACAAACTGGATGAAGGGAAACTTTCGCCCTGGAAAGCCCTCAAACCCGTCTCGGCCAAAGCAGATAACCAGACGCTCAAGATTCTCAGCAACGCATCAATCCTCGTCAGCGGAAAGAACCCAAACAACGACACCTATCGAGTGAGCACCAAGGCCGGTGGAACGATTCACGGCATCCGCCTGGAAGCCCTGAAGCATTCCTCGCTCTTCAAGGGAAGCATCTCGCGATCGAGTTCCGGAAACTTCGTTCTTACTTCCTTCGAGCTGCGCGTCGGTGACCCGAATTCGAAGCCTGTGAAATTCTCGAAAGCAGAGGCAACGTTCGAACAAGGTGGATTGAAGATCGCCCGCACGCTGGACGGTGACAAGAAGACCGGTTGGGGCGTGTGGGATGGGCGGATTGTGGATCGCGAACACATCGGCGTGTTCACGCTCGCCGAGCCGTTGAAGTTGGACAAGGACACCCAGCTCCTCTTCACGCTCCGGCATGATTCGCAGCACAAGCAGCATCTGATTGGATGTTTCCGGCTTTCCACCACGGATGCGCCGAAGCCCCAAATTGGCAGCGGGTCGGACGAACTCCTGGCCGCCTTGTCCGTGCCAAAGGCTGAGCGCAACAAAGCGCAGGCCAACCGCGTCGCCATCGCCCATCGCAATTCTGATCCGGCCTACGGAAAGCTGAAGAACCAGATCGAGTCCAAGCGCAATCGCGTCGCGGCCATGGAAAAGAGCGCGCCCAAGGTGATGGTCATGAAGGATATGCCGAAGCCGCGCGAGACCTTCATGCTGACGCGCGGCCTCTACAACAAACCGGGCCAGAAGGTTTCGGCGGCCGTGCCCGCGTTCCTTCCCAAGCTCCCCAAAGGCGCGAAAGCCAATCGACTGGGTTTGGCCCAATGGTTGACCTCAGCGGAAAATCCGCTCGCTGCCCGCGTTACGGTAAATCGATTCTGGCAGATGATCTTTGGTATCGGGATCGTCAAGACTGCCGAAGACTTCGGCGTTCAAGCCGAGTATCCGAAGCATCCCGAACTGCTCGATTGGCTTGCGGCCGAGTTCATCGAATCCGGCTGGGACGTAAAGCATCTCCTCGAGTTGATCCTCTCAAGTGAAGCCTATCGTCGCAGCTCGGATGTCACCGCAGAACTGCTCGAACGCGATCCCGAAAATCGCTTCCTCGCCCGCGGCGCGCGTTTCCGCATGCCATCCTGGATGATTCGCGATCAGGCACTCGCCGCATCAGGACTTATCAACAGCGCGATTGGCGGTGCGCCGGTAAACACCTACCAGCCGGAAGGCATCTGGGAGGAAGCCACTTTTGGAAGAAAGAAATACAAGCAGGATTCGGGTGATAAACTGTATCGCCGAAGCATCTACGTTTTCTGGCGACGCATCATTGGACCGACGATGTTCTTTGATTCCGGTGCCCGTCAGGTTTGTACGGTCAAGACCCCGCGTACGAACACTCCGCTGCACGCGCTGGCCACGCTCAATGACATCACTTACGTCGAAGCCGCCCGCGCGATGGCACAGCGCGTGTTGACGGCAACTGGCGGCAAGGCATCCGATTCCGATCGATTGCGCCATGCCAGTCGATTGGTGCTTTCGCGTTCGCCTGGTGAACAGGAGCTGAAGATCTGGAAGCGTGGATTGGACCGGGCACGAGCGCAGTTCAAGTCGGACGAAGAGGCGCTGGAGGAATTCTTAAACGTAGGCGAATCCAAGCGTGATGAAAACCTGGACAAGTTGGAACACGCTGCTTTGGCATCGGTTTGCCTCGGTCTCCTGAACCTGGACGAAGCCCTGACCAAGGAATGACATGGATCACCCGATCTTGAACGACGACTCATGGAAAGACCCGATTGGCCAGGCCAGGCTTGGCATCAATCGTCGACACTTCTTTGGCAAGACAGCGACTGGAATCGGAACGGCCGCCCTGGCTTCCTTGCTGACTCGCGATGGGCAGGCAAAGAGCATAGGACTCCCGGACCTGCCGCACGTTGCGCCTAAGGCGAAGCGAGTCATCTACCTCTTTCAAAACGGCGCGCCGACGCACACGGATCTGTGGGACTACAAGCCGCGCCAGGCGAAGATGCATGGCACTCCGGTGCCCAACGAGTACTTCGCGGGCAAACGCTTCAGTACGATGACCAAGGACCCGACCGGAAAGCTGATGCTTGCCCCGGTCGAGCCCTTCACACAACACGGACAAAGCGGTTCTTGGGTCAGCCGATTCATGCCGCACACGGCATCGATCGCAGATGAGTTGTGCTTCGTGAAGAGCATGCACACCGAGGCGGTGAACCATGCGCCGGGCATTTCATTCTTCCTCAGTGGCGCGGAAATTCCCGGTCGCCCAACGCTGGGCGCCTGGCTGAGTTATGGATTGGGAATCGAAAGCGAAAACCTTCCGGGCTTTGTCGTGATGACCTCGGTCAGCAAAGGCACGAGCTGCGGTCAGATCTTTTACGATTTCTACTGGGGATCGGGCTTTCTTCCCTCGAAGCATCAAGGTGTGAAGTTCCGTGGCCAGGGCGATCCGGTTCTCTACCTCGCCAATCCCAATGGCATGTCGTCGAAGATGCGGCGCGGACTGCTGGACGACATTGCCGCGATCAACGAGTTGAAATTCAAGCAGGCCGGCGATCCCGAGATAAGTACGCGCATATCGCAATACGAGATGGCTTATCGCATGCAGACGAGCGTTCCAGAGCTCACGGATATTTCCTCCGAACCGCAACACGTTCTCGACATGTACGGACCGCAGGTGGAGGAACAGGGAACCTTCGCCTACAACTGCCTGATGGCGCGCCGTTTGATCGAACGCGGCAGCCGCTACGTGCAGCTCATGCATGCGGGATGGGATCAACACAACAGCGTCACCACCGAGCTATACACGCAATGCCGGGACACCGATCAGCCCAGCATGGCCTTGGTGAAGGACCTGAAAGAGCGCGGTCTGCTCGAAGACACCTTGGTGATCTGGGGCGGGGAATTTGGCCGCACGCCCTTCATCCAGGGCGACATCAACAACCGGCCGCGTTGGGGCCGCGATCATCATCCGTACGCGTTCACCGTCTGGATGGCGGGCGGAGGCGTGAAGCCCGGCATCAGCTACGGTGCGTCGGACGACCTCGGCATGAACGCCGTCGAAAACAAGGTCCACGTCCACGATTTCCAGGCAACCCTGCTACACCTTCTCGGAATCGACCACGAACACCTGACCTATCGCTTTCAGGGCAGATACTTCCGCCTGACCGACGTGCACGGCCACGTGGTGAAAGACATCCTGGCATAAGCCATCCACTTCACCCTAATGGCGCATGTCAGGCGTTGTTCATTCCCAAACCGCATACGCGGAATTGAGGCCCAAAGGGCCTTGTTACATTCGCGCTGCAAATGCGCCGCAATCCATTCCGGTTTGAGTGTGCGGGTGGACGCTGGGTCATGGTCCGAATGTCTGGAATTCGGGCGAGTGGATTTCCGCTCGCCAAAGCTCTCAGCGCACCCAACGATCCCGCCCATGATTCGCCAAATCCTCGCGTTCACCCTGCTCATCGCGTTCGCTCCGCTGCAAGCCGCGGATAACGGATTCGTTTCCATCTTCGATGGCAAGACCCTCAAAGGCTGGCACAAGAATCCCGAGAAGATCGGCCACGGAACGGGCGGCCGCTGGTATGTCGAAGACGGCGCGATCGTGGGCGAACAGGATCCTCCCGGTAGCGGCAACGGAGGCATTCTGCTGACCGGTGAGAAGTTCGGAAACTTCGAACTCCTGATCGACATGAAACCCGACTGGGGCGTTTGCAGCGGGCTCTTTGTGCGCGGCAACAACAAGGGTCAGTGTTTTCAAATGATGGTGGATTACCACGATCGCGGAAATATCGGGCACATCTACGGCGAAGGATCCGGCGGATTCAACAACCGCCCCTTCGACATCAATGGAATCTACGACAAGGGCAAGAAACTGATAGGGCTGAAATCCGGTCCAAGTACGGACGCGGTGAAGGATCAGGGTTATTCCATCACCGGCGAGGCCTGGGTGAAGGCCTGGAAGGTGGGCGAGTGGAACACCGCGCGAGTTCGCGTCGTTGGCAATCCCGCGAAGATCACCACCTGGCTCAACGGTGTGAAGGTCAGCGAGTTGGATGGAAACACCTTCACGCATCCGAAATACAACAAACGCAAAGTCGCCGAACTGCTCGGCGACGAAGGCCGGATTGCCGTCCAGGTCCACGGAGGCAAGGGCTGGCCGAAAGGAGCCAAGTGCCGTTGGAAAAACATCAAGGTCAAGAAGCTTGGACATGTCGCCGTTCAACTTCGTCGCGGCTACGCGCAGAAGGAACCTCAGGCCAGAGCCGAACTCGCATCGTTCAAGGCCGAGGCAAAAAACTTGGCCGCCTGGAAGAAACGAAAGGCGCGCGTCAAAGCCGGATTGCTTGCGGGCGCCAAGCTCACCGAGTTCCCCAAACGCACGCCGCTCAATCCCCGTTTCGTGAAGAAGCGCGTCTACGACGGATACCAGATCGAGAACGTCGCCATCGAAAGTTCACCGGGATTCTACGTCACGGGCTCCCTGTTCCGCCCCACAAATTTCAAGGGCAAGCTGGCTGGTATCCTCTGTCCCCACGGCCATGGCGGCCGCTTCCGCGAATCACGCCAGACCCGCTGCGCCGTCCTCGCCAAGATGGGCGCGCTCGTCTTTCAATACGACATGATGGGCTACGGGGACTCCAAGGAAGTCGGCTGGGTTCACAAAGAGATTCCCGAGCTCATCCGGTTGCAAACCTGGAACAGCACCCGCGCATTGGACTTCCTGCTAACTTTCCCCGAAGTGGATCCGAATCGCATCGGCATGACCGGTTGTTCCGGAGGGGGAACACAGACGTTCATCCTCGCTGCCATCGACGAACGCATTGCCGTATCGGTCCCGGTCTGCCAGGTGTCGGCTCATTTCTTTGGCGGCTGCGTCTGCGAAAGCGCGATGCCCATCCACTGGAGCGCCAATCACAAGAGCAACAACGCGGAGATTGCCGCGCTGGCCGCGCCCCGTCCGCAGCTCGTCATCTCAAACGGGAAGGACTGGACCAAGAACACGCCCAAAGTCGAGTTCCCTTACATCAAACACGTCTACAGCCTCTACGGCGCGGAGAAGAAAGTCGCCAATGCCCACTTCGAAAACGAAGGCCACGACTACGGCGATTCCAAACGTCAGGCCGCATACCCGTTTCTTGCCAAGCATCTGAAACTCGATCTCAAGGGCGTCCTCGGCGAGGATGGCAAGGTCGACGAATCATTCGTCACCCATGAGAGTTACGAGCAGATGCTGGTATTCAATGGCAAGTATCCAAGGAACGCAGTGATACCGAATACACCCTTGCCCTGACAGAACTGTTAACTCAATTCCATCAACGCCGGAAGGACTTGGTGAAGTCTTCCTTTTTGGCTTCCACGATCTTCTTCTCCAGCGTGGAGTTTTCGGCGAGTTCGTTGAGTTTTTCCTCCCAGGCCTTGCTGTCCATTGGCAGCTCAATGGTCTGGTCGATGATCGACGAGTAAGTAATGGCGTTCGCCAGTTCGATGGAGTTGATGCCTTCGGCTCCCGGAACATGAAGTGGTGTGTCATCGAGAATGGCATCCACAAAGTTCTGAATGTAAGCCGCGTGCGGCATCTCCGCGTTGCCGAAGGGAATGTCAATGGTCCATTGGTCGGGCTGACCGAACCCGGTTGTGGAGGTGCGGTTCCATTCGTCGGAGGCCACCTCGTTCCGGATGAAGGTCAGCTTGTCGTGCTCAAGCACGGCCTTGCCGCGTGTGCCCACGATCTCCAGTCGGTTGGTTCCCGGAATCTCGCCGGTGGAACTCACGAACGTGCCGGTCGCGCCATCGGGGAATTCGAGATACGCGGTGACGTTGTCTTCAACCTCAATCTGATGGTAGCGGCCGAGTTGCGCGAAGCCGCGGATACGGCTGGGCATACCCACCAGCCACGACAAGGTGTCGAGTTGGTGCAGGCACTGGTTGAGGGTCACACCTCCGCCTTCGCCTTTCCAGGTCGCGCGCCACGCGCTGCTGGAGTAATACGCATCCGAGCGGAACCAATCGGTGTCGATCCAGTTGATGCGGAGCAAGGTGCCGAGTTCCTCGTTATCGATCATCTTCTTGAGCTTCTGGTAGCGCGGTTCCGAGCGCATTTGAAACATACCGGCGAACACAACATTTGAGTGCTTCTCCGATTCGGCGATCAGTCGTTCGGCATCCGCTTTGTGCGCGGAGATCGGTTTCTCGATCATCGCATGCACGCCGGCCTGAAGCGCGGCTATCCCAAGGGTGGTGTGTTGAAAATGAGGAGTGGCGACGATGACGGCATCGACTTCTCCGGAGCGAATGAACTCTTCACCGTCGGCAAAGGTCTTCAGGCCCTGCGCGGCGTAGGGCTTGGTTGCCTTGGCGAAGGCGTCACAGACCGCCGTCAATTCGCAGCGGTCGATTTTTCCGTCCGACAGATAGCCGGCGTGATAACGGCCGATATTGCCCAATCCGATGATACCAATTCGCACTTTGTCCATAGATGGGCGCTAGTATTCGAGAGCGGGCTCGACCGGCAAGTCATTTCTCCCCACGCCTGACAACGTGCGGAATGCTACTCCACGTTGGCCGAATAGATCTGCAAGATCAAATCAGTGGCCAGGCGACCGGAACTTGCCGGTACTGCCGGCTCACGATCTGTCCGGACTGCTTCGGCAAAATCCGCAAGGATGGCTTCGTGGCCGGCGGTGTCGGCAACAGCCGCCGTATTGGCGCCGCTGTGCACTTCGAACTCCTTGTCGGCTGACGGATTGTCCACGCCTTCGATTTCCCAGGTGGTAATCTCGTCGTTGACGAGTGTCACCGATCCCTTGGCGCTGTGGATTTCGAGCACTGGAGAAAAGCCCGGTTTGCAGGCGGATGAAGCGGTGATGCTGCCAAGCATGCCGTTCTCATAGCGCAAGAGCGCGGTGCCATGATCCTCCACCTCGATGTCGTGCAGGCAGGTTCCCAACATGCTGACGACTTTGGAAGGCATGCCGAAGAACCAGCAGAACAAGTCTACGTTGTGCGCAGCCTGTTGAATGAATGGCCCGCCACCGTCGATTTCATATCCACCCCGATACGCGCCGGAATTGTAGTAGGCTTCGTCCCGATAAAACTTCACCCGCATGTCTGCCGCGAAGATCCGACCCAGCGCGCCGGATTCGAGCAGCCCCTTGAGCGTTTGGTTTTCCGGACTCATACGCCGCTGGTAGCTGACTGCCAGCTTTACGCCAGCCGCCTCGCAGTCACGAATCATGGCATCCATGTTTTCCCGGGAAATCTCCAGAACCTTCTCCGTGAGCACATGCTTGCCGCGACGCGCAGCTTCGCGGGCACCTTGATGATGCAAACCGTTGGGGGTGCAGAGTATGACCGCATCAAAATCGACCTCGACCGTCTCGATCGAAGGAAATACCGGCAGATCATCCGGCGCGTTCTCCGCCCGCTTGCCGCTACGCGAAACCATCGCGGCAAGTTCAAGCCCTGGCGTCTTGTCGATGGCGTTTACGTAAGTGCGGCTGATGTTTCCGGAACCGACGATTAAGTAGCGAAAGGGTTTGTCTGTCATGGCGAATGGTAGTTTCAGGATTCGGGGCGAATGGCAACTTCGTCGGTGATTTGTCTAAAGGCGTTGGAGAACATGACCGAACTTCGCGGGATCAGGCATTTCGTTCCGCTCGAATTCACGGCTGTTGATCGTCTCGCTGAGATCAATGAACTGTCCATTCTTCTCCGCCGATTCGTACCCCGCCATCAGGATCGCCATCGTGTCCCAGGCCATCAACGGTCCCGACTGGGGAAAGCGATCCGGATCCAACGCGCAATCCACGGCGTCGCTCATCTCGTTGACGTAACCGTGTGAGTAAAACTGATTTGGCCGCGGATGACTCGTGCCCAGCGGGGTCGGCAGCTTCTCGCGGAAGAGAAGATTCCCCGCGGGTTCAGCAGCCGGCAGGAATACTTCGTTTTCGTTGTTCGGATTGATGCGAACGTCGTATTTCGCAAAGTCGGTGATTACATTCAGCTCATCATGAATGCCGGTGATGCTGAGATCGTGCCCCATCGCCTCGGCGATCGTTTCATCTTCAAACACGACGGTCACCTTTCCGAAATCGTCGACGTTCTGCATTACGCGGAAATGTTCGCCGGCCCTCGGATCCTGATGTTTGAGAATCTGCGTTGAGACTGCAGCCACCTTCGCCGGGCGGATCGGTTCTCCGTTTCGCAAGATTCCTTCGACCTGTTTCAGATAGAGACAAGGCCCCAATGGATGGCAGGCCTTGTTGAACAATGCGCCACCACCTGAAAGCGAAGGCGTGTCGTACGCCGGGGCATGTGATCCCTGGTGCGCGCAGATACCGGACTGATAAAGAACGGTGCCCTTGCCGGCTTTCCGGGCTTCGATGAGGAGTTCGACCAGGGCCTTGAGGCCATCGACGTAGATAAAGTCCTCGGCGTAGAGCAATTTCGAGCCGCCCTTGCGAACGGCATCGAGCACACCGTTCAGGAATTCCATCGATTCCTGCTTCCGAGTCTCGGCATCCGCCTCCCGGCCATCCGGATAGCCGGGCCAAATCACGGGAGGCTTTTCCAGTACGATGACCGGCACGCCCGCCTCGGCCGCTTCGATCGTGTACGGCCCATGGGCAAAGTTGGCGCAGGCAATGTTGTCGATGTCTGGCTGCACTTCCGCGAGCATTTCCGCATGACTCGCGAATGCCTTGCTGATCGAGTGTTTCTCGGCAAAAGCCTCGGCATTGGCGATTTTGCCCGAGGTCACGCCCGCGAGTTGGATGCCCACGCCGTTCTTGTGGGGAATCATTCCGTAGGTCTGCGTCGAGTAATCCGCGGCAAATCCGGTTCCGTTGATCGTGACCTTGAGCGTTTTGTCAGACATCGGGCCGAATCATCTGGAAGCGACGGATCTCGCGCAAGCCGGCAATGCGCTTATGTGGACGCCATGTGGTCGATTGAGCAGGCAGTATCCAGTTCATCATCTTTTTGCTGACTTGGGCACGCGACTGCCGCAGGTTCTGGGCGTGAAACATTTGTTTGGTTTTATCTCCGCGTTGCTCTTGGCCAGTTCGGCTTCCGCTGCGCGCCCCAACATCCTGATCATCACCTGCGACAATCTGGGGTACGGCGACCTTAAGAGCTACAATCCTGAGTCCACCATCAAGACACCAAGACTTGATCGCCTGGCAAGGGAAGGAGTCCGGCTGACGAGCTTTTACACAGCTTCTTCCACCTGCACCGTTTCGCGTGCGTGTTTGCTGACGGGGCGGATTCCGGAACGGCACGGATTGATGAACCAACTGCCGGGATTGGCTGGGAATTACGGGGTAGGGCTGAACCCGAAGGAGTTGTTGATTCCACAACTGCTGCGACGTGCGCCGGTTCCATATGCGACGGGGTGCTTTGGGAAATGGAATATCGGTTTTGCCAAGGGCTCGCGGCCGACGGAACGCGGCTTCGACGAGTTCATCGGTCACGCTTCGGGGAACATCGACTACTACAGCCACATCTACGGTGGGAAGCATGACATGTATCAGGGGACCAAGGAACTGCATCGGCAGGGTGAACACGCGACGGATATCTTTGCCGATGCGGCGATCGAGTTCATGCAGCGCCGTTCGAAGACCGGCAAACCCTGGTTCTGTTATCTGCCGTTCAACGCGCCCCATTTCCCAAGCAAGAAGAACAAGAAACCGGGGCAAAAGAACGAATGGCAGGCACCGGATTGGGCATTCCGGACCTATGGGTTTTCTCCGTCCGAGGAAGATCCCCACAAGCGGTACGCCGCGGTGGTGACTGCCTTGGATCGTGCCATTGGCCGGGTGCTGGACGCCCTGGACAAAACTGGGCAGGCGAACAACACCTTTGTCTTTTTCATGTCAGACAACGGTGGCTTCCGGCTCAACCGCAAAGGCATCGATATAGGCATCAACGATCCCCTGCGGAGCGGAGGCGTCACTTGTTGGGAAGGCGGCATTCGCGTCGTGGCCATGGCGAAGTGGCCGGGGAAAATCAAACCAGGTTCTGTCGTGGATGAAGCCTTCTGGTCCCCCGATATCATGCAGGCCTGTGCGAAGTTGTCCGGTGCGAGACTTCCGTCGGATGTGGTTTTCGACGGAAAAGATCCGCTGCCGTTGCTGTTTGACGGGGCGAAGTCGAAGCACGAGTCGTTCTTCTTCACGTTCCGAAGGCACGCAGCGCTTCGAATGGGGGATTGGAAGATTGTTCGCGAACGACCGGAGCGGCCGTGGCAGTTGTTTGATCTGGCGAAAGATATATCGGAATCAACGAACCTGGCGAAATCTGAGCCGGAGAAACTGAAGGCGTTGAGTGGCGAGTTTGAGCGCTGGAGAAAGACGTTCTGACGATTGGCAAAGCGTTCTCCCTCACTCCAACCCTCCCACGCCGGGCTGCCTGTCAGTCACATTTTTGATCAGGCGATCATTATGGGGATCGGTCCGTGCAGGAGACGGTGGCCTGTCGTGCCAGGCGGGGAGGGTGGCAAAAAGCGCTCGGATTCGGTTTGGGAATTATCCCGCTCTTGGATTCACGCAAATACATGGCAATTCATTTGACAGTCTTCAGCCACGCGAATCTGCTTAACAAGCACTGGAGCAGACGGTCTACTTCCGCGCATTGAACGTGGATCCCAAACCTGAAGGCGCATCGAATTCATCTTCCGGTGCCAATGCTCCAAAATCCGCTCCCAGTGGACGGGAGAAGCTCTTTGCATTCGCTGCGGTCCTCGTTCCCACGTTGCTTGGCTGTGTTGCGATCGTGGCGGTATTGGTTCATCAGGAACGATTGGTTCGTGATCGGGAAACCGGGCAATGGAAATTCCAGAAACCGCCGATTTACCTCGAAGAACGCCGCGCGGATTTCACCGGGCACAAATATCTTTTCGACGAATACCTCGGCTGGAGAAACATCCCGAGTTGGAGTTCCGAAACTCGCGGTCGTCCGCTGACGATCAATTCGAAGGGCCTTCGTGATCGCGAATACACCTACGAGCGCGTGACAGGGAAGAAACGCATCCTTGTCTTGGGTGATTCGTTTACCTGGGGGTACGGCGTCGGCGACCGGGCAATCTACACGGAAGTCGTCGAACGCATGCTCGCGGAAGAGGGCAAGGATTGGGAGATCATCAACACCGGCGTTTCGGGCTACGGCACGGATCAAGAGTATTTGTTCCTGATGAAAGAAGGCCTCAAATACAAACCCGACGTGGTGATGCTGGCTCTGTACCTGTTCAATGATCCGGACAACAATTGCGCAGCCATCCAGTATCACCTTGGCAAGCCCGTGTTCGCAGACACCAATCTCACCACTTTGATACCGCCTGTTCTGCGTCCCAGAGAACCGGTGAAGTACATCGAGGAGATGAACCCTGCCCACATCACGCTTGCCCTGGTCGATGCGATTGAGAAGACCTGCTTGGAGAACGACATCCGCTTCATGGTCATGATGTTCGGGATGTACGGCGCGCGCCCGAATCCGGAATGGATCAACATGTGGAACACTGTCCGAAACGGCCTGGCCCAGCGTAGCGCCCGCTATCCGCTCTTTGATCTCGATGCTGCCTTCGAAGGTGGAAACTACCCCTTCATCAAACTCATCGAGAACAACGACGACGGACACTGGAACGCCTACGGCCACGAAGTCGTCGCCAAACTTCTCCATCGCTTCCTCCGGCTGCACGAGAAGCCGATCTTCGAGGGTGTGGGTGCGGAATAATCCGCACCTCAACTGTTCACTGACGGATCAACAAGGCCGCAAAGGCTCCATCCACACCGTGTGTCACCGGATGGATCACCTGTTGTTGCGCGAGCTTGAATTGGTTCGTTGAAGCAAGAAACATTTTGACGACATCCTCGTTCTCTGTTTTCTCGATGCTGCAAGTGCTGTACACGAGCGCAGCGCCTGGCGCCACCCACTGCGCCGCACTCTTCAGCAGCTGCAGTTGGCGCTTCGGCATCTGCTTGAGTTCCTTCTCTCGAATGCGCCACCGCAGATCGACCCGCCGACGCATGACACCGGTGTTCGAGCAGGGAACATCGACGAGCACTCTCTGGAACGAATTCTTGGCGGCAATTGATTCTAGATCCTTGGGAGTGACACAGTGCTTCACGGATTGGATCTCCAGACGGGCACAGTTTTCGCGAATCAACCCAAGTCGTTCCGGCTGATCCTGCGCGGTGACATCTCCAGTATCGCCCATCAGCTGCGCCATCAGTGTGGTCTTGCCGCCCGGTGCTGCGCAAAAGTCCAAGACGCGTTCGCCTGGTTTCGGATCGAGGAGGTTCGGTGCCAATGCAGTGCTTGGATCCTGTAAATAGAAAAAACCTTCGCGGAACGAGCCCAACTCAGCAATCGCACCGGGAGACTTGATGGCGAAGAACAAATTGGCCAGCGGCAATTCTCCCGACACCACTTCGTGCTCCACGCCTTCATCGCCCCAACGTTTCTCCAATTCCGGCACGCTGGTCTTTAGTGCGTTCACGCGGGCGAAGGTTCGTGCCGGTTTGTTGTTCCACTCCAGCAATCGTTGGCAGTCATCGTTGCCCAGTCCGCGCTGCCATCGTTCCACCAGCCAATCCGGATGAGACCAGGCAATCGCAGGTTGGGACTTCCGAAGTGATTTCAACTCCTTGGATGTAGCATCCCGATCGCGATCGTATCCGCGCAGCAGTGCATTCACGAATCCAGCCTGCTCCCGGAAGCCATGTTTCTTAGCCAGTTCGACCGACTGGTGCACGATTGCGTGGGAGGGAACTCGTTCCAGCCAGAGCAGCTGGTAGAGGCCCAGTCGAAGTATTGCCGCGAGTTTCGGCTTCGGCGCATGTTTCGTCCGCCGGGCGATCAACCAGTCCAAAGTTCTACGCCAGCGCACGCATCCGAAGGCCAGTTCCCGGCACAGCCGCCGGTCCGGGGCATTCAATCCAGCGCCATCTATCCCTTTGTCCAGTGCGGATTCGATGTAATCACCATCTTTCTCCGCAGATATCAGGGCCAAAATGGCAATTTCTCTTGAGTTTTGATTTCCCAACTTTCAGGATTTTCGTTTTGCGTACTTACATCAGCCGATTTGGCCATTATGAGAGAAGAATTCGAAAAACTGGTTTTTGCAGGAAAAATCAAGCCTCAACAGGTGGATAAACTCGTGGAACTCACGGAGGGCAGCTATTGCATGCACAAGAGTTGGGGCTTTGGCCGCATCACAGCTGTCGACACGGTGCTGAGTAAATTCAACATCGACTTCGTGGAGAAGCCCGGCCACGCGCTGGATCTCGGCTTTGCCGCGCAGACCCTCGATCCCATTTCTGCCGATCACATCCTCGCCCGCAAGATGGCGGATCTCGAATCCGTCCAGAAGATGGCTGCAGTCAGCCACCTCGATCTGATCAAGCTCGTCATCAAGAGCTACGGCGGCAAGGCGACCGCAGAAACGATCCAGAAGGCGCTCGTGCCCGACGTGATCTCCTCCGATTGGAAGAAGTGGTGGGACACCTGTAAGCGCGAGATGAAGAAGAGCGGACACTTCCGCGTTCCCTCGAAGAAGTCCGAGCCGATCACTTATACCGAAGAGGAAGTATCTCTTCAGGACCGACAACTCTCGGATTTCCACGCGGCCAAGGGGCTCAAGGCCAAGACCACCTGCGCTGCGGATGCGCTCAAGATCATTGATGAACTGGGCGATGCCAAGTCAGTGGCCAACACCGTCGCCGACGTTCTCAATCCCGAGATCGAAAAATATCGTCGCAACCAGCCTTGGCTTTCCCTGGATGGAATCTTCGTGCGGGACGAACTGCGCGAGGTTGCTGGAGTGGAAATCCCCGAAGGCGAGATCAAGGAGTCCGACCTCTGGGCACAAGACATCACCTTGCCGGGGATCATCGAAAAACTCCCGGCCGCTAAACACAAGCGCACGCTCAAGTCGTTCAAGGAATGCCATCCGGATGCCTGGGCCGAGACGGTGGTGCAGCTTGCCAACGCAGCCACGCCGAAACTTTGCGGTGAATGCGTGAGCCTGCTCGTCACGAATGGCCACTTTGGATTGTTCAAGGAAACTCTCGCCCGCCTGATCAGCCAGCATCAGGCCAGCAGTGAGATGTTGCTTTGGTTGGCCAAGGATCGTTCCGATACCTTCGCTGACATTCTGGGGCCGGAAGTCTTCCGCGCCATGCTCACCGCCATTGAGCGTGATCTGTTCAACGAGAAGAAATCTGTCAAGCTGGCAGACTATATTCTCGGCGATCAGGAACTGCTGCCCCAGCTGATCGAATCCGCCGACTTGGAGGTGGTTCAGGACGTGACTCGCACTCTGCAGATGTCCACGGGCTTTGACGATATGGACAAGCGCTCGTTGCTCGCCCGTATCGTGAAGACCTTCCCGCAGATTCAGTCGCTTATTTCCGGCGACCAGACGAAGGAAGACCAAACGATCATCGTCTCCTGGGAAAGCCTCAGTCGGCGCAAGACAGAATACGAGACGATCATCACCAAGAAGATCCCCGACAACCGGAAGGAAATTTCCATCGCCCGTTCCTACGGCGACTTGCGGGAGAATTCGGAATACAAATTTGCCAAGGAGCAGCAACGCACGCTCATGGCACAGAAGACCGAACTCGAACGCGATCTCGGCCTCGCACGCGGTACGGATTTCTCGGATGCAAGCTCCGACAAGGTCGGGGTTGGCAACAAGATCAACATCACCGATCTCAATTCGAACGAGAAACTGGACTTCGAAATCCTCGGCGCTTGGGACGGTGATCCCGACAGCGGGCGACTCAGCTACCTCAGTCCCCTGGCGCAGGCCTTATCGAATGCGAAGGTCGGAGACGAGGTTGAGTTTGAGCTGAACAATTCCCAAAGGAAGTATCGCATCGAATCGATCGCCAACGTTGAACCGTGGAAGATGCCGGATCCTGTGGAAGAAGAGGCTGTCGAACCGGATGCGGCAGCAATAGAAGCTGCTCAACCAGCCGCTGAATCAACTGAGCCAACTCCCGCGCCCGCGACGCCCGCTCCGGAATCTCCCGCTCCTACTGAGCAGGCTTGATCAGCGCGGCCGCCTTCAAGTCCTTTGCAAAATCCTCCGGCTTCCACGCGTTGCCGATGTAGATCTTGTCGATTTTTCCCTGTGGATCGAGGATCACGCTCCGCAGGGTGTGATCGAAGAGGATCGTTCCTTCCATGCGCGAAAAGGCCAGGCCGAATCGCTCGGTGATGTCGTCGATCTCGATCAACGCTCCTGTGGCGAAATTCCACCTGCTCGAATCCACACCGTGGATCTTTGAATAACCGTTCAACACCTTCGGAGTATCCGCTTCCACGTCGAATGAGATGGTCAGCAACTGCCAGTTCGTCAGAGATGCATCGTTCTGCATTTCTTCATACACCTTCTTGAAATTCCGGCTCATCAGCGGGCAGAACTCCGGCATTGGACAACGCGTAAAGATGAACGTGAATGCAAGCGCCTGGCCCCGATAATCATCGGTGTGGAAGAGTTTTCCGAACTGGTTCGTCAGTGGATAATTCGGGAGAACATCACCAACTTTTAACGGCTCGACATCGCGCACGCGCCGGAACTCACGTCGCGGTTTTTTCATTGCCGCGACCGAACCCACGCGAGTCACACGATCGATCCAGCTTCTCGTCTCTTCAACGACGAGGCGAAAGTGAATCTGGTCATTTGTGCCGATGGCGGAAAACTCATTCGTGTTCTTCACGTTGAAGGGCATCGTCATCGCCTCCATGAATTCAGGAATGTCCTCGTGTCTTACGATCACCTTGCCTTCGCCAAGCTTCAGACCTTCAACCACTCCCGTCACAAAGAACTGACGGCTCTCTCCACTCTTGGGCTTTGGAGATTCGGGCTCGGAAGCCGTGTTCGTGGCGGTTTGTGGAGTGCTTTTCTCTGCCGGGGGAGTTGGATTGGGGTTCGAACCGCAGCTTTGCAAAAGCAGGCCAAGGCTCGGAATGATGGGAAGGAATCGCTTCATTTTCTTCGAAACAATCAGGGAACCAGCCACAAGCCCGAATACCGTTTGCCGGTCCAGCGAATGTTTGCGCGGACGTTGCCCGCGTCGCGCAGATGAAGCCAGTCAAATTGATCCACCTCCGCGGCGATTACAGCGAAATTGGGATAGGCCGGTTCCAGATCTGCGGTCGCACTCGTCTCCTTGAGCGCAGGATCGATGTCATCGCCCGGTTCGTTCAATGGAGATCCGGGCCCCGAACGCGCTGCGTAATTTGCCCGTTGTGCCAAGGGAAGCTTCTCCCAGAACTCCCGCGCGATCGCGTCGTCCGCATAAACCATCGCTGCTGCAGTCGCGCGAATTTGAACCTTCTGCACGGGATGATAAAACAACACCTGCACCTGCTCATTCGCCCGGATCTCGCGCACCTTCGACGTGCGCAGATCCGTGAAGCAATAGAGATGACGCTTTTTGATATCCACTCCCCGGAGCACGACCGTGCGGATTGAAGTCTCCAGTCGGTTCGTCGTGCTCAACGCCGGCGTCCGCAGCGGACTGTGTGGAATCCCCACCGCATCGCTCAACGCCTCCCAGATCTGCCCGGGCAGGTTTTCCAAGTTTGACTCATGCCAATCCATCACTCGTTAAGAGACGCCATCCGGTTTGGAAATGTTCTAAAATTGACGGCATGTAGAAGATCCCGTTGGATTACGTGGTCGTTCGTTTCCCTATACCTCAGCCCCTTGCGCAGTGCCATCGTTCTTCCTAACCTCGCGTTGTGCGTGCAGCCTTCAAAGATTGGGCCATCGTGGTCGATGCGCTTGGGCGAGGGGATCAGATCCTGATTCTCCGTAAGGGCGGAATTTCCGAGGGCAAGGGCGGATTCAAGGTGGCGCACGAAGAATTCCTGCTCTACCCGACTCTCTATCATCAGCAGCGCGAAATGGTGATCGTGTCCGCGCAGTCCCGTTACGATGAGATCGCTGCAGGCTTTCCTCCGAAGGAGACCGTACGAATTGAGCATTCCGCCAGAGTGGTGGAGTGGCGAGAAGTCGTGTCGCTTGAAAAGGCAAAGGAACTGCACGACCAGCACATCTGGCTGGATCAGGTGATTGAGGAGCGCTTCGAATGGGGACGGGAGCAGAAGATCTTCGCCATCGCGCTCCGCGTAAATCGTCTGCCGAAACCGGTTGAGTTTCCGATGCGCGACGAATACGGCGGTTGCAAATCTTGGATCGAGTTCGCCGAGGACGTGGACGTGTCCCGCGCCACACCCGTGCTCAACGATGACGCTTTTCAGGAACGGTTGAGGGACTTCCGATCCGTGCTCTCATGAGTCGTCGAAGGTTCATCCTGGCATCGGCATCGCCCCGGCGCTCGGAATTGTTGCGGAGCGCCGGCGTGGAGTTTGACCTCCTTACCAGTGACGTGGAGGAGGTTGAAGGCGGTCATCTCGTCGGGCGCGAACTCGCCCAGCTTAACGCCTATCGCAAGTCGCGGGCCGTTGCCAAGAAACATCCCAATGCGGTGGTTCTGGGCGCGGATACGGTCGTCTGTCTGGGCGCCCGGATCTTCGGCAAACCGCGGGACATGCGAGGCGCCCGCGCGATGCTGCGCGAGTTGTCGGGTGAAACCCATGAGGTGGTGTCAGGTTGCTGCCTGATTCACGTGGATTCGAATCGATACGAGATTTTCTACGAATCCACGCTGGTCACCTTTCGGCAGTTGGGGAGGAAACAGATCCAGGACTACCTTGAGTCTATCCAACCGCTCGACAAGGCCGGTGCCTATGCGATCCAAGATCATGGAGAGGCCATAGTTGAGTCGGTTCATGGGTCGCTGACAAACGTGGTCGGCCTTCCTTTGGCTGCTGTGCTACGACGGTTGCCCGAGTTTGGCGTGCGGGTGTGAGCAGAACGTAGCAGCGAGCGTGAGCGAGCAGGATTGAGGTGGAGCGATTTGCTCGCTCACGATCGCGCCTACCTTCGTCCATCACGGCTTTCGCAGACGGAAGAATCGGCGCGTGTCGGTCGCTGAGTTGGTGAAGACAAAGTTCGTCCCGGAAGACGCCGGACTTCCCGCCACATTCGAGAAGTTCGTATCCGCGGGCGTGTTCGTGGTGGTTTGCAGGAAGTAACCCGTCGCGGAGTTCGGCCAGCTGAGAACGATTTCGCCCGGCTGAATGACAAATGACAGCGTGACCGTGGAAAGCCCGGCCGACTGAAAGCGCGTCGTGAACAGGTCGGTATTCCCGGCACTGGTCAGTTGCCTTGCACCAACCAGACCCGTGCCGCTGAAACTGCCGGTCATTGCGATGTTGCCGTTCGCGTCGATCGTCACGCCCAGACCCTGATCGCCCAGCGATGCAGATCCGCCGGCTTGCTGAACCAGCACGACCATCCCGTCGGAATCCAATTGCGCGGCGAAGGCGTCCAACGTCCCGCCCACGCTGGTGAGCAAGTTTGTGCCAAACGTCACCATTCCGGAGAAGAACCCTGAAAGCGCGATTGAACCATTGTTGTTCACCGCGATATCCCGACCGCCATCGGCACTGGTACCGCCAACCTTTCTGGCCCATACCCAGTTGCCGGAGGCGTCCAGCTTGGCAACAAAGATGTCACTCAGAAACGCGCTCGCGTTGGTGAGGGTGGTCGAACCGAACGTGGCATTGGAGGTGAAATCTCCGGTGATGAAGACTGCGCCCGAGAAGTCCACCGCAATGCCGAATCCCTCATCATCAGTCGGGCCGCCCGCCTGTCGGACCCATTGCGCGTTGCCGTTTCCGTCCAGCTTCATGACCACGATGTCCGCTCCGCCGGTATTCGTGAGTGTAACGCCTCCAAACGTTCCGGTAAGTGCCCGCATGCTCGTCGCCACGTAGACATTGCCGTTGGCGTCAATGCCGACCGAACGCCCCGAATCGATCGTGCTACCCGCCGTGCCCGGAGCGGCAGCCACGCGTGGACTGCTGGGGTTGCCCGCCTTGATCGCCCACAACTCCGTGCCGGAGGAACTGTACTTTGCGATCAGGATCGGGCCATGGTTCGTGATCGGCAATCCGGCGAATTGATCGATCATGGAAGCGCCCGTTACCAGTACGTTCCCCGCAGCGTCCAAGCCGATTCCACCGGGTCGATCCTGCTCAAACTGCCGTCCGATTGTCCTGACCCAGATCAATGCTCCGGATGAATCGAATTCCGCAACAAAGATGTCCGAGTAAGAACTGACGGAGCTGTTCGTGATGCTTTGGCCGACGAAATCGACAATGCCCTCAAAGCTGCCGATCACATGAATGTTTCCGGCCGGATCGACCACCACGTCCGTGGCTGAGTCAAAACCATCTCCGCCAATGCCTCGCGCCCAGATCAATCCGCCCACCGGATCGAACTTGGCAATGAATGCATCGCTGCGGCCATTGCTGGTCAGGTTCGTGCCACCGATGTTCGCGACGCTCGTGAAGCTGCCCACAACGATTGCGTTGCCGCTTGTATCCAGTGCCACGGAGTTTCCGGCATCCGCGAACAGGCCACCGCCTCCGAAGGCCCAGTTGGCGGTGAGTTCTTCGGTGATGACAGTCAAGCGCGCCGGAAGACTGGTCGAGGAGCCCCGGCTGTTCGTGACAGTGACTGCATAGTTGCCGGTATTCTGTCCGGTCGCATTGGTCACCGTGTGACTCGAATTTGTCGCGCCTGCGATCGGTGTCCCGTCCATGGTCCATTGATAGCTGAACGGAACGGAACCCAGTGCGCTGGCCGTGAATGTCGCCGTTCCGCCTTCAGCGACCACTCGATCGCCCGGTTGCTGCACGATGACCGGCAGCGATTCCACCACGACTGCCGCATTGCTGCTGGTGACACTGCCGTATGGGTTGCTGACAACAACGCGGTAGTCCCCCGAGTTGGTGGCCGCAACGTTGAGAATGTTCAGGATTGGAACTGTCGCGCCGGGGATGTTCACTCCGTTTCGCTGCCACTGGAACGAGATCGGCGCGTTTCCACCGGTTGCCACGCCGAGCGCAATATTCGCTCCGGCTTCAACCGTTTGATCCTGTGGCTGTTCGGTGATGAACGGTGGCACGTTGACCGTCAGCGTTGCCGAACCGCTGTCGGCAAATCCCTGGGCGTTCATGACTCGAACCGAGTAGAGGCCCGCGCTCCCCGGTTGAACGTTGGTCAGCGCCAGGGTGGGACTGTTGCCACCGGGAACGTTTCGCCCATTGAAGCGCCAGAAATAACTCAGCGGTTCACCGCCGATCGCGAAGGCGGTAAAGGTGACCGTGTCGCCGATGTTGGCTACCACATCGACCGGATGCGTAAGAATCTTTGGCGTGGCCGGCAGGTCGGTCACGTCGACGACCACAAAATCGTTCGTGCCAATGACAACCCCGCCGATCGGAGCACCAATGGCGACATACACGTCCTCGTCGGCTTCGGCAAAACTGTCGGCAGCAACCGGAACGACGATCGACTTGGGCAGGCTTTCACCGGCGTCCCAACTTATCGTTCCAGAAGAGGTCAAGCCCGTCAGATCGTTGGTGTGCGTTCCGCCGAAGACGCCGTAGTTCACACTCACCGGACCGTCTGTCCCGCCGGTTCGCGTCAGGGTAAGCACGACCGTGTTGCCCTCAATCGTCGTGGTGCGATTGGTGGTGAATTGCACCACGCCCGGTCGTGTCGTGACTCCCGCATAAAGCTTGGCAACCCTGCGCGGTGACTCGTTGACGGGCCCGACTTCAGCCGCGACAAGAATCTTGTGATCCGGCGTGTAACGAATGTCACGCACGAGCCCTGCCGCTCCGGCCCCCTGCCAGAAGCCCGTATCCAGCGAACCATCCGCGTTCAGACGAGCGTAGTTGAACGGAAAACTTCCGCCCACGAGGATCTTCCCATCAGGCTGCTCGTCCAACGCGACCACCGCCGTGCCGGTCAGTGCCGAAACGAAGTTCGTATCCAGCGAACCGTCCGGATGCAAACGTGCCACCAGCGAGACGGTGTTGCTGTTGAAACCGGTAAACTCCCCCCCAATCAGTACGTCTCCATCGGCCTTGACGTGGACGGCGTTGACCGTGACGGGAAAGGTCGGGAAGGTGGCAAAGTGCGCGCCCTGCCGCACGTTGAACGAGGTGTCAATCCGCCCGTCGGGATTCAATCGCAGCACTCCGGAGTGCATGTTCGTCAAGGTCGGGAAATTGGTCCCTCCAACGGTGAAGATGCCCGCCACGTATACCTGACCATTGGGAGCCAGGGCAATATCTTGCACGCTATAGAAACTGCCGAGCTCAAACGGGATCGGGGCAAAGTTCGTATCCAGAGAACCATCGACCTGGTAGCGGGCCAGGTATCGGTAGGGCAGGCCTGCTACCGACGTAAAAGGACCGCCGACCCAGATTTTTCCGTCCGGTTGAACGGCAACGGCGCGGACCTCCGGTCCGTCCGGATGCATCGTGACGTTGAAGTTGGTGTCGACCAGGCCGTTGGTCGTCATCCGTGCGAGCAGGGCATGGGTTGGCAAACCGTCCACGGTCGTAAACTCACCGCCGATCAAAACCTTGCCGTCGGGCTGGATGTCCATCGCGTTCACCTCACTGTTCGCTCCGGGCGACGCAATGAAATTGGTGAGCAGTGCACCGCGCGAATCCATCATCGCCACCCGGCCCCGAGACACTCCGCCGATGCTGCTGAAATCACCGCCGACCACAATGGACCCGTCAATCTGTTGTATTGCGCGATGTGCGCGGTTGTTGAAAAAGCCCGGGAACAAAAACGGCTCAGTCGATCCCGGCGCGTGAATGGTGACCGTGGTGTTGGTGCAGAAGATTCCCACTCCTCCGCTGATGTTGGTGAACGACACGTCAAAGTTTGCGTTGCTGATCACGGACACCGTGGTTCCGATCGGGATGGTGATGGGCTTGGGATCGACGTCCAATTCGGCCCAGGTCACCGTGCCGGTGGTCGCCGTGTAGTTGCTCGGGGCGAGCGCTGTTCCATCGGTCGTTGTGAACACACCGCTCACCGTACCAAGGTTGTTGTAGATGCGCTCGGCGATCACGTCGACGCTCGCGAGGTGTTGTTCCACGTGGTAGTTCTGTTCCTGAAATTGTATGCGAGGCAGCAAATCGATGGCGATGTCCAGAAACTGACCCACTCCCGCACCTCCGATGGCGACCGTTCGCAAGCCCACTCCTGCTGACGCGTCCGTAAACGTCTGATCGATTTCCAATGCTGCGCCGACCGGGGGCGCATTCGACGGCGGGCCGTTCATCACCAGCAGGTCTGTCGATCGATGTCCGGTGGTGTATCCAAACAGAACGTAAGCGCCCTCGTTGACGTTGTTGGATGCGTTGATCGGATCGAGTCCGCGATAGCCGATCCAGTACTCCCGCACGGGGTCACGTGAAATCTTGAGTGCAAGGGTGGGTTGAATATCCGAGAAGCGGTCATCGAAAAGGTTGATTCGATAGGTGCCCGAGTTGGTGACTGTCTGCACTTTGTCGTCCGAGTACCAACTCAGGTAGTTCTTGTAGAAGTGATTGTAATGCCCGCGCGGAAACGAAGCACCGCCCTGAATGTCGAATCGGTCTCCGTATTCCAGGCTCACGTCGCTGAAATCCGGATCGCCCGGTGCTAGCGCCAGATCCGCCGGCGGTCCGATGATTGATCCGTCCCGGGGTATCCACTTGTTTGCGTGTCCCAGCCCGAGGTTATGCCCCATCTCGTGCGAGACAACCCCGCGACCCATGTTGCCATTCTGCCAGAAGAAACGACCCGGAACCTGCCCGAGCCCGCCGTATGTAATCGTGGAACCAGGCAGTCTTCCGAGATTGGTGAACAACACACATACGTGGTTGTATGTCGTCGTGTCGAAACCGGCAGCCGTTGCTGCGGCACGGGCATCGGAATGAAGCTGGCCATTCAGTCCGCCTGATGCGTAGACGGAAGCGTTTTGCGGCATGCGCAGGACCGGCGTCACGTCGTTTGAGGAGAAGTTGTAAAGCAGCCGGCCATAGGATGCATTCGAGAAGTAACTGACGATGCCGTTGGTGTCCGTGAAGCGATTGAAAATATCGCTGACGGTCAGGTTCGCGTTGGGCGGAGGTGCGTCCGGAAAGTCCACGCGGATCACCAGCACCGTCCGGTTGGTTCCATTGGCGTGAGTCACGGCCGGACGATTGCCAAGTCCGCTCGTTCCTTGGGGCACGTTGGCTCCACTGGCCATTAACACCGGCTCGATTCCTATCATCGCCTCTTGTGAACGATTGAAGATGTTCAGGTGATTCCGGCTGCTGAACGTCAACACGCCCCGACCCGTGACCGCCAGGATCTTCGCGTCCTCTTGTTCCAGGCGTTCCATCTCCTCGCAGGTGGGGCACTTCCCACTGATCGTCTTGGATTCAAATTGCTTGGCCAGGAACTCAGCCTCCGCTTTTCCGACTTCGCGCGCCGCCTCGTCTGAAACCGCCAGCTCCGTTCCGATCGCGATTCCGTGTATCGCCGTTTCACGATGATCCGGAGCCTTGTCACGATCGCCATAGGTGTGGGAACGAAAATAGGACGCACCTCCCTGCGCTTCCCGCCATTGGGAGCCGCCTTCAGGGACGTTCTCAAACAGCCCGGCCAGTCGATAAAAATGTCCGTTCCCCGAAACCGGAGTCTCGAGTTCGGCGACCACTTGCTCTGGCAATGCCTGCCGGAGTTCAAACGGGATGGCATACGCCAATGCCAGCTCCGGGTCGTTGCGAATCAAATCCAACATCAGCGTCTTCCTCTCCTTGGCCAAGGCAACACCGGTCTGTGCATCAGCCACCGGCAAGCCCGTTTGAAGCTGGTTGGCCCAAGTCGAAAACTCCGCAGCGGAAGGATGTGATTCCTTGCCCCACAATGTTCCGAACTTGAGATTGTTGATCTGCTCGGGGCGGACGATCACCACCGTGTTTGTGTCAACTTTCGGTAACGCGTCCTGTGCGATGGACGTAAGAGTCGTCGACGGTTTTGCAATCGCAGCGGTATTGGGATCTGCGGCGTGACCGGAAACAGAGTGGGCAGGCGTCGTTTGAGTTGAACGGCGCTCTTCGGGCGCGGCCACGCGCTTGAGTTGAAGAGCCCCCAAAAAGACAAGTATTGCTACCGCGAAACACGGCAGCCATCGCGAGGTTTTAGTCATCGTTCTAGAGCGGATCGGCGATCCTACCGAAGTATTCTCGCCTGGTTCGGTCGAAGGCACATTGAGACGCCGGAAACGCACAGTGGGGCGCAATCAAAAGGGGCCTTAAGTCATTTGTAGTCTATGAGTTTGGCTCAAAACCAGTCAAGGCTAAGGCTTCGTGCGAAACTCGGGAAAACCCCTTAATTGGCAGTGCAGATCGCGCGTCATTGTGTCTCGATTGGAGGACTTGGGGTAAGCCTCCTCAGGTAGAAACACGCCATCAACGTCAGCACTGATAGCACCGAACCCATCACGAATCCCTTCTCCAGATACTTCAGCTTCAACTTGTGTTCCCCAGCCGGAACACGCACTCCAAGAAAGGCGAAATTGGCCGAGAAAGTCTCCGCTGGCTTCCCATCCAAATAGGCTTTCCAGCCGGGAGATTGTGTTTCTGAGACTACAATCACGCTTTCTGATTCGCAGTTAACGATACAGGAGATGCTGTTTCGACTCCTTGTGAAATCAGTGATGGTCGCGCTTCCGTTCGTCGCAGCGGTTCGCGGCACGTAGACCGTTTCTCTGGGATTCCAATTTGTTCCACGCCACCAAGTGCCCGCAGCCGGACCGCCCGGCTGTTCCGTCTGCCCCCCGCTGGCCAACGACATTCCACCCGCTCGCGCCTGCCATTTCACCATGATTGCCGGATCCGTGACCGCGCTGACGCCAAGAAAATCCATCAGGCTCTGATCCGGCATCTCATCAAACTGATAGAGGTCCGTCTCAAACAGCGTCCATCGCTTGGGCGTCAAGGTCGCAGCCCCGTTCACCTTCGGAATTGCGTCCAGCATGTTCAGGTTCCCCCAATAAGCCAGCCGTTGTCCCATGAAGTCGTCGCTGAACTTCGGCACCATTTTGCGATGCAATGCCTTCTCCGCCTCAGGACTCAGCATCAGCCGCCCCTGCTTGCCGAAGTCCGGATCGGATTGACGGTGATACGCAGCCGCCAGCCCCGGCTCAAACGCGTCGGCCCCGATCGTGGGATTCAGGATCGGCGCGTGAATTTTTGCGTCGACCCAGATCAAAGCGATCAACGCAATCGGCAGCAGTCGCTTGGCCGCATCTGAACTGCGATTCCACGCAAACAACATTGCCAACCCGCCAACGAGAAACGCGATGCGCACGTATCCGTTCGTCGTTGCCTCCGGTGTGCGAAGCTCCGGCAATGGTGCGTTCATTCCCAGAGCAATGCCCGCACCAACGACTGCAATCACAACCAACCCCGGGACAGCCAAGGCTCGCCGACAATCCCGATTCCTCTCCCAGGTCGCCAACCCATATCCGGCAAGCAGAGGAACAATGAACCCAAGCAACAAAACTCCCTTCACCGGAAATCGCGCCACGCCGATCGGCGAAACAGATTTCAATAATGGATACAAAAATCCGGCCTCTCCAAACGCCAGCAACAACGCAATCAATGCACAAAACCAGAGCACCGCGATCTCGAACCGCTTGCCGCCCCGAGCAAGCAACGCAAGCGCCAGCGTAACGACCCCGAGATACACACTTGGAAAAAACGACTGACCCGCCTGTACAAACACACCCTGATCCGTCTGGAAGTTTGAAAACAACGGCGCGACGAAGTTGATCCAACCCCAGGCGGGCAACGACCAGAACCCATCGCCCGTATCCAGGCTGCGCTGCGATTGGAGCAGAAGGTCAAAGAACGGAAACAACTGAAACGCACACAACCCGGCGATCAGCGCAACGACACAAAACAGTGAACCCGCGCTTGCCCGTAATTTCGCGGAACGTTCCTTGCCTCCCCAAGCCCGCGCAATGACCACCGCTCCAATCATCAGCCAAGTCATCAAGATCAGCTCCGGCGCACCGCTCAACATTTGCATCGAACCTGCAATTACGGCCTTGATCAACGCGCGCCAATTGTCCGGTTCCATCGCCGACCGGGCATAAAGATAAACCCAAGGCAACCAACCGAACGCGACCAGATAGTTCGGATAAATCACGCAAGCCAGGACCAATCCGCTGAATACAAACGCCACACCCGCAAAAGCTGCGCCGAAATTGGACCCGGTGTCCTCCCGCACGAGTCGCCACATCCCCATGCCGCCGAGGAACAGATGCGCCACACAGAACCAGGCCAATCCCCAGGGCAACGGCACCAATAGATAAATCAACGATCCGGGATACAGAACCATCGTGTTCCACTGTGCAAAGTGCGGCACACCGCAATGAATCAACGGATTCCAAAACGGAATCTCCCCACTCCACAAGGCCTCGCGATTGAAAAACGCAAACGGATAGCCCAGAAATCCATAGTCCCGATAGAACCAAGCCTGGTTCCCTACCAACACCGGGTAAAACGAGAGCAACAACAAGCCACCCAGCAACAACGCAAAGCGACGCGTCGTCAGCCACGGACACGAATCCGTTTCACTCACCGGCATTTCCGGTGCAGGCATTTTATCATCGGACAACTTCATGATGTGCTCGGGCAGTGTTCAACCGTGCGCATCAAACCGTTCAACCATTAACCCCTTCAACCTTTTTCCCTTCCGACCCGACCCGATTCCCACTAAAGACTACGGCAGATGACGAAGCTTGGCGTAAACATCGACCACGTCGCCACCGTGCGGCAGGCGCGCTATCGCGGACGCGACACCGGCGAACCCGATCCGGTGGAAGCCGCGCTTGCCTGTGAATCAGCCGGCGCCCATGGCATCACCGCGCACCTTCGCGAAGACCGTCGACACGTGATCGATCGTGACATGTATTCGCTCCGCGAAAAGATCACCACGCGGCTGAACTTTGAGATGGCCAACGTCCCCGAGATCGTCGCCATCGCCCTCGACGTCAAACCCGACATCGTCTGCATCGTCCCCGAACGCCGCGAAGAACTGACCACCGAAGGCGGCCTGAACGCAGTCGGCAATCTGTCGGCTCTCAAGGAAACCTGTACCAAGATGTCCGACACCGGAATCGAGGTGAGCCTCTTCATTGACCCGGATGAATCGCAGGTAAACTCGGCTGCCGAATCCGGCGCCGGCTTCATCGAACTTCACACCGGAACCTACGCCGAAGAATTCACCAACACCGACGCCCGCGAAGCCGAACTGACCCGTCTGGCCGCCGCGGCGAAACAAGCCCAGGACGCGGGCCTGCAGGTAAACGCCGGCCACGGATTGAACCTCCAAAACGTCCCCATCCTCCTCAAGCGCGTTCCTGGTCTGGTCGAGCTAAACATCGGACACACCCTCATCAGCCGCGCCGTCATGATCGGCATCGAAGCCGCCGTGAAAGAGATGCTCGCCCTGCTCGATTGATCATGATCCTGGGAACTGGCATCGACATCATCGAGATCAATCGCATCCGCGATTCCTACGAAAAGCTCGGCCGCAATTTCGTGGAAAAAATCCTCCTCGAATCCGAGATCGCATACTGTCTGGACCACCGCGACCCCGCCCCCCAACTCGCCGCCCGCTTCGCCGCAAAAGAAGCCATCTCAAAAGCCTTCGGTAGCGGCATCTCCGACGAACTCGGCTGGCACGACATCGAAATCACCAAACGCGAATCCGGCCAACCAGAAGTCGTTCTCCACGGCAAAGGACTCGAACTCCTGCGCAAACGAGGCGCATCCCACATCCATCTCACCCTCACCCACGCCCGCGAATACGCAGCCGCCATGGCCATCGTGGAGTCCGAGTAGCTCGCACCTCGCAGTCTGAATTCCGAATCTCCACCCGTGGATTCGAATAACCAATACTGCTGAGAGCATACCTAACCGCGATTTCTCACAGCTGCTGGACGGTAGAGACGTAGCGCAGACTTCCAAGTCTGCCGTGTCGCACTCGCCAGCGTTCATGCGTGAGATATTCGGGCTAAAACACTCCAACTCAATCGGGTTGGACCTAAGTTTGATGTTCTATGGTATGCCGTCAGCACAGGGTCTTGTGAGTTGAACTTCAGATGCCGTATTGAGAGATTTTGG
>PBAL01000092.1 GCA_002715965.1 Verrucomicrobiales bacterium | reverse complement strand
GTTCATAGTTCGGTGGAGGGAGGGGCGGAGCCCCGACCGGAACCGAACTATGAATCGCATGCTTCGCCGGGCTTTGTCCGCCCAAGGAGAAATGCCGGCCGGAATTGGTTGTAGTAGTTTCGACGCTCTTCGCCAAGCACCCGCGCTTCGGACATCCAAGTCTGCGAACCCCTGCCGATGACCGCCAGGGCGGCGAAGCATTTTTCGGGCATTCGATCGGTCAGTGATTTCGGGCGGGCGACCGGCGATCATCACGCGGGCTATTACTACAATCTCACGGGACATACGCCGGATCAGACCTTTCGCACGGAGGGCAACAGTCGCCGGCCGTATTCGACGGACTGGCCCTTCATGGGATCGGCTATCGCGTCGCGTCGGCCTGCGCATCCCAAATTGCCCAAACTGATCTCGCTCCCGCAAAGACCCGGCTTGCACGATGGCCGACCGGGACAATTCGCCGGCAAGCTTGGATTGGAGCACGATCCGTTCTACCTGAAGGGGGACGAGCTGGAGCCGATACAGTTCAGCGCTCCCTCGCTATCACTGGAAGGCATGAGCGTGAAGCGTCTGGATTCGCGGGCGGATCTGTTGAACGCGGTCAACCAGGCGCGCCGACAATTCGATCACGAAGCCGCGATCGCCAATTACACAAAGCAGCAGGAAAAGGCCTTCGATCTCCTTTCCTCCCCGGGATCGACCTCGGCCTTTGATCTCCAAAGCACACAATTACGGCATTCGTTCATTCCGTTTCAATTGGCGCCTGGCAGAAACGCTTCTGTGCGTTCGAAAACGTGCATCACAGTCGAGGTTGAAGCCTATCACGCACGCATTGGTGCCGCGTCTCAACAATCAATATTCAACAAATCGAAAAGCGCTTTCGTTTCGTGTTTCTGCATGGCATCCAACAACGCCATCGTAAATCGCCTGGTCGTCAGTGCTGGCGAGATCCCGCTGACTGGCACTTGAATGTCTTGAACGTTTGGCGGGAGACGCGTTGAGAACTTGTAACGCCGGTAATTATTCACTCAGCCCAAACGGGAGAGAGGCTCCAGCCCGGGCCACGAATTCACAAAAAGCTCCGAGCCATGGTTTTCAACAACCAATCCTACCAGCCGTTGCTAGCGATTCCACGCTTCCGCAACTTCGATCACGCGCTTTTGAAAATGGTGATCCCGCGCCCGTCCTTCCCGGTCGTACTGCGCCTTCAGATTCAAGTGAAGATAATAGTAGGCAACATCACTGTGAGGATCTAGCTTCACGGCTTCCTTCAACCGTTTCTCGGCCTCTCCGTATTCACCCATTCGATAGTACGCCCTGCCATCAAGCACCAGGGTCAAGACATTGGCCCTCTCATGGCGGTGGTTTCGAATTGCCATCTGAACCTCCCGGCTGGGCACACGTCCGATATGCGCCTTCCGGACGTACTCATTAGACTTGCGAAACTTGCGCAAGCGGCTGTTGTCCGGAGCATAGACCTGAGCCTTGGCAGCTTCCTTGTCGGCTTCCTCGAACAGATCCTGATCTTGCAATGCCCGGGCCACGCGAAGTCTTGAATATACGATCCCAACGCGCGCCTTTTCGACTTCGGTTTCGATCGTTTTCAGATTGCCGAGTTTGCGCGCCAATCTCATCACTTCCTCATACAACAACGTTGCCAAGACATATCGTTTCGATTTCCGATGTTGCTCGGCCCTGCTGAGGTTGAGATCCAATACCATCCGCGTCTCCGCCCGCTTCAGCGCCTCCTCTTCAGCTGCCCGGATCGGATCGAAAACTTCCGTCCGACCCGATTCCTGTGCGGTCAGGAGGCACACTGCAGAAAAATAGAGACCGACGATGCAAAATACTCTCATCAGGAAGAAATACCTTGCCGCAAAAGAAGCACAGAATCAAGCGATGCAGATCGCATGTAATGTTGCCGGTGTCTCTGTTCACACACCGCGAAAAAATTTACCCCCGTCCTCGGTGGTGGTGGTCGAATGGAGATGAAAGCCCTCGATCATAAATTCGTTTTTTCCAGACGACGCACTTCGCGTCCCGAAGACGGGGCAATCCGTTCACCCGACAGTACCCGTCCATTCAGTGCTGCGGAACTGCGTTCAATGATCGTCAACCAACAGCTGTTTCAGGTAGATGTCCTTGAACTGCACCGTCATCGGCTTTCCGGCCCGCAACTGCAGTCCAAGAATGCCGCTCAAGTCGAAATGCCCCTCTTCCCGGTCGATCAGCTCGGCGCATTTGACGCCGTTGATGCGCAAGATAATGTGCTGTCCCTTCGCGGTGATGTGGTAGTCATTCCAAGCCGGCCAGCCGTTGAACGTGGCCGTCGCGCCCAGGCTGGTGGCGGTGCGCTTGCCGTTGGCATCGATCACGGTCTTCTCGCCATTGCGCGTGAGCAGCTCCCTGCCTTCGCGCTGATGGATCTCATCACACACTCCGCCGAGATATTTTCCGCCGGAAAGAATGTCTGCCTGGTAACCGACGGCCAATCCATCGGGACGAATCTTGCTGCGAAACTGCACGCCGGAATTACAGCTGTTGCCGCGTACCCGGAACTTCACATGGAGACCGAAGTCAGCGACGTCCCCGCCCTGCCAGACGATGAATTGATTCTTTACACATGGGTGCTCGTCCGAGGATTCGCCCGTGATTGCGCCATCGCGGACCGACCAGTAGCTCATGTTGAGGGCCTTCCAGCCCTTGAGCGTTTTGCCGTCGAAGATTTTTTCAAATCCATCTGCGAGAAGGCTGGCCGCGCTTGGCGCGGGTGCAGGTTTGCTGGCAATCGGAACAGGCTTGATCGGCGGTGGCAGCGCGACTCCGCCAGCTTTGACAAGCGCCCGCAATTCTTCGACGGAGAGAGCCCGGTCGTAGATGCGGACATCGTCGATCAGCCCATGAAAGAGCCTTCCCCCAGCCTGTGAGTTTGCACCGATGAACACTGCATAATCATTGACGCTGATGTTCGGCGACGAAGGCTTCGAAGTGTCCAGCAATCCATCCACGAAGATCGATATCCTGTTCCCGTCGAGCACTCCCGCGACGTGGTGCCACTCGCCGTCGGCGACGTCTTTCTTTCCGAGAAGATCACCAACCTGCTTCCGCGAGAGATCCGAGCAGGCGAATCCCACGCTCCTGCTGCGGCTCGCTCGTTGCAGCCGCCAAGCGCGATCTCCCTTGGTCACGATGGCTTGCCACGGTCTTGTGAAGGACTCGACGCGGACCCAGGCCGACACCGTGATGCTTCCGGTAATGTCAAACTGACTCTCATTCGGAATCGCTACGAAGTCATCCTTTCCATCGAACTCCAATCCGCCTCCGATTCTTCCCTTGGTCCATTTCGCACCGCCCTTGACCGCGCCGTGGTTGCCGCGCCCCGAGACATCGCGTGCGATCGACCCCTTGCCGTCATCGAAAGTCCAGTGGCCGATCAGTCCGCGGTTGAGTTCCTTGGCAGCGGCGTTGGATTTGTCCGCCGCAATCGCGACCGATGCAAACAACATTGTGGCGAGAAAAATTGTAGGCCTCATGTGCTGGAAAATCACTCGGTGTTCTGTGTCGCTTTCTTCTGTTTTTTCTTCCGCTTCTTGGACTTCATCCCGCTGGTGTATTCCTGTCTGTCCAACGAAATTCTGTATTCCAATGGCTGTGGTTCCCCGGGGGTGGAACGGCCGTTGTCGAGATAGCTCTGCAGCAACCGGGCCAGGTCGTCGGCCACCTCGGGCTGCGTCTCAATCAGATTGCTGGTTTCACCGACATCAGAATCCAGGTCATAAAGCTCCCGTTTGGCATCTGCATGAACGATGAGCTTCCATTTACCGCGTCGGATCGCCAAGGATTTCTTCCCGTTCTGTTGCACGCTCGCCTCGCGAAATGGGCCGTTCTGCCGGCCATACAGACAAGGGAGAAAACTGACACTGTCCTCGCCCGCGTTGGGCGGCAGGGATCGTCCGAGCAATTCCGCGCAGGTGGCGAAAATGTCGGTGATGGAAACGATCTGGTCGCTGGTCGTCCCCGCTTTGATCTTGCCGGGCCAACGGGCCAGGAATGGTTCCCGATGTCCGCCTTCGTAGATGCTGGCTTTATGTTCCCGCAGCGGCGGATATTCCCGCCCGGCAGCTCCGTTATCCGCCGAGACCAGGACGAGCGTGTTTTCGGCGAGACCGGTTGACTTCAGGGTGTCGAGCAGTTGCCCCAACATGTCGTCGCCCTGGTAGACCCAATCGTCATAGGCGCCTTTGCTGGCGTTGCCGCCTTTGCCCACATACCGCGGAGCGGGAACAACGGGGGAATGGGGCGGACACATGGGGAAGTAGAGAAAGAACGGCTCATCTTTCTTGGAACGCTGTTTAAGAAAGTCGATGGCCTTGGCGATCATAAGCGGCTGGTTCTCGACCGGTTCCACCTCTTTCACCACAGTGTCCTGCTCGATGATCGTGCCGATGTTCCGGGCGTGGGTGAATCCGTAGAAGTAGCCAAAACCCACGGCGTTGGGACCACCGGTCATCTTGTCGCCGATCGCGAGTTTGGCTTTGTTTTTGCCTTTCGATTTCGGCTTGTTCCAATTCATTCCCAGGTGCCATTTGCCGATACACGCGGTGGCGTAACCGTCCTGTTTAAGAAACGAAGCCACGGTCAATCGGTCCTCTGAAATCAACGGCGGTGAATAGGTGTTCAACACGCCGAACTGCCCGATTCGATGGGGATAGCGGCCGGTGAGAAAACCGTATCGAGTTGGCGTGCAGTTCGCCGCGGAAGAATGGGCGTCGGTGAAACGCATCCCCTCCCGTGCCATGCGATCGATGTTCGGTGTCTTGAACAGGCTGTCGGGCCGGTAAGAGGTCGGCTCGCCATACCCCATGTCGTCGAACAGGACGAAAAGGATGTTGGGTTTGTCGATGGCTGAACCTGCGAGGGGCGCAACCAACAGAGCGGCGATGGTACCGAGTAAAAACCGGATCATGATCATGGGTTCCCAAAATCACCTGCATTGACGAGCTTGACTGCAGCTTCGACATAGCGCTCCCCGAGCTTCCGGTATCCCTCGGGCTTCACTAGATGAAGCTGGTCTTTTCGCCATTCAGGTCATCGGTGTCGATCCACACCGCCCGATCCGAGGCATTGGCGAAGGCTTCCTGTGCCTTACGGAGCGCCTCCCAATGCGGAGCGGGTATCCGCTTCTTGTCTCTCCGTCGGTAAAAACCGCTGTCGCTCAAGCGACCGATAATGAAGTTGATGTCCGTGCGCTTCAGGTCTTGTTCGAGCTGCTTTTTCAAACCATTGAGACTGGTGATATAAACGTCGCTGTTCCGGCTCTTGGCATCCGCTTCACCCTGCATCCAGATGAAGGTCACCGACCGAATACGTTTTCCCTGGGTCGCCGCTCGGGTTGATTCCATCAAGACATCGTACAGCTTGCCGGCGTCGGGATCGGTCTCGCCTTTGCTGCTCTTCCATTGCCGGTACCATTTTGAAATTGGCTGACCACCTTTGGCGTGGAAGCTGACGATGACATTGTCGGCACCCAGCGCTTCACCGATACCCGGGGTGAACCACGACTTGGGTTTGAAGCGCGCCATGTTGGATTGGCCCGAGAGGATGAACAGATGTTTCCCTGGTTCCGCTCCGTGGATGATACCGGTGAACAGTACGGCCAGAGTGATCAAGAGGTGTTTCATGGTTCAGTTTTTTGACGTGTCGCCGATCGGATGTTTGGCAGTGAAAGACTTCGGGAACGGACCATTGCCGCGGGGAATCTCGTATTCGGGGAGTTTCAGCCTGCGGGCGACGGGCCCACGATCGAAGGGACTGTGCTGATCGAAGACGTGTTGGGTGGCCTGCCACATGAAGTTGCATTTGGGTTGGGCTTTGCGAGCGGCTTCGAGAGCTTTTGGAGAAACCGGATTTCCTTGGAGCTTCACCTTTTTGAGCCGGTCGAGGCCGTGCAGCGGACGGAGATCGGAGACCGGGTTGCAATACAGCGCCAGGTGCTCGACATGCAACCAGTTTGCGATGGGGCCAAGGTTGGAGATCTGATTTCGAAACAGCGGGACGAACTTCAGCTTTCTCAAGTTCTTTAAGGGACTCAGGTCGGTGATTTGGTTCGAGCCGAGGTGTAGTTTTTCCAGTTCAACGAGGCCGGCCAAAGGTGTCAGGCCGGAGATTTCGTTGTGGTCCAAAATCAGACTTCGGATCTTCGTAAGCTTTGCCAGCGAACTGATGTCGGTCAGCCCCAATCCGGCGAGCGTAAGGTGGGTGACGCGATTATAGTCAGCCGTGGTGAGTTTGCCTTCCGGCTTACGAATGCGCTCACGAATGGCCGCTTCAATCCGCAACGCCGATTCTTCGGCCGAGCAGATGATGTGTTTGATAAGTTGTTTCTCTTTCTTTTGCGCGTGCGTGGAGAATCCCGTGGCAAGAACGCAAAAGAGGATGGCAACCAAGCTCGTTCGAATCATAATCTGCGTTTCGTAGAATGATTCAGATGAAGCCGCCAATACAAGCCATCCTGTTGGGCGCATTTGCGCTGTCGGCTGCGGCGGAAGATCTGACGTTCAAGAAGCAGATCGTTCCCTTTCTGGAACAGTATTGCCTGGATTGCCACGACACCGAGACCGCCAAGGGAAAACTGTCATTGGAGCACATCGATCCCCAGATCGCCGAGGGACCGGATTTCGAAAAATGGCGGATCCTGTTCGAGCGGGTCAAATTCCGGGACATGCCACCGGCCAAGGCAGACCAACCGGACGCCGCCGAGCGCGAGTCGCTGTTGGGTTGGATTCGTGGGAAGCTGCTCGAAACCCAACAACCCGGCTTTCCGATCGAGGCCAAGTTGAAGCTGCCGGAGTTCGGCAACTACGTCGACCACGCCGCTCTCTTTGACGAATCGGCCCGCGGTCCGGTGATTCCGGGACCGCCCCGGATCTGGCGCTTGCGCCAGGGGATCTACGGCAATCTCGACATTGGTGACGCGCGATTGAAGCGAGCCCATGCGCTCACCGATCCGCTGGTGTTGGCTGACGGTGAGGAGTTCCGTGATTACGCGGCCCGGTATTTCATTGATGAACCCGCCACCGAAAGGCTGCTGGCCAACGCGGAGAAGATTGTTTCGATCCGTTCCAAATTTGCGCTCACGACGCTGACCGAGAAGCCGGAGACACCCACGGACGAGCGGGTGCACTTCGTGATTCGGAAAACCTTTCTGCAGGTCCTGTTCCGTGACCCAGAGAAATCAGAGACGGCGCGCTTCACCCGCTTCTTTCGCAACGTTGTTGAGAAAAACGGACGCCAAGCCGGAGCGGAACGCCTGCTCATGGCGATCTATATGCGCCCCGAGGCCCTGTTCCGCGAGGAACTCGGCGAAGGCGATGCCGATGAACATGGGAGGGTTCGTCTGTCACCCATGGAAACCGCGCTTGCCGTTTCGTATGCGCTCGGGGATGCCCCCGACGACCGCCTAACCGAAGCGGCAAAAAATGGCGAACTCAGCACGAACGAAGGGGTGGCGGCACACGTGAAACTCCGTTTTCAAAATCCGCCAAAGAAACTCGGGAACTCCCGGGTGATGGATTTCTTCCGCGAATACTTTCACTATCCGTATGCGCGGGAGGTGTTTAAGGACAAGCCGGCTCGCGGCTATTACCTGCCCAAGCTCTTGGTGCAGGACCTGGAGCATCTGATCCGGTCCATCCTCAAAAAGGATCGTCAAGTGCTGCGCGAATTGCTCACGACCGATCACTACTTCGTCGACATGGAGTACGACAAAAGCGGGATCGCTTTTCAGCCCAGCTTCCGACAGCCGAGCAATGGCAACAACCCAGTCAAATCCGATCCCGAATATGCGACGATCTACGGACTTCCCCGCGATTGGATCTGGACCGGCAAACAACCCGTCCGCATGCCCTCCGGCCAGCGTGCCGGTGTATTGACGCATCCGGCCTGGCTGGCGGCCTGGAGCGGAAACTTCGACAACCATCCGGTGCAGCGTGGCAAATGGATTCGCACCCATTTACTTGGCGGTACAATTCCGGACGTGCCGATCTGCGTCGAGGCAAAGGTTCCCGAAAACGAGCATCAGCAATTCCGTGAACGCCTCATTGCGGCCACAAGGAAGTCAGATTGTCGGCGCTGCCACAAAAAGATGGACCCGCTCGGACTCCCCTTTGAACAGTATACGCACTACGGTCGCCGTCAGCGCACCGAGTTGGGCCGGCTGGTGGATACTTCGGGGGCGATAACCTTCGTCGATGGAAAGATTGAAACCGGAGCGGTGGCCTCACCGATCGAACTGATGGAACGATTGGGAAATTCCGAACACGTCGAACAGGTGTTCGTGCGTCACGTTTTCCGCTTCTTCATGGGCCGCAACGAAACACTGGGCGATGCCGCCACCCTGCAACAGGCCCACGCCGCCTATCGTGAGAACGATGGCAGCTTTGAGGCCTTGGTCGTATCGCTGCTTTCCTCGGATTCGTTTCTGCTTCGATATGTGGGGAAAGGTGGCTCCGGATGATAGACTTGAAGAAAGAATGTCAAAAACTCAACGCCCCCAAGTCGCGTAGCGACATGCCACTGGTAGCCGTGGGTTTAAACCCACGGGTCAGAGTCCGCCCAATCTTGCGTCGCGTAGCGACCGCTCAACCAGCAATCGATGGAGTGAGCGGTCACTACGTGACGCATCGGAACGCGATTGGATACCGTGGGTTAAAACCCACGGCTATTTGTAAAACGTCGCTACGCGACTCTGTTTAAGCCAATCTTTTTGCACCAAGCTCATAACCATGAACAACCCGAAAATGATTCCCCGTCGTACCTTCTTTCGTGGAACCAGCCTCGGTCTTGGCGGGGTTTTCTTTGCCCCGTTTCTGCGCCAACTTGAGGCGGTGACCGAGGCCCCGGTGGCAAAGCCGGCGCGGATCCTCTTTTTCGTTCAGGGCAATGGGATGTATCCTGATCAGATCCAGCCGGAAGGCATTGAGCGTCCAGCCGAACCGGGCCGACTCGAGGACCGCCCATTGTCGGGCCATCGGTTCGCCGAATCGGTGGCACCGCTGGAGCCCTTTGCGGATCGCATGGCCTTCATCCACGGATTGTCCGGGCGGGTGGCGCTGGGGAATCACGGATGCGGCATGGGGGCGCTCGGCTGCTTTCCGAGTCCCAAAGATGCTTTCGCCGAAACAATCGACGCCGCTCTGGCGAAAGCCTTGCCGGGCATCTTTTTTCACAGCGGTCTTGGCGTCGCAACCGATCCGGAGACGTCGATCATTTATAATGTCTCCGCTCGCAGCAAGGGCGTCCCCCTGCCGACTCAATGCAGTCCGCTGGGCGCTCACAAATCTCTCTTCTCCATCAGTGGCGGTGCGGCGGAACGCAAGAAATTCAACGCCAACACCCAGCTGCTCGATTTCCTCGCCGACGATGTCAAACGAATGCAACAGCGGCTCGATGGGGCGGAAAAACAGAAGCTCGATCATTACCTCCACGCCTTCGAATCGATGAGCGGTCGACAGGCAGCCTTGGTGAAATTGCAGCAACGCATCAGCCTGGCCGCGCCGGAGATCACGGAGCGTTACGGATCCAAAGCCTTTGCCTTCGAACGAATGGAAGCACAGTTCGAGGTGGCTGCCGGGGCCTTTGTCGCGGGCCTGACCAATATGATCACGCTTTCCTCCGGTGCGGGGCGAAACAAGGTTGGTGTGTCCTTCGATGGTTCCGAACTGGATCTCGAGGCCGGACCCATTCCGGCGCATGAAGTCGGTCACCAGAAGACGATTCAGGAAACAACGGCCGCCGAGCTTCACATTCGAATCCGTCGGAGGCATTGCGAAAAGTTGGCGGCCTTCGTGCACCAGCTGGAATCGATCCCCGAGGGCGAGGGCACGATGATGGACAACACGCTGATCGTATATCTCTCCGACGCCGCTGATCAGCATCACGCCAAGGGATACGAGTGGCCGATCATCGTGATCGGCGACCTGGGTGGCCGCCTGAAAACCGCGAACCGCTATCTTCGCTACCCGTGGCACGGTCAGACAGGCCACCGCACCGTCGCGAATTTTTACACGACCTTGCTCCATGCCGTAGGTGATCGTCGTGATCGGTTCGGATTGCCGGACCTGACGCTGGCCGACCTCGATCAGGAAGGCCCACTGACAGAACTCCTCGCATGAGAAACTGGCTCGTTTTTCTGTGCCTCATTGCCATTGCCGGATCAGCCCACGCGAACCACCGCGTCGCACTGGTAATCAGCAACAGCCAATACCCCGGCAAGGATGCGATTCCCACCGTGGCACAGGATGCACAGGCGGTTTCGAAACTTCTGCAAGATCGAGACTTCCGGGTAACGACCGCCCTGAATCGCACTCGCGATGAACTCCGTCTCTTGATCAATACCTTCATCGACTCGACCCCAATCAATGGCACGGCCCTGATCTATTTCGGCGGCCATTCCATGACCGTGAAGGATAACAAAGGCATCGAGCAGGTGCTCCTGCTCACGATTGATGGAAACCGCAAAGCGATTCTTCTTCGGAACGTCATCGGACGGGTGGAAACCAGTTCCGCAGCGAAAAGCACAATCATCCTCATCGACAGCGGGCGAGGCATTCCGTCGAGATACAATGAGCGTCGCGACCCGCCGGGTCTCGATGCCATCGACAAACTGCCAGTCGACGTGTCGCTGAATTATGCGATGGAGCCGAACACCTGGAGCGATCAACCAGGCGCCATGTCCAAACGGCTCGCCGACTCAACCAGTTTTGACTTGGAAGCTTGGTTGAAACAGGCGAGTCGTTGGCGGCTTTCGACCTGTGGACCGGGAGCGATTTCCAAACCCGCCTCACACGTCATCGCGCCTCCCGAAAAGTTGGTTCGCGGCAACAACGCCGGAGACGAGTGGGTTTCACCCCACGGAACGGTCTTTTGCTGGTGCCCGGCGAGCGACAAACAACCCGGCTTTTGGATCGGAAAATACGAGGCCCGAAAATCCAAGTTTCCCAGCAAACCCAATCTCATCCATCGAAATCTTCCGGCGCATTCCCTGAAGCAGCGTGATTTGAACAAACTTCTGGCGAGCCTGACCCAAGCTGAGCAGAAAGCCGGTCGCCTGCCGCGAGGTTGGGAATACGCGCTGCCGTCCCCTGCCCAATGGGAATACGCAGCTCGTGGCAGCTCCGAAGGCGAGCGCTACTTTTCGGGCAATCCAGCCAAACACGCCAACTTCGCCGACCGCTCACTATTCGAGACCGGCGATGACTTTTATGACTACGCCGAATCCGCACCCGAGTTTGACGATGGATTTGCCGGACTCGCACCGGTCGGCAGCTTTGCCCCGAATCCGTGGGGCCTTCACGACGTCTTCGGCAACGTCTGGGAACAGACCAGCACAGGCGAACTGCGCGGCGGATCCTGGGTGAGTCCTAAAGAGTATCTGAACGTGGGCCTCAGCAAACCGCCACCCAGCCATCCCCGCAAGCCCAGCTACCACTTCCCCTACGCCTCCGAATTCGTCGGCTTTCGACTCATGATTCGCGAGAGAAGGTGACTCTCGCAGAACTGAGGCGCGATGAATGGCGCTTTTGCGTTTTCACTTCCACTCCCACACGTCCTTTGCGGGGAGATTGCAATCCCGGCGAGGAGCGCTGGATTGGAGCCATGCCTTGGACTTCGGGCTGTTCCGAAGGTATGCGTTCCAGATTTCAAGCTGATCGAGGTTGAACCGAACATCCTGGAAGCGATCCATTGTCGGGCGATAGCCAGCTGCATTCTTGAGCGCGGCAAATCCTTTCCCAAGGCCGGCATTTTTCCAGACCAGGTCATCACTCCCATGATGCTGGATAAACACCGCGACGTAGCCGTTGGCTGCCCAGTGAGTTCCCAGATACGGGTTGTTGTCCCGTGAGCCACCCAGTCCATGCGAGAATAGAACGACTGGTTGTGGTGAGTCAGATTTCGGGAGGTAGACCCGAATGGGCACGGTTCGTTTCCGTTTCGCATCCACCGGATCAAGCGTCAGTTGGGGAACGTTTGCCGCGCTTTGGACATCGGCGGTCGGAAGCAGCGCCAACAACAAGATGACCGATGAGAAGGAGAAACGATTCATGAGATTCATGACAGATTTATCGGTTCGAGGTTTCACCGGCAGCCCGCACCCAGTCTCAATCCACATACACAAATTCATTCGCGTTAAACAGCGAACGGCACAGGGCGAAAAGTCCCTTTGACCTGATGAACCGGGTGGCCAAGCTGCTTTCTTCGCCAGAGGGCTCTCTCCCGAACGCATGCTGAAAAGCCGAGCGTGCCTGAGTCTTTGGGTTGTTTGAATCCATCTCAACCCGCTTCGCAAAGTAACGCGCCTGGCGCAGCATAAAGTCATTGTTGTAGAGCGCGAGCGACTGCAATGGCGTGGTGGTCGTCAGACGTTTGGGCGTGAAGTTTGCCGGATCGGGGCAATCCAAGGTGGTGAGAAAGCGGTTGGGCGTCGTACGGACGATGTAACGGTAGATGCTTCGTCTCCACAGCGCGGGTTCGTCGGCCGTGATGTAGGTGTATTCGGGCGCATAAGCCTCCTTGTATTGGAAATCTTCAAAGCCTGGACCTCCGCGTTTGTTGTTCAGCCTACCGCTCACGAACAATACGGAATCGCGCAGCGCCTCTGCTTCGATGCGGCGGGCATTCTGCCGCCAAAGCAGGCGGTTGTTGGCGTCGATCGAAGTGCCTGGTGCGTCCGCGGAATAGGCGGAAGATTGGCGGTAGGCAACACTGTTCAGGATGAGGCGATGCATGGATTTCAGGGACCAGTTGTTCTCAACCAGCCTCGTGCCTAGCCAGTCGAGCAGTTCCGGATGCGAGGGGCGTCCTCCGCCCAGGCCGAAATCGCTGGGCGTATCTACGAGGCCCTCGCCGAAATGCCAATGCCAGAGGCGATTGACGATGACACGTGCAGTGAGCGGGTTGCCCGGATGGGTGATCCAATTGGCAAGCGCTTTGCGACGGTCCTGCTCGGATGATCCAAGATTGCCGAGATCGGGCTTCAGCATGGCGAGTGCGGCGATTGCGCCTGGAGCGAGGACATCTCCAAACTCGGCCTCCGGATTTCCGCGTCGTTGCATGCGAACCGCCGGCATCTCTTTCTCGGCGATAACTCCATAGAACTTCGGTGGCGAACCAAGCGCTTCGAGCTTTGCGGAAAAGTCCTTGGCCTGCTTTCGCAATTGTGCCAGCTCCGCGCGACCTTCAGCAGAGAGGTTTGACGGTGTCGCAGGTGCAAGTTTCGGGTTGGTGAAACCGATCTGGTCGTGGCTGTAGTTGTTTCCACCGTCAGTCGCGAGGAGGGTAAGAAAACGAGCCGTCTCGGGCAGGGAAATGTCAATCTGTTGAAGTCCCTTCTCGCGTTGCAGGTGTTTGTGGGAGTAGGCGCTCTTTCCATCGACGAAGACCCAGACATCGGCACGGAATCCGCCCGCGGCTCCAAAGTATCCAACGCGCGAGTCAAAGCGCAGTTCCTTGTGACCGGTGGCTTCACGGATCGCAGCAAGATCAAAAGTAATGCCGGCATTGGCGTGGATGCCAAGCGAAGTATTTCCGTCTTTGGTGAAGTCCGTTCCGTCCAACGTGGGCGAATGCTGGCTTGCGACCGGGCCATGGCGGATGTGATCCCAGGCGCTGCGACTGGTCGTGGGAATTCCCGTGACGGTGATACCGGTCGAGCTCACTGGAATCCGGCCGGTGCCATTGGTCCCATCCGCAACGAAGACACCGTCAACGAATGGAAACTTCGATTCGGAAAACCTGTTGGGAGTGACGTTTCCGAGATTGCCGAACTTGCGGGTCTGAACGACGGCGTTGCGCGGATCAATGCCATTGCCGTAGGAGCCCGAGCCCAGTCCGTTGCCTCCTCCAACAACATCCGCGAGATCGATTCCCCTGCCCTCCAACCGGCCGATGCGATGGGCGAGCTGGTTGCGCTGTTTTGTCAGGGCGATTTTTTGTTTGTCGTATTCCCGTTGAGCTCTCGCGCTGGTGACGCGCTCTTGGCGTTTCACCCCGGCGAAGACGGCGGTCATCTGGTAGTATTCCTTCTGTGTGATCGGATCGAGCTTGTGATCGTGGCAGCGGGCGCAATTCACGGTCATGCCCATCGTGGCTGTCATTACCTGAGTCACCATGTCGTCGAGATCCAGAGCCCGCGCGGATCGCCGAAGGATCGGGCTTCTGGTTTCCTTTTGTCCGACGAAGTCCCAAGGACCTGCAGCAAGAAATCCCGTGGCTACAGTCGCTTCGTCCTTGTTGGGCCAGAGAACATCTCCAGCGATCTGCTCGCGGAGGAAACGGTCGTACGGCTTGTCGTCATTGAACGCTTTGATCACATAGTCGCGATAACGCCAGGCATGAGGACGGCGCTTGTCGCGTTCGAACCCGTGGGTGTCTGCGTAGTGAGCTATGTCGAGCCAATGCCGGGCGTAGCGTTCACCGTAGTGCGGCGAATCGAGCAGCGTGTTCACCAATTGGGCGTACGCATTCGGGCTGGAGTTCTCCGTGAAGCTTTTGATCGCTTCCGGCGACGGCGGCAATCCGTGGAGGTCAAAGGAAAGCCGTCGCATCAATGTTCGGCGATCTGCCTTGGAAGACATCGTCAGATTTCTGCCCTTCAACGCATCGTTCAGAAACGCGTCGATGGAATTGTGACGGAACTCTTTCTTCAGCGGTTGCCACGCCCAGTGGTCCAGTCGCTCATCAGCGAGCGCCTCCGCACAGATAGACCCGGCCAGAATGAGGGCAAGAAATCGTGTCATGTCAGGCGAGAAGTTTGTGGATGACGCCGTAGCCTTCAAAACCGGTAAGGCGTTGTTCGAGGCCGTTGTGGTACCAGGTGAGTTTTTCGTGATCGAGGCCGAGAAGGTGAAGCGCGGTCGCATGCAGTTCGTAACTGTGAACGATGTTGTCCGCGGCCTTGAAGCCGAGCTCGTCCGACGCACCGTAGCCGACACCGCCTTTGACTCCTCCCCCGGCCATCCAGGCGGTGAACGCTCCGCCGTTGTGATCGCGGCCCTTGGCTTGTTTGCCCTGGGCCGCAGGTTGCCGGCCGAATTCAGTGGTGCAAATGACGAGGGTCTGGTCGAGGAGCCCGCGTGACTTCAAATCCTTCAGCAAGGCTGCTGCGCCGGTATCGAGAATTTCGCCCCAGTAACCATGATCGCGCGGAAGATCTTCGTGACTGTCCCAATTAGGCCGGATTTTTTCCGCGGTGGTGTTTTCCGCGCCGCAATAGATCTGCACGAAGCGCACCCCGCGTTCGACCATGCGACGTGCGAGCAGGCATTGCCGCCCAAAGGGGCCGGCGGCTTCGTTCTCAATGTCGTACAGCCTCTTGGTCGCCTCCGTTTCTCCCCGAAGATCAGAAACCTCCGGAGCGCTGAGCTGCAGACGAGCGGCCATTTCGTAAGCCTTGATCCGGGCGTCGAGTTCGGTGTTTCCAGCGCGTGGCTTGCGGTGCAGCTGATTGAGTTTCTGTAGAAAATTCAGACCGGGCTTATCGCTGGCCTTCGTCTCCGCACGAAAAGCCTTCGGCGGAAACAAATCAGCAATCGGTTGCCCGGCATTGGAAGTATCAAGTGTGGTGGCCTGGTGTTTGGCCGGCAGAAATCCCGCGCCCCAATTTATGATGCCACCGGGTGGCAATCCACGCACATCCGGAAGAACAACAAAGCCGGGTAGATTCTCGCTGCTGCTGCCGAGACCATAGGTCACCCAAGCTCCCATGCTCGGAAAGCCCGGCATGGTCTGCCCCGTGTTCATCATGAAATTTCCCGGTCCGTGTAGAGCGGTCTTGCTCTGCATCGAGTACACGAAGGCGATGTCGTCGATGCAGGTGGCCAGGCGCGGAAGCAGATCGCTCAGCCAGAGGCCCGATTGACCGTGCTGGCGAAACTTCCAAAAGCTCGGCTGACAATTGCCCGGCTTGGAGGCAAAGAACTGGAGTTTACCATCAGGATCGAAGGGCGTTCCTGCGCGGCGTTCGAGTTCGGGCTTGTAATCCCAGGTATCGACGTGACTCAAACCACCGGAGCAAAAAATCTGGATCACGGCGTTCGCCTTGGGCGCATGACTGACGACAGCCTGCATATCAGAGGCCATCAGCGATGAGAGCGCCATGCCTCCGAATCCACCTGCGGCCGTGGCGAGGAAATCACGCCGGCTATGGAGATGATGGGGCGGGTTGTTCATTTACGCTTGGTCCCGGCAATGTTCACATCACTATAGGTAAACTGCGTCCCCTTTTGCACGGCAAAAGTCCTGTTCTGATTGAAGATCGTTGTGTCTGCCACGCGGTGCCGTTTCCCGCTGAAATAGAAAGCCGCTCCCGCATTGTCATGCACAACGCATCGGCGGTAGCTCGTGATGGAATCACTTACATCGGCCACTCCACCTGCAGCCGATCCGTTCCAGGCCACCTCGGCGTCCACCACCTCCATCTCCGTCGTTTCGTGTGCGCTTATCCCTTCGTCGGCGTTTGAAAACGCGCGCACGCTTTCAAGGCGAATCCCCCTGCGATCGCCGTGAATATTGAAGCCGTCATTTCCCGCGCGAATCGCAGTTACGTTCCTCACGATGACATATGAGCAGGCGATTGAAACGCAGTTCAGCCCTGCTTTTGGCGGCAGGTAGAGGGGCTTGTTCCTCAATGCATCGGTTGGCCAGCGAAAGTAGACGGATCCGTCGTTCGCGTATCCCATTTGGCCAGGCTGAAGCTTTTCCGGCGGGAAGTAGCACCTCGATTTGCGGTTCGGAGAAAGTTTCTCGGCTTCCAAGTCGCGCGGGATGGTGATGGGAATTTCATCCACAAAAAGTCCGGCAGTTTGTCCGGCGAGGCGCGGTTTCAGTCCGTGTTTGGGAAGCAGACCCGGCTTCGAAGTCCAGACGTCTCCATTCTTCTTCCATGCGTGCTCGGTCACATCAATGCCGAGATCGATTACCATGCCTTTGCCATCAAAGACCACGGGCTGGTCTGGCGCTCCACTTTCTCTGAGGACAAGTGGCTTGTCGGTCTTCGGCGAAGCGCGCTCGGCAGAACGGCACGCGAGCGGAATTCCAGCCAGCCACCCCGACAGGGCTGCCTGGTAGAACAAGCGGATGAACGCGTGATGAGACATAACGGAAGATTAAGTTGTCGAGTGACAGGTGTGCTAGTCCGAAGGTGTGCGTATGCCCGGCCCAATCGGACCATCCAATCGAAAATGGACATCGAGGAACACGCAGGATCGACAGACAAAAATTCACTTCTTGGCGTTGCGGGCAGACCGGCGCATTGACACTCGATCTTCGATCGCGACATTCGCCTTGAATCGTTCCCGTTGACGCTGCTTGCCGAGGGTGAAGACAGCGATGTGCCGGGCTTCTCTTCATCACTGCGTTTCAATGCCATGCTCGGCCAACAATATCATATCGCAGTTGCGGGTCTCGCCGGCTTGTCCGGCGACATAACGCTCTCAATCGATGGCGGCACGCCCACCCCCCTACAGCTGGATGAACTCCGATTTGTGCCTGGAACTCATCTGAAATTCAGACTCGCGTCAGCCCGCGACCGGATCGCGATCATTGAATCCTCCTCAATCCTGGTGCATTGGACAGCGCTCACGACAAACGTGATTTTACCAAACTCGACGGAGATCACCCTGGATCGATACGCTGCCGACCAGAAACGGTTTTACCGGGTTGTCGTGCCCTGACGGCTGGGTTACCGCATTTTCTGGCACGAACTCGGCAATGGGAACATGCCGCCACAACGCAGGCCTCGGGTTCGGCTGAGTCATGCACGACTTGCACCGTTGCTGAATGGTCGTATTCTCTGTGGCCGTTCATGAAACGTAGCGTATCAGTGGCATTATGTACGATCGGCTCCCTCGGGATTATCGTCCTCGCGCTGAAGTTGAATCGTTCGTCCAGCGAGTTTGCCGTTGCGGCTCCCAAAGCTGAAATCGCTTCCAAAACAGTTCGTGATGCTCAGACCGGAAATTCCGATAGAAACAAGAACGCGTCTTCACACAACACCGCCTCGATCGCCAAATCGAGAGGGAGCAAGACCGCAAAACCAGACCAGCTTGAGGATGAGCAGCTACCAGAAGAAACACTGGCCACCTATTCAACTGAGGAAATCCAAGGCCTCGCAAAGCGGATTCGTGAAGAGCGCGACCCAAACGTTCGGAAACAGATGCTCGATCAGCTTCTCAAGGGGCTGACAATGGCAAACGCCAGGGAGATGCTTGGCGAGCTCAAGGGCGTCGGCACGGTTAGATTCTTCCAGACCTTCGGGCAGGTTGGCGGTGAGGAGGCGATGAGTTCTGAATTACATCGGGGCACCCACACCATGTCGGCCGCATTGGAGGGCTGGGCGGCGAAGGAACCCTCCCAAGCGCTTGATTGGTATGACGCGTTTGAGAAAGGCCAAGAGGTGGTTCACGACAAGCACCGTCTCACGCTGGGTTTACTCAAGGGCATGGCAGAGTCCGATCTACCTCGGGCATTGAATCTCACCAACCGACTCGTGGGCACAGGCGAGGTCAGGGGACATCAAGCCACTGAGATCCTGACCGCGATGGGCAGGGCCATTTCCGAAACCAGCGGAGTCGAAACCGCGATTGAATGGGCACAAGGTCTTCCCGAAGGAAATCAACGCGCAGGCGCACTCGCGGGTGTGGCACGTGCCAAATACCAGGAAGACCCAGCCGGTGCGATTGCCTGGGCGGAGTCCATCGTCAACGGGCAGGATACCAACATCGCGGTCAGGTCCGTCGCCAACGAAATCGCGAAAAACAACAGCCCGGAAGAGGCACTCAAGTGGTTGGGTGGGTTGGAAGACGGAATGGGAAAGGCCAACGGGCACTATGAAGCGCTCTGGGAATGGACCGCCAAGGATCCCGTTGCTGCCGGTGAATATCTCGCGTCCATGGATGAAGGCCGTGCAAGGGATGAAGCGATCACCGCATTCGCCCACCGTCTTGCGCCCAAGGAGCCCCAACTCGCTGCAGATTGGACACAGTCGATGACTGATCCCAAATTCCGCAACAAGAGCATGTATGAAACCATGGAGCTTTGGGCCATAAAGGATCCGGAAGCGGCCGCAGGCTATCTCAATGAGATGGAGAATTCCGAACTGCGCGATCATGCGGTGAACGGCTTCGCCAGCCGTCTGGCCCGAACCGACCCTCAGTCCGCAATCGGTTGGGCTGACTCGCTCGAAGATCCAGCCAGCCGCCTTCGCGGATATCGCGACGTGTTCGATACGTGGTGGGATGCCAACCCGAACGAAGCCACTCAACATCTGAATCAACTTCCCCCTTCCCCGGAACGCGATGGAGCAATCAACGGAGTTGCCCTCGACATGGTGCACAAAGATCCGCTGGCCGCGATGAACCTGGCGGGTTCGGTGAGTGATGACGCGCTACGTGAGAAAACACTCTTTGAAGGAGGACGAATTTACTTCCGACACGATCGGCAGGCAGCTGAGCAATGGCTGGTTACCAGTGGCCTGTCTCCAGAGTCGCAAAGCGCCCTCCTGAATCTGGTCCAATAGGCCGGCCAAAAAAACTCCCGCCGATGCGAGTTTTTTCGTGAGATTCCGCGCATTGCTGCGTTCAATTTGGAGATGAACCATTTCGCCCAGCGAATCGCCGTCTGGCTGGCCCTTCCTGTGGCGCTCTCTGCAGCAGATCCAACCGATCACGCGGAACGGATGAAGGCCGGGACTGCCCTCTTCAAGCAGACCGTCCGATCCGCACTCAAGGCAAAATGCCTGAACTGCCACGGAGGCGAAAAGGTCCGGTCGGGTTTCAACATCGCAACACGCGAGTTGCTTCTGGAAGGAGGCGACTCAGGCCGGGTGGTGGACTTGGAAACACCCTCCGCAAGCCTGATCTTGAAACTGCTTCGCCATCAGGAGGAACCGCACATGCCTCCAAAGGGGGGCAAACTCGATTCCGAATTGGTGAATGCGATCGAACGCTGGATCAGCCTGGGTGCTCCGTTTGACAAACACCTCATCGAACAAGCCGATGACAAACCGGAATTCGCGGTCACGGATGACGATCGAAATTTCTGGTCGTTCAAACCCCTGGCGAAAGTCGCCGTTCCAAACGTACAGGCTGCGACGGACATCGATCGATTCGTGATCTCGAAACTCAAGGAGCGAGGCCTGAAACGAAGTTCAGCCACCAGTCCACACGCGTTCGTTCGCCGGGCCTACCTTGATCTGATTGGCTTGCCGCCCACTCCCGCGCAGATGAAGAAAGCACTCGCGCAATCTCGTGAAGACCTGATCAACGAGTTGCTGGACAGTCCGCACTACGGCGAGCGTTGGGCGAGGCACTGGCTGGACGCAGCGCGCTTTGCGGAGAGCCACGGCTTCGAGCAGGATTACGATCGGAAGTTCGCCTTTCATTATCGCGACTTCGTCATCAAGGCACTGAACCAAGACATGCCTTTCAATCAGTTCGTGCGCTGGCAACTGGCCGGGGATGAATTCGCGCCGGACAATCCACTGGCGATGATGGCCACCGGATTTCTTGGTGCCGGCGTCTTCCCCACGCAGTTGACGGAGAAAGAATTTGAGAGTGCGCGCTACGACGAACTCGATGACATGGCGGCAACCATGGGCACGGCCATGCTCGGCCTGACCATCGGTTGTGCGCGTTGCCACGATCACAAATTCGATCCGATCCCGGTGAAAGATTACTACCAATTGATTTCCTCGTTCACCTCGACGATTCGCAGCGAGATCGAACTCGACCTTGACCCAAAAGGCTTCCGTGCCAAGACAGCATCCTGGGAACGCACGCATGCATCGGTGGCCAAGCCGTTGACGGAGTATGAATCGCGTCGGGAGTTTCGAGCCACCTTCGAGAAATGGTTGGCGGATGGTGCTCCCGGTGATCGCGACATCGGACCTTGGTCTATCCTCAAGATCACGGAGGCCAGTTCGAGCCGCCAGATTCCGTTGACCGTACAGCCCGACAATTCGGTGTTGGCGGGCGGCACAGCACCGGCAAAGGAGACCTATTCATTGAAGGCGAGGACCGGTCTCGAAGGCGTGCGTTTTGTCCGCATCGAGGCTTTGACTCACAAATCGATGCGCCGGAAAGGACCGGGACGAGCAGGGAACGGAAATTTTGCCCTGAGCAATTTCAAGGTGTATGCGACACCTGTCGATCCGACGAAAGGCAAGCGTCGGCAGATCAAATTGGTGCACGCGAAGGCGACCCACGAACAGAACACAGGCAATCTTTCCGCCAAGGCCAGCATCGACAAGGACGTGAACGGGACGGGTTGGGCCGTCGACAAGGGCGGCATCGGGAAAGATCAGGCCTTGGTGATCGGATTCGACAAACCGGTTTCCATCGCGGGTGAAACGACCTTTGAATTCGAACTGAGGTTCTCCAACAACGGGCAGCACAGCATGGGACGTCCGAGAATTTCATTATCCGCCGAACCGGATCCGCCGGTGGTCGTTGGCGGTGGGCAGTCCGACGCGTTGACTGCCGCCTACGCGGCCGCGAAGAACGGCTCAGTGAACGAAACGCATCGACGTGAGTTGTTGTCGGTCTTTGCGCGGACCGATGCGAATTGGCTGAAGCTCAAGCAAGCGGCTCTCGATTCGTTGGCGGACAAGCCGCAGCCGACACTGGAGACCGTTCAAGTTTCGAGCGAGGGTTTCAAGCCGACGAAACATCATGCGGATGGCCGGGGATTTCCGCACTTCTATCCGCAGACGCATTTCCTTGAGCGGGGTGATCCGAGTCAGAAAAAAGGCGTGGCTGCGCAGGGCTTTCTCCAGGTGTTGATGCGCAATGGAAAGGCGACAAAGGACTGGCAGCAAGCGGCGCCAGATGGTTGGCGCACCAGTTATCGTCGGCGTTCGCTGGCCAATTGGATGACGGATGAAAAGGACGGTGCCGGCCATTTGCTCGCGCGGGTGATCGCCAATCGTCTCTGGCATCACCATTTCGGCCGCGGAATCGTATCCACTCCGAACGACTTTGGTTTGCAGGGTAGCGAGCCGACGCATCCTGATTTGCTGGAGTATCTGGCGCTACGTGTCATCGCAAACAACTGGAAGCTCAAAGAGATGCATCGTGAAATCATGCTAAGCGCGACTTATGCCCAAGCCAGTGCCCCTTCCGAAGGGAACTCAGCGATTGATCCGAACAACCAGTATCTCTGGCGCTTTGCTCCACGGCGTCTGGAAGCAGAGGTGATCCGTGATTCGATGCTGTCGGTGGCCGCTCTGTTGGACAAGACGATGTTTGGCAAGGGAACGTTGTCGGCACACAAGCGGCGCAGCATCTATTTCATGATCAAGCGCAGCAGGCTGGTGCCGATGATGCAGATCTTCGATCAACCGGAACCCTTGGTCAGCCAGGGCGGCCGACCGAGCACGACGATTGCGCCGCAGGCCCTGTTGTTCATGAACAACCCGCAAGTGCTCGAATACGCCAAGGCTTTCGCCGGGCAAAGTCTTGAGGCGGATCACAACGAAGCCATCGGGAAGATTTACCAACAGGCGCTCGGACGAAATCCTTCCAGTGGCGAACTGCGCGATGCGCGCGAGTTCATCACGGCGCAACAGGCCGGCTACCAGACAAAGGATGCCAAGCTGCTCGCCCGCGCAGACTTTTGCCAGATCATGTTTGGACTCAACGAATTCATCTATCTGCAATGAACGAAAACATCTCTCGACGTCAGTTGTTGCATCGTGCCGGAGCCGGATTTGGCGCGGTGGCATTGTCAGGTCTTCTCGCTGAGGAAGGCCTCGCGATCAGCGATCCTTTGGCGGCGCGCAAGCCACACTTCGACACCAAGGCAAAGTCGGTGATCTGGTTGTTCATCAACGGCGGGCCCAGTCACGTGGACACCTGGGATTACAAGCCGGGACTGGTCAAGGCGGATGGAAAAGAACTGGAAGGCTTCGACAAGCAAACCGGTTTTTTCAAGAACGCGGTCGGACCCCTGATGAAGCCGCCCTTCGAGTTCACACCGCGCGGACAAAGCGGCAAGATGATTTCGTCCATTTTCCCGGCCTTGGGTGAGCACGCGGACAAGATGGCCTTCATTCACTCGGGCCACACCGAGTCCAACAACCACAGTCCGGCGCTCTTCATGATGAACTGCGGATTGCCGCGCATGGGTTATCCCTGCGTCGGTTCGTGGGTTACCTACGGTCTCGGGAGCGTGAGCCGCAATCTGCCGGCCTTTGTGGTGATGTCCGATCCGCTCGATCGCGGCTTGCCGAAGGGGCACGCGGCAAATTGGGGAGCGGGCTTTCTGCCGAGCGTTTACCAGGGCACCTGGCTGAAGCCGAAAGGCGATCCCATCGAAAACCTGAACCGGCCGAAGCACATGAACGACGATCAACAGCAGCGCCAGCTCGGTTTGCTCGCCAAGCTCAATCGCCGTCATCTCCAGACCCGTCCCGGCGAGGCCGAACTCGAAGCGCGCATCAAGAGCTTCGAGTTGGCCTACCGGATGCAGAACAGTGCGCCGGAGGCCTTGGACATCAGCCGTGAACCGGAACACATTCAGAAGCTATACGGTATTGGCGACAAGCGGTGCGATCACTTCGCCCGTCAATGCCTCACCGCCCGTCGCATGGTCGAGCGCGGCGTGCGTTACATTCAGATTTACTCCGGTGGAATGGAAAACCAGCGGTCTTGGGACGGCCACCGAGACATCCATGGCAACCATTCACAATTCGCCGGTGAAACGGATGTGCCAATCGCAGGACTGTTGACGGACTTGGAACAGCGCGGCTTGCTGGATGACACATTGATCGTCTGGGGAGGTGAATTTGGTCGCCTGCCGTTGACCCAGAAAGCCGCCAAGCCCGGCCGCGATCATAACCCGCATTGCTTCACCGCATGGCTCGCCGGAGGCGGGGTGAAAGGTGGTGTGACCTACGGCGAATCAGACGAGATTGGTCACAAGGCCGCGGTCGATAAAGTCCACGTAAACGATCTGCACGCGACCATTCTCCATCTACTAGGCATGGATCACGAGAAGCTGACCTACGTCTACAACGGAAGGCGCTTCCGATTGACTGATGTCGCCGGTGAGGTGATTAAGCCGATCGTGGCGTAAACGCCCAACACGAATCGCCTCTCCCGAAACTCCCATGCGCCGTGTGTGCGATTAGGGTCTGTTCGAAAATTCGCTCCAGCAGATTCAAGGAGGCCACCAAAGCTTGCGCATTCGGGCATTGAACTAAGCCAGCAGCTGCTTCGTAATCGCGCACCCGATGATACGAATTGGCATTGTTGGTTGTGGACGAATCCTCGCAGCGCACCTGCGGGGTTATCGGCTGCTGCGGGAAGCGGGCGTGGAGGATTTTCGGATCACCGCGATGTGTTCAAGAAAGGCCGCAGATGCATGGGGCTACGTAAAGCGCGACGGTGGGCATCCGCAAAGACGAGCAGTCAGTGACATTCCGGGAGATCCATTGGGCACCGGTGATGAGTTCCTGTCCGACTTCCAGGACACGGATGATGTGGAGGTGTTCACGGATTTCCGCGAGCTCATCGCGAGAGGGAAGATCGATGCAGTCAATGATTTCACCACCCATGGACTACATCACGTCGTTGGCCAGTGCGCGATCGATCACGGCAAACACCTGCTCAGCCAGAAACCCCTGGCCGTGACCATCCGCGCCGCACGGAGGATGGTTGATTCCGCAGACAAATCGGAAATCACATTCGGCGTCTTTGAGAATGCGCGACAGAGACTCCTGGCCCGTCAGTGGCGCTGGGCGTTTCGTTCCGGACCGCTCGGCAATCCGCAGATGGCCTTGCTGGGGAACGTCGGCACCTGGTGGGCGCCAAATCGGATCGTCGCGCAGACACCGTGGCGCCATAAGATCGTCGAAGGTGGTGGCATCAGCCTCGATCTGGGCGTTCATCAGTTCGACGTGATCCGCCAGGTTTGCGGAGAGATTCGATCCGTCACCGCACGAACTTCGGTCACCGAGAAGAAGCGGTTCACCTTTGGCGAGAGTGGTGACGCGATCGATGAGATGGATTGCGATGCGGACGATACTTTCTACGCGAGCTTCGAAACGGAGAACGGGGTGACCGGAACTTTGTTTGGCAGTTGGTCAGGCGCGGGGACGAACACGGTCTTGGGTAATGGGCCAACCTTCTACGGAACAAAAGGACGGGTTTCCGGAAATCAAATTCACATCGAAGGTGAGGCAGACGCGCAAAGTGTCGCTGCGCTTTATGCGACGCAGGCTGCGAATGAAATCAAGGAAGCCAATCAGCCTTTTGGACTTGAGAATGAGTTCGCCATTGCGCAGCACGATTGGCTGGATGCCATTCGTCGAGGCACGCAACCAGAGACGGACGGCCGCGAAGGCTTGATTGATCTGGCCTGCGCCTACGCAATCGTGGAATCCGCCCGCGCGGGACGGGAAGTGCTGGTTGAGGACGTGCTGGAAGGCCGCGTCGAGGAATACCAGAAGCCCATCAACGAACACTTTAAGATCGAATCATGAAAATTAGTGACCTGAGAATTGGCATGAAAGTGCGCCACCCGGAGTAGGGGATCGGTATCGTGAAAGCGTTGGCGGAGGAAATGGCGACGGTGCAGTTCACCGACTCGACGCGTGAGATTTCACCGGGATTGAGCGATCTACAGCCGGTGGAAGCCACGGCCAGCATCGGCGGTTTGGAAAGGCCGCTGAAGGAATTGATCGAAGAAGTCGTGACGACGGCCCACGACAAACTGCCGCTGAGCGACCCGGACGAATCAGTGAATGGCCTGGCAGAGCGTTGGCGCCACCGCGCCTTAATTTGGCTGAAGGATGAGATGGTCGTTGCTGAAGTCTCGTCCCGTCAGAATCTGCGTTGGGCTTCCACCGCAGTCGTACGGAGGTCCAAAGGGATCACCCGATAGAAGTTCGCGCGTTTGAGCAATGCTTCCGGATCGAGGAAATCAATCCGGCCGTTCGATACCGTGGTGCGAACCAACTCGAACCAGTCGATCATGTTGCCGGAAACCTCGATGACCACCTGCGTGCCGGTTGCCCCGACGAGCGAAACATGCACGGTGCCGTCTTCCAATGCGTTGCCGACTGGAATGTTTGAATCCGTGCCGGGCGCCGGACTGTCGTTGTCGATGATCACGGCTCCCGCCTTGCGTCGCAACCCGAGTTCGTAGTTCAGCGCTACCGCTGTATCCGGAACGGTGAGGCCGACGATGACGGATTCGCGACGCTCATGCAGGGTGTCGTCGATCGGGATGATCTCGATCGGCACAACGGTCTCGCCTGCCGGAATGACGGCGATGTCGTTGAGAGTCTGATAATCCGTTCCATTCTGGGCGCGGCCGCCGATTTGCAGATGAACGGCCACATCAGAGTTGGTGTTCCCGGTGCGTGTCAGCACAAACAGGGCGGTGTTCAACTGGCCGTTCGCATCGGGTTCTTCGGAGGCGCGTCCGTCACGGGTGTAGATGTTCACAATGGGCAGTGAATTCTCCCCGCGAACAGTGATCGAGACCGGATGCGAGTCCGTCGTGGCACCGAGATTGTCGGTGGCGCGTGCATGGATGTCGTACTGGCCTTCCACAACATTCGTCCAATTGAGCGTAAACACCTGGCGCTGATTCGGGGGAGGAGGGTCGATGAAGTGGATGATCGAATCACCGAGCTTGTTGTTGTTGGCAAAGAATTCAAGTTGAGTCACCCAACCATCCCGGTCGCGCGTGGCCACTTCGATCTCGACCGTAGCCGGCGCGGTGAAACGCTGACCATTCCGCGGATTCGTGACAATGACACGTGGCGCGCGGTTGCGATTCTCGTCGTTGTCACGGATCAACGCCGTCGCGCGCCCCGCCTGGCTCACCACGTAGCAGTCGGGAGGAGGCAGAAAGATGGCGACGCAGACCGGAGGCAGCACTTCGAGACGCGCAGTCTCAGTCCGTTCCAGGATCGTATCGTCAATTGGAATGAGGACGACACGTTTCACTGTCTCATTGGCTTCAAAGCGCACCTCACCGCCCAGCGGCAGATAGTCCGCTCCCATCTGTGCAGTTCCGGTCATCCGATAAAACACCGTAACCGCGTGATCGAGATGACCCTCCCGGCGGATCTCAAAGGTCGCCGTATTGATACCTCTGTGGAGGGCCCCGTTGGTCGTCACGTCGCCACTTTCAGAGGCTTCCGGGTCAACCGCGTGCACTGACACGACGGTTTGTTCGGGACGTTCGATGACCAAAATTTCAACTGGTGGAGAGGTAGATTCCGTGCCGCCGTTGTCATCGACCTTCACGGTCAAGGTCTGGGTGCCGGCAGGAGCATTGGTCCATCGGAACGTGAACGTATGCGGAATACCCGGAGGAGGCGGGAGGATAAATGCGAGATTCTGCTCACCGATGAGTGCGCCATTGGCGAACAATCTCGCACGGGCGACGGATCCGCCGGGATCGAACGCAAGCGCGTCGATACGAATGACGCCTTCGTTGTCATGCACCGAACCGGCATGCGGACGGATGATGGTGACTTCGGGAGGCGCATTGACGCCGGTGGAGTCGTTGTCGAGGATGATCGCCTCGGCGCTTCCCGGTTGCCCCACACGATATGGGGATGGTGACAGCGGAATTCCGATAATCCCACCTCCCGCAGTTCCATTGGCTCCGATGAACTGATCCGCTGTGGTCAATGCCACGATCACATTCTCTGGTCCTTCAGGTATGGAATCGTCAAGGGGCAGGATTTCAATATCAGCGGCACTTTGTCCGGCCGGGATCGTGACGCTGAAGTTCATTGGTGCGTAATCGATGCCGTGTTTGGCGCGGCCGTCCAGGCGATAAGTAACGACCAGGTCGTGGTCCGTCGGTCCATCACGCGTCACAACAAACCGCGCCGTATCCAATACCTGCGGAACTCCCCCGCCCGGCTGGGCAACGGCCGGTTCCGATGCTTCAGCGTCCGCGGCAACAATGGTGACTGTCGGCAATGGGTTGCTGGACACAACATTGATCGTGACCGGGCGAGAGACCGATTCCGCACCTTCATTGTCGATGGCTTTTGCGGTGAGGACATGTTCGCCGATCGAGATGTTGGACCACGTCAAGCTCCAGGGTGGAAGGAAACTGAGCCCGGCAACTGCATCGACTTGAAGGGTGTTGTTTGAAACCACGCCAAGGCTGGTTTCACCGTCGAAGAACTCAACCGTGGCAATCGACCCGTCGCGATCCCACGCCGATGCACCGACGAACAATTCCTGTGGCTCCACGTGAACGCTTCCGCTCCAAGGAGAAAAGATGCTGACCGTGGGGGGATAGTTCGTTTCAAAGTTGTCGTTGTCCGCCAGCCGCGCACGTGCCCGCGTGATTCGGCCCAATCGGTAGCAATCGGCCGGTGGAGGAACAATCTCAACGCAGGCAATGGGTTGAAGCTCGATGAAGATCGATTCGGTTGGTTCGCCAATCGCATCATCGATCGGATTGATTGTGACTTCTGCCTCGCGCTGGCCCGCCGGAATGATCGCCGAAGTTGGAATCTGGTCGTAGTCCACGCCTGCCGTTGCTGTTCCGCTCAAGGCAAACTGCACGTTGAGTTCCGCCTGAACCGAGCCGCTACGCCGGAGGACGAACGTTGCGGTGTCGACCTGTCCGGTCGGGTCTGTTTCAGCCGCATATCCGTCGCGTGCAAAGACCGTGATTTCCGGCTGCGTCGTATCGAGCTCGATCGTGATGTTGACCGTCTTGGAGGTGCTGCTCAGACCGGCATTGTCCGTCGCGACGGCACTCAATTCGTACGTCCCGGGCTGGGCGTTTTCCCAGGTCAGGCTGAAGGGAAAGATTGGAGGAAGGACCAGGCCACCTGCTGAGGTGTTCGGATTCGGACGCCGGCTAGGCAGGGTTACATTGATGACATCCAAGCTGACCCCTGCCGCGTTTCCACCCGTTCCAGTTTCGAGCGGAATCGGAGTGAGGAAGAAATTGCTGACGATTCCCAAGCTCTGCCCGTTGGCGAAGAACTCAACGGTATTGACCACCCCGTCTTCATCATCGGTGTGCGCGAATAGATGAAGGTCAAGCGGACCGCGAAAGGTGGCGCCTTCTGGCGGGTTGGCCAACTCGACCGCGGGAGGAGACGGCACGCCGCCATCGTTGTCCAGGATCGTGACCGTCGCGCGCCCGGGCCAGCGCACACGATAGGCGGTCGTGCCTGCGGCCGGTTGGGTGAGTTCGATCTGCACTGTCTCACGATGTTCGCCAACCGCGTCGTCGATCGGAGTGATCACGATCGGCGCAGTGAACTCGCCCGCGGGAATTGTCACAGATCCCAAAAGAGGTTGGTAGTCCACCTCGTTCACCGCCGTGCCGCCAACGGCGTAGTGCACGGTCAGTGGTTGGGAAACATCCCCACCACGCAAGACCAAAACGAATGCAGTGTCGGGACCTCCTTCAGCAGCCTGCGGATCGGCGTCGAAGAGGAACACGAGGGGTAGACTCATGTTGTTTGGCTGCGTGGTCGCTTCGCCGAAGACCGGCGGGGGGGGCAATGATACCCGTGCTCTGGGCGAGCAGGGTTTGCGCTGCCAGTAACAGGCTGAGCGCGAAAGGGGTGAATGAGTTGGAGCGGGTCATTTCGGGTAGGTGTTGAGTTTGGTTTGGGAGAATTGATAGCGGATGGGTGTGAATTCTCAAGTGTTAAAGGTTAAAAAGTTAACCTTTATATTATTCCTGTAGGAGAGTCGTTCGAGTCGGGGATATAGCCCCGATTCCACATTCTAGCATTGGGAATTGTTCCGCAGTTTCCGATGGATCGGCGAGATTGCTGCGTTCTCGGACCATGCTCGACAGTAAAACGCATTTTGGCAGAATCCCCGCCTCTCATGGAAACACTCGCAATAGCACTGCTGGCCGGAGTCGGATTCATCGTCGCATATCACACCTACGGACGCTGGCTGGGTGGCAAAATCTTCGCCCTCTCGGCGCAGGCAATCTGTCCCTCCGAGAAATACAAGGACGGCGTGGATTATGTGCCGACGGACAAGGGCGTGGTTTTCGGACATCACTTTACCTCCATCGCCGGCACTGGGCCGATCGTTGGTCCGGCCATCGCAGTCATGTGGGGTTGGGTGCCTGCATTGTTGTGGGTGGTTCTGGGTTCGATCTTCATCGGAGCCGTGCATGACTTCGGCGCGCTCGTCGTGAGTCTGCGTAACAAGGGACAAACAGTCGGGGACGTGGCGGGTCGGGTGATGAAGCCGCGTGTGCGTCTGCTCTTCCTCTCCATCCTCTTCATGGCGCTGACGATCGTGCTCGCCATTTTCGGATTGGTGATCGCTGCGGTGTTCAAACAATACCCGGCCGCCATCTTTCCGTGCATCATTCAAATCCCAATAGCAGTGACGATTGGCGTGATGCTTCATCGGAAGGGAGTCAACCTCCTGCTTCCATCGCTCGCCGCGTTGGGTGTGATGTATCTGACTGTCATCTTCGGAAACGCCGGACCGCTCGGCGCGTTCAACCAAGCTCTCGCGGGCTGGTCCATCATGACCTGGGTGGTCGTGTTGCTGGTGTATTCCTACGTCGCCTCCGTGTTGCCCGTATGGACGCTGCTTCAACCGCGCGACTACATCAACTCGCTTCAATTGATCTCGGCCCTCGCGCTGATTGTGCTGGGATTGTTTGCGGCCGCGTTTGCCGGTGGTGCTCCGGTCGCCGAAGGAATCAAAGGCGAACCACTCGCCGTTGCCGCGCCCGCCTTTGATATGGCGCCCGCCGGTGCACCGTTCATCTTTCCCTTTCTGTTCATCACGATCGCGTGTGGCGCCTGCAGCGGGTTTCATTGCCTTGTGAGCAGTGGCACCAGCAGCAAGCAGCTGAAGAGTGAACCCGATGCGCGCTTTGTGGGCTATGGTGGAATGTTGACGGAAGGCTTTCTGGCAACACTGGTAATTGTCGCGTGCTGTGCCGGATTGGGATTGGGCTCCCATGCGAAATTTGGAGCCGAAGCCGATTCGACAATTTCGGCAACGTTGATCGACAAGAAGGAATACAACATCGCTCGTGGGAACAGTAACTCATTCATTGTGACGGAAACTGCAAGTGGGACAGTGACCACGGTCACGGCCGATTCGGCCACTACTTTTTCAGCGAATGGATTGACCTTCGACTACACCGGCGCAACCGCCGGGGTAGTGCTCACCGGCAAGGCGGCCTGGAACAATCGCTATGCGTCATGGGGCACGGCCAAGGGACTGGGCGCGAAGGTTGGAGCTTTTGTCGACGGTGCGGCGAATTTCTTGAAATCACTTGGGCTTCCGGCAGGGATCGCAGTCGCGTTGATGGGAGTATTGGTCGCCTCATTTGCCGGCACGACTTTGGATACCGCCTGCCGACTCCAGCGCTACGTCATCCAGGAGCTTGCCGCGACCTTGTCCGCGGTGACGGGCGGCAAGAAATCTGAAAAGGGTGAGCTCACCGGAGTGTGGGGGACGCTGGCAAACAAGCACGGCGCGACCGTCTTTGCCGTCACTCTCGCCGTGGCGGTGGCAGCCGCTCCGGTTGGAAGCTGGGAGGGCTGGACCTGGGCAACGGCCGGCAAGGGCGGATTGCTCCTCTGGCCCTTGTTCGGCGCGACCAACCAGCTGCTCGCCGGCCTGGCTCTCATGGTGATTTTCTTCTACCTGTGGCGCCGCGACAAACCGATCTGGTTCATCTCCCTGCCGATGATCTTCATGCTCATCATGCCGGTCTGGGCGATGAGTGATCAGTTGTTCATCGGTGAAGCGAGCTGGATCGCGCAGAAGAAATGGCTGCTCGTCGGCATCGGACTTGCGACCATCGCCTTGGAAATCTGGATGATCATTGAAGCCTTCCTGCTGGTGCCGAAGGTTCGAGGAGTTCTTGAGGAAAGCGCCTTGGAAGCCGAGGGCAACCCGGCGCAGATGAGCAGCACCTGCTGAACCGTTCATGCGAAAGATCGGACTCTTCGGAGGTTCCTTTGACCCGGTGCATCTGGGGCACGTTCTTGTCGCGCAGGCTGCGTGTGAGGAGTTTGGATTGGAACGCCTGATCTTCATCCCGGCCGCCCAATCTCCCTTCAAGCCCGAATCCAAACCAGCTTCAGCCACGCATCGCGTTCAATTACTCAGACTGGCGCTTGCGGGCGAACCAAACTTCGAAATCGATGCGCAGGAGATTCAGCGAGGGGGAACTTCCTTCACCATCGACACAGTTCGCGACTGGCAAAGTCGTTGTCCGGACTGCCGGTTCTTCTGGCTCATCGGTGCCGATCATGTGCCGACCCTGGACAAGTGGCGCGATGCGAATGAGCTCGCCGATGCGCTGGAATTCCTGGTGATTCCCCGCCCTGGCCAGGAGGCCGTTTCGGCGCCGGAGCCATTCCGCATCCACATGTTGAAAGGCTTCCCCCTGGGAGTTTCATCCTCACAGATTCGCGAACGCGTGGTGGCCGGCTTGCCGGTCAAGCACCTCACCGGATCGCGCGTCGCCGAGGCGATTCGGAACAACGGCCTTTATCTTTGAACGCTTCAGTGCAACCTTGTCGCGGAAATGGAAAGTGAGAAGTTAGCCCGTCTCTGCCACGAATACGCCGACAACAAGAAGGCGGAAGACATCGTCGTGCTCGATCTGCGCGGTGTGGCGGACGTGACGGATTTTTTTGTGATCGCATCAGGGTCCAGCGATCCCCACCTGCGTGCGATCGTAAACGAACTGGAGGGCGGATTGAAGGCCAGGCATGACACGAAGTGCCATCGGATCGACGGCGATCATCACAGCGGATGGATTGCCATGGATTACATCGACGTAATCGTGCACATCATGCGCGAAGACATGCGTGCCAAATACGATCTTGAGGGGCTGTGGAGCGATGCCCCACGTCTGGAGTTGGCGACCGCCGAAGTCAGGTAAGCTTCGGCTCGGTCTCGTCCGACGTCTTCACCATTTCCGCAACCAGGCTTGAAAACTCTTCAAGGCCGGTACTTGGGATGATAATGTTGTCGCGCCTTCCGTTTACATCCTCGGTGATTCGCAGGAAGCGCCCGCGTGGGTTTTCCTTCAGGGTGAGGATGAAGGTCTTGCGTTCGATTTGAACGCGTTCGGTACGGATGGTTTCTTCGGGAATCTCTCGCTTCGGAGAGGAGTGCCGTTGGTTATTATTCTGTGGCCGTTGTCGGGGACTATACGACGACGGTCGTTCATTGGAGATCATGGCAGGACCCTTAATTTGTACCCACAAATGGGTGATACGCTTAAGGAGCAGTCCCGTGTTCAGTAACCCTTGTCAATGTTGAATTTCCCCGAGCCGAGGTACTTGGGACCCTCCTTGGGATGCATCATCTGCCAGAGGTATCCGCATAAGGCCAACAGCATCAGCAGGTTCGCGGATTGGGAGATGCCATGCCAGGTGGAAAATGAGCGTGGTGCGGCCTCCTTCAATTCCGGAGAAATATTTTTCACACCGTATTGTTCGGAGTATTTGATCTTGTGCTGCTCGTAGAGCTTGGGATGCATCCACTTGCCCGCAACCAAGGCCATTCCGAACACTCCAAGCACCAGCCAGAGGTTCAACTTCTGCATCGTCTTGCCGGTATAAATCCAGTCGAAGCCGAGGTGCAGAATCGCCAGCACACCGCAGACATAGTGAAAGACATAGAAGCGTTTCAACATCTCCTGCGCGATCTCGCCGTTATAAGGTGCCGGCAACAGGCGGGTGATATCCGGGTCGGAGAAAAACGCCGGAGCTGCAACGAAGGTGAAGAAGATGCTTCCGCCAAGCCACAATGCGGCGATGAACACCCCGGCGAATTTGATGGCGGCCAGCACTGTTCAAAGACTAGCTGTGGGCTGGGCTCTCTGCCAACCAGAATCAGGAACGGAAACCCCAAGCTCCCAGCGACGAGCTTCAAGTTGCGGTTGGAACTGCCTCTTCGGCTTCGGATCTCTCTGCTTCGCTCAGCTCAACTGCCAGATCCTGAATCGTGATCTTCCCGGCGCAGTCGAGTTCGGCCGCCAAAACCTGCGTATATTCGTCGGTGACCCGATCGGCACCGGGTTCAAGCGCGGCTGTCTGGTCCGCGCCGGTACCGCTTCGAACTGCTTCGATCACGACCGCGAAGCTGATCCGGTTCAAAGGTTGGGCTGGCAGATAAGCAGGGTCTTCTTCGTTGATTTCGAACACGAGTTGATCGTCGAGAAGCGTATCCACGATATCAACGACGAGCCGTGATGGAACACCGAGCAGTTCGGCCAGTTCCTGGGCAGAGGTCGGGCCTTCGCCCTTGTGGAAGCGGAGTCCGATCTGGGTCATGATGCGGAGCGCGAGAATTTCTTTCCCTTTGTGATTCAGGTTCTCGACGATCCGATCCTGCACATATGCCCGACGGTTTTGATAAGCGTAGGCGACCTGTGCGCCAAAGAGGAGGATCAGCCAGCCGAGATACATGCTGATCATGATCACGGGGATCAATCCCATGCTGCCGTAGATCTTGTGGTTGGTCACCGTCCGCGAAACGAAAAGCACGCCGGCAAGGTTGTTCAACTGCCAAAGGCAGCCGCCAAAGATCCCTCCGACGAGTGCCGCACGCCACTGCACCTTGGTGTTGGGCATGACCTTGTAAAACAGCCCGAAGCCCAGGCTCAGGACGATGTACGGCAGCGCGGCAAACAGGTAATGCACCACGCTGCCCAGCCATTGCCATTGGGCGATGCGTTCCTTGAACTCAGCGAGTTCATGCGTGGTGTTCATGCCGATCGCGGCGATCAGGCATATCGGGCCAAGCGTCATGGCCGACCAATACGTCACCAGGCGCGTGAAGAACGTCCGGCCCTTCGAAACTCCCCAGATGTCATTGAACGTATCCTCCACCCGGGAAAGCATCGAGATGACCAGGAACACGAGAAAGGCCATCGCCCAGCCCGAGAGCGCGCCACCGCGGATGTTGTTCACGAAGGTGTTGATGTGCCGAACAACCTGCGTCTGCATTTCGTCGTCGATCACCTTGGCGTCGGTGCTGTCGGTGTTTTCAGCCTTTGCTTTTCCCGCAGCCACAGGCGTGATATTCGCCACGACCCATTCGACGAATTGTTCGATCGGCTTGTCACCCTCCTTCTTCAGGATCACGGCCGACACGCTGATGGCGATTGCCAGCATGGGAACGAGCGCCAGCAGGTTCGAATACGCGAGCGCCGAGGCGCGCACCAGACAGCGATTCTGGATGAAACTCTTGATCGTGAAGACGAAGAAGTGAAAGACCCGTTCCGGCCTCGAAAGACGTGTCGTGCCAGCCGCTCCCGTGGCGAGCCCGGCGCCGATGAAGTCCTCGGTGACAATCGATTTCAGTTTTGTGATGAGTTCACCCACGTCGCGCGGAATGTAGCCCCGATTGACGGCGGGTGACAATTCCTTCCCGGCGCAGGTCCCCTTACCGATCCGGGAACCAGAAGTCCTTCCGCTTCAACCGGCACTCGGCAGCCAGGCGAAGGCAATAATCCAGGCGACCCAGATCATTCGCGCCGGTGTTGTCCGTCCCAAAGGTGAACTTCAATCCAGCGGCTTTGGCTTTCTTGACGAATTCCGCACTCGGGATCTGGCGACGCGCATTGATTTCCACGGCTACCTCATTCTCCAGGAGGGCTTTAATGACCCGGTCCATCCGCGCATCTGTCCAGAGCTCGTCGTAGTCTTCACGAATGGAAGCGGGCAAATACGTGGCATTGGCCAGGAAATCGATTCTGCTGCTTGCGACCGCTTCGATACGTTTGACCAACTGATCCATGAACTTCTCACGATCACCGACCTTCTTCCCGTCCGCCCACTGCACCACGTCGGCAAACACATAGTCGAAGCGCTTCCTGGTATCGATTGCAAATGTCTGCGACCACTTGCGTCCTTCGGCCTGTAGCCCGAGATACGTTTCAGGCCTGCGATCGTAGCCGTCCATGAAATCGCGGAGATTGGCGTCCGATTTGATCCTCGTACCCGGACCAGCGGCAACGGCAACGCCATAGGTGAATCCATACTTCCTCGCGTGCTTCAGGAGTCGTTCTGCGGTCAATCCATCTGTCAAGTGAACGTGAAAGTCCGCCGTTGGCAAATTCACACTCGAACCGAATTTTCGAAGCCGATACTCGAGTTCATCATCAAGCGGTTTGCCCGGTGTTTTGACGTCGGTCGGCAAGGGCCGCACTTTGACGTTCCTGAACAACACCACGCTGTGCGGATCATGGCATTGGAAGGCAAAGGTTCCGTCGGAAAGAACGCGCGATCCATCCCGGGTCGCATGAGGTTTGTCCGGCTCGGTGTAGTCCACCATCAGGCGGCCGTTGACGAATCCGCGGATCGTCTTGCCGCGAACGATGATCCGATAGTTGAACCACTCGTCATTTCGCACCGGTGATCGTCCAATATTCCGAACGCCGTAGAGACTGCCGGTCTTTTTGCGTTCGATGTAATTGTTCCGTGTTTCGAAAGCAGTGAACGTCGAGTTGATGACCTGGAACTCGAAGCCTTTGCTCGGCCATCCCTCCTCCTGATACTCGGTGTGAAAATAAATCCCCGCATTGGCATTCCCTTCCGCCTTTACGTCCACTGACAGCTCGAAGTTCTTGAAGCGGTGATTCGAAACGCTGCCGCCATAGAACAGATGCGACCTCGGCCCCTTTGCCGCCAACGCGCCATCAACGATCTGCCACGAATCCTGGTTCTCCGATGGTATCCATCCCTTCAGTGACTTGCCGTCAAAGAGCGAGATCCATCCGTCTTTCGAGCCATCAGCTGCGCGCACAGTTGTGGAAATGACAAGTGTCGCGGCAATCAAAACGATCAATCTGTTTCGGTTCATAATCTGAAAGCGGATCGGAATACGAAGAAGCCCGTTCCGCGTCAAAGCATCTCGTTGATCCGGGCAGACACCGGCCGTTCGTCTCACTCAGACATGACCCGAATCCGGAATATCTGCCGCGTTTGTTCGTCGCGATGCCCGGCATCAGGATTGCGGCGCGGGGTCAGTTCCAGCACGGGGCGGGGTCAATCTCGCGATCGTGCCTACTTCGTACGAAAGGACTCGCTCTCAATGAGCGCGAGGAGCAGATCACGAAAACCGTTTCCGTTTTCACGATTGGTTTTGACAATGGCCGCGATTTCTTTGCGTTCCGAGTAATTGGGGATGCGACCGGTTGCGTAGGTCATCAGCTTCTCGGCCAGGCATTGGGAGAACTGGTCAATGTTCTTCAGCAGCCAGGCCTTGAAGTCCACGATGTCCCGAATCTTTGTGCCATCGTGAAGCATTGATGACGCATCGATCCGTTGCTTGATACCTGGCCACTCATCGCGCCAACGGCCGACGGGGTCAAAGTTCTCCAGCACAAAACCGACGGGATCGATCTTGCGATGGCAACCCGCACAGGAGATTTCCTTCGTGTGTGCGGAGAGCAATTCGCGCGGGGTCGTGGTGCCTCGTGTGTCCGGTGTCAGTGCGGGGACTGCCTTTGGTGGTGGAGGTGGAGGCGTGCCCATGATGTTCTCAAGCACCCAGACTCCACGGATGACGGGTTGAGTATCCACACCATTGGCGGTGGCCATCATCACGGCAGGATTCCCCAACACGCCACCGAAGCGGCCACCTCTCAGGAGTTCGACACGATGGATGGTGTATTTCTTGCGTTTGTCGAACCCGGACCTGAGTCCATAAACGTTTTGCGCGAGGCGGGCGGAGGTCCAGGTGAAGTCGGGGTCGATGAAGTCGGTCATCGGGCGATTCTCCCGCAGAATTTCGCTGAAGAGATGTTCCACTTCGGACTTGGCGCTTTGCGCGTCTGCCGCCGAGAACTTGAAGCGTGGATCCGGCATGATCTCGGGAAGCAACCGCGTGTCCAGCCACTGGCCGATGAAGTTCACGACGAAGTGCTCACCGGGACGACGTGGGAGCAGGCGTTCCGCTTCCTTGCGAAGAACTTCCGTCATTCGCCCTGCTGCGGCAATCGAGAGCAGCTTGCGGTCAGGAGGTCCGCCGGTGAGGAAGTAAGACAGGCGTGTCGCGAGATCATGATCATCGAGCGGACCGTCATGGAGACAGCGGTAGAGGAATCGAGGCGAGATCAGCGCCTTTCGAATGACGAGGTGCATGGCTTCATGAGCCGTGTGGCCGGCGGCCAGATGACGATTGTGCAGCCGGATATATGAATCTACGACCGCATCATCGACGCTTCGGCGGAAAGCACGGGTGAGGAAATTCCTGATGATATTGGCCGGCTCATCTTCTTCACCGGCGAACAGCTTCCGAAGGTTCCTGCTTTTCCGTTCGTTCGGGCCTTCAATGACGCGAACCGGACCTTCAACCGTTACTCCATGGATCTCCAGGGCCGGTCCGTTTTCAAACACATCAAAGACAACCGTTTCCGCGTAAAGCACCGGATTGCCGGCGATCTTCTTCAACAAGGCCGCGCGTTCTTTCTCAGACAATTCCGGCAAGTCTTCCCGAGCCAGTTGTTCCTTCACCCGTTCCCAGCCGATCCCTCCCCGGAAGCCCTGCCCCTTCTCGCTCTTCAACATCGCGTTCCATGCGGCGAGGTAACGAGGATTCGCCATGCCCTTGTTGCGGAAGAATTCCTGAAGATCCGCCTTGTCCGCGCGATCGCTGTCCAGGGTGGCGTTCACCCAGTGCAAAACGATCGTCTGTCCTTCAAACAATTCGGCTTCAAACTCGTAGGCCTTGGGGGCCTCATGCGCGACCTCGATCTCTTTGAGCAGACGCAGTGCTTTGTGGGAAATCGAATCTGAACTCGAAACGTCGCGGGCCAGTACCTTGGCAATCATCGGCTCGCTTTCACCGCGAAAGGCGGAAAGTGACACCTTGAAGCGATACACTCCCGACGCATCCGCTTCAATCCGGCTCGGCCAGGTGCAGCTGCGCTGAATGGGATCGCACTTCATGCCCAGTCGCATTGCGCCATTCACCAGCTTGCTGGATGAATAGCTGATCACAAGGTCCTTCGCTTGGGCTGTCTGCGTGGACGGCTTGGGCGCTTTACGGACCGGCGGGTAGATCACGTCAGCTGCAATTCGGGCCGTTTCAGCGTAGGCTTGCAGCAACGGTGGCGAGAGCACGAGACCTTCGCCCAGGTTGTCGAAGCCGTGATGCTCCCGGTCAGCCGGAAACCCGGGTGGCAGTTTGAAGCCGCCGATGCCAAACAGCTTCTGCATCGTCATGCGGTATTCGGCCTGATTCAAACGACGGGCCAGCGTTCCCCCAATGGGCGTGTGTCTGGTCAGTTTGCCGTCGATCCAGCGAACGATTTCCTTGCGCAGATCGGACTTTGGCTGGCGCTTTTTCTTGGGCGGCATTTCGCCGGACTCCAAGACGTTCAATACGCGTTCCCACAGCGCCAGGTTGTTTTTGTCGCTCCAATCGATCTTGGTGAACTCAAGGTTGATCTCGCCTTTTTGGATACCAGCGTCGTGGCAGTCGAGACAGTGCTCGTCAAGGAATCTGGAAACTTTGGCGGGCACGTTCGCCTCGAGTGACTGGCCGAGCAACATCGCACAAAGGCCGGCGACGATAGAGGACCAATAGGCCAGATAGGACCTATGTGGCGCCATCACGAGAAGAGATGATTTAGATTCCGGCTGGCATTGGAAAATCGATCCGTCTCCATGCCCAGTTGCTGCATCAGGCTGAGGTAGAGATCCCCGAGCAATGGCGCATCCTTGGCCTTGCGATCCACGGCAATGTGTTGGCCGTGCTCGAATCCACCTCCAGCGACCAGGGTTGGAAGATTTGAGTTCGCATGCCGGCTGGCATCGCCCATGCCTGATCCCAACAGGACGATCGTGCTGTCCAGCAAGGGTTGTCCTTGCGCGTTGGTTTTGGACTTCAGCTGGGTGAGAAAACGGTTGAGACAACGCATGTGTTCCGTTTCTACCTTGATCAGATCCGCAATTGCATCCGGGTCGTTGCCGTGATGAGAGAGAGCATGATAGCCGGCTTGCAATGTCTCGCCGTTGATCGTGAAGACCTGCCCCAAGCCGCCAATGAACAAACTCATCACACGCGTGGAATCGGTCTCCAGGGCGAGCGCCATCAGGTCATACATGAGGTTCTCCGCCTCAAGCTGCAGCGTCGGTGCAACCGGATCGTATCCCGGCAGTTTGTAGTTTGTCTCGGGTATCGGATCGTTCACCGATTTGATTTGGTGGCCCATCCGCTTCTCCACTTCGCGAAGCGAATCGAAGTACTCTGTCAGCTTGGCTTTGTCCGAGGATGAAACCGAATTCACCAGCCGCTTGGCATCGTCAAGCACCACGTCGAGTGAGCTGTGGCCAGAGCGCAAAAGGTATTCATTGCGGGCTCGATCTTCGGGCGAGGCAAAGAGTTTTCCGTAAAAAACAGACGGACGTTGGATCATCGGCAGCGCCACGCCCTGTTTCGTGTGACTCATGGTCCGGCTGACCTTGCCGGCGCTGAGTTGGATGGACGGATAACGCGAGTCCTGCCCGATCTGATCGGCGATCTGCTGATCGAGCGAGTAGCTGCCGGGATTCTGTCCACAGAGGAAGTTGTTCCAGGCGCCATGTCCGTTCGGCGCGCGATGATCGAGACCGGAGAAAACCGTGAACTCATCACGATGGTCCGCGAGAGGCTTCAGCAAGGCGGGGAGTTCATAGTCACGCCCGGATTGCTTCGGGAAGAAGGCGTTCTGGTAAAAGCCGAGATAGGTGCCAATGCAGACAATGTTCTTCGCCTTGGCTGAGTTCGACGCGGCAAGTGCCGGTCCGGAAAAACTTTCGAGCGCCGGCAAGGCAAGCGAAACACCAGCGGCTCTTAGAAAACTGCGTCGATCTGTAGGGACATCAATCATGCGTGTCTTGGATTAAACGAGGGCGAGCTTGGCATAATTCACGAGGATTGTGAATCCGCACAATCAGACCGCAATTGATCTCGACCGCGCCATCGGCAATCTGGGTTAATAATCCCGTGCCCATTGCATTGAAACGAACCATCCAGCTTCTGCTATGCGCCTGCATCGTGCATGTCGCGCAAGCAGCAAAGCGGCCTAACATCGTCCTGTTCATCACCGACGACCAGAGCTGGGATTCGCTTGGGTTCATGGGCGGCAAGGTACACACGCCTCGTCTGGATCGGATGGCGAAAGAGGGATTGTTCCTGACGGATTTCAATGTCACCTCGACCGTTTGTTCGCCATCACGCTACAGCTTCCTGACCGGACGATTCGCGGGCCGTTGCGAAGGGGAACGCTTCCTCGCCGAACATCCGCCCGGCGACCAGACCCAGGTTGAGAACATCGGTGAACTCGAACCGGATCGCTGGAACATCGCCAAGGTCCTGCAACAGAACGGCTACACCACCGGATTCGTCGGTAAGTCACATGTGGTTCGGCACGACTGGCTGGTCGTTGGCAATGGCAAGGGACGGAAGGCCGCATTGGAATCTTATCCGCAAGACGCCGATCCGCGGGATCCCAAGATCAACGCACGCATGCGACGCAATCATCAGAAATGGGCCTACGAGATCCGCCGGCATGGCTTCGATTTCGCGGACGGAATCTATGCCGCCAACCTTAAGGAACTCCAATGCGACGCGCTAAACGTTCACAATCTCGATTGGACCGTCGCCAAGGCCTTCAAGTTCCTCGAAGACAACAAGGACAATCCCTTCTTCCTCTATTTTTCGACGACGCTTCATCACGGACCGGCTCCATGGGCAAACCGATTCTCGCTGAACGCCGATCCACGCATGACCGGCGAGGGCTTTGTGAAGGAAGGCTTTGATGTTCTGCCCAGCCGTGGAGATGTCCTGCGCCGAAACCGCGCGGCCGGTTTCAAAGATCGCGATGCCTATGCGCTCTGGCTGGATGACGGAGTCGGTGCATTGCTGGACAAGATTCGTTCGCTTGGATTGGAGCGCGATACCCTGTTCATTTTCGTTCCCGACCACGGCTCCTACCGCCACGGCAAAGCCACGCTTTATGACTACGGCATGCGCGTTCCCATGCTCCTCCAATGGAAAGGCACCATCAAACCGGGCACGAAGTATGATGGACTTGTCGCCAACATCGATCTTGCCCCGACCATCATGGATGTCTGTGGGATCGAACCTCCGGCCGACTATCAATTCGACGGCATCAGTTTCAAACCCATCCTGTTTGGCGAGCGCAAACCGCTTCGCGATGTCCTCTTTGCAGAACTCGGCCACTCACGTGCGGTGAAGACCAAGCGCTGGAAGTATATTGCCATTCGCTATCCGGACGACATCGAGAAACGAATCAATCAGGGCCGACTCTTCAATGGTTTCAAGGGTGAGAAACTCAAACGGCCCTATCTCACGCGCAACGGACATCTTGGGCATTATGCCGCGGCGAAGAATCCAAACTACTTCCAGCCCGATCAACTTTACGACTTGAAGGCTGATCCTGAGGAACACCGAAACATCATGGCACAAAAGCCGGAAGTGGTGCGCAATCTTCAGAAAGCGCTTTCCAGGGCGCTAAAACAGTTCAAGAACCGTCCCTTCGGAGAATTCTCAAAATAAGCCCATAGAGGACGCACTCACTCAGGGAGTCGGTTTCATGTATGGCGACAGCGCAACTTTCCGCTCCCAGCGAGCTGTATGTTACCCACAATTCTGACAGGAAGTTGGCGTTTTGGACTGAGATATGTCCGAAAGTTGTGGATCGGTCTCCGGATCGTTCCACTCAGTTGACCGGAGGTCTCCCCGGATTACCGGAGACCCTCGGTCAGGTCTGCGTGCAGGGTCGGGAGACCCGCGCACAACGGGGCACAGGGAGCATTCTGCTCGCTGCTACGGCCTAACCAAAGCGCGCGACATACACCTGTGTGCCTTCAGCAAGCGTTGTCTCGGGAGCAACGTCCAGAAGTCCATTCGCTTTGGCGAGCGAGTGCAACATGTGTGAAGCCTGGGTGCCGGCTGAGGATACCTTTCCCTCTTCATCAATCCTCACGCGAACGAAATGGCGACGATCGCCACGATTCGTGATGGGTTCACTGAGTGTGCCGGTCTGCATCGGGAGATTCGTTTCGGATGCGCCCTGCCAATGCAACAGGGCCGGACGAACCAGCACCATGAAAGTGGCGAATGCAGAGATCGGATTGCCGGGGAGGCCGAATAGAAAACCGTCCCGGCACTTGCCGAAAGCGAAGGGTTTGCCCGGTTTGATTCGCACGCGCCATAGGTCAAGTGAGCCGCCGAGTTCAGTGAAGGCTGGCTTTACGAAATCATGATCGCCTACGGAGACGCCTCCACTCGTGATGACAACGTCGCATTCCGCAAACGCCTTCTTGAACGCCTCCACCGTGGCGGGCAGCGAATCTTCCACCAAGGGATAGACAATCGCTGCAGTGCCGGTCTCGGCGACCAATGCGGAGATCATCACGCGATTGCTTTCGTGAATCTCACCCGCCTGGAGTTGTTGGCCGCGTTCCTTTAATTCCGAGCCTGTTGCGACGATGCCCACTTTGGGCACCTGGTTGACAATGACTGTTCCATGCCCGGTCGCACCCATGAGATTCAACAAGCCCGCATTGATCGGTTCGCCCGCCTTGGCAACCGTGTCGCCAATCTTCACATCTTCGCCCAGCAGTCTGATGTTCTCGAATGGCCGTGCCTGATCGAGGATACGAACCGATTCGCCATCCGTCTCCGTGTCTTCCTGCATGACCACTGCATTCGCGCCTACCGGCACGGGCGAGCCGGTAAAGATCCGGGCACATTCCCCGGAATTAATTGTGCGATCGAGCGATTTACCAGCGGGTATCTCACCGACGATTTTCAGTGAAACTGGATTGCTCTTGGAAGCTCCCTTTGTATCCGCAGCAACTACCGCGTAGCCATCCATCGCGGAGTTGTCGAATGACGGAAGGTTTATCTGGGAAGAAAGATCTTCGGCAACGATTCGTCCTGCTGCCGACTTAAGCGGGATTGATTCTGCTGACGGAACGGGAATCGATGCCTTGATTCGTTCGCAGGCTTCTTCGAGCGAGATCATCCGGAGATCAGTGAGCCGCGGTGACTTCGATGACCTGGTCGAAGGTGGAGACGCCCTCGCGCACTTTGCCAAGCTTGAGGCAGGCTTCCTCGAGAATCTCCACGGACTGGTAGTCCGTCGAATCCGACTGGACGATGACCTGGAACATGTCGATCGTCTGTCGCAACTGCGCCTGTTCGGCTGGTGTCAGCGAGTCCGCCATTGACTTAGTCTAGGCACGGAGGGCGCGTTGCTGTCGAGGCGGTTTTGGGGATTGAACGCGTCCTCAACCACCCACCGACCAGCCACCATCGACAGAGAGAACCTGCCCGGTCACAAAGCGCGATTCGTCGCTCATGAAGAAAATCGCGGCTGAGTCCAGGTCATCGGGTTGCCCGATCCGGCCGCCATCGAGAGGCTGCTTGGACTGGATGAAGTTCATGATGTCGTCGTTGGTCTGAGCCCGTTCGCTCATGGGCGTTGCGACAAGTGCGGGAGACAGGACGTTGAAGCGGATGTTGTCCTTGGCAAACGTCGCTGCGGACGACCGCGTCAGTCCGTTGATAGCGGCTTTCGTAGTCGCGTAGGCCTGGGTGCTGAAGAACTCCGGCGAGGGCGAGGCACCGAGGACGGAGCCGCAATTCAAAATGCTGCCCGCCGACTTGCGATCCAGCAGTTGTTTAAGCACGGCACGATTGGAATACATCACCGAGTTCAGGTTTAATTGCAGGGTCCGGTTCCAACCTTCATCGGTGATTTCATGAAGCGGGCCGTCTCCAAAACGCCGGCCACTTCCCCCGGCAACATGGTAAAGGCCATCCACACCTTCCCAGTTTTCGCAGCAGAGTTCCACGGCTTGGATTGCGGTGTCGGGATTGGATGCGTCGCCGGAAAAACCGATTGCGTTCTCCCCAAGCATCTCCAGAGCGAGGTCCACGCGCTCCGAATCACGACCTACGACGCAGACCCGTGCGCCTTCCACCACGAACGCCTTCGCTGCGGACAAACCGATCCCGCCGGTTCCTCCCATGACGAGGATTCGCTTTTCGTCGAGGCGTTTCAAATCACTTGCCAAAGTGAAGCCGTCCGTCTTCGTTATAAACGCGGCTCAGGAGTTTTTCGTGCTCTTCAACCGCGCGCCGCATGGTCTCGGGCGTGCTGCAGCTGATGTCCTGCAGAAGATCCATCACATGCGGAACTTCGTGCGGGGGAATATGTGCAGCCATCATCGCGGCTCGCGACCATCCGATGATCTCCTCATGGGTGACCTTGAAGTCGCGGTATTCCGCAATCTTGACGGCGATGTCGCCGATGGAAACCTGGTCGATCATTGCTGCTCGAGATCGGGGACCTCGGTTGATTTCTTGATTTCCTCCGCCAGGGACGCACGAACTTCAGCTGCCTTGGCGGCCTCTTGGTTGGCGGGAGTTCCATGAGTTCCCAAGAGAATCGCGGAGTGGTTTGCGGCAAGTGCCTTCACCTCGGGTGTCGCCAGGGCATTTTGAAGGGCGGTGGCGATGATGTTAACCGCGTCCTCAGGGACATCGCCGGGCAGCGCGAAACCGGCGAGCTTGCGGAGGCCGTCGTTTTCAAGCGCCGGATAAAGATCGGATGCGGCAGGAATCTCTCCATGGCCTTCAAGCGATGCCGAATGTCCGCCGATGATTGCAAGAGGGACGAGCTTCTTGGTCTTGATCAGTTTTGCCTGATCTCCCAATGAGCTGATGACCGCGTCTGCCTGACCGGCCATGGTGGCCAATTGGCTGGGTCCGGCGCCACCGAACTGTTTGAACACGAATTTCGTATCCGTGACCTTCTCCAATGAATTCAGCTTCGCGTGCCAGATACTTCCGGCCGCCGAGGCAGCCACGCGTAATTCCGCATCTTCCTTCTTCGATTCACGAATCAAGGTCTGGATCTTGGTCAGGCGTTGCGCCGGCGTCACACTGATCACCGCCGGGAACTCGGCGATAAAGAAAAAGTTCCAGTCACTCAATTTGGATTCCGTGACTCCCCGCCAGGGCGCCGTGAACATCGTCTCCGAAACCCCCACCCATTGGTAACCGTCATGAGCCGCTTCGGAAACCTTTTTGGCCGCCATGCCGTCCAATGGAGTGCCGACGTTTTCAACCGCGACGTTCACGCCGAGTTCCGTTCCCATGGCCTTCGCAACCGCACGGACAAACGCATCCGTTGCTGTCCCAGCGGGCCCCTGCACCGAGATGCTGATGGCCTTCTCCGGCCAGGCGCTGACGGGAGGAGCGTTGGTCGCGCTCTTCTCACCACCACATCCGGCCAGCAGAGCGATGATTGGCAGAGAGCTGAAAAAAGTATTTTTCATGGGGTCCGATTTGATAGCGCCTGTTTTGGAATTGAAAAGAACGGATGGATGGCGGGCATTACTGCACCCGCGTTCCCTTGATGTCGGTCTTTCCGGTGAAGCCGGCGATGTCGTAGTTCATCGTTCCCTTCATCTGGGGTCCGGTGACCTTCAATTTGTAGCTGACCGTCCAGGTAAAGCTCTCAGCGGTGAAGAAAAGTTGGTTATCCGCGAATCGCAGCTTGAGTGCGTCGTAGTCCTGGTTGTCGGAGGCAGCGGTGTAGGTGCCTTTCAGTTTCCCCTTGTCCATCCGCAAGGTGATTCGCGGGTGATGGGTCGTGCCTTCAGGATCGTCCACCGCCAGTTTCCAAGCCCCGATAATTCCTGCCGATGTTGCCGGCCGCTTTTCATTCAATGCCCAGAACACGGCGTTCCCCAACATGTGGCGGACCCAGGGCAGCGCCATGTCTTCCACGCCACCGACTGAGGTGTAGAAAATCCGCTGCGTGCCGGGCGTGCGAATCCAGGCAATGGGCTCGCTGACCTTTCGGGCTTTGATCACTCCGTTCATCAACACCTTGACGTTCTTCGCATCCACAACCTCGGAGCGATACAGGTGGGATGGAATCTCAGGTTTCTTCGGCAACTTGATGCCTTTCAGAATCGCATGCGCGGCATTCTTGGATTCGATCGCGGCAAGGCACTCGCCATCGTCGGCGCCGTAGTGACCGGTGTATTCCGCACCCAGAACTTCACGATCGAATTCCAACCATTCAACGTGCCCTTTCGGTGGCTGGTAGCCCTTGCCCTTGGGCCGCGATGCAAAGGGATGACTGGAAGTGCGAATGCCCATCACGGGCTTGCCCGCTTTCACCCAATCCCGAATCGCATTCATTGCACTCGGCGTTGGGTAACGCCGGCGAACGCTGAGGAAAAGCAAATCGGCCTTTTTGAGCGCCTTTTCAAAACCGGGGAACTCGTGGCATTCCAACGAGTTTCGGTCATCGGATTTGGCCTGAACAAACACGGAATCCACTCCGAGCTTGTTCAGTTGCTTGGCAAACTTCGGCAGCGTTTCCTTGGTGCCATATTCGTGTTCGCCCACCATGAACAGAACGGTTGGACGGTCCGCGCAAACAGCCGTGACAACGCAGGCGAAGAGGACAAGTGCGAATCTGAAAGTCATGGGGAAGGACGATACGAGGCAGGGAACCAATTGCAATCTTCCCCGCACGCTTTCAGGATCAGGCACGAGGCTGCCATGAAAAACGCGAAGGTATTCATTGATGTCGATCTGACTCTCGTGGACGGCGCTCCACCGAGGGCAATGTGGCCGGATGGTTTTCCGAACGCCTCGACTATCGCTTCTTAGATCCAGTCTTCCGGGTCTCTGCCCGAATCACCCTCACACCGTTCATCCTGTCCAGTCGTTCCAACTGCGAGTCTTCCAGCTCACGCAGTTCCTGGCCGACAAGTCGAAGGGTCGACTGGTTCACCATGAGGTGCGCGCCCATGACGCCGATGATCATGACCAGGGCGATTACCACCAGGCCCTGCCGGGAGCTGTGAGGGGCGCACAAGATTTTCATTTCAACTCCTCCTGATGGCCGGGAACGGCGATGAAGGTGTAAACCGGTGTCAGTTTTGCCCGGGCATGTCCGGGCTTGAGTTCAAAATCGAGCACCCAGGCAGTGACGTGTTCGCGCTTGTCTTCCCGGATCGAGATGGATTTCACGCGGTCAACCATCTTCGCCCATGCGCGGGACTCATCGGCCCGGCGCCAGAGCTTGCCTTCGAACAAAGACCACTGGACCGAGTTTGTCACCCCGGGAATCGTGTGCACCTCGCGTTCGTATTCGTGCTTCAATGTCGGCTTGCCTGTCATCGACCGAATATCCTCTCGCCAGCGTTCGCCCGCGCTCATGGACTGGGTCAGGCGCATCGTACCTCGTTGCAGGCTGTGGGTGCCGTCCTTCAACGTCACCGAGGCATCTACAGCCACATAGACGATCAAGGCCATGATCGGGATGTAGACCAGGCACTGCATGAGCATGATCCCGCTGAGACCTGATTTGTGATGGAGCAATTTCATTCGAACTCCACCTCCCGGGTGACCCGATAACCGGTCCGATTTGGAATCCACTCGAGGCGGATTCGTTTTCCATTCCGCACACTGATCAATTTGCCCGAGGCAATCTTTTTCAGCGATGCATGATTGACCGGGTAGTCGTTCGTTCCCTGAGGAACCGTTCGCCATTCACCCGCGGTGAGCACTTCCATCTCACCGTCCACGACCTGCATTGCCGCAGCCCGGTAATACTGAATGTGCAGGATTCGCTGCCCCTTCAGCCAGGTGTAGCAGAGCGGCAATATGATCATGGCCAACAGCGCAATACCGACGGACAGGTCCGCCGACATCACCGCGCGTTCTGAATTGCCTGTTCCGTTCAGTTTCATCCCAAAGGGCAAGCATCTGGATCATGCCACTGAAAACCTGAAATATGCCGGCTGTGAACAGCACCACGAGCACGCCGTTCATCAGAATGACGATCGCGGTCAGAATCTGTGCCATGCGTTGCTCCTTGAAGTAGGCGCGCGAATCCAGGGAGTTGTGCCAGCCGGAAAGTGCTTCCACGTAGCTGCCACCCGCGCGAGCCGCATTCTTGTAGCGCCACTGAAACTCCGTGGATTTCTCGAACACGTTGAACGCATCCAACAGAGTCTCGCCATTCTCCATGCGCTTCAGCATCCGCTTCGATCGTGCGATCACATAAGAATCACCGGTGGCCTCGCCGGCAGTTTGAACGGCTTCCGCCTCGGGCATGCCGCTGTCGAGATACGACGAAAGCAGGGTCGAAAAATCCCGGATCACCCGGAGCCGTTTCCACGAAAAAAACCGGTGCGCCCATTCCAGGCGTCCGAAGGGGGTCTTGCCCATCATTTCAGCAACTGAAGATGAAGGGATCAGCCCGGCGAACAACCAGATATTGAAGATCGCGAGCCCGATCGTTATGGCGAACCCGATTGGGAAGTAGTTGTAGGGGAGCATGGCGAAGAGCGGAGCAATCTCCTGGATACTACGCCCGCCCACCATGTCGGCGAAGATCGCCTCGAACTTGGGGTAAACCCAGGTGAGCACCATGGAGACGGTCAGCATCAGGAAAATCTGAACACCGATCCCACCGCCGGCCACCACGGACATCGCCGTGCGCCAGCGCGAAAAGCAGTCGTTGAGGCGCTGACGGCAGGAAAGCATGACTTGCGGCAGTGAGTTGTTCTGCAGCCCATGAATAACCATGGTCTTCACCTCGATTGGCAAAACCCCCGGAACTTCCTCTATCCCCTCCTTGAGCGACTTACCCTCGCGCAGGTTGTCGCCCAAGTTCTTGAATCGTTCGCCCAATGCCTGGTCTTCGCTTGCGGACAGATCGATGATTCTGCGTTCGATCGCGGTCCGGTCGGTCATCGTGTCTTCAATCAGGTCGAGCAGCAGCTCCGATTCGTGCCGTTCGCGCAGCGGCCGGCGCAGGACGAGGAAGATCCAAACCAGCGCGCCGATGAGCAACAAAGACCCTCCGCCCTGGGTGACCAGACGGAACAACAGCGTGGGGTCGGAGGCTGCCAGCAGGAGTTCCATCGCGAACCAAGTTTATCCAGCATGACGGTAATCCCACCGATCACGGGAAGCGCCTGCACGATAATGAGCCCGCCCAAGACTACAAGTGAGACGGGGGTGAACACATTCAACAGAAGTTCAAAGCGATAGTTCGCGCGGCCGAGGAACAACTTTGCCGCGCGGGAAAAGCCGTCGGCCAGGTTGTCGCCTGCGGTTTCCACCGCCCAACCGAACAGTGGTGGGAAAGACTGGGATGGCTCCGCGATGCGATGGAAACGAGTTTCGCCCCGGTCCATTCGTTCCAACCACTGATCCAACTCAACCCTCGTGGCCGGGTTCAGGGTGTTGGCACGGACGAGCTTTACCGCATCGCCGAGGGGAGTGTTGCCACGAAGCAAAACCGCCAGCGAGGACGCGACGTTTACGATCTGCACCTCGCGAAACGCCGGCAGCATCCAAGACAATGACCGTCGGATAGGGGCGAAGACGATCAGGCAGATGATCAGCATGGTCACCCCGGCGATCAGGATGGTCGGCGCCCAGATCTGGTATTGATACGTCCCTTTGCTGAACTGGAACCAGTAATCAAACAGATTGAGAATCTCAGTGAGATTGACCGTAAGGATCACGCTGAGAGCCACCGAGAGCGCCGTTGCCGCCAGCAGCACAATTACCGGGTAGATGAGAAGCACCTTGGTCCGATCCGCCAGCGTGGCCATGCGGGCGTAATGATCGGCCAGTTGCGTCAGCACCCCTGGCAGATCTCCCGATTTCGCGCCGACGGTCAGGGTCTGGCGATAGAGATCCGGCAGCTTGCGATCAGCCAGTGCGTCTTCCAGAGGGACGCCCTTGGCGAGGTCCTTCTCGAGTTCGGAAAGCTCGCACTTCAGTTTTCCGCCGGAGAGGTTTTCGCTCAGTTCGCGCAGCGCACCCTCCAAGGGAATTCCGCTGCGAATCATTCCCGCCAGTTGTTCGTTCGCAAATGCAAATTGATCCAGTTTCATGTCTCAACCACCGACCGTTTCCTGAAGTGCGTCGGAGTGAATACTGTTTTCTCTCAAAGGTGAACCCCAATAACGCCTCCAATTTAAAATCAGTTTTAGAAAAAATCGCAATTCGACCGAACATCGGCACTTCTTGCCAATCCGCCCTCTCCACACCACTCTGACCGCATGATTTCCAGCCGGTTCCTGCTCTTCTGCCTCCTGCTCTTCGTCTGCGACACCGTCCGCGCCGCTGAGGAATTCTACGCGCGCGGACCCAGGACGAGGAACGGCATCGGCAAGTATTACGAAGGACGCGAAATTGCGCACTTCATGTCTCACCTCGGCGCACCCTGGCTGGAACGCGGGACGCGCGAGAAGGAAGAACGCCCCGATCTGCTGATGCAGGCCTTGGAACTCAAGCCTGGCATGCAGGTGGCTGATATCGGATGCGGAAGCGGTTATTATTCGCGCAAGATCGCCCAGGAGATCGGAAACAAGGGACAGGTCTATGGCGTCGATATCCAGAAGGAGATGCTCGTGATCCTGAGGAAGAACATGAAAGCCAACAGCTTGACCAACTTCGTGGCTGTGCTCGGAGAAGTTGATGATCCCAAACTCCCCGAAGGCAAGATCGACCTCGCGCTTTTCGTCGATGTCTATCACGAGTTCGAGTTTCCGTACGAGATGATGCTGAAGATCGCCAAGTCCTTGAAAAAGGGTGGCCGCGTCGTACTGGTCGAATACCGACTGGAGGATCCAGACGTCCCCATCAAGCTCCTTCACAAGATGTCACAGGCACAGGTGCAGAAGGAAATGAAACGGCAACCGGACCTGAAATGGGTCAAGACCGTCCACACGCTGCCGTGGCAACACGTGATGATCTACGAGAAGAAGTAGGGCGAATTTCCAAGCTTCAACCGCCAATTCGCCGAGGCACGGTGTCTCGTTCGTGTCAGGAACCGCGAATGCACGCTGATTGACGCTAACAGGAACTGCCGATGCGTGCACCATTCGACCGAAGGTCCCGCAATTTCGCGAAACCGGCGGTCATATGAGTGGGGCGCCGACCACTGGTCGGCAACTCCCCGCAACCCGATAGTGCTCACTCAGGATTCTTCAAGATCTCTCGCGTGAAGACAGATCAGGAAAGTTCCAACACCTCATGAGAACGACTGAGTGGCTAACCATTGGCAAATCCACGTGTGCCGAGCGATGCTCTGCGCTCCAACATTAGCGTTCAGCAGCGGTTGATCGATCGGATCTGAGGTCGGCTTTTTGGAGCTTGGAGCTTGCCTCGGAATCCGCTTCTATCTCGCCACAGGTTATGGCGCAATCCGCAGAATCGATTCCCGAGTGGCTCGCTGTCGTCCTGCTTGGAATCATTGAGGGAATCACGGAGTTCCTCCCCATCTCATCCACCGGACACCTCCTCCTCGCACAACAATGGCTGGATGCCCGTGGGGACGTATTCAACGTCGTTATTCAAAGCGGCGCAGTGGTGGCCGTGCTGTTCATCTTCAAAGAACGCTCCACGCAGATCGCCAAGCGATGGCGTGACAAGGACACGCAGGATTACATCTTCAAGATGGGCACTGCCTTTCTCATCACCTGTGCCGGCGGCCTGGTGTTGCAAATCACCAAGTTTGAACTCCCCGAAACCGCCGAACCCGTCGCGATTTCCCTCATCGTGGGCGGTGTGCTCTTTGTCGTCCTGGAGATGTGGCTCAAGGGCCAGCAACTATCAGAAACGATCACCTGGCCAATCGCGATCGCCATCGGTGTGGGACAGTTGGTCGCAGCCGTCTTTCCCGGCGCGTCACGTTCCGGAACCACCATCGTCATCGCCATGGCCATGGGCCTGAACCGCAAGATGGCCGTGGAATTCACCTTCCTGCTCGGTGTGCCGACGCTCTTGACCGCGGGTCTGGTGAAGCTTCTTTCAGCCTACAAAGACGGCGAACTTCAGGAAGACATCGGCATGCTGATCCTCGGAACGGTGATCTCCGCCATCGTCGCATTTGCTGCTGTGAAGTGGCTGCTGAACTTCCTTCAGAAGTATACCTTCATTGCCTTCGGCTGGTATCGCATCATCCTCGGCGCCCTCGTCCTGATGCTCGTGAAGTGAGCAACTTCATTCGGGGCGTCCCAGATTCCGTGCAGGGGAAGTCGTGGTAAAACCAGTAAATCCAGCAGGCCAGTGTTCTGCAGGAGTCCAGCATCGAGTCCGGCTCGCCATTCGGTTTAATTGTCAGGATTGTTTGTCTTCGCCTTGACGTTTGGCACCGCATGTCTCGGAGCACGGGTGTGAATCTTCACCACTTGATTCCAGATATTGCTGCGCGACTCAAACTCCACATCGAGCCAGCCGTCGTCGTCCAGGTCCCGCTGGATGAGGAATTGTTCCGGCCTGCCCAACCAGATACTGATTTCATCCGCACGGCCATCGCGGTCTTTGTCCCAGTGAGTGGTGTTTCGCCGTTGCCAGCGGAGGCCGTCGCCGTCATCACTGATGAGTCGCCATCGGGATGCGTCCCAGAGCACAAAGCCCAGGATCACCAGACCCAATCCGAACAGCAGCCAGAAAATGAAACGCCAACGGCGGCTGAAACTCGATGTGCTCATACCCGCGGTTCGCCGAGTATAGTCCCGCCGGTCAAGCAAAGGTAAGCACAGATAAACCCGTATTTTTGTGAGTCGCGCAAACCGGCGGGAGTCCTTCGACGCCAGCTTTAACACAACGCAAACTTCCGCGCGCACGACAATGTCGAGTTTGAGCGGTGAAGAGCGCGTTTTCAGTTGCGCAGGCGAGATTTTGTGGATTTTCTTAGAGTGTGACGAATGTCACGGGGAACAAATCGAGCAGCTTTGATGGGCGCACACTGAGGATCATCACATCCCTGACTGCGTTGTTGACTTTTGCAGTTTTCTCCGCGCCCCGGCTCTTCGCCCAAGTCGCGCCTCTTTCCGATTTTGAATCCGTCCTGAACCTACCGGTCGAAGAGGCGATCAAGGGTTACCAGGCCGAGGTGCAGGGCGTGGTCCTCGCGGAAGATGATCGGCCGTCTCCTCGGGGAAACGATCAAGGTGGTGATCACGCCCACCAAAGATCCCCTGCCTATCAAGGCCGATCCGGGCATGATCGATCAGATCATCATCAACCTCGCCGTCAACGCCCGCGATGCGATGCCCAAGGGGGGAACGCTCACGCTCTCCACGCGTTTCAAGGCAGTGGGGGAAATCGAGGCGGAAAAAGACCCCGATGCCCTGTCCGGAAACTTCATGGTGCTCAGCATTGCCGACACAGGTGAAGGCATGACGCTCGACCTTCAGAAGCGGGTCTTCGAACCGTTCTTCACCACCAAGGAAGTTGGCAAAGGCACAGGTCTCGGGCTTTCCACTGTGTATGGCATTATGAAACAACACGAGGGTTGGATTGCTGTTGAGAGCCAGCCGGGCGAAGGAACTCACTTTGAAATGTATTTCCCCGTCGAGGCCAATTTATCCTCCGATGATGAATCCAAAGGCGATGCCGGCGACACACCCCCGGAAACAGCGACCATCCTGATGGTCGAAGATGAACTCGCCGTTGCACGCATGACCTCCCACACATTGCAGAGCCTCGGCTACCGGGTCCTTGCGGTAGAGAACGGTCCCTCAGCCAGAAGGGTCTGGCAGCGCCATGGAGACAAGATCGACCTCTTATTGACGGACATGGTCATGCCCGAAGGAGTTTCGGGCATGGATCTGGCCAATGAGTTCGCCAGTCAACGCCCCGAGCTGCCTGTCATCTTCATGAGTGGCTACAGCGAAGATTTGATCAAGGCCGAGGGAAATCCCCATTCCAACAGCCAGTTCCTCGCAAAGCCATTCACACGCAAAAAACTCGTCGCCATGATCAAGCAGAGCATCGAGGCCGAAACAGCTACGGTCTAATCCGTTCGGCTCATCCACGTAGGTCAGTTTTCCGGATATTTCACCTTGGACGCCGCAACTCCTCGCAGCAGAGCCGCAATACCGACAAGGTCTGATAAGGCAATACGATGGTAGTCGGTCCAAAGGACGACAATTCCGGCGTTTTTTGAGATTTTCCTGAACTCAATATTCTTCGGGATCGCCCGAATCCGCACTAAATCGCTGTCTACAAGGCACTTACAGTCCTTTTCAAAATCGAGAAAAACGCGGTTTGACATGTAAGTGGGTTATGGTATTCACCTTTGTTAAGCCCCATGAGCGACCAAGACTCCTCAAGCAAGCCCATCTTGCGTTCAGCGCTGAATCGCCTCGTCCGGGGCAGCTTCTTCCCCCTCGATAAAATGGAGCAATGCGATGGCTGCCATCGCCTCTTCAGCCTGCGCAAAGTCCAACTCGTCGGGAACAATATTCTCTGCGAGAAATGCCATGAATCGGAGGAATCCATTCCATCTCTCTCCGGCGTGGCCGCCGAGACTCGTCTGTGGCATTCCGCCTGATCGGCGAACGAGTTTCCTGAAGACTCCCGAGCGGCAGCTTGCCGGTTGGGAGTTTTCTTTTTCACCACTTCCGCGCCTGAAACTCCTCCCTTCGAGTCCGATTGAATATCTGTCGAAAAGGAATTCATTGCGCGCACACTCGTTTTCCAATACTGCACACGGGTATGAACAAACCTGCGCAATTCACATTTCTTTTCGCGTTCGCCTTTGTCCTCTCGTTGACTGCCGCGGATAAGAAACCGGCCACCGCAAAACCTGTCCTGCGCAAGGCGGTGATCAATGGGAGCGGGCCGGGTTGGAAGCAGTTGACCGGAAAGGATTTCGTGAACGTGAATTGCCATAGCAACACTTGGCGATGGGAGGGTGGTCACGCCTATTGCACCGGCAAACCGGTGGGCGTCATTCGCTCCAAGAAACAGATCAAGAACTTCGAGCTGGTCTGCGAGTGGATGCACAAGAAATACGGTGGCAACTCTGGTGTGTTTGCCTGGGCGAGTCCGAAATCCATCAAGAAACTTGAAGACGGCAAGGGACGCCTTCCCGATGGCATCGAGGTGCAGGTGCTGGATCTGGGCTATGCCGAACTCTACGAGAAACGACACAAGAAGAAGTCAGATTGGTTCACCTCGCATGGCGACGTCTTTCCAACGGGACCAGCGAAGTTCACCCCCTTCCCACCCGTGGCGCCGAATGGCCGTCGCAGTTTTCCATCGAAGAACCTCACCTTGGGCACAAACCAGTGGAATCACTACTACATCCGCGCGATCAATGGCGAGGTGCGTCTCTGGGTGAATGGTGAAGAAGTGTCCGGTGGCACCGGTGCCAGCCCGGCCGAGGGATACCTTTGCCTCGAATCGGAAGGCGCGCCGGTTGAGTTCAAGAACATCCGGATTCGTCTGCTGCCCTAGTGGGAGATGGGTTTTAGAAGATAGGAGTTAGGGAATCCGCGCGTGGCTCGCGACTACTACCTGCAGAAGAATGCCGGTCCGGTGAATTTCCGGATCGACTATGAGCGTGAGCTGAACGAACAGCAATTTGCAGCGGTTTGTGCGACGGATGGGCCGGCACTGGTAATTGCCGGGGCTGGTGCCGGAAAAACACGGACGCTGACCTATCGTGTTGCCCGATTGCTGGAGCAAGGAGTACCTGCCAAACGCATTCTCCTCCTCACCTTCACCAACAAGGCCGCGCGTGAAATGATGACGCGCGTCTCGGACCTGCTCGGTTGTGATACCAACGAGCTATGGGGCGGCACATTTCACTCCGTAGGTAATCGCATTCTTCGACGTCATGCGGACCTGCTCGGCTGGGAGCGCGACTTCGGCATCCTCGATCGCGAAGATTCCAAGGACCTGCTTCAGGCTTGCATCAACGATGCTCAGATCGATGTGAAGGAGACGCGCTTTCCGAAGGCGGAGATCCTGCTCAACACGATTTCTCTCGCGCATAACATGTGCAAGACGATGGGTGAAATCCTCTCGGAGCGTTATTCGCATTTCCAACATCTGCACGATCATCTCGAAGCCGTGCAGCAAGCCTACGTGCTGCGGAAACAGTCCACCAACTCGATGGACTTCGACGATCTGCTCGTTCAGTGGCTGCGCCTGTTGATGGAGCACGATGACGTTCGCGAGCTTTACCAGAATCGCTTCCGCTACATCCTCGTGGACGAGTATCAGGATACGAATCAGGTGCAGGGCGACATCATTGACATCCTCGCGGGCGAACATAAGAACCTCATGGTTGTCGGTGATGATGCGCAAAGTATCTACTCATGGCGCGGCGCGAATTTCCGGAACATTCTCGACTTTCCCAAGAGATTCCCCGGCACGAAGACCTTCAAAATCGAGACGAACTATCGCAGCACACCCGAGATCCTGAATCTCGCGAACGAGTCCATCTCCGCGAACATCGGACAGTTCGAAAAAGAACTCAGCAGCTTTCGCGCGGAGGGAATCAAACCGGCATTGGTGAGTTGCGGTGACGCGCAGGAACAGGCTGCATTCGTGGCGCAACGAGCCTTGGAGTTGCGTGACGAGGGAATACCGCTGGAAGAAATGGCGATCCTCTACCGCGCGCATTTTCACGCGACGGAAATGCAATTTGAACTCACGCGGCGCAACATACCGTTTTCCATCACCAGTGGCATTCGCTTCTTTGAACAGGCGCACATCAAGGACGTGGCCGCCTGGCTGAAATTGATCTGCAATCCGCGGGATGAACTGGCCTTCAAGCGGCTCGTTCGGATGTTGCCGGGCATCGGCGGCAAGACGGCCGAAAAGCTGTGGCGCGGATTCCTGCAGCGGCGCACGAAGACCGAACGCGAGGCTGAGCTTGTTCCCGCACAAGAAACGGCGTCGGCGGGTGGCTTGGCGGTAGATCTGCAGTCGCTTAAGCAAGCTGTCCCCAAGAAAACAAGGGTTCACTGGGCGCAATTCACAGCGACAGTGTCGCAACTGGAATCAGAGCCGGTGGTGGGGTATCCGGGCGACATGATCGAGCTGATCGTCGAAGCGGTCTACGACGAGCATCTTAAGCTGACCTATGAGAACTACGAATCGCGCCTGGATGACGTAAAGCAGTTGGCAGGGTTTGCCACGCAGTTCGATGGGCTGGAAGATTTTCTCACGCAACTCGCATTGCTCACAAATGTCGATTCCGATTCGAACGGTCAGGACGATGACGATGAGAAAATTCGATTATCCTCCATCCACCAGGCCAAAGGACTCGAGTTTCGGGTCGTGTTCGTGATCATGCTCTGCGACGGCTTGTTTCCTTCGCATCGATCGGTGGATGAGCCAGAGCAATTGGAGGAGGAACGTCGCCTGTTCTACGTTGCGGTTACACGAGCAAAAGACGAACTCTACCTCTCCTATCCGTTCCTGCGCTACATGGCTGGCAGTGGAGATGCGATGCAGCAGATCTCACGATTTATCTCCGAGATTCCAAAAGAATTTACGGAGGAATGGAAACTGCACGGAAGCGATATGCCTTTCTGAGTTGGCGGGCCGGAGATGCAAGTTGGGGATGGCAGATGTGATTCGGACGGCATACTCCTCTTCCAGCTCCTATCTGCAATCTCCCAAATTCCAATTCCCATCTACCAAACAGCTTCCGTTTCCGCACAGATTGTGTAGCCTGACCTCGCTTCCCAAAGATCGCGACTGTCTCGTGTAATCGGGAAGCGGGGATAGCCGAAGGAACCTGCAATGAATCGCCCGGAAGCGGCGAAGAAGACCGAAATGGCCCAGGCGGGTTATTGGTTGATCTGTGCGGCCTTCTGCGGGTGCCTGTTGCTGGTCATCAGCCGCGCGATTACTTCTTCTGAAAAGCATCAAGCGGATGCTGTTGTTCCCGACGACGAGCCTGCAGCTTCAAGCTGGCCTTGCACGTGCATTCGGCGTGATGTGAGTCCGGCTCCACGCAGATTCTTCGCTGCCGAGTTTTCACTTGTTGGCCACGGCCAAGAACGTCAGATTCTAGGTCTGAACCATGAGTTTTCGACGCTTTCACAGGGCCATTTGTGTGCTTTCGCTGGTTGGGGTGGCCAGTTCGGTTAGGGCAGTTGATGCGGACTTCAATCGCGATGTCCGGCCCATCCTGTCCGACAAGTGTTTTGCCTGTCATGGCCCCGATGCCAAACACGTGAAGGGCGACCTGCGGCTCGATCTCCGGGAGAGCGCCATCCGCATGAATGACGGTCACGCTGCCATCATTCCAGGCGACCCGTCGAAGAGCGAATTGATGGTGCGCATCACCACTGCAGACGAAGGCGAAGTGATGCCTCCTCCTGAATCCCACAAGGAATTGAAGCCACACGAAGTGGACGTTCTGCGTGAATGGATCAAGCAGGGCGCCAGGTATGAGCAACATTGGGCCTACCGCAAGCTTGCCTGGCCGGGCTTGCCCACGGTCACGGGCACAATTCGCAATCCGATCGACAATTTCATTCAGTCCAATCTCCGCAAGTCCGGCGCAGAGCCCGCCAACGAAACGGATCGCATCACACTTCTGCGCCGTTTGAGTTTTGATCTGACCGGGCTGCCACCGACGCCCGATGAAGTCCGGGCGTTCCTGAACGACGAGTCGATTGATGCCTATGAGAAGGTGGTCGACCGGTTGCTCAAATCACCACATTACGGCGAACGAATGGCGGCTTATTGGCTCGACCTGGTTCGCTACGCCGATACGCGGGGTTATCACGGAGACCAACACCAGGACGTTACGCCCTACCGCGATTACGTGATCAAGGCTTTCAATGCCAACACGCCATTCGACGAATTCACGCGCGAACAGCTTGCCGGAGATCTTCTTCCGGGACCGACCATGCAGCAGAAGATTGCTTCCGGTTACAACAAGCTGCTCATGACAACGGCCGAGGGTGGAGCGCAGCCCAAGGAATACACGGCGAAGTATGCCGCGGACCGCGTCCGCAACGCCTCGACAGTCTGGCTCGGATCCACCTTGGGTTGTGCCGAATGCCACGATCACAAATATGATCCGTTCACGCAGAAAGACTTTTATTCCTTCGCAGCATTCTTTGCCGATGTGAGGGAAACTCCGGTTGGAGGGCTGACGTCGGTCATCAAGCTTCCCACTGATGGGGAAACCAAACGACTCGCCGCACTCGGCAAGCAGATCGGACCGCTTGAGAAACAGATCAGGGATGAACTGGCTGCCATTGACTACAAGGAACCCAGGCCCGGCGAACTGAAAGCGCGCGTGGCGGAGGTAAAAAAGGCCACCGAAGAGAACAAACCATCGGCCAAGGAAATCATCATTGTTGACGACGAGAAACCGGAAGCGAAGACGATCCGGGCGAACAAGAACACGCATCCCTTCAAGTGGGACGAGGAAAAGAAGTTCAGCGGCAGGCGATCGTGGACGCGCAAGGCTAAGGGCGTCGCTCAGGATGTGTTCGATTATCTCAAGGAACCGATCCACGTGCTAAGCGGTGACACGTTCTTTGTGCATGCGTGGCTGGACGAAGAGGACCCGCCGGATGCGATCATGATCCAGTTTCGGAGTTCCAATTGGGATCATCGTGCGAACTGGGGAAACATAAAATCCATCGGTTACGGCGGATCAACGGAGAATTCCAAGAAGACCGACTTTGGTGAACTTCCCGAGACCGGCAAGTGGGTGAAGCTCGAAGTTCCGGTCAATGATGTAAATCTCAGGGGCAGAGAGTTGGTGAGCATCGCGCTGACGCTGGCCAACGGGACGGTTCACTGGGACAAGCTGGGCCTGCAGCGAACCGCAACGTCCGATTGGAGAGCCAAGAAACCGGTGAAGAAGCAAAAGAAGAAAGATCCCTTGCAGATTGAGTCGGAAATCTCCTTCGCCTCCTGGGACAAGTGGATCAAGAAACAGAAATACAAGGGCATTGAGCGCAACGTGAGGAACATCCTTACCAAGGCCGCGAACAAGCGAAATGAGAAGGACGCCAAGAAAGCCCTGAGCCACTATCTCGAAAACGTCTACCAGCCGAAGCGGAAATTCTTCGGTGACATCCACAAGAAGCTCAACCCGCTGAAGAAAGAGCGCGACGCGTTGGACAAGGCGATCCTTCGAACGATGGTCACCGAGACGCTTGGAAATCCCCGCACCATGCGCGTTCTGCCGCGCGGCAACTGGCAGGATGATTCAGGCAGCGAGGTCAAGCCCGCTGTTCCCGCATCCCTCGGCAAGCTGAAGACCGGGAACAAACGCGCGACGCGCCTGGACTTGGCAAGCTGGCTGACTTCCCGCGAGAACCCACTCGTCGCTCGCGTGTTTGTGAACCGCCTTTGGAAAATCATGTTCGGCCGCGGGCTTGCGACCACGCTGGATGACTTCGGCATGCAGGGGACGCATCCGTCGCATCCCCAGCTGCTGGACTGGTTATCCATGGAATTCATCGCCAGCGGCTGGGACATCAAGCACACGCTCAAGCTGATCGCCCTCTCGCATACTTATCGGCAAAGCTCCGTTGCGGACGCCAATTCGCTTGCAGCTGATCCCTACAACAATCGTTTTGCCCGACAAGGCCGCTTCCGTCTCGACGCAGAGATGGTTCGTGATAACGCGCTTCAGGTCAGTGGATTGCTGGTGGACGAAGTCGGCGGCCGCAGCGTGAAGCCTTATCAACCGGAGGGTTACTGGGTGCATCTCAACTTTCCCAAGCGGAAATACGCGCACGACGACGGAAACAAACAATATCGCCGGGGACTTTACACCTACTGGTGCCGGACCTTCCCGCATCCGAGCCTGGCTGCGTTCGACGCTTCGACCCGCGAGGAATGCGTCGTCGAACGCGTCCGTAGCAACACCCCGCAACAGGCCCTGGTCTTGTTGAACGATCCCACCTACGTCGAAGCCGCCCGCACCTTTGCGGAACGGATACTGGACGAGGGCGGCAAGTCGACCACTGACCGGCTGAAATTCGCCTACGAACGCTCCATCTCGCGCAAACCCCGCCGGGACGAAACCGAGTTGCTCAGCCAGCTCTACGATTCGCACCTCAAGCAATTTACCGAAGACGAGAAGGCCGCCGATGAGTTGCTGGAGACAGGCCTTCGCGACTCCGACTCGAAGTCCTCCAAAGCGGAACTCGCGGCGTGGACATCCATCGCCCGGGTGGTATTCAACCTGCATGAGTTCATCACCCGGAACTGAACATGAAGTTCAAACCCGCAATACTCATCATGATGGCGCTATGCGCGGCCGCCTGCGCGACGACGAGTCGCGACGCGGACATGAAACGTGTGCATGAACTTCGCGCTGAATATCAGACGCTCGAAGAAAGCCGGGAAGACGCGACCCTGGCGGAAGCGCAGCGTATCGATTATCGCATCCAGGTTGTGATGCAACACCTCGTCGACCTAGAGAATCACTTGGGAATTCCTCATTCGTTGGAAGCCCCCAAGTCCGGCCCTGTGCCGGCCAAATGACCATGAACATTCAAACACTCAACGATCTCAGCAACCGCCGGACTTTTCTTGGCAGGGCCGGCCTTGGCTCGATCGCTCTCGCCTCGCTCCTCAAGCCCGGCGCCCTGCAGGCTGCTCCCGGGGTGGATCGCTGGACGGGCACGCTCGGCCGGCTTCACCACACCCCGAAGATCAAGCGCATCATCCATCTCTACATGGCGGGTGGTCCCACGCATCTGGAGACCTTCGATTTCAAACCCGAACTGCGAAAAATGGACGGCAAGGGCATGCCGGAGTCATTCACCAAGGGACAGCCGATCGCCCAGTTGCAGAACAAGGAATTGAAGTGCATGGGGCCCCAGCACGATTTTCAGCACTTCGGTCAGTCCAAGCAGTATATCTCAGAAATCTTTCCGCACATCGGAACGGTCGCTGATGACATCGCCATCGTTCGTTCCATGCGGACGGACGCGATCAACCACGATCCGGCCCACACCTTGATGAACACCGGTACGCTGATCTCCGGGCGGCCATCCATCGGTTCCTGGATGCTCTACGGTCTCGGCGCTGAAACGGATGAACTTCCCGGATTTGTCGTCCTGAGTTCCATCGGCAAACACGGCCAGTCACAACCCATTTCCGCACGACAGTGGCACAGCGGTTTTCTGCCCAGCCGTTTTCAGGGCGTGGAACTAAGATCCGTCGGAGATCCCGTGCTTTACGTCGGGCGGCCCGGCGGTGTGACGATGGGACGCCAGCGCGACATCGTCGAAACCATCAACAAGTTGAATCTCCTTCACGAACGCGCCACCAGAGACCCGGAGATCCGCACGCGCATCGCCCAATACGAAATGGCCTTCCGCATGCAGACCAGCGTGCCGGATCTGGTCGACTTGGCCGGCGAACCCGAGTCCATCAGGGAGATGTACGGCACCAAGGGCGCAGACGGATCGTTCGCTGCGAACTGTCTGCTCGCACGGCGGTTGGCCGAACGTGGGGTTCGCTTCATCCAGATGTACCACCGCGGCTGGGATCATCATGGGAGCGTGAAGTCCAAGGTTGCCGGAACGGCCGGTGAAGTCGACCAGGCCTGCGCTGCATTGATCAAGGATCTGAAGCAGCGCGGGATGTTCGAGGATACGTTGATCATGTGGGGCGGTGAATTCGGCCGCACGCCGATGGCGCAGGGCAACGGTCGCGATCATCACATCAAGGGATTCTCCATGTGGTTCGCCGGAGGTGGCATCAAGGGAGGAACGTCGTATGGGTCCACCGACGAACTCGGCTACAATGCGGTCGACGATATCGTGCACGTGAACGACCTGCAGGCGACCATTCTCCACCTGCTCGGCATCGATCACAAACGCCTGACCTTCAAGTTCCAGGGCTTGGACATGCGTCTGACGGGCATCGCCGGGAATGTGGTCGATGGGATTCTCGCGTAGCGCGTTGAACGCGGTAGCGGCGAGCGAGCAGATTCGTCGTTGCCGAGGACTGCTCGTCTATACTCACTGCTGCGGTTGGATAGATTCCGTAAGGTTTGGGCTCGCTTCGAGGAGATGAAGCGGACGGCCATCGTTCGCCCAAACCCTTTGCATTCACAGGGCGGTCGTATATGGTCCGCCGAGGCGGGAATGACCATCGGTTTGCCCGTGCGGCGTCGTGGTTGAGCGCCAAAGACACCAACGAATCCCAGACAAGTTATGGACGACGAAAACCTGAGTTATCTCGAACGCAAGCGCCGGCAGGCCCAACCGGCCGAGGAAGAGGCTTCACCGGCGAAAAAGCATGGTGTGGCCGCATCGTTCCGGCCCAAGGCGAAGGCCAAGGTGGTCACTGAAGTGAAGGCCAAGGCCAAGCCGCTTGAGCCCGAGCGTTCGCAGATCGTCCAGAATGTTCCCCAGACACGCAAACTCCTCGCCACCGCGATCTTCGAACTTGAAGAGCTGACGGCCAACCTCTGATCCCAGCCATGGACCCGATCGTATCATTCAAAGCGGCACTCCTTCAGGCGCGCGAGGCCGAACTCGCCGTTCGAGCCGATTGTCTCACCGAGCTGGACGACATTTCCGCGCAGAAGAATTTTCGCAAGGACCTCGAAGAAACCCTCAGCAAGTTGCGCGAGCGGGGCGCGATTTCCGGTGATCCGCTCAATGAGTTTCTCGGCCAATGCTCTCAGGTCATTGGCTGGCAGACGAAGCTGGTCGAACAGGAGAGCTATTTCGCCGAGCGCATGCGTGAAAGCTTCGAGGCGATCGAGGCTTCGATCGAAGACGGTTTGCCGGACGAAGAATGGAGCGCGCTGGAAAACAACATCGCCGGTTTGGAAGCAGAGTTTCTCGCTTCGCGGGAAGAATGGCAGGGCTCACTTCCTGCCGATCTCTGGCAGGTCACCGAAGGCGATCGCCAGGCAGCTCTGGATAAACTCGACGCATTGCTCAGCCATGCGCGTGACACCATGAAGCTCAACAAGGATGTTGGCTGGTCTTATGCGTGGCGGCTGACGGCGGACACCTCCGGACCCAGCCTCGCCGACAACGAAGTGGACATTCCCGCGGAGTGTTCCTTCTGCGGACACACCTGGACGGCTCACTTCGGCCAGGCCGGCAAGACGGTCAACTGTTTGGAATGTTCGCGCGACGTCAAGTTGCCCGATGCCTTGGCCGCCAAGAAGAACGCCGAGGATCGGGCGGCCAAGAAGACCATTCCACCGGTGAAGGTTCCGGGTGCTCCCGATGAAAAACACACCGGCCTGCCTTCGGGCTGGAAGGATCATTTCGATTCAAATGAAGAGGCGAAAACGAGGCTGGCTTCGCGTCCTTACTTCGACACCGAAGAGCTTGAGCGTTTGCGTGCAAAAGCCACCGAGGTCGCCGAGCGCAAGGAGATCTGGCAAAAGTATCTCCCGCGGATGCAGGCCACGCATCTTCCTTTCAACACCGACCAGGCTTGGGAATTGATTGTCCGCGATCCGGGCGAGGTGGTGGCTGAGTTGACGGATTACTGGCCGGAATCCGACTGGGCGCTCTCTCCGCGCATCGGCCAATTGCTCGGCGGAGGCGACATGGATATCTCGCAAGGCGTCGCGCTCTTGGCCACTGACAAAGAAAAGCTCGAACGCCAGACCATCCGTGAGATTCGCCAACGGGTTGAGGCCAATCCTCAAAATGCGATTCTCGATCCCGGCGATTACTTCTGGATCTGCCGCGAAGACGAGAAGGTCAAGCTGGTCTACACCGAGAAACTTGAGAAGAAGTGCGCCGACTACAATTGGAAGCACAACTTCGAGGTCGATGAGGAACTCGAGGACGCGTTCAAGCAAGGCATGAGCGTCGAGGATGCGCTGGGACTGCTGTTGAAAGGGAAGTCCCGAAAGCAGGATCTCTCCGCAGATGATATCAGCAAGGTGTTCAATGAGATTCGCCGGGTGAAGGAGATAAACGGCGATCTCTTTGCCGATGACGGTTCCAACCTGCGTGGAGTTTCCCAACTGCCGCATGACTGGCGATTCAACTTCTGGGAGCCTGCGGAATTTGAATCCGAGCAGTGGATCAAGGATAACCCGATCGTCGCGACGCGGCTGATGATAAGCGAGCTGCCGCAGATCGTTGCGGAGTTCACCGGACGTGAAAAACTCTTCCGCTTTCGAGAAAAGGCCGAGCAGATGCTGGAGGACGAAGACCTGAGCATTCAGCAAAAGGCAATGCTGCTGCCGGTCATGATTGGCATCTCAGACCAGGTGCTGTTTATCAGCGAGCGGGAAGGCGAGATCACTGATCCCGGTTCGAAACCCGGGCCACTCAAGATGGAGGTGGATCGTTCGTTCCGTTCGTCAGAAGTGCGCGGGTTGCTTGATTCCGAATTCCCACAAAAGCTCGCTGATTACTGCGAACAGAATTGGATACTCGACACTCTCGAATCCCAGGCGAACACGCGCAAGGAAGGCATGGCCTGGGGCGCAAAGATTGGCGTGGGCGTCGTGGTGCTCATCGTTCTCTCGCTCATCGTCACCTTCATCATGGAGCGCATTCGCGCCAGCAAGAACAACACTCAGATGGCGGAGGTCGAGGCGCGCAATGCGATGGCCGTGGATTACAGCCTCGATATGTCGCTCGTGCCGACCAACATCGCTGCGTCCAACATCGTAGCCAAGGTCGGCGGGGCACCGATCGACACGACCACCAAGTTCGAAGAGGGCGACTACACCTTCGTGATCGATCATCCCGCGCTGAAAACCGTGCGGCTTCCGTTCAACATCTCGTACGGAGTCGGAACGAACTTCGGGCAGATCAAGCTTTCGCCCGCAACGGGTTCGTTGAGCATCGCTTCTGATCCGAATGGTGCGAGCGTGGCAGTCAACGGTGACGCGGTGGGCGAGACTCCCTATTCGGTCAAGTCCATCAATGCAGGGCCGGCGAAGATCACGCTTTCCTCGCCCGAGTTTGGCACCTGGACAACCAATGCGACGATCGGGAAAGACCAGGTGCTCACGATCAATTATCGATTTGGCCGGGGCACGGTGAAGATCACCTCCAATCCGACCGGGTTCTTTGTTGCCACCGGTCCGGCGGGCACGTCTGCCGCGGCACTTGACTGGGCAAGTGCCGCCAAGACTCCGCTCGAAGCGCAGATGTTGCCCGGCGAGTATGTCGTATCCCTCGCGCATCCAACCATGGGTTCGATCGACGCTACGCAATTCACGATCCGGGATCAGGAAGAGACGGCCTTCAATCAGGACTTTCCGGTCGCCTCACCAAATCTCTCACCGGGCGCGGACGCGCAATACTGGCGCGGCAGTTTCTCGCTGGGGACCTGGATGAACTGGGAAGACAGCTGGCAGTTTTCCACCAAGAATCCACTCACGCTCTTCCGTCTCTGGAAGCCGGGCCGTTATCCCGGAGTGTATCCGTTGGAGAACAATGGAGGATTCACTTCCCGGGTGAAAAATCCCCTAGGTCCAGGCGGGACGATCGAGGCCTGGGGCAGTGACAGCCGCAAGCAGACCACCATTCCGGACGCGGTGAAGGACCGGAAGTTCATCGACATTGCGGCCGGCGCAAATCACACCGTCGGACTTCTCGACGACATGAGCGTCGTCTGCTGGGGTGACAACAAGGCCGGCCAATGCGCCGTTCCGGAAGACCTCGGCCCCTGCATGATGGTTGCTGCCGGCGCAGACCACACGGTCGCCCTGCAGATCAACGGCAAGGTCGTCTGTTGGGGAGCGAATCAAAGCGGCCAATCTGCGGTGCCTGACGGCATGCCGAGTAGCGTCGCCATATCCGCGTCCGCAAATCGCACCGTTGCACTCCTCGCGAACGGCTCGATTCAAGGTTGGGGTTATGGCGGGTTCACAATCGCAGCGACTTCGCAATGGCGGCCATTCATCGACGTATCCGTCGGCGCTTATTACATTGCGACTCTGAACGATCTAGGCGAGCCGACGGTTTATATCCAGACCAATACCGGAACCAGCCAGGAATCGGAAATGACGACTGTCCTTCGTGAAAAGGGAAGCTTCGTGGCCGCAACCGGAGGAACCGGCCACACGATCTGGATGACTCAGGCGGGCAACTTCATGACGCTGGGCAGGGAGCGAAATATACCCAAGGTTCCTGGTGTCGGCCCCTTTGCCACCATTCAGGGTGCGTTCGAGAGGCAGGCTGCGACGACTGCATCCGGAACTGCGATCATCTGGGGCCGCAAGTCGGGCATGAGCACGCGCAGCGGATTCGAGCGTGCGACCGACGAGACCAACAAGGCTAGTTACTGGCAGAAGAGCGGCCAGTATTACCGCATCGTCTGCGGCGAAAAACACTACGTCGCATTGCGCCGCTGAAGTGCCCGACCCGCACGAACAAAACAAGGATATCTGGGACCGGCTTGCGCGTGAGGCTTATCCCCTGGCGCGTCCGGCGGGCGAAAAGGAAATCAAGAACCCGAAGTTCATCACCAACCCATGGGGCTGGATTGGCGATGACGTAAACGGCAAGCGCGTGCTTTGCCTCGCTGCCGGCGGAGGAAAACACAGCGTCCTGTTCGCGCTCGCCGGTGCCGAAACCACAGTCGTCGACATCAGTCCCGCGATGCTGGAACTCGACCGGCAACAGGCGAGAAACCGTGGATTGGACATCCGCATTGTCGAGGCCTCCATGGACAACCTCGCGCCGTTGGAGAAGGAACACTTTGACATCGTCATTCAACCCGTCAGTACCTGCTACGTTCCTGATTTGCTTACCGTCTATCGTGAAGCCGCGCGCGTGTTGAAACCGTCCGGCATTTACATCATGCAGCATAAGCAGCCCCAAAGTCTGCAGGCCGGACTTCGTCCCGTTGGTGTTGGTTACGTCGTGCAGGAACGCTACTACCGCTCGGGACCACTGCCGCAGATCTCCGGCGTCAATCCCGTGCGGGAGGAAGGCGCCCAGGAATTCGTTCATCGCTGGGACGACATCCTTGGCGGCCTCTGCAAGAACGGGTTCACCATCGAAGACGTCGCCGAACCCCGGCATGCCGATTTCAACGCAGCCGCTGGAACGTTCAAGCATCGCAGCTGTTACCTCCCCCCCTACATCGCCATCAAAGCGCGCCGACGCGAAGACTACCACGCTCACGATCTGCGGATTGTCCTTCCTTCGTGAGGCTTGATGACCAGGCAGAGAAGCGTTTCTCCTCTGGTCAGATCAGAGGGTTTCGATGCGCTCTCCCTCGCCCCTGCCACTCCCGCTGGGAGAGGGATTGAGGGTAAGGGAGATGACATACAGTTTCAGTTGAAGCATCTCTTGCTGTTGCCCCCATTTTGATCACTTGGCGCTGAACACGGCTGTTTGTAAGGAGCTTTTCTTTTTCATACTGGATTGAAATGATCTGACGCTGTGGAGCATAAAGTAAACTTCGTCTGGACTGAGCAACTTTGCATTGCCGCGCACAAAGCGAGTGTGAAGGCAACGTTGGGGCGGATGTGGCTGGTCCTTCTGGGTGGTCTGATGTTTACAGCGATCGGGATTTTCGAGTTCCAGTCCGTCGGGAAGGAACGGTCGCTGTATATGGGTCTGTTTCTGATCGCCGTCTACACGTTTCGCACTCTGTCCGATCGACGAAATCTTCGGGATTGGTTTCGATTGTTGGGAGAGTCTGGAATCCGCGTGTCGTTTGACCGTCAATCGTTTGTGATTCTGGAACGGGAAAATCGATTTGCCGTCGAGTGGGCCCAACTCACACGCACTCGCCGCGTCGACGGATTCCTGTTGCTGTTCTCAAGAAGCGTCCTCTTTGCGACTCTCCCGGAAAAATTCTTCACGCCGGATCAGATCGCCTTCATGGAAGAGTCAGTTCGCCAAAAAGCCACAACCGACAAGCCCGCTTGAAAACCTGGACCCAGAGCTTCGGGCAGGGAAAGATTGCCGCCTGTGAAGTTGCCATCACTGTTGGAAGATAATTTCGTGCACTTGGATGGGAGGGCGTCGGCGAAGGTGACTCGTGCCCTTTATGACATTGATGGACAACGCAGAGCAACCTGGCTGGCGATCGGGGAGGAGCACATTGCCTTCTATCATCGTCCGAGCGGAGGGGGGAGTTCGGGCGCATCAAGCTCAAGGTCAACGAGGTGATTGAGTGCAGCGTGCACGCGGAATCTGAGCTGGCCCTGATCAAGTTCCGCTTCGCAACAGCACACTATGGTCTGAAGTGCTCGCTCTTCGATATTCCGAGTCTCGATGCGGTTGCGTCGCTGTGTCATTCGACAAATATCACTAATCCGATTAAGGCCCCGGCCCGGAGCAACTCGACAAGTGCTTTCGGCGCAGGGATTCATGCCGTCCTCGCATCGGACAGCCAGGTGGATCCGGCGGAAACAGAATGGCTTTGTCACAAAAACGCTGATCCCGGTGCGATCGAGCAAGGAGCTAAGGAACCAGGCAAACTGTCATTTCATTGCTGAAGGAGTACTACGAGAACACCTTGGTGATCACATTTCCAAACACGTCAGTGAGGCGATCCTCACGACCGTTGTGGTGGTAGGTAAGTTTCGTGTGATCGAACCCCATTAGATGAAGAATCGTGGCGTGGATGTCATGGGCATGCATCTTGTCCGTCTCAGCTCGCAAGCCGACCGGATCGGTAGCGCCAAGAACCTGGCCGCCTTTCACTCCTCCGCCCGCCATCCACATGCTGAAGCCGTGCGGATTGTGATCGCGGCCGTCCTTGCCTTCGCTCATGGGCATGCGTCCGAATTCGCCCCCCCAGATGACGAGGGTGGAATCAAGCATGCCTCGCGACTTCAAGTCGCGAAGCAGGCCGGCGACCGGGAGATCACTTTGGGCGCAATGCGATGAGTGGTTGGCGTCCATCCCCGAATGCCCATCCCAGCCATTGGTGTTGCCACAATAGAGCTGCACGAAACGCACACCGCTCTCAACCATGCGGCGCGCGAGGAGACAGCGCGTTCCGAAATCACTCGTGGTCGGATTATCCAGGCCGTAGAGCTTCCGGGTGGCCGGGCTTTCCTTGGCGACATCCACGACCTGATGGGCGTGCGACTGCATGCGGAACGCCAGCTCGTAGGCGGAAATGCGTGCCGCCAGTGGAGAGTCTTCCTCGCCGGGCCGGAGGTTCCTCCGGTTCAGTCGGTTGATGAGCGAGACGGTGTCCCGTTGCTGTCGATTGCTGACGCCCTTCGGGTTATTAAGGTTCAGGATCGGCGCTTTGCCACCGCGAAGGATCGTACCCTGGTATGTCGCTGGCAGGTAGCCATTGCCCCAGGCCGGCGCGCCTCCTTTCACCCAGCCTTTGGGATCAGGCATGACGACAAAGGCCGGCATGTTCTGGTTCTCACTGCCAAGTCCATAGGCAGCCCATGAGCCGAGACTGGGACGCCCCATCAGGATGGAACCGGTATTCATGAGGTAAACCGATTCGGGATGAGTGACGCTGTCCCCGTAACAACCGCGAAGCAGGCAGATGTCGTCCATGCAATCGGCGATGTTCGGCAGCCAATCGGAAACCTCCGCGCCGGACTGCCCACGTGGATGGAACTCGCGCAGTGGTCCCAGCAGGTTGTTCCTGGCCACCTTGCGCCGAGTCTGGAATTCGCCGAATGATTCCGGGATGGGCTTTCCGGCCAGCTTGATCAAGTCGGGTTTGTAGTCGAAAAGGTCAACGTGACTGGGCCCGCCGGACATGAAGAGGAATATCACGTTTCTTGCCTTGGCGTCGAAATGAGGCCCGCGCGGCGCGAGCGGATTCATCACGCCCGGTTTGGCAGGCGAGGCGAGCAGACCCTCCTTGTCCATCATGGCTTGCAGCGCGAGCATTCCAAACCCGGCGCCGGCAGAGCGCAGGAAATCGCGACGCCAGATTGATGGATTGGGCGGGGAATCGGATCCGGGGCAGTTCATCGTTCGTCGGCCGTTCTGCAAGCCTGTTCTCCCACAAGGAAAGCACAAATCAGGCGTTTGGCAGGCGTTTTTTTAAGTGCGTTGCCAGCTTCGAGTCCGGATTCTAAACTCCAGAATGATGACGAGATTTACGCGAATTCCCGGGTGCCTGCTGGCCGCGTGGCTCCTTTGCGCGCCGTCCGGCGCGATGGCCGCCGTGACGAACAAATATCGTGTGACCATGGAATCTGCCGGGACTGCGTCCGCCCAGGGACAAAGCACAACCGTGAAGACATCCACGCGCATCGACTACAAGTGGGCGCAATCCGGCTACGATCGAACCTTGTCCTTCACGGATGTCTCAGTGCGCGTGGAGATGAACGGCAATCTGGTCATGGACACGACGATGAGCCGCAAGGGATCGTTCAATCATCTGAATGAAACCCAGTCCATCCCGCTGGAGCGCGCCAATGATTCGCTGCGTGCGAAACTGACGGAAGGTTTTGAGGTGCCTTTCCATCGGGTGACAGTCGATCGGCGCGGAAAGAAACGGCGCGAAAAAACTATCGCCGGGCCCGGCGCAAAAGTGTTGGTGGATGAAGGAATGATTCTCAACGCGTCGATGGCACATCCGCGATTTGACGATTCGTCCAAGGAGTGGACTGACGACTCGCGCATCTCAATCGGGAACGGCGGCCACACTGACGGCAAGCTGAAGTTGAAGCGAGGTGATACAAGAGGCACGCAGACAACGGTTCAGGTATCGGGTTTCCTTTCGCAGAAGAAGTTTGTACCTGCGGGCGCCGCGATTGTGCTGAAGGACGTGCAGCACGTGGTTCAGGGAAGCCTGGTTTACGATTCGCGGTTCAAGGACTGGGTAAGCGGGAGACTGAACCTCGACTTCGCCTACAGCATGGAACGCGACGGTACAGAATTCGGCGGTGCACGAGGCACGATGAAGGTGGAGCTGAAGCACCAAGGAGCGGAATGACGCTCGATCCCGCTATTTCGCCTCGTCAGCTGCGTCCGGTTTCTTTGCTCCTTCGTCTGATGACTTCTCGCCATCCTCATCATCTTCGGCGAGAATCTCGTTGAGGTCGACCGGACCACCACTGTCCTCTTCTGCCTCGTCGCCTTCTTCTTCGTCTTCCAATTCCTCGGCGACCTCGATTTCGTAGAGATCGGGATCGAAGAGAGGAAGTGCGATGGTGAATTGATTGAGCTTCTCGTTGTTGGGCGAAAAGACGACAAGTTCGCCTCCACCTGAACGAGTGATTGACCGGGCGAGGTGGAGGCCCGCTCCGGTGTGGGGCGGGCCTTTGGTGGTGAAATGTGGATCGAAAATTTTCTCCAAATTCTCCGCTTCCACATTCATGCCGTTGTCCATCACGTGGATGTTGATCTGGGATTCGTCCAGCTCAACGATGACGCGGATCTGGGGTTCCTTGACGTCGGGCTGCTTGACGTCGACGGGTTCGGCCTCCTCGTCGTTTGTGAATTCGGGATAGATCCGGGGACGGTAGGTGACCGATTCCATCGCGTTGTGCAGCAGGTAAAGCACAGCGCGGGCGAGTTCGCTGGGAATGCCGACCCACTGGACGGTCGGATCGATCTGGGTGACGAGTTCGATCTGGTAGTAATGAAATTCCAGTGCGAGCAGATGAATGGCGTCGTTGACGACGTTGCCGACTTGAACAATCTGCGGATGAGGAACGCGCTCGGACACCATGATGAGGCGCTTCAGCTTCTCATCAACGGTTCGGAAATTGGTGTACAGCATCGCGAGCTTGTCACGAGTGCCGGTGGGCAGCGTATCGTCCACCATGAGCATCTGGACATTTCCGAGCGCGGCGCGGATCGGTGTCTTGATCTCATCGATAAAGTTTGCGGAAAGCTGGCCGAATCGTTTGTGCCAGTGGGTGACCATCATCCCCTGCTCAAAGTCCTGAATCTTCTGCTGGATCTTGAGCTGCTGCTGAATCTGATCCTCAGGAATGATGGTCGAAACCTTGAGCTTGTCCCGCGCTTGCTTGATTTCGAGCGCGTTGTTGATGCGGATTTCGACTTCCTGCTTGTCGATGGGCTTGGAGATATAGTCCCAGGCGCCGACTTCCAGTCCCTTCAGCTTGTCTTCGGTACGGATGTCGCCGGTCACGAAGATGACGGGGATGTCCCTCGTCCGCTGATCGTGTTTGATCATGCGGCAGACTTCGTATCCGTCCATGTTGGGCATCAAAACGTCCACCACGACGAGATCCACCAATTCGCGCGAGAGGAAGTCCATGGCGGCCTTGCCGTTCTGCGACGTGAAGACCTCGGACTTCGTTGCCTTGAGGGCGTTCCGCAGATCGCGCAGGTCCTTGGCGGTGTCATCAACGGCGAGGATACGGATCTGCCCCGCCGCTCCGGCCGCCTTCCCCTTCGCCGGTAGAGCCTTCTTGGCGGCCGCCCTACCCGTCGCCCGGCCGGGAACTGCCCGGGGTGGGCGCACGGGCCGCGCGGCTCTGGTGAGTCGTTTATCCATCGAAGGTGCTTGGAGCTTAGGTGTTTGGGACGGAAAAGAGCAAGCGAGGATTGGATGGGGCACTCCGTGACGGGCGCGATTGCAGATGCGTGGTGGAGGGACGAGTGTACGAGTCCGGGGGCGAGAGAATTTGAGACGAGAATGATTCAACCCGTGCTGCGTGTGCGATGAAAACGATGGCAACTGAATACCACTCGACAAGAAACCGCGACTGACAGTAGTCAGGTCAAACTGTCTTCGATGCATTCTCCCTCACCCCATCCCATCTCCCGCTGGGAGAGGGAGAAGACATTCGGTTTCAATTGTGGTCTCTGTCGCCATTGCCACCACATTTAATCACACACCCGTGCCGCTGCGAGTAGACCTCACACTTGACGCAGCGCTTTTGTTGGTGCTCTGGTTGAACTTCTGTTACCTGATGGAAAACTAACAACGACAGACCTACCGATGAGCAACATTCTCGATTCACTGAAGCAACACAGCACCATTGTCGCCGACACCGGAGATTTTGAATCCATTCGGAAGTATCAGCCGCAGGACGCGACAACGAATCCGAGCCTGCTGCTGAAGGCTGCCCAGATGCCGGAGTATGCGGAAGTTGTGGACAAGGCTGTGGCGGACGCGAAGCAGGAGAGCGGTGGCGGTGATGTGCTCGGGGTGGCAATGGACAATATTGCGACAGCGTTTGGCGCGGAGATTCTAAAGACCGTGCCGAAGAGGGTTTCGACCGAAGTGGATGCGAAGCTGAGCTTTGACACAGAGGGAACAGTCGCGAAGGCCAAGTCGCTTATCTCGCGTTATGAAAAGGCTGGAATTGGCCGGGAGCGAATTCTGATCAAGATCGCATCCACGTGGGAAGGCATAAAGGCCGCTGAGCAACTGAAGGCAGATGACATTCGATGCAACCTGACGTTGTTGTTTTCCTTTGCGCAGGCCGTCGCCTGTGCCGAGGCGGGCGTGCAGTTGATTTCACCCTTCGTCGGTCGCATTCTTGACTGGCACAAAAAGGAGACCGGCCGGAAGGACTTTCCGGGTCAGGAAGATCCGGGAGTTCAGTCGGTGACGCGGATCTACAATTACTACAAGAAGCACGGCTACGAGACGGAGGTCATGGGAGCGAGCTTCAGGAACGTGGGTGAAATCATCGAATTGGCCGGCTCGGATTTGTTGACGGTCAGTCCGACCCTGCTTGAGGAGATGCAGAAGACCAAGGGCGACGTGGCACGCAAGCTGGACGTGGAGTCAGCGGCTGAGAAAGGCGACGAGAAGATTTCGTTGAACGAACAGGCCTATCGCTGGCAGCACAACGAAGACCCGATGGCGGTTGAGAAACTATCAGACGGCATCCGGCGCTTTGCCGCAGACACTGTGAAGCTGGAGGGCTTTGTCAGTGAGAAGCTGGCCTGAGCGAATCACTTCCAAAGTTCTGCCACTGATTCTGGCGGGCGACCGATGCGAGCGGCTTTGCGGTCGCGGATGACGATTGGGCGCTGGATCAGGCGTGGGTGTTTCAGCATCGCAGCAATCAGGTCAGCGTCCGTGAGGGATTTGTCAGCAAGTTTTTCGGAGCGGAATTCGTCTTCCCCTTCTCGGATGATCTTGCGGGCTGAGAGGTTCAGGGCCTTGAGCACTTTCTTGAGTTCGGCCGCGGACGGAGGCTCTTCGAGGTAAAGCCGGACCTTGGGCTCAATTCCGTTTTCTTCCAACAGCTTCAACGTCGCGCGGGATTTTGAGCAGCGCGGGTTGTGATAGATCTCGTAGTTGCTCATGTGCACGGAGCTTAGCCATGCGCACGAGTTTCTCCATTCAATCCTCTCTAAAAACAGTCGTCCCGTGGTGAGCCGTCGAATTCTCCAGAGCCCATGCAGCAACGCTTGAAGCGTCGGCCGGAGCCACAGGGGCACAGGTCGTTTCGTCCGATTTTTTCGTGGAGTTCTTTTTCGCCGTAAACGACTCGTCGGCCTTTGCCTACCTGCGTCTCTTGCTGGAGCGTTCGAAAAAGTGAAGGTCTTCGTAGCCGGTGTAGTCTCGCATGCTTGCGCCTTTGTTGAGTTTGAGCGCGCAAGCTACTTCACGAAATTCCGAAGTCAATGGGCTGTGCTTGGTTCTTCGTTTGGAGAATTTGGTCTGAGCAGGCCGGATTCCAGGAGGGTTGTGCTCGCAACGTCGCCGCATGCGTTCGGAACGCATCCAAAACATCATCGGTCTACTCGAAGCCTTCGAGTTTGTAAGTGTGCAGTTTGCGATGAAGTGTGCGCCGGCTCATGCCGAGCTTTTGCGCTGCTGCGGTGCGGTTGCCGCCAGTTTCCTTCAACGCGTTGATGATAAGTTCCTTTTCGGCTTCCTTCACGGTCTGCCGGCCGGAGAGACTCGAGCCATCTTCTGAATCGGATGGCTTGGTGGTGACGGTCTTCGGGAGATCACGCAGGGTGATTTGGTCGGTGCGGGAAAAGACGACGGCGCGTTCAATCGCAGCACGGAGTTCGCGAACATTGCCACGCCATTCGTGTTCGCAAAGCAGTTCCAGGGCTTCCGGACTGATTCCCCTGACGGGTTTGCTGTTTGCCTGGGCGAACTCAATCACGAAGGCTTGGGCGAGGATCGCGACATCCCCGTCGCGTTGAGACAGTGGGGGAAGTTCGATCTCGACGACCTGCAGGCGATAGAACAGGTCTTCGCGGAACGTTCCCTCGCGAACGAGTTGGGGAAGATTCTTGTTGGTCGCGGCGATCAGGCGGACATCGGTCTTGATGGTCTTGTTGGAGCCGAGGCGTTCGAAGGTGCCTTCGCCGAGGACTCGAAGGAGTTTGATCTGGGTGGAAGCATCGATCTCACCGATTTCATCGAGGAAGAGCGTTCCGCCATTGGCTTCCTCAAACCGACCGATGCGCCGTTCGTGGGCGTTGGTGAATGCGCCTTTCTCGTGTCCGAAGAGTTCGCTCTCCAGCAATTGCGGGGGAAGCGCGCCACAATGGACAGTGATCATCGGTTTGTTTGCCCGATTGCTGTGCTGGTGAATGGTCTTGGCGACGACTTCCTTGCCGGTGCCGGTCTGGCCGAGGAGCAGAACCGTGGCAGTGGTTGGCGCAACGGTGTGGATCGTATCCAGCACTTCCTTCATCGCCGGGGAATCGCCGAGGATGTGGTCCATCCCGAACTTCGAACTCAGTTCCTGCTTGAGCTGTTTGTTTTCGGCTTCAAGCGTTTGTCCCTTGAGAGCACGGGCAATGCGCATCTCCAGCTCATCGAGTTGGAGCCGGCCTTTTGCAATGTAGTCATCCGCACCGTTCTTCATCGCTTCCACCGCGATGTCCTCCGAGCCATAGGCGGTCATGAGGATGCACACGGGCGGGCGCGGGAGGGATTTTGCCCGTTCGATGAGGTTCATGCCATCGTCGCCGGGCATGCGGAGGTCGGTGAGGAGCACGCGAAAGTTTTCACGATCGAGGAGATCGAATGCTGCGGCCGCGTTGTCGGCCACGTAGACGTCATAACGATCCTCCAGAGCCGCGCGCAGCCCGTCGCGCGTGGGCTTCTCGTCATCAACTATCAATACCTGGGGTGTGTCCATCTTTCAGCCAATTGAAGAACCACAAAGGGACGTATTGGTTACAGGCAAGTCACTGCGAACGCGATGATCAACCCTTCCTGATTCTCTCTCGTGCGTCGCAGGCTACTCTTCGCCACCATGGACGGCGAGCAATTTCGGTTTACGTTCATGCAAGGGCAGCCAGATCTTGATGCGGGTGCCCTGATCCGGACTGCTCTCGACACCAATCTGTCCGCCGTGTTCACGAATGATCCGCTGAACGATCATCAACCCCAGGCCGCTTCCCTTGGTCTTGGTGGTAAAATATGGGTCGAAGATGCGATTGATCTTTTCCTGCGGAATTCCTCCTCCGGTGTCAGCCACGCTCACCCAGACCCCGTCCAGGCCCTCGCCGGTTTCCAGAGTGAGCACACCCCGATTCATGGCCTGCATGGCGTTCTTGATCAGGTTGACCAGCACCTGCTTGATCTGTGCGGCATCCATCGGGGCATTTGGAAGTGCGGGGTTCAGTTTTTCTTCGACGGTCAGATCGCGGTTATCCAGCTCCGGCCGCAGAAGTTTGAGCGTGTCGGCGAGAACGTCGTTCAGGGAAACAGGTTTGAGATCCAGAGCCGAAGGGCGAATGGCTTCGAGGAACTGCGAGACGATGTAGTCGAGCCGGTCGATCTCGCCTTTGGCCACGTCGAGATAACCCTGCATTTTCTCGCTGATGCTCTCCACGTCGTCGCTCGATTTGCCTTCCGTGCCCGGTGTTCGTTTGGGAGTCCGGCGCGATTGCTTGGGCTTTAGTTTTCGTAATTTTCCGATTTCGCGTTCGAGTAACTGGAGATGTATGTGAAGCGCGTTCAGGGGATTGCCGATTTCGTGGGCGACGCTTGCGGCGAGGAGGGTCAATGCCTGGATACGTTCACTTTCAATGGCTTCAAAGGTCTTTTGCCGAGCTTCGGTGGCATCGTGGAGAATCAATGCCAGTCCGGGTTGTTCGGCGGTTTCCCGATCAAAGGGAGCGACGTGCAGCCGAAGAAACCGGGGGCGCGGCCATTCGATTTCGAACTCATGGCTCTCGTAGGTCTTGCTGGCATCGGCTGATCTGAGGATGGCCTTCCAATCGAGCCCGGGTAACGCGTCGGCAATCTGTGTGCCTTCAGCCGAATCCGCCTTCAGGCCGATCAGATGGGTGACGGCTTGGTTCACGTAGAGGATCTTCCCGCCTTCATCGACGACGAGCACGCCGTCTTCGATGGAATTGAACAGCGTTTCCAGGAAGGCGCGTTCGCGGGCAAGGCGCTTGATGACCAATTGCAGATCGGCCTTGTCCAGTCGGCCAATGCGGCCGAGTACCTTGTCGAGAAAACTGGATTTTTTGGCTGCCATCGATTTCGCGGCTGAGTGGCGCGGAGTGTAACGGGAGGTAGCGGATGTGCCAAGTGGAGGGAGAGTTTCTTGTGACAGGCACCGGCAGGTTCTTTAATCCTTGTCTCAAGCTCCGAGGACAAGGATTGAGAACCAGGCTCACAGGCGGTCCGCCGGTGCTACGGAGTTTGCGAAAGCTTGCATTCACCGGCTCTCCCGCTGAGGTTTTTCCGATGCTGATTTTTGACGCTCATCTGGATCTCAGTCTGAACGCGCTCGAATACAATCGTGATTTGCGGATGACGATTGAGGAGATCCGCAAGGACGAGGAAGGCAAGACGGATCTGTGGGGGCGTGCGTGCGGGACGGTGAGCTTGCCAGAGATGCGGAAAGCGGGCATCGGAATCTGCGTGGCAACTCAGCTCGCCGGCTGCATGAAACCAGCGGCCCCGGTCGGCGCGTGGAATTCCCCGCCTCAGGCTCATGCGATGACGCAGGGACAACTGGCGTGGTATCGCGCAATGGAAGCCGAGGGTGAACTTCGCCAATTGCGAAACTGGGCGGAAGTCGAGGCACACCTGAAGGATTGGGGAGCCGATCCGGAGAACTGTCCGATCGGCTACATCCTCAGCTTGGAAGGCGCAGATTCCATTCGCGAGCTGTCCGACTTGGAGCGATCTTACGAGCAGGGCTTGCGGGCACTTGGGCCTGCGCACTACGGAGTTGGGCGATACGCGCATGGTCATGATCGAGACGGGCGTTTGTCGGACATGGGCAAAGACCTTGTCCGGGAGATGGATCGACTGGGAATCATCCTGGATGCGACACATCTGTGCGACAAAGCGTTCTGGGATGCGCTTGAGGTGCATCAAGGACCTGTGTGGGCAAGTCATCATAATTGCCGGGCGCTGGTTGATGATCCGAGACAATTGGCAGACGACCAGATCAAGGCGCTAGCCGAGCGAGGTGCGGTGATCGGGGTTGCCTTCGACATTTGGATGGTGGTGCCGGGGTGGAATCGTGGAGTGACCAAGCATCCGGATATTCCGACGGCAAACATGGATTCACTTGCCAATCACGTTGATCACATGTGCCAGATGCTTGGAACCAGCAAGCACATTGGGATCGGGACGGATCTCGATGGCGGCTTTGGCAACGAGCAGACTCCGGCGGATCTGGACACAATTGCCGACCTGAAGAAGTTTCATTCGATCCTTGCGGGACGTGGGTATTCGGAAGAAGACCTGAACGGAATCTTTCACGGAAACTTCCTTCGTTTTCTCCAGCACGCGTGGTCGTGAACGGCAAATCATGGAAGGTCAAGCATCCGGTGGCGCAATCCGAACTGTTTTAAGTTTGAACTAATCCCGGCAGCTTGATTCCCTCCCGCCTGAACCCAGCGACGAGCGCCCTCTTCAAACAGTTCGAACCGTTCGGCAGTCATCAAGATGCTAAAAGGCCTTTTCAGCAAAAAGAAGGAGACCGTCCCTCCCAATGTGCTGATCGTCGTCGCCGACGATCTCGGCTACGGGGACCTCGGTTGTTACGGAGCGGTCGGATTCGAAACGGCGCGCCTGGACCAACTGGCCGCCGACGGAGTGAGGTTCACCTCGTATTACTCCGGTGGCGTGAATTGCACCGGCGGACGCGCAGCCTTGTTGACCGGTTGTTATCCAAACCGGATCGGAATGGGCGGACGAAGTTTTCCACCGGGCGGTTTCACGGGTTTGAACCCCGAGGAACGCAATCTTGCCACCATGCTGGCCGAAGCGGGCTACGTAAGCGGATACGTTGGAAAGTGGACGCTTGGGAGTCATCCGCATTTTCTGCCAAACAACCAGGGCTTCGATTACTGGTTCGGAATCCCGTTCTCCCACAGTTTCCTGGATCAGGAAGTCGAGGATGCGATTTATCTCACCAGCTCGTTGCCGCTCATGGACGATGAGAACGAACTGGAGGAAGACACCGATCCCGCATTTCTGACGCGACGCTGCACCGAGCAGGCAGCTGAATTCATGGAATCGGCGGGGGACAACCCCTTCTGCCTCGTGGTTTCGCATGCGATGCCACACCGACCGTTGGCGTTGACGGAGGAGTTCGACGGCCGAAGCAAGTACGGGATCTACGGGGACGTCATCGAAGAAATCGACTGGAGTGTCGGAGCACTGGTGGACGTGCTTGCCGTGCTCGAGAAGTTGGAGAACACCATCATCATTTTCACTTCTGACAATGGACCCGCCCTTCAATCAGAGGAAGTGCTCGGGTACCGGTCCGGCACGCCGCGTCCGTATCGTGGGGGCAAGGGTCAGACTTTGGAAGGCGGGGTGCGCGTTCCTTGCATCGTGAACTGGCCCGCAAGGATCCCTGGCGGGCAAGTTTCGGATGAAATGGTGTGCGGGATGGATTGGCTGCCCACGATTGCCGGCTTGGCGGGAGTCGAGCTCAAGCGGACTCCGGAGATTGATGGTGTGGACATCTTCAACCACATCAACGGTGAGAAGCCTCCGGAAGAACCGGTTCGCGAAGAGGTTTACTACTACCGCGACAATCGATTGCAGGCGGTCCGACAAGGGCCTTGGAAACTGCACGTCTATCGCGGGGATTGGGATGTCGAGAAGCCCGAGAAGAGTGATTACATGCTCTTCAACCTGGACAGCGATACGACGGAGGAAAGCAACCTGGCGGATCAGAATCCGGAATTGATCGACGAACTCGCCAAGGTCGCCGATCGCGCGCGACGCGAGTTGGGCGATTCCGTTCACGGCCGACGCGGACGCAGCACGCGCAAGGCGGGCGAAGTCTCTATGGGTTGAACCTCTCAATCGTTGAACCGCGTGCGGGACAAGCTCAACTTCCCTTGGGCTTCAACAAGTCTTCAACCGTCCCCGCCATCATAGGTGCTTGTCCGAATGCCCAGCGGCTCTGTTCCTTGTTGAAGGAAAACAGATGCCTTCCTCGTGGTTGTTCAGGTCGGCGAATACGTATCTGAGGATTGGGGGACATTCGTTGAGCACGCCACTCTGGATGCGATGGTCACAAGCGCGTGCCATGTGTTTGCAGCAGGCCTTCAGATCGCCATCCTTCAGCCCGGACCGCTTGTTCTTGAATTCCGCGCAATCACAGCGGTGCTTCTTCAGATCGACCAGATGGGTTTCATTTCCACCAGTAATCTCGCCCTCCCAATCGTGTCGTGGAAGCGTGAGTTCCTCTTCTCGCACGGAATTCAGAGGAGCGATATCGCGATCGATCCCCGCTGAGCGAGATCCGCAGAAGCTCTCGATCCGGTCGAACATGTTTTGCACGCGGCTGAGATCGTATTCGTGGATCGCGCCATCCGCGAACACCTCGCGCAGGAGTTCGAACAGATCCTCACCCGGCCAGGAGTGACGCGCTTCGCGGTTTTCGTTGAGGTATCCGGCAAGCGCCAGCAGTCCGGGTTCCTTGACCCGGTGGAGATTGCAGATCTCGCGGATGACGAAAATGGTTTCTTCGTGGACGTTCCCTTCAACCGGTTTCCAGTCTTCGGTCACCTCCGCGAACGGGGAGTCGAGCAGTTCGTTCATTCTGATTTAAGGTCGGGTATCAGTGGGACATGAACTTGCCAATATAGGAGAACATCCGATTGAGGTTCTCCATGGGTACGTCCCGGTAGATGCTTCTGCAGAAACCACCCATTCGTATGTAGGTGACGAACCCACATCCGCATGAGAATTGAGTGAAATTCACCCCCAAGACCGGCAATTCCAGGGAATTGCCACGATAGACCTCCCGTCATCTGCCCATCGCGCTAACGGCGCCACTTCGTGGGAACGCCTTCAAGCGGATCGTAGCCTGACTCCTCCTTGGGCAACCACTTGGCGTGTCGCGCCTTGACGTCCGCGTATGGGACTTGACTTGCGAGGTTTGTGAATTCGTGGGGATCTTTGCGATGGTCGTAAAGTTCCTCCGAGCCATCGTAGTACCGAATGTAGCGCCAATGCGCAGATCGGACCGCGTGGTTGCCCCGGCCATGCGTGGTGATGACCGGGGTCTTGAATTCAGCGCCCGGATCGCGAAGCCAAGGAACAAGTGATTTGCCGTTGAGTTGTTTGGAAGGTCGGTCACCACAGAGTTCAACCAACGTTGGATAGACATCGAGCAAACTGGCGGGACGGTTGGTTTTCTTGCCCTTGCTCAACCCGGGCGCGGAAAAGATCACCGGCACCTGCGTGGCTTGTTCCCAGAGCGCGAACTTCTCCCAGTGTTCCTTGTGGCCTAGATGATAGCCGTGATCTCCCCAGAGGACGATGATGGTGTTCTTCGCATGCGGCCCTTTGTCGAGCGCATCGAGCAGCCGACCGACCATCGCATCGGCAAAGCTGATCGAGGCGAGGTAGCCGCGGACAAAACCGTGCCACTTCTTGTTGTCGACCATCCATTGTTGCCAAGTGCGGCGTGCAAAGCCCCGTCCAACCGGAGGGACATCATCGAGATCGCCCTGCTTGGTCTCGGGAAGCTGGACGTCATCCGGGGGAAACTGATCGAACCAGCGCTTGGGCGTGTACCATGGCACGTGCGGACGATAAATCCCGACGGCGAGGAACAGCGGCTTGTCGTGTTTCTGTGCGAGTTGCTTTTCGGCCCAGCTGACGACTTGGCCATCCGCCATTTCGTTGTCGGAGATGTCGAGGATGGACCAGTCCATGTGTCCTCCGTAGTGCTTGGGGTTGCCGTTCTCCGGCATCGGATCCGGATCAATCTCGATGGGCATCTGTTGGTTCTTGGAGGGAAAGTACGCGTGCCAGGGTTTCGGATCGAGGAAACCTTCATAGGCCTGACGGTTCAGCGAGTGGGCATGATAGATCTTGCCACCACCCATCGTCTTGTAGCCTTGTTTTTTGAAGAATTCCGGCAGCGTGACGGCGTTCTTCAGGTTCGTACATTTGCGCCAGTCCTGTCGATTGTAGTAAACGCCACTGACGTGCGGACTGATGCCGGTGAGCAATGCGGTGCGAGAGGGGTTGCATGCGGGAACGACGCAGTGCGCATTGGTGAACAGCACGCCTCGTTTGGCAAGCCGGTCGATGTTTGGAGTCTTGGCCTGGGGATGTTTGCCCAGCGCGAAGTTGTTCAGATCATCAATGGCGATGAACAGGATGTTAGGTTTTCCGGCCTGGATTGAACCGCAGAGAGCACGCAGAACACAAAGAATGCTAAGGGTGCGGGCGAGTAATTTCATGAGGATCGGCAGGGACGATCCTGATCCCTGTGTGGCCTGCGATCAATTAGAGTGTTTACGGCACGCAAACCTGTGTGATTTGTGGAGGCCGGGTTGCTCTCAATCCTTGTCTCAATCTCCCTCCGAATCCTGATCAAGAGTGAGTTAAGACAACGATTAAGAACCAAACAAAGTGTCATTCATTGCTGACGGAGTACTAGGGTCTGTTCGAAAACTCGATCTGCTGGAAGAAAAATCTCAATCAATTGCATAACGAGAAGGTTTTCGAACACAGCCTAGGCAAACAACCGCCCAATCGGCGCACCCACATCCACCAGGTATTGGGGTCTGCCGGTCGTGTCCGTGAGCGTAACATTCTGGGCGTCGATCCCGAGGTGCTGATAAAGCGTCGCGATGACGTCCTGATAGTGAATCGGTTCGCTGGTGGCTTCAGCCGCATACTTGTCGGTTGAGCCGATTACCTGACCACCGTTGATCCCACCCCCGGCCATGATGCCCATCGCAACCCGCGGCCAGTGATCGCGTCCGGCCTTGGCATTGATCTTGGGCGTGCGGCCGAATTCACCCCACGCAATGATCATCACGTCATCAAGCATGCCGCGTTCCTCCAGATCGGACACCAGTGCATCCAAGGCATGATCCAGCAGCGGCCCGAGCAGGCGCATGCGATGGAAGTTTTTGCCGTGGGTGTCAAAGTCGCTGAGGGAAATGCTCACCACCCGGGCACCGGCTTCGATCATGCGCCGGGCAAGCAGGAACTTGCGCGCAGCATTCGGACCTTCGGTCGTGTAATGCGCTGCGTCCACCGGCTTTAGTCGCGGTGAGAATTTATCCACCACCTTTGGATCTTCGGAATCCAAGTCCAATGCCTTCGCCACCTTGCCGGAAGTGAGAATGCTCAGCGCCTGTTGCGAAAACTTGTCGAGTGCTTCCATCGATCCGCTCCGATCAACGCTGCGCCGAAGCAGATCAAAATCTTTGGCAAGCAACATGCGTCCCTCGAGCCGGTTGACGGACAGGCCCTTGCTCAATTCCAATTGCAGGGTGTGGTTCGATCCCAGCCGGGCCAGTTCTTCCTGCATGCCCGGCTCCAACTCGCGTTTGAAGAGATGCGAGAGGTCCGGACGAAAAGCCTTGAACGCCGGGCCGAGAAAACCAGGGCGCGCGCTGTTACGCGCCAATGGCCGTCCCTGCATCAGATCGATGAAGGTCGGCATCGGGTCAGTCGGCTTGCCAAGCATGTGCGTGGCAACGCAACCGAGTGCGGGACGGCCGCCAATGCCTTGCAGATCCTTGAAGCCGAAACCTGACTGGCACTGAAACGCATCATGTCTTCCCGCGGCACCGACAAGCGAGCGAATGAACGCAAACTTGTTCGCCGACTTCGCCATCTTCGGCATCAGTTCCGTGAGATGCAGTCCGGGGACCGCGGTGGAAATTGATTCGAACTCACCCCGCTGTTCCCTTGGCGCATGGGGTTTAGGATCAATCAGGTCCATCTGTGGCGGACCGCCGTCCAGATGCACATTGATCACCGCCTTGCTGGATGATTTCACCCCTGCCAGCGATTCCAATTGCAGCACATCAGACAACGTGATCCCGGCAACACCCAAGGCGCCCGCACGCAGGAAGGCGCGCCGGCCGAAGAGTGGATTCACGGATTCACGGTGCATTTGGTATAATTGAAAATCAGATCGGCACATTTGCAAGCGGGATGTTGGACGTTTCGCTAGCACTGGAGTGTTCGGACGGCGCCCCCGATATGATTTTCCAGCGTTGAATTCGGGCTGCTGTTGAGGAGCCGATTGGAGAATGACCGTTCAATGACTGAACAGGTTCATGACTTCCCCCAGAGATATGTCCGAAAGTTGTGGGTAATGGACAGACTCCGGGGGGAGGGCCGGGATGAAGGGGCACGCCGGCCGAGTGGATCGTATCTACTCACTTCAAGCTTGGGTTGCCTTGTTCTCCCTCGTTAGCTTCGTCTCATGCGCATCCGATTTCTCGTTCTTCTGACAATCGTGGCAGTGGTCGCCGAATCCTTCGCAGCCAAACCCAATGTCCTGTTCCTCATCTGCGACGATTTGAATTGCGACCTCGCCTGCTACGGGCATCCGCAGGTTAAGTCACCGAACATCGATCGCCTCGCGAAACGCGGTGTGCTCTTCAAGAACGCCCACTGCCAATACCCGCTGTGCGGACCGAGTCGCGCGTCCTTCATGGGCGGACTCTATCCGGACCAGACGCTCATTCATCGCAACGCGATCTATATCCGCGAGCATCTGCCGGACGTGAAGACGATTTCCCAGATGTTCCGCGACAACGGCTACTTCGCAACGCGCATTGGCAAGATCTATCACTACAATGTCCCCAAGCACATAGGCACCAGCGGACATGATGATCCCTATTCGTGGAACTACACCATCAACCCGCGCGGCCGTGATGTGGATGACGAGGATCTCATCTTCAGTCTTCGTCCGGGAGCGTTCGGTGGAACGATGAGCTGGCTTGCGGCTGAAGGCACTGATGAAGAGCAGACCGACGGCATCGCAGCGACGGAGGCGATCAAGATGTTGAAGAAGCACGCCGCTCAAAAAGACATCTTCTACATGGCGGTCGGACTGTATCGACCTCATACGCCTTACGTGGCGCCAAAGAGGTATTTTGAGATGTATCCGCTCGATGAAATCAAAGTTCCTGCCGTCCCCGGCAGATACTTTGAGACAATTCCCGCCGACGCGCGCAAGTCAATCACCCGGAAAAAAGATCAGCTGAATCTGCCAACCCGGCTGGCAAAGGAAGCGATTCAATCCTACTACGCATCGATCACGTTTGCCGATGCGCAGTTGGGCCGGATTCTCGATGTGCTGGACGAGACCGGATTGGCGAAGAACACGGTGGTTCTCTTTACATCCGACCATGGTTATCACATGGGTGAACATGGGCATTGGCAGAAGACCACTCTGTTTGAAAACGCCACCCACGTTCCGCTGATCATTGCCGGTCCCGGAGTGACCGGGCGAGGAACAGCGACCACTCCAGCGGAGATGGTGGACTTTTATCCAACCCTCGCGGAACTCACCGACAACACGCCTCCCCCTTACATCTCTGGGAAAAGCCTGGTTCCCGCGTTGCGCGATCCGAAGGCACAAGTGCGACGTTCTGCATTCACCCAGTATGCCAACGGTTACAGCATCAAGACGCCGCGCTATCGCTACACGGAGTGGCAGGAGGATGGAAAAGGCGGAGCGGAACTCTATGACCACTATTTTGATCAGGCAGAAATGAACAACCTCGCCCAGTCGCCGAAACACGGAGCGTTGTTGAAACAACTATCGCGCGAGCTCCGCGAACGAATTGCCTCAGCACGGAAGAAGCCGAAAGGCCTGACTCAGATCCACTTCGAGAATCGTAGGCGGGAGAAGTAGGCCTGGCAGCAGCCCCTACTCATTCGGAACCCAGGCGACGATCCGCAAGTGGTCCACCGGATCCGCTTTTGATCTTCATCGGCAGCGCGATCAAGAACGCGGGCCGATTCCATGATCAGGCCTTCTTTTTGCGGTTCTTCTTTGTGCGTGGTTGTTTGGGTTTGCGAACACCCGCCGGGTCTTCATCAGGAACCTGGTACAACTTCCGCAGGCGAGCGAGTTCGTCCTGAAGCTGTTTGCGAATCTTTGCATACTTCGGATTCGAGTGTTGGCTCTTCAGTTCTTCCGGATCGAATTGCAGATCGAAAAGCTCAACCGTGCCAACTTCATAGAAATCGATCAGCTTGTAGCGTCCGGTGGTAACTCCGTAGTGGCGAGGAACGGAATGCCCGCCACGCAATCCCTCGTAGTAATGGTAATAGAAGGACTTTCGCCAATCCTTTGGCGTATTGCCCTGCAGGAGCGGAACGAGGCTGCGACCCTGCATGTCGCTCGGAAGACTCGCCCCGGCGATCCCAAGAAAGGTCTGGGCAAAATCGAGATTCGACACAATGTCGTCATTCACACTTCCCGCCTTCACCTTGCCCGGCCAGCGAACGAGCAAGGGAGTCAACAGGCTTTCCTCATACATCCAGCGCTTGTCGAACCAGCCGTGCTCGCCGAGATACCAACCCTGGTCCGAGGCGTAGATCACCACCGTGTTCTCCGCGAGACCAGATTCGTCGAGGTAATCCAGCACGCGACCGATGTCGTCATCCACGGCCTTTACGCAGCGGAGGTAATCCTTCACGTAGCGTTGGTATTTCCACTTCACGAGATCCTTGCCCTTCAAATTGGCCGCCTTGAACTCTGCGTTCTTCGGGTTGTATGCCGCGTCCCATTTGGCCTTTTGTTCCGGGGTCAGGTTATTCGGCGTCACAAACTTCAAATCGCGGTCGTTCAGATGATTGGCGATCTCCATCTTCTGATAAGTCGGCGCCTTGCTGCGACCGGAGTAATCGTCGAACAAGGTGTCGGGCTCCGGAATCGTCACGTCATCATACATGGTCAGATACTTTGGACCGGGCTGCCAGTTGCGATGAGGCGCCTTGTGCTGATACATGAGCATGAAGGGCTTTTCGTCCGAACGTTCTTCCTTCAACCACGCGAGTGCCTTGTCGGTGATGATGTGGGTGGTGTAGCCGGTGTGCGGTTTGGTCACGGGTTTGCCATCGGGCCCGGCCGTGATCATCGGCGGGTTGTAGTAGGGGCCTTGTCCCTTCAGCACGTCGTAATAGTCGTATCCCTGAGGTGTGCTGCCGAGATGCCACTTGCCAACCACGGCAGTCTGATAACCGGCCTTCTGAAGGAGCTTGGGGAAGGTCTGTTGATTTCCATTGAAGTAATTGCCATTGCGAACGAATCCATTGAGATGGCTGTACTTGCCTGTCTGAATCACGGCCCGGCTCGGCCCGCAGATGGAATTGCTGACGTAACACTTGCGAAACTTCATCCCCTCATCGGCCAGCCGATCCAGGTGCGGGGTGTGGATCCGTTTGCTGCCGTACGCGCTGATCGCCTGCTGACAATGATCATCGGTGAAGATGAACAGGATGTTTGGCCGCTTGGCCGCATGGACTGACGTGGAGAGAAGGCCACCCATCAGCAAACTGAGAAGGAGTTTCGCTAGCTTCATAAGTGGGAGTTCATAGATGCGCAGGCGCGTGTTGTCACGCTTGAGAATTCATCCGTGAGCAATTGACTCTCAATCTCATTCAGATCTTCCCCGCCACGTCCCCGCATACATAATCGCCCCAGGCATGAGCAAACCATTGGTCAGCATCATCATGCGGTCCCACCACGAAGGCTGGGCGCTGAAGGAAACGCTTCCGGCCATCCGGGCACAGGAATTCAAGGATTGGGAGCTCATCGTCATTGATTCGGGTTCCACTGACGAATCCGTCGACCTGATCAAGGCCGCCAATGAACGCTTCTCCTGACACCACTTCGGCAAGAAGCTCTGTGAGGCCTACGAGAGCTCGTTCCAGAAGTAGCTTCGGATCGCATCCGGAGCTTGCGGGCTAAGCTCAACGAATTGAGTGAGAAGTCACTGCACGGTCCAACTCACTCGTTGGCATGCTGGTATCCGGTCCAGTACCTGGTCCGGATACCACGATGGACTCAGCCTGCACGTGCGATGGATCTTAAAGACACGCTCGGTAGCAGCGTGTTACCTGCCATGAGGTCAACCGTTCAATCGCCGTATCCGTTACGCTACCATCCCGTTTATCACATGCCCGTGGACGTCGGTGAGGCGACGGTCGATGGAGTTGTGGCGGACGGTGAGCTGTTCGTGGTTGATGCCGAGTTGATGGAGGATGGTGGCGTGGATGTCGTAGACCTGTGTGGCGGCGCTTGGGTTCTGCGGTTTGTAACCCCATTGGTCGCTCTCGCCATAGGTGCCGCCCTTGATGCCGCCGCCGCAGAGCCAGTTCGTGAAGACAAAGGGATTATGGTCGCGACCGGTGGTGCGTTGGGCGCAGGGCATGCGTCCGAATTCGGTGGTCCACAGGATGATCGTGTCTTCGAACATGCCACGTTGTTTCAGGTCCTGGATCAACCCGGCGGTGGCAAAGGCCATGCCGCCAGCCAGGGGACCGTGATCGCGATTTACGTCTTCGTGCGAATCCCAGTTGCGGCGTGGGAATCCGTTTTCGTTGCCGCTGAAGATCTGCACGAAGCGCACACCGCGTTCCAGCAGGCGGCGGGCAACGAGGCATTTGCGCCCGAAGAATTCCGTCTCCGCCTTGAGATTGATCTTGGAGTCGTCCACGCCCGGTCCTTCCGGGACGAGGCCGTAGAGGTCCTTGATGTATTGCGGTTCGCGCGAGACGTCGAGCGCCTCGGTGGCGCTGAGCTGCATCTGCGCGGCGAGTTCGTAGCTGCGGATGCGGGCGGCCAGACGGCTGTCACCCGGACGGGTCGATGCATGTCGTTGATTCAACAAACGCAGAACGTCCTGCGCGTCGCGATCAGCTGACTCGTTGATCTGTTCCGGCCGATAAAGATCGTTGATCGGCGTCTTGTCGCCGGGACGAATGACTGTTCCCTGATGTTGCGCCGGTAGAAACATCGAGGACCAGTTCTTCACGCCGTTGGAAGCGAATCCGCGATGATCCGGCAGCACGACGAAGTTTGGCAGATTCTCGTTCTCAGAACCCAGGCCGTAACTGACCCACGATCCCGCGCTCGGAAATCCGGGGCGATTGAAGCCGGTGGTCTGCAAAAGCGTTCCCTGGCTGTGAACACCCGTCTGCCCGACCAGGTCGTGCACGAAGGCGATGTCATCCGCATGTCGTCCGAGCGGAGCTACCACATTGCTGAGGTGCTTGCCCGATTGACCGTAGCGTTTGAAGTTCCAGTAAGAGCGTTGACTCACACCCGGCGAACTCTGAAACAACTCCACCTTCTCTCCCGGATCCCACTGCTGGCCCTGTTCTTTCTCCAACTGCGGCTTGTAGTCCCACATGTCGACATGACTCGCCGCCCCCGCCATGAACAACTGAATCACCCGCTTGGCCTTGGGCCGGTGGTGGGGCAAGGCTGAAGGCTGAAGGCTGAAGGCTGAACTGGTCTCGTTTGCGAGCAAGTCGGTCAGAGCAAGTCCGCCGAAGGTGGTGAGACCGGTTAGAAAATTGCGACGACTGTTCATAAGCTGGAGCGCGCGCCTTCATGTTTCGTAGCAGCCGACGTGAGGAGGCTCTGACTTCGAATCCAAACGCGTGGCATTGAATTGAGCCTCCTCACGTCGGCTGCTACGAGGCAGGAAAACCCGATTGCGGACCACAATTTCAAATCCCGTGTCTTCATTTCAGTCGACGTAGGCAAACTCATTGAGATTGAAGAGAAGTCGGGCTGTCGCGGGCATCCCGTGAGTCTTGGCATACTTGTTCAAGGTCTGGCGTTCCGGTTTGGCCGGGGCGCGGCCGAGGGCGAGCCAGATGGCTTCGTCGATGTTCTTGGTTCGGGCGGCGAACTTTTCGCTCATGGCGGTCATGAAGGGGTTGTTCATCAGCGCGAGCGCTTGGAGGGCGGTGGTGGTTTCGTCACGCTTGGGAACCATCTGTGAGGGGTCCGCGCAGTCGAGCGTGGTGAGGAAGGGCTGGGTCTGGCTGCGGGCGATGAAGCGGTAGATCGTGCGCCGATGGGTCTTCGGATCGTTGTGATCGTGCAGATGGTACCAGAACTTTGGCGTGTGATCGTCCTTGAATTTGAAGTCACGGAAGCTCGGGCCGCCCATCTTCAGATCCAAGGCGCCGGCGACCTGGAGCACCGAGTCGCGCACCTCTTCGGCGCGCAACTTGCGGCGATTCATGCGCCAGTAGTAAGCGTTGCTGCCGTCGATTTTCGCATTCTGCAGATCGCTCGCCGAGGCCTGGCGATAGGTGGAACTGGTAACGATCAGGCGATGCAGGTCCTTGACGGATTCGGTCTCACGAAAGCGGGCTGCCAACCAGTCGAGCAATTCGGGATGGGTCGGCTTCATGCCCATGCGACCGAAGTCGTTCGGCGAATCGACGATGCCGCGTCCCATGTGTCCGAGCCAGATGCGGTTGGCGGCTGAGCGCCAGAGGAGTGGGTTCTTCGGATCGGTCAGGTAATGCGCCAGGGCCGCACGGCGTTGCCCCTCGGTGTGATCCTTCCCGAGGTTGAAGGTGGCGGAAACCGATTCCCAGAGTGCGGGAGCGCCGGGCGTCATTTCATCCCCCTTGTTCCGCAGGTCACCGCGATGCAGCAGGTGAATCTTGCGCGGCACGCCTTTCGTGGGGATCACCCGACTGCGAGGTTTGAAATGGGTCGCCAGCGTGTAGACCATCTTGCCCTCCGGAAGGCCGTCCAATTCCTTCATCTTCTGGTCTCGTTGCTTGCGTAATGCGTCGCGCTTCTTCAATCGCTCCGGCGTTTCGACCTTGGCCAGGATCGAATCCATGGTCTTCAGAGCCTCCGCCAATTCGGCTGCCGACTTGGGATCACCACCGGTCGAATACTTGCCATCGACCAGGTTTCGGCGCCCCCAGCGATTTCCGCCTTCGATGGAATCCTTGGCGGTGACCTTTGCCCCGCGCGCAAGGTTCCTGCCCTTGGCATCCAGCAACTCGACCTCGGCAAGGGCGAAGATGTAATCGTTCTTTCGTTCGACCAGTTTCGTGGCAGTGACGCGCACGAAGCGGCCTTTGCCACCGGGCAGATCCACGGGCGCCAATACAGGATTCAGAAAGTTTCGCTTGGTATGATCCGCCACGACCCGCGCGTCTTTGGAAAACTTCGGATCGTCGGATACCTCCACCTTGAACCGCGCCGGAAAACCGAAGCCACCTTTGATGCCAGCAAAATCATCGTAGCAGGCCCGCAATCGAACGGTCGAGAATTCTGCCGAATCCGCCAGTTCGAGCTGAACCCATTTTTCGGTGTCCTGTTGCTTGACGATGTGGCTGTGGTAACCGTGCTCCGCTACGTACTTGAGTGAGGCCTTCCCGGCTTCCTTCAATTTGGCCACCCGTGCCTTGATCTCCTTCAACTCCGCGCCGCCCTCTGTTTCAATCGCCTTGTCGATGTCGCGGAGTTTCTTGTCGAGATCGGCGACCTCGCTTTCGATCTTCACCCACTTCTTCGCGATCTCGGGATCCAGATCGTAAACGCGATCGCGTCGATCGACGGCCGCAAAGATCGTATGCAGGCGGTAATAATCCGTCATCGAGACCGGATCGAACTTGTGATTGTGACACTGCGCGCATTGCACCGTAGTGCTCATGAAAGCGTTGAAGACCGCGCTTACCATATCGTCCCGGTCGAGGTGCTTGGCGATGCGGCCGTCGAGCTTGCCTTCGCCCACCTCGTGGTGCGCGATATAGTCCCAGGGACCGGCCGCGACAAAACCCATGGCAACCACCCCATCCGGATCCTTCGGATACAACACATCACCCGCCACTTGTTCCCGGACAAAACGCGTCCAGGGTTTGTCGTCATTGAAACTGCGGATCACATAATCCCGATACGGCCAGGCATTGAAGCGCGCCTTGTCCTTGTCATAGCCGTGACTCTCGCCATAACGCGCGACGTCCAACCACTGCCGCGCCCACTGCTCGCCATATCGCGGCGAATCCAACAAACGCTCCACCAGCTTCGCATAAGCCCCGTCTCGATCCTTCTGTGAGTCACGCACAAAGGTGCGAATTTCTTCCGGCGTCGGCGGCAAACCGATCAGGTCAAACGTCAGCCGGCGGATCAAAGTCCGGGCATCCGCTTCCGGTGAATGCTTCAGTCCTTTCTCCCGAAGTTTGGCAGTCACGAAGTGATCGATTTCATTCTTCGCCCAGCCATCACCCGCCTCGGGTACAGCTGGTTTCCGCAATGGCTTCAGCGACCACCATTGTCGATCTGCAATCCGCGTATCGGTCAAAACCCGCCCTTCGGGAATCTCGGCTCCACTCGCCACCCACAATTGCAACGCCTTGACCTCCTCAATCGAAAGCGGATCCCGCTTGGGCGGCATCTTTGGCGATTGACCCGAGACCATCTTCACAATCTGCTGCAGGTCATCGATCACAATTGGTCCGCGGTCCAGCACCACCCCGCCCTTTTTGTCATGCGCGTTGTGGCATTCCACGCAATGGCGCTGCAACACCTCCAAGGGCTTAACCGCTCGTGATTGCGATTGCAGCAGAAACGTGCAGAAGCCGAGGAGAAACGTCAACTTGGCACTGGCGTCACGAAATCTCATGGGTTCGGTTTCGATATCCTATCTGCCAGCCATACGTGTGCAAGGCAAACAGACCGATCCTGATCGAATCGCTGCGATCCATCGAAGGGACGGACGACCGCTCCGCGTTGGTTGGTGAACCCTCAGCAACTGACGCGGCTCGGGCGTCAGATTCACTCCAACACGCCGACACTCATCAACACCTCATTCAACTGTAATCCCGTCTCCTCAAGAGTCCCCTCGTTCCAGATCACATAATCCGCCAGCTCCATCTTCTTCGCAATCGGCAGCTGTGCCTTGATGCGTTGGTTGATCTGCTCCTCCGTCATCTTGCGTTCCAGCAACCGCTTCTTCTGAGTCTCCGCTGAAGAGGCGATGCACACAACCGCATCAAAGTGTTTCTGCGCCTTTGTCTCGAACAACAAAGGAATCACGATCGCCCCCGCGCCTTCGCCAGCCTCGCGCCATTCCTCAATCTGCTTCAGCCAAAGTGCCCGGATGCGTGGATGCAGAATCGCTTCCAGTTGTTTTCGCGAAACCGCGCTCCCGAAAACCCTGCGCGCCAGTTCTTGTCGCTGCAAGCGGCCATCCGCACCGATAACACCCGTCCCGAACAAGGCCTGCACCTCTTCCAATGCCGGCTGGCCCGGTTCCACCACCTTGCGCGCAAGATGATCCGTATCCACCACGGACACGTTTCGTTTCTCAAGCAGCGTGGAAACCGCAGATTTACCCATCCCGATTCCACCGGTGATGCCAAGGACCTTCATCGTCGGGGCGGGATTCTTCTTCAATCCACGTCGCACTGAAAAGCAATTTGTAATCAGCGTACGATAATCAACCAGCTGTGAACGGGTCTCCCGACCAATTACCCGAACGCCAGGAGGTCTCCCGCAAGCATGGAGACCTTCCGTCAAGCAGGTGAAGCGGTCAGGAGACCGCTCCACGTCGCGTCAGCTGGCTTTTCTTGGAAGGGGGTAAATTACCGCTTGCACCGCCCCACCCTTCGACAAGACTCCCACGCATGTTTGCGACGCTCACCTGGCAGGACAACACGGTCATCGTGCTTTACCTCTTAGGCATGATCGCACTCGGCGCTTACCTCAGCAGGCGCGAGCGAAACGATGAGGAATACTTTCTGGCGGGCCGGCGCATGCCGTGGTTCGCGGTCGGCATCAGCGTGATCGCCTCGATCCTTTCGAGCCTGACCTACCTCTCCGAACCGGGAGAAATTTGGAAGGCCGGGGTGACCAACCTCGTCGGCAAGATGCTGGCGATTCCCTTCGAGATGATCTTCGTGTGGCTCGTGTGCATCCCATTCCTCATGAAGTTCCGCTACACCTCCGTATACGAATACCTTGGCGAACGTTTCGGCCTGGCGACGCGTCGCGTGGGCGTGGGCTTGTTCATCCTGCTGGTGGTTCTGTGGATGGGCTTTGTCGTTCTCGCCACGGCCAAGGCCCTCGCGCAGATCAGCGGATGGTCCCTCCCATTGATCCTCGTCGTCGTGGGTACGGTCGCGACGATCTACACCATGATCGGCGGACTACGCGCGGTGATCTGGACTGACGTCATCCAAGTGGCCTTGCTCATCGGCGGAGGCGCGTATGCGATCGTTCACGTGATGGCTGTCACGGGAACAGGCTTGCCGGTGTGGATTGAATCCTCGACCAAGTTTTTGGAATCCCAAAATCACGAGCCGCTTCCGTGGTTCAGCGCGGATCCAACCGTGCGGGCAACAGTGTTCACCGTCGCCTTCCACATGTGTATCTGGCACGTGTGCACACACCTCTCCAATCAGATGACAGTGCAACGCTACTTCAGCACCACTGATCCCAAGGCAGCGCGCAGAAGTTTCGTCACAGCGTCATTGTTTGCCGTCGGGATTACACTGCTACTTGCTGTCGTTGGACTGGCCTTGGTCCACTACTACGTCGGCCGCGGGGTAGCGGTGGAAAACGAACTGGTCCAACAGGGACGCTACGACCTCATCTTCCCTGTCTTCGCCATGAATCATCTCCCGCCCGGAGTCGGCGGTGCCATTCTGGCCGCATTGCTGGCGGCAGCGATGTCGAGCATCGACTCCGGCATTAATTCGATCGCCACGGTCATCACCGCCGAAATGAAAGATGGAGGAACAGCCCGCGTGCGATTGGCAATGAAGATCACCCTGCTGACCGGCGCATTCATCGTCGGCGCGTCCTACCTGCTGAACTTCATCCCGGACAAGTGGGGTATCGTTGCCTCCCTGCCGCGCACATTTAACGCGGTCACGGGGCCTCTCGGCGGCCTGTTCCTCATTGGGATGTTCCTCCCGATGGCCGGACAACGGGCTGCGATCATTGGGGTCTCGTGCGGAATGTTGGTCAGCGTTGGGATCGGTTACTCAGAACAACTGGGCAATCTCTTCGGCACCGGATGGCCTGCGCTCAGCTTCACCTGGGTCATGCCGTGTTCGCTCGGGACCACCCTGCTCGTCGCCTGGCTGGTAGGGATGACCGGCGGTCGTCCGCAACACTCCACCGCGGGATTGACTTGGGCTTCGCGGAATGAATCCTCACCAGACAAATGAGCTCCCCCTTTCGACTGGCCTTTCTCGGCATCGACAATCCCCATGGCGCTGCCTGGCGCGAACTGTTGGCAAACCTGGAAGATGAGCTGGAAATTACGTCGATCGTCCCGGGATTCAACGATGGCACAACCAGCCTGGAAGAACGCTTCGCACAGCTTCCACGCTTCAACACCGTCGAAGAACTGATCGCCGATGGTGGATTCGACGGCGCCTTTATCGCCCTGCCGAACAACGAAGCCCCTCAAGCCGCGACCAAACTCGCCAAGGCGGGCAAACACGTGATGGTGGAGAAACCAATGGCTGGCACAGCAATCGATGCCAAGCCACTCGTCGATGCCGTTTCAAGAAGCAACGTGGCCTTCCAGAGCGGCTACATGTGGCGTTATGACGAAGCCGCAAATCGTCTGCGCGACATGATTGCGGACGGAAGATTCGGCAAGTTGATCAGCCTGGAAATGACCTTCGTCACCAGCGATGTGAAGCGTCGTGATCCCGGTCATTACCTCTTTGATCGCGAGATGAACGGAGGCGGCTTCTTCAACTGGCTGGCCTGCCACTACCTGGACCTCCTTCTTTACGTGACGGGACAAGCGATTACCGGCGTGACCGCACGCACTGGAACGTTTGGCACGACGCCGGTCGATGTTGAAGACGGAGGCGCAGCCATGCTCGACCTCGCCGGCGGAGGGATGGCGACCTTCATCGGCGGATACTGGCTGCCTCGCTGGGCCAATGAGGCTCATTGGACGATCCGCGGAAGCGAACGCTGGGTCCACTGGGATCCGGCGCGCCCAGGGACGGGCGGAGTGCTCGAAATCCACGGTCCCCAACCACAATGGAATGCGATGGAAGAGACTTTTGAACTCCCGATGGATAATACCCCGGGCTACGGCGGCCGACGTGCGCTCAACGCCGTGCGCGACTGGCTGGATGCCGCGCGAAGTGGCGGTCGCCCCTGCCGAAATACTCCGCAATCCACTGTCGAAGCACTGGAATTGATCGACACGATCTATCGTTCCTCGGAGACCGAAACACGAATCCAGTGTTCGATTGGAGCGTAGCGACGACGAATTCACTCACACCCGAAAAGGGTCGACGGAAAGTGAATCTCGCCTGAACCTTTCGTGCAGAACACGGGTCAGTTCCAGGCACAATGATCAATCGACTTCTTCCTATTCTTCTACTCGCCGCCACTCAACTTCATTCCCAGATTCAGATTCCGGGACCGGCGACACCTGAGCTCATTCAACAGAGAATGAACATGGTCGCACGCGACATGCAGGTCGTGCCGACCAAGATCGGAGGTGACAAACAAAAGTTTACCTTCGTCATTCGACACAAGGCCAAGAAGGATGCAAAAGCAAAAGGCATCGGCATCATCCTCCCCGGCGGATTCGGAGACGTTGCCTTTCTGCCGTTTTGCGCAAACCTGTTTGCCCGCCGCGCTTATCCAAACGATTGGATTGTCGTCGAACTCGTCGCTCCGATCTGGGGCAAGCGCACGATGGCCACCACCGTTTGGCCGAGCAAGACCTTCAATCTCAGAGAAGCAAAGTTCGACACCGAGGAGTTCATCAAAGCCACGATCGAAGAGCTTTCCAGGGATTGTGTCCCAGACGCACCGGTCATCCTCCAGGCGTGGTCATCCAGCGGGCACGCCGCAATCTCCGCGACCTTGGAGCAGGAGGAAATTGACGGCATCCTGCTCTGCAGTTCGCGCAGTCCGCGTCGCTTGTTCAAACCCGAGTCGGGTGCCAAAGGGAAGTCGTTCTTTCTGTATCATTCACCCGACGATCGAGTGACCGTCTTCAGCGATCCACAGGCCGCGGTGAAGTTCCTGCCCGACATGGGTGCACGCGCAAAACTCGTCACTTTCCGCGGTGGCCACGGTTGGCCCGCCACGGCCGATCACGCGGCAAACCTGCGAAAGGGAATCGAATGGATTCTTGAGGGACGACTGAAGAAAGCTGAGAGCAAATCAGAGTGACCAGAGCTAATGCCCGAAGAACGACTTGGGCACCTCCCCCGAACGAACAATCTCGTCCAAGCGCTGCTGATAGACCCGGGCGATCATCTTTTTCTCCATCCTCAGAAGCGAGCGGGCCTTCACGCGGAATTTCCAATCGGCGATGTCATCCACAGAATCAATCGCTCCGAGAATCAGCAGACAATCGAGGGCGTGGATCCGCCGAGTCTACCTACGGGAAGAAACGGCGTTTGGATTTTTTCCATCGGAAACTTGGAATCACCCAGCCATCACCCTCACGGTTACAATAGGGGCACAACGCATCGCCATTGTAATCGTGCAAGTCGGGGGTATCCTGTCTGGAGTTAGTGCGCACCACTTCCCACATACAACCGTCCTTGAGTCGACGAGCTTTTCTAAGTTCCACAACGCTCGGACTTGCTGCTGCGAGCCAGTGGGGAAGCGCAGCCTTGGCGTCGCCCGGTACGGGTAAAGCCAAATCGGTGATACTCATCTTCAATGACGGCGCGCCCAGCCACATTGACCTCTTCGATCCCAAGCCGGAAGCACCCGCTGAAATTCGCGGACCGTTTACGACCATTGGCACAAATGTCGATGGTATCCGGGTGACGAATCTTCTTCCCCGAATGGCGAAACGCATGGACAAGGTCGCGGTCGTTCACGGGATTCATCACCAACATTCCAGCCATAATTCAGGGATGTATTGGGCCACCGTTGGGCGTCCTTACCCAGTGGACAGCACTCTCATTAATCCCAAGCGCACGGATCTGCCATGCGTGGGAACTTTGGTCGGTTGGCTTTCCCAGCGAGATGGCTACAGCAGCGCAGTACCGCCTTACGTGATTACACCGAAACCGCATTGCGACAGTTCCTCGTATCTCACGCCCGGCCAGTTCGGCGGCTGCCTGGGGGTTCAATACGATCCGTTTGTGCTGAACGCCGATCCGAACGCAGCTGATTTTCGGGTCAAGAATCTCAACCTCGAAGCAGGCATGTCTCACCTGAGATTTGGTCAGAGGCTGAATCTCAAGGATCGTCTTGCAAACGCCGCGCCATCCATTTCGAGCGCGTCCGCAGATGAGTTGGATGCGTTCAATGCGAAGGCAGCCCATCTGGTAAAGAGTGGTGATGCCGCGGAAGCATTTGATCTGTCCAAGGAACCGGACTCCGTCAGGGAACGATACGGACGGCATCGATGGGGACAGTCCCATCTTCTCGCCCGTCGCCTGGTGGAACGCGGAACGCGCTTTGTCACCACGGTGAATGGTCCGAGCATTATCTGGGATACCCATAAGGACAATTTCAACAAGCTGCGCGACCATCTTGTTCCGCCGATGGAGCAGGCCTTCGCAACCCTGCTTGACGATCTGGAAGAACGAGGACTCCTGGATACAACGCTCGTCGTCTGGATGGGAGAGTTCGGTCGCACGCCCAAGGTCAACAAGGACGTGGGCCGTGATCATTGGCCCCCCTGCAATACGATGCTTCTGGCCGGAGGAGGAATTCGCGGGGGCCAGATAATCGGCGCATCTGACAAAACAGGCGCTTATCCAACCGAGCGGCCTTCCACGCCTGCCGACATCCACGCCACGATTTACGAAGCACTGGGCTACGACCACCGCGCGATCACGTATCCTTCCTCAGATGGACGTCCAATGCCACTGACCGAGGGACAGGTCATTCCCGGTCTGCTCGGATAGCGCTATACTCCCTCACACAAGCGCGCGAGCGCCCGCTCTTCATGGTCACGCAGTTGGGTCAGCTCTTCCTCGGGCAGGTCCGTCGTCGATCCAGTTACGTCCAATCGAATCTCAGGCAATTCGCGTCGAAAGAGAAACTCCGCCCGCGCCATATGAAAATCCGAAGTCACGATCACAACATCGGTCACGCCTGCAGAACGGATTCTCCGCGCGGCCATGCTCGCGTCTTCAACGGTGTTCTGACTCGAAACTCCGGAAAACATAGAATCTTCACCAATCCCCTGCTCCACCAAGTATCGCGTCGCGTAGACGAAGTGCGGCTCAGGCGCGGTGTTGAAATGCTCACCATGTCCACCAGTGGGAAGGATGAGCCAATCAGGTCGTTTGCGATGTTCTTCGGCCACAAGATCGCAGCGTTCCCGGGCGATACCGGACAGTTCGCCCGCAGGCGAATTGGGCGCGCCGAGCAAAACGATGATTCCGGGGATGGTTTCTTTCACGTGCGATGAATTTCCGCTGTTAGATTCAACAGCATGGGATAGCATCGCGGCAAGTGTTTCACCGAATCTTTTTCCTCTTTGTCGTCCTTTTCATTGGCATTCAAAACGCGGCTGCCGAATGGAAGGCAGCCGCAGCCAAACTAAACATGACGCCAACGGAGCCGATGTGGATGAGCGGGTATTCGTCCCGCAAGACGCCAGGTTCGGGAAAGACGACCGAGATTTATGCCAAGGTGCTGTTGTTGGAAGACGAAAGGAAGACACGTCTCGTCACGATCACCTTCGACCTGGTCGGCGTTCCCCAACCCTTTCGATTGGAGCTGTCGAGCGCGGTAGACAAACAATTCGGAATTCGCCCGGCGAATCTCTTCCTGAACGCCTCACACACGCACAGCGGCCCCATGGTTCGCCTGGTTCCACCTTTTCGGCCGGGAGGAAAGACACGACCTGCTTATGCCAATATTCCGGAGAACGAAATCGACAAGTATGTCGGCCTGACGCAGGCGTATCTGGCCAAGCTCCAATCAGACCTGCTGGACGAGATCGCCGGCTGCATCAAGCGTCTCGAACCTGCCAAGGTCCAATACAGCATCGGCCGTTGCGGCTTCGCGATGAATCGCCGGTTGATCATGCCGACGCGCATTCTGAACAGCCCCAACCCGGACGGCCCGGTGGATCACGATGTGCCGGTCTTACAGGTAAGGAACGCGAAGAAGGAACTGCTCGCCATTCTCTTCGGCTACGCGTGCCATAACACGGTTTTGAGCTACATGACTTTCTCCGGCGACTACGCGGGTTGGGCGCAGCAATATCTGGAGGAGGATCATCCCGGCGCGATCGCCTTGTTCGTCACGGGTTGCGGAGCGGATCAAAATCCTTATCCGCGTCGTATTCCTCACTGGGCGCCTCGACACGGCCGATCTTTGGCTAACGCAGTGGAAGCAGGTTTGATCGCCAATCCTCAGACTGTTTCTTCTTCAATCTCCACCGGGCTGGAATACATCGATCTGGTTTATGACAAGCCACCAACGCGTGAAGACCTGGAGAAAAAGGCAAAGTCTTCAAACCCTTACGATCGGCGTCACGGAAAGATGAGCCTGGAGTATCTGGAAGCCACGGGTTCGCTCAAAACCAAGCATTCGTATCCGGTGCAGGCGATTCGGCTCGGCGAGGATTTGACGATGATCACACTTGGGGGCGAGGTCGTGGTGGATTACTCGCTGCGATTGAAACGTGAATTGAAGGGCGATGTCTGGGTGGCGGGTTATTCGAACGACCTTGTCGGCTACGTGCCATCGGAACGCGTGTTGAAGGAAGGCGGCTACGAAGGAGGCGGGGCGATGCGGTTTGTCCGTGGGATCCCACATCCGGGACCGTGGGCACCGGGAATCGAGGAGCACATCGTGGGGACAGTGCACAAATTGGTGAAGGGGTTGGAGTAGGTCGGACAAGTCGGACGGCTCAGACTCGTCCGACTACTTGAGAATCGCCCGCACTGCCCTCAAGAAAGCGTCCATCTCACGATCGGTGCCGATCGTCACGCGGAAGTACTGGCGTGTTTCGGGTTGGTCGAACCAGCGCACGATCAGCTTTTTCTCCCGGAGTTTCTTGTGCCAGGTCTTGGCAGCGAACCTTGGCGGCTCGATCAGCAGAAAGTTCGTCTGGCTGGGCAGCACCTTGAATCCAAGATCAGTCAATGCCTCCCCCACCCTCGCCCGCGTGGCTTTAATATCGCGGAAATTCTTCCGGTAGTAGGCGAGGTTCTTGAGCGTGGCCAACGCGGCCGCCTGTCCCAGCCCATTGACATTGTAACTGTCGCGAATCTTGTCGAGTGCCTGGAGGACATCGGGATGCCCAACGAAGTAACCGATGCGCTGGAAACACAATGAGAACGATTTGCTGAACGTTCGCGAAACAATGACATGCGGACGCTTCAAGGCCAGTGACATGGCATGTTCTTCGGCAAAATCCACGTAGGCTTCGTCCAGAATCACGATGCCTTTGGTGCGTTGGCAAAGTTGATCCAGCTCTGCCGTGCTGTATCCCCGACCACCCGGCGCATTGGGAGTCGTTACGTAGGTCAGTGCAGCCGCGTTTCGCCAGCCACGACGGCGTAGTTCGGCCTGGGATGGGATGCTGAAGTCTTCGTCTAAGCTCACGGCATTGCGAGTCCCTCCAGAGATGTCGGTGAGCACAGGATAGAGCGAGTAACTGGGATGAAAGTACTGGATAAGCGCGCGATCTCCCTTGGCATCGGGCTCAACGAAGGCGCGAGTGGCAAGTGCGAGCAATTCGTCCGAACCGTTGCCAACGATGACGTTCTCCACTCCGCATCCGTGGTAGCTGGCCAAAGCTTCACGCAACGGCTGAGCGTTTGGATTCGGATACAGTCGAAGCCGTTCATCCACCGAATTCTTCACGGCCCTCAGCACGGCCGGCGCGGGCGGAAAAGGATTCTCGTTGGTATTGAGCTTGATGAGTTTCCGATCCTTGGGTTGCTCACCGGGCACGTACGCATGCAGGCGATGAACCAGCGGACGGATCAGTTTCTTGAGATCGGGCATGGGGGCGCGAATGCGTCGTTCAACGCTTGCGCGATTTCGAGGCCGGCTTGCGTCCGGCGGATTTCTTGGCGGTCACGCCATTTCGCTTCGCCTTGCCGCTGCTTGCTTTCACGCCATTGCGTGCGGTTTTCTTGGCAGCGACCTTCTTGGCTGGCTTGCTCGCCGGTTTCTTGGCGGCAACATTCTTTGAGGCTTTCTTCTTCGCGGAAGCCTTCTTCTCGATGCCACAACGCAACCCGGCCGAGCGGCCGTGTGCATCCAATCCTTCGATCTCGGCAAACTTCTGGACGGTTGGCAGGGCCTTTTTAACCGAGATTGAGTTGTACTCGACCACTGCTGTGCGACGTTGGAATTGATCCACGGTCAATCCCGAGAAAGCCTTGCCTGCCCCACCAGTTGGCAAGGTGTGACTCGGCCCGGCCACGTAGTCGCCCAAGACGGTTGGAGTGAGCGGCCCGACGAAGATTGCTCCAGCCGTCCGGATCGAATCGACAGCCAGCTTCTTGTTCTTGACCATCACTTCGCAATGTTCGGGCGCAAGTTGGTTGGTAAGCTCGATCCCGTGTTGGAGATCAATGACGTTGATCAACCAGCCATTCTTGTCCAAGGCGCGCTGGATGTATTCCCGTCTCGAGCACTCACCGATCTGACGACCCAACTCCTTCTCAACACTATTGAGGACCTTGAGCGAGGTCGTGATCAGCCATACACGTTCCTCTCCCGAACCATGTTCGGCCTGCGCCAACATATCAGCAGCAATGAACTTCGGGTTGGCGGAGTCATCCGCCAGGATCAAGCACTCACTGGGGCCTGGGAGCAAGTCGATTGAAACGCGTCCAAACAGCAGCCGCTTTGCCGCAACCACGAAGGCATTGCCGGGGCCAAAGATTTTCTGCACCGGTTTGATGGTCTCGGTGCCAAGCGCCATGGAGGCAATCGCCTGGGCACCGCCAACTTTGTAGACTTCTGTGGCGCCCGCGTGGCGCGCCGCGAAGAGGACAGCCGCATTCACGCCCCCATCCTTGTCGGGCGGGGTGCAGACGACGATTTCCTCACACCCGGCCTCCTTGGCGAGGGTGATAGTCATCAGACATGTGCTCACGAGCGGAGCTGACCCGCCTGGGATGTAGATTCCTACACGTTGGTAAGGATCAAACTTCTCACCGACTGAGGCACCGTGGGAGTTCTTGGCAGACCAGTTCTTCCGCCGGGATTTCTTGGCAAAGTTCGAGACATTCCTGCCCGCAAAGTTGACCGCATCTCTTAATTCCTTATCGGCTTTGATCGACGCGTTGAATATCTCAGCGGGACTGACCGCGAGATGTGCCGGCGAAATATGGACACCGTCAAAGCGCTCAGCGAATTCGCTCAGCGCCACATCGCCTTCGGCGGCTACGCGTGTGATAATGCCCCGTGCGCGCTCCTCAACGCCCTGATCGAATAGCGACGATGGAGTGGCCAACTCACGGAGTCGGTCCGCGTAATCGTCATCTGTCCGTCGCAAGATTCTCATGGGCCGCGAAAGTAGATAAACCGTTCTTCAAAGTCAAAGTTCCCTAGGGAATTTTCTTTGCTGACGAGTTTTCCGTCGGCAAAATTCGGACGTGAACGTAGCCCCCCCTGTTTCCAGGCAGCTTTTATGTCTCTGCGGGAAACAACTCGATTTTGGAAGGATGTCATAACGAAATCGTTAAAGTTATCATGAAGATGGGACTTTCTATACCAACAGCCATTCTTTTGCCCGACGTAGCGGTTGCTCAGGGAGAGTCGCAAGTCGCAATTGAATTCCCACTTTATCATCTTCTTTTTTTTGCCAATCAGGAGCAAGCCGATGAAACACTCCGCCTAGTTGGCAACCGTAGCCGGGTGGCAGCTGCCCGAAAATTGCTCGAATTGACCCTGTTTGGCCCGTCGGCCGACCAGATGCAGGAATGGGGCATGGATAAGGCAATGGCATTGGCTCTGTCCCGGGAAACGCGCTGGTTCCAACTGAAAGACAAGGAGGGCAAGGCAAGGCCCGTGGAAGCAATGGTTCGAACCCAGAACCTCGACAGGGAACCGATCGATCTGGGGTGGATCAGAATTGTGCGAAAGAAGCGAATTGTCTTCGAACTCAGCGTCGACGGCAAAACGGAGACGATCGATCTGACGCCACCACACGAACAAGCGCCTCCCTATCCGGTCACGCCGGATCTCACCACGACCACACTTGTGAAGATGGGCGTGAAGATCCTGGGAGGATCGACCGGATTCAGCACGACCCAGGCTTCTTCGTGGCTCGCGCTCTGTTACAACCGCAATTACATGCTGGTGGATGCGATTCCGTATCTGAATTCGCACTTGCGCGCGCGCGGGATCGCGCGCAATCAGGTTTCCTTCATCTTCCTGAGCCACATCCACGACGATCACTGTAATCTCGTGTCGCTCCTCCAATACAACCGGCCGATCGAGGTTCTCACGACTCCACTCATCTACCGGACGATGCTGAAGAAACTCTCGCTGACCTTGGATCGCTCCGAACACAGTCTTGAGGAGTGTTTCGTGTTCACGCCCTTCGGGTCGAGCCACTCGATTCCCACGATTGGGGCACGCTTTGAGACAACCCATTCGGGTCGCGACTACAGCATCATCTTCTCAGGCGATGTCCGACGTTCGCAAGATGCAGAAGATGGGGATCATCTCCCACGAACGCGTCACCGAGATTCAGAAGCTCTACGAATCACCCGTCAGCCTCCTCCTCGCCGACGGAGGCGAAGGGCAGATTCATGGCGACCCAGCAGATGCGCTAGACTCTCCCGCAGAGCGAATCGTGTCCATGCACATGGAACAACTGTCCGACCGCTTTGCCGCCAACTTCATGACGGCTTCATCGGGCAAACGTTTTCCCGTGGTGCGCGGAGAGACGGATTACAACCTCACGCGAACAATCGAGTTTCTGTTGGAGTATTTTCCCGGCATGCCCCCGGTCTGGATCTCCAACTTGATGGCAAACCAGCGCGTCCTCAAGTTCAACACTGGCGACATCATCATCCGCGAAGGCGGAAGGCTATTTATACATGATCCTCACTGGTTATGCGCGCGTCGTGCATCATGACAGAACGAGGCGTTCGACGCTTGCAACGATGGAAGCAGGAGAACTCATCGGCGAAATGTCCATCATGAGTGGTCACGGACAACGCAACGCATCCGTTGTCGCCGACAGCCCCGTCATTGTCACGGCCATCGCCGAAAGTTCATTCCGCGAATACATCCAACACCAGAAACTTGAATCGGAGTTGAAATCGATGTGGCAGAACCGCGAACTGCTCCAAAACTTCCCTTACCTCAAACCGCTGCAACAACCGGTCATTCGCGAACTCAGTCGCGTCGCCACGCTCGAGCATCTCCCCGCTCGAAGTGGTCCCGTCGCTTTTTCCGAAATCTGTGATCCTTACGGATTCATCATGCCTCTGGGCCAAGCCTTGAGCATCCGATACGGAAAGCAGACCATCACGATCACCCCGCAGGAAAAACCAATCATCTGTCAGGGCAACGAATCGCTCATCACGGAAACCGAGTTCCAATACCTTCACCTGTCCGCCGAACGGGCGGCCGAACTTCGTCGCAGAATCCGGGCATTCCGGTTCTTTTGGGAAGAGATTCTTGGGTTTCCGATCCCGATAAACGTTCAATCCTAGGACAGGCGTCTCCGTCCAACAGCAGTGAGTGCAGAAACTTCAAGCTTCAAGCTCCAAGCTCCAACGAAATCCCGAGCTTCAAGCTTCAGTCCGAGGCGCTGCCCAGATTGGAGTTTGAAGCTTGTAGTTTGGAGTTTCGTTCTAGCCGCGTCCTTTGCGCAAGCCGCCCCTTCACCAATCAAGCTCACCCTCTCCATTCCCCCCGCCAAGACCCGTGTCATCGGCGATCAGATTCCGCTCTTTTGGACCTTCGAGAACACCACCGAGGAGGCGCTTGCATTCATGTGGGAAGGCTGCTGCCGGGTAAACGGCCGCGTGGCGATGAAACGAATTTCCGGGCCTGCGTCGCTTCCCGGTACCGTTCGCGCCTCGCACGTTGGCTTCGGCCCCGGCATCTACAACTCCTCCTGCCAACACTGCCGATTGGCCCGGCGAGATACCGAACTTGAAGTCCAGGCCGCCAAGCAGGGACCGGCAACCGCGCACATGTTCGCCAAGGCCATCCGTCTCAATGCCGGGCGCGATCAAAAGCTCCCAAGCGCTCTCGACAACTGGGTGCTCCTCGAAGAAACCGGCGACTACACCCTCACTGGTCACTACCTGGGCGTACATCCCAAACAAAAACCCCAGATGCCCAAGCGCACCAAGCTCTGGTCCGACCGCGCTCAATCCGACAGCATCAAGCTCAGCCTGCTCTCCGTAGACGACTATCTGAAAGAAGCAACCGCGCGACAGAATGCCCGTGGGATTCAGCTCCGACTCCAAGCCCCGTCCCAACTGAAACCCTTCGCACCGGCAACGCTCACTCTCACACTCAACAACACCGCGGAAACCAACCAGACCATCAACTGGCCCGGTGATGCCGAACTCTGGATGGTCGATCCCAAGGGACGTCGCCTTCCCGCCAGTCGTTATGCAATCGGACGCTTCGGCCCGCCGATCCAACTGCCCCCCAATCAGCCCAAAGAGGTTACATTCAAGATCGGTCACGAACTCCTCAGTGGCAGTGCATTCGGGAGTTATCGAGTTTTCATGGAACTGAAGGAGAAACCGACCCAGCTCCGAACTCCTTCCAATGATCTCCAACTCAACTGGAACATCGACGAAACCACAGCCTTACAACTCATCACCGGAGCCGCCGAACGCCCTGCAGTCGGACATCGCAATCCCCAACTGAAACTCCTCCGCGTCTACCTTCTCGAACTCGCAGAAACCCTCGCCCAACTCCAACTCCCCACGGCCACCGAAAAATCCCGCGCGCTCCTCCACGATCTCCAGCAAGCCGCCCTCCTGAAACCGCACCAACGCACACCCGGCCGCGCCATCATCAACCTCAGCGTGAGCAATTCCGGAGCGCAACTCCAAGACCCGCCCCTCCTGAGAGCCTTCGCCTCCTCCCCTGCTCCATTGCGCAATCAACTAAGCCGAATCGCCCAACTCCGGCGCCACCTCGGCTGGACCCTGGTGCTCAACCTCCGCATCAGTCCCGACACCCAAGCCAAGACGATCAACACGCTGATCGCAGAGGTAAAGAGCCTGGGCTCCGATTGGTCCGCAGCTCCTTTCACAAAACTCTTCAACCGTTACGCAACTGCCCACGCCGAAATTCAGTTCGTCCAACAACTCACCGGCAACAACATCGCGCGCATCCGCAAGGTTGCCGGCAAAGCACAGGTCTTCCACGTTTCAACAGGCACTCCAATCGACTGGGCTCAGGCACTCCAATCACATCTTTCCCTCCAAGTCGCTCCTGACATCAGCTGGTCCGAACTCAGAACATTGATCGAACCAATTATCGGCAAACAAAAACTCGTCGAGTTGCAGATCCGCTGAGTGATAATCCGTTCGATCGCTTGCGTGCAGCGTCGTTGTGGCCTGGTCTTCCGACCCGGCCACTCGCTCGACCGAAAGTCTCCGATTCATTCGCCGAGATTTCTGGCCAAGAGGGTGAAGCTCTCAGGAAACCGCTCCAAAACTATTGATCCTCAATTCAGCTGCTGCATTTCTTCGCGGCATCTCCTATCAACCCCACATGCAACGGCGCCACTTTATCCAACACACCAGCCTGGCATCCGCAGTCGCCTCACTTGCTCCCCTCAAGGCACTCGCCGCGCCAAAGCCGAAGGTGAAGCTCGGCATCTCCAGCTATTCCTACTGGCATTTTCGCGCGCCAAAGGTCCCGATCGAAAAGGTGATCAGGAACGCGTCCGAGTTGAATGTGCCGGGCGTCGATATTCTGCATCGCCAGATGGACGGTGAAGACATTCCTTATCTGCAGAAGCTCAAGCGGACCGCAGTCATCAACGGAGTCGACCTGATTTGTCTTTCGATTCATCAGGACTTCGTCGATCCGCGTCCGGCTTATCGACAGAGCCAGATCGACCACACGATCAAGTGCATCAACCTTGCGCACGAGATGGGCATCCCCTGCATCCGCCTGAACTCCGGCCGCTGGGGAACGATCCGTTCCTTCAACGCACTCATGGCAGCACGCGGCAAGGAACCCATTCTTCCCGGGCATACCGAGGACGAGGGATTCGAGTGGTGCATCGATTGCATTGAAAAGTGCCTTCCCACCGCGGCGCGCAAAGGCGTCGTGCTCGCACTCGAAAACCACTGGGGCCTCACCCGCACACCAGAAGGATTGCTGCGCGTCAAGAACGCCATCGATTCACCCTGGCTGGGTGTGATGATGGATACCGGGAACTTCCTGGAAAACCCCTATTCCAAACTCCGACAGATCGCGCCCAAGACCATGTTCGTGCAAGCCAAGACGTACTACGGAGGAGGCGAATGGTATACGCTCGATCTCGATTACAAGCGAATTGCGAAGATCCTCGCCGCCGTCAATTACGGCGGTTACGTCTCGATTGAGTTTGAAGGCAAAGATCCCGCGTCGAGCGGAGTCCCCAAGAGCATCGCGATGCTTCGCGACGCGTTTGGACTTTGATCAACGGTCAGCCGAGCCAACCGCGCTCGCCAAAGACCTCGATGGAGTGTTCCCAACTTTTCACTGGGATCGCCTCAACGGGACAGGTCTCGTTCGGATCCCAGTTATCCACCAAATCCTGCACGACGGAATCATTGCCTCCATCAAACAGCGCGTCACCCATGAATGCGACCTTCTTGTAATCGCCCTCAAGGAATTTCATCACCGGCAAGGTCTTGTCCTTACCGCGAATATTGATGTCAAAGCTGGTCTCGCCCCCGTAGAGGATGTTCAACCCTTTCTCTTCCATCACCCTGGCCAATTTGCCGACCAGGAACTCCATGATCTTCTTCCGATAACCTGTCGACTTGTCGAAGGACACGAAGTCGTTCCGATTCTGGAGGGCTTCATCGGTAATGACCTTCGTGCGGCCGATGGGCGCATAGTTGATCATCGAACCACGATCGGTCAGGCGATTGCCAATGACCTTGAGATTGTCGGCCAGCTTGAATTCTTCGATCCCATCAAGTTCCTCAAGCGAATCGAGCAAGAGATTGTTGTCTTCCGCGCCAAGATGATCGGCAAAGCTGAACTTGAAAACTTCCTCGACCTTGTATTCCTCGGTGAAATCGCAACTCAATTGTGTCGCACCATTGTCCACAAAGGCCTCGAACTTCCGCCGATAACCGAAGTCCCACAAGGGCTGCAAGAACTGCGGTTCGACCAACGGACGATCGCTGCCGGCAGCAACGTTGAAGGGGATGTTCAGTCGTTTGAGGGCGTCGGCCATCTCAACCAGCAACGGCTGGCGCGGAGGCGTCAGCGTGCCGTCGATGTCCATCAGAAGCGCGATTTCCTTGCTCATGAATTTGTGCGGCAGAGCTTCCACAAATCACGTCGGTAAAGGAAGCAAATCCGCGGTCCAGGAGATATGACCTTCCACCCTCACAAACACATCGTCCGCCGAAATTCCGGCACAGATGTGAGTTCCCTGGCCAGCAGGAAGCGTGCGCCTGAAATTCGAAATCCAGAACACCGACCTGTTTGCGTTTCGATTCCGCCCAAATTCTCCCTGATCCGGCTATCGAAGCAATCGAACGACTGATTCACGGACGCCATCCTTCACCTCCCAGGATTTCGTCTGAGGCTGACGTCATTTGCGGCTGAAATATCCATCGAATTCATCCCCGTGAATGAGCGTGCCGTTTTCGAACAGGTGGGACTTGAAGGTCGACCCACCTGCGCCAAGGTTTGGAATCAGGCCGGCAATGAAAAGCCGAAGGAATTCTCTTAATTGTCATTGCGAAACTTGAACTCCGGTTTGCCGGTAAAATCGGCGCTGGTGATGGTGGGGCACCAGTATCGCTCGATGTGCTGGGTAACGAGCCGGATGCCGTCGAAGTGACTGACGTAGGGACTCATGCGGGAGTTGTACATGGTGTCGCACAGGTCACGCATCAGGACGACGTTCTGGCCTTGGTAGACCATCTGCCGGATCGAGAAGGGACGGCCTAACACGCACATGTTCATGTGCACGCCCATCGCAATTACATTCTTGATGCCGCGTTGTTTCATCAGGTTGTAGGGCTCGGCACTGTCCGTGATCGCGTCGCCCGGCTTGATATCAATCGCTGCGATTTGGCGAGACCAGGCTTTGCGGCCCTTGCATTGCGGCTCGCAATCGCAGCCGCCGTCGGAATGGCCTGACTGCAGGCATTCAGCTTGAGTGTGGCGGCAGCCAAGTCCACACAAAACAACAGTCCAAGAGCAATGATGAGTTTCGTCTGAGGCGGAGTCTAGCTGAGTCGATGGAGTGGAGCCAGTTCAACGGCCAGATCACAAGTGACGAGAAAACGGCCGCAAGACTGAATCTGACTCCTCAACTTCTGCCAAAACCGATGCGAGAATTGCCCCGGTCAAATCGACGTCATGGATTGGTTCGGTTCTTTCAGTTCGTCTAACTTGCTTGATTAGTTACTGCTCGGTTCGTTTCTTGAGAATTCCCGATCCAGCAAGGCGATTTCAGGACGTTGGTCGTTTCAATCATCGTCAGATTCAAAACATAAACATTCCGTTTTTCCGCAATGACACCCCTTATCGCTGCAGATTCATGGAGGGAGCAGCCGATTGCGTGAAATTGATTCGAAACAGTTGTTTTCAGTCGGGTTTTCGATCGTGTGTGGCGTTGCAACTTCCGCGATTCATTTCGAACTCATGATTGCAATGCTGCCGGTTAGAGCCGGCTTGATTGGTCATCTTGGGGCGATGACAAGGATGAACCTCGAAGTTGGGCACAAGATAAAACGCTGACCGCAGTCGTGACAGGTGAGGCCATTTTAGATTTCTCGTGGTTGATTCGTAGAGATTGGATTGCATAGGCTCCAATTCCTGTGAACGAGCCTCCGGTCGAAATTCAAAATCAACGACTTTCAGCGTTGTTGGCGGAGTTGAAGCAGCGCGAGGTACGGCTGTGGTTGGATGAGGGTCGGTTGCGATGTGATGCGCCGAAGGGAGCGGTTTCGGCGGAGTTGCAGGACCAATTGCGGGCGCATAAGGAGGAGATTGTGGCTTTGTTGCGATCCGGGCAGCGGGGGGAAGAGGTTGAGGAATGGGCGGAAGATGTGGTGTTGTCGGATTCAATTCAGCCTGACGGCCCGGCGACGACGGGAACTTCCTCCCGAATCCTGTTGACGGGCGCTACGGGTTTTCTCGGTGGCTACTTGTTGAAGGAGCTGCTGCGGCAGACCGATGCGCAAGTGAGTTGCCTAGTGCGGGCGGATAACGAAGACGCGGCTCGGGCTCGATTACCGAAATCGCCAGCGTCGCGGGTTTCAATTGTTCTTGGTGACTTGTCGGACGACGGACTGGTGTTGTCGGAGGACGTGGACTTGATTCTGCACAACGGGGCTCATGTGCATCATGGGTTGCCATATGCGTCGTTGCGCGCGGCGAACGTTTTTGGGACGCGCCGGGTGATCGAGATGGCGTGCCGCCGTTCGATCCCGCTGCACTTTGTCTCTTCCTTGAGTGTGTTGCCGCCAGTGACGGCTGGGGGTGATGAGCGCTTTTTGGAGACGGATGCGATTGAAGAGGTCCCGGCTCCTCGGGGGGGATACAACTTGTCGAAGTGGGTGGCGGAACGATTGGTGGCGCAGGCGGCTGAGCGAGGATTGCCCGTGACGGTTTATCGGCCGGGACCAATCTCGGGGGACAGTGTGACCGGGGCGTTCAACGAGAACGATTTCCTGTATCGCTTGATGCAGGGATATCTGCAATCCGGGATGGCTCCGGATGGGGAAATGCCGCTGGACTTGCTGCCGGTGGATTATGCGGCGAAGGCGATTGTCTGGTTGGCTTTGAATGGCAGCGCCACGAGTGAATTGCGCCGGTATCATCTTCTACATCCAAATTCAGCTTCGTCGGAATTGTTGTTCGAGGCCTGCCAGAACGCGGGTCTGCAGATCCAACGCGTTCCCTACGACGAATGGTTTCAGCATCTGTCGGAAATTGCCCGCAGTGGTGACACCGGACATGCGCTGTACCCCTTGGTCGGATTGTTTTCCTCCCGCGCTGGTGCGCCGGTTCCGGCGGAGGGAGAGCGGCCGCCGATTCCCTATGACACCTCCGTGACGGACGCAGCGCTGCGAGATGCGCCGTTAGGATTGCCGGAATTGAATGCCGAGTTGTTCGCGACATACCTAAAAGCGATGCGGAATGAGTGAGCGCTTCGATCAATACGACGGGTGGGCGTGGCTCTACGATGAGACGATGGGGCCGCAGTATGCGAAGGAACAGCTTGCCGTGCTGGAGCGGATCGTTCTGCCGCGCGTTAAAGCCGGTGCCGAAATGTTGGACCTTTGCTGCGGAACTGGAGAACTGATTCGACCGTTATTGGAGCGGGGATTCAAGGTCACGGGTTTGGATGGTTCCGAAGAGATGCTAACGCGCGCCCGGATTAATGCCCCGGGCGCAGAGTACGTTTTGGAAGACGCCCGGACGTATTCCGAGGAGAACCGTTTCGACGCCGCATTTTCAACGAGCGCCTCGTTGAATCACATCCCGACGATTGACGACTTGGAAAAGGTCTTTAGCAGCGTCTGCCGCTCGCTCAAGTCGGATGGCTTTTTTACCTTTGACCTCAATCATCCGGGGCAGTTGGCCAAGTGGTGGCGGGGGCGCCCACTGGAGGGAGAGATCGCGGATCGTTGGGCCTATATGGTGACGCCTCGTTATGATGCCGAGCAGAAGAAGGGCGTGTTTCGGGTGAGAATGTTCACGCGGCCGGAGAAGACCTCATTATTGGGCCGGTTCTTCAGCTGCTTCAAGTCGCCGGTCTACCGTTTGTTGAGCAAGCCGCGTTTCATCGGTCTGCGGCTGGCTGTGATTCGTCGCTTTGGCTGGTGCGAACCGGGATGGGATCATCGGGAAATCGACTTCCCGGTGGTGGGCCATGATTTGGATGCTGTGCGAAAGGCTCTGGAACGGGCAGGCTTTCACAAGATTGAAATGCAGACGGTGGAAGGCGATGCCGAGGTGGACGACAACCACTCCGCTCATTTCATTTGTTCGAAATCTCCGGCATGACGACAGCCAACCAAAACTCGGATGAAGCCCAGGAGTCTCCTCGTTCGGAGGAGATTGAGGAGCTGGTTGCCGCGTATCAGAAGCGGACGCTTGGATCGAAGGAATATGCGGAGCGGCATCAGGAACATCACGCCGACAAGAGTTCCATTGCGATTGGCGCAACGTCGTCGATGAAGGCCCTGAGCTATCCCATCGTGGTTGAGCGTGCGAGTGGATCAAGGATTTGGGATGTCGACGGGAATGAGTTCGTGGACATCCTGCAGGGACTCGGCGCAAACCTTTTCGGCCATAACCCTGACTTCGTGCGGGAAGCCCTGGAACGTCAGTTGGCAAAAGGATTCCCAATCGGTGCGCAGACCAAACTCGCCGGGAAGGTGGCGGAGCAAGTGACCCAGCTAACCGGCATGCCGCGGGTCTGTTTCAGCAACACCGGCACGGAGGCAATCATGGCAGCCATTCGCGTGGCTCGGGCGAAAACCGGGCGCAGCAAGATCGCGGTCTTTGCCGATTCGTACCACGGTCACGCCGACACGGTCTTGATGCGCGCATCCTTGGCCGAATACGCGCGGCGCAAGATCTTGAATCGCGTTGCGGATAGGGCTTGGTTCGCTCCGATGAGTGCGCTGCTGAGACGTTTCCAAGTGAAGCGATCCGCCCCGGCTTCGGTGGGCATTCCGAAATCGTTGACCTCCGAGGTCGTGGTTCTGAATTACGGCGATCCCAATTCCCTTCACGCGATCAAGTCAATGAGCGGAAAGCTAGCCGCGGTGTTGGTGGAGCCGGTACAAAGCCGCCGTCCTGAACTGCAGCCGAGGGAGTTTCTCCAATCACTTCGTGAAGTGACACAGGCTGCAGGCATCGCCCTGATCTTCGACGAAATGGTCACCGGCTTTCGCTCACATCCGGGCGGCGCCCAGGCGTTGTTTGAAGTACGAGCCGACTTGGCCACTTACAGCAAGGTGGTCGGCGGGGGACTGCCGCTTTCGGTCATCGCGGGAAAGCACGAATTCATGGACTTCCTGCAACCGCGCCCGCAATCAGCCAACAAGTCCGTCTTCTTCGCCGGCACCTTCTGCAAGCATCCGCTCTCTCTCGCTGCAGCACACGCCGCGCTGTCGCACATGCTGGAGGCCGGCCCGTTGCTGCAGGAAGAACTCACCCGGAAAACCGCGATAATGGTGGAACGCCTGAACCAAGGCACGAAGGCAGCGTCCATCCCGGTCCAGTTCACCCACTTCGGTTCCTTCTTTTCCATCGCGATGCGCCAAAGCCGCATCAATCCCCAGAACGTCAATCTGCTTTCCTACTACCTTTTGCACCACGGAATCCACCTGCGCGGCGGTGATCGTGGCGGCTTCCTGACCACCGCTCATTCCGACCAAGACATCGATCAGGTTGTCGAGACTTTCAGTGATGGATTGAAATGGGTGTTCGGTTCGGATGCCAAAGCTGGCGTCTGATCCCTAGCCAAGCTACACGATGGAAAGTCGTGAAGAAACTGCACGAAAGAGTCGCTGACAAAATCGAAGCCGATCCGGCGTTGTTGAGCGTGCCCTTGCAGAATATTCAAAGGTGGCCTGCCAACGGACACACCGCCCCCCATCGCTTGAAACAGTGGCAGTCATTGCTCGTCGCGGCGCAAGCGTCATCGTGAGCGTTGGAGGAGTTGATCGCGATGTTGCGAGAGCCGGATCAAGACATGGAAAGGCTCTTGGATTTTTCTCCGTTTGCTGGAGTATTGAGTCGCGAAGAGCGCCGAAAGGCTGAGCCGAGATGCGCCTTCAATTTCTAAATCATCTCATCGAGTCGGTTCAGGTGCTGGCAAAACCGAACCACATTGTCGTTATTGGTTCTGGTTCGCTCCTTCCATGCTACGCTGAGCTTGGGGAACGAGAGGTCGTTGCAGCAGGAAGAAATCTCACCTTGGTACTCCGGAAAACGGGTTTGGAGTAGATTCCTGTGAATAAGTGTCCATTGGTGGATCCAGAAACGGAGAAGGTTCTTGATAGAGTTCGGTGATCCAAACCACACTGCCCACTTGAGACTCATTCTCAACAGTGAGCGATACAGAAGAATCACAGCGCATTCTCGAGGTCTTGAGCCGGGCTCGGAGCGAGATCGAGAGATTGAAGCGACCGAAGGATCAACGGATCGCCGTCGTCGGTATGGCGGGGCGTTTTCCGGGGGCGGAGTCTGTCGCGGCATTCTGGGAGATGCTGCGCGACGGTGTTTGTGGCGTTCGTGATCTCACGGAGGGCGAGTTGCTGGAAGCGGGCGTTCCGCGCAGTGAATTTGAGAAGTCGGACTACGTTCGACGTTTTGCCAGCATTGAAAATCCAACGCATTTTGACGCCTCTTTCTTTGGCTATGCGCCGGGCGAAGCGGATGTGTTGGATCCGCAGCATCGAGTGTTTCTGGAATGCGCTTGGACGGCTTTGGAGAATGCGGGCTACGACCCGTCGCAATACGACGGTCGGATTGGTGTCTATGCCGGTGCGGCGTTGAACAGCTACCTGGTCAATCTCCATAACGATCGCAAGACCCGCGAATCGGTGAACCAAGTGCAGGCGGTGGTCAGCAACGTGATGGGGCTGATGCCGACGCGAGTGTCTTATCACCTTGATTTGAAAGGACCGAGCTGTGGTGTGCAAACCGGCTGCTCGACCTCGCTGGTCGCAATTCACAATGCCTGCCGCAGTCTCCTGGATGGCGATTGCGACATGGCCTTGGCGGGTGGCGTGACGATCGGGCAAGCGACACCGGAAGGTTACCTGTTTGAGGAGGCGGGCATTGCTTCGCCGGACGGCCTCTGTCGCGCCTTCGATGCGGAAGGCAAGGGCACGATCTTTGGCAACGGTGTCGGCATCGTCGTCTTGAAACCGTTGGAAGCCGCGCTTGCCGATGGTGATGATATTCGAGCGGTGATTCTCGGTTCGGCCATCAACAACGATGGGTCGGACAAGGTGGGATTGCTGGCTCCCAGTGTGAACGGTCAGGCCGACGCAATCCGACAGGCCGTCAAGCGCGCGGGGATTGAACCCGGCTCAATCTCCTACGTTGAGGCTCACGGAACGGCGACTGAACTTGGCGACCCGGTGGAGTTCATGGCGTTGGATCAGGCGATTGGTGACGGCCTTGCTCAGGACGGGAGTCGCTGTCGCATTGGTTCAGTAAAAACCAATGTCGGCCATCTCGACGCGGCGGCTGGCGTCGTGGGTCTCATCAAGACCGTGCTGTCCCTGCAGCACAAACAGCTTCCTCCAAGCCTGAATTTTTCCAAAGCCCATCCGCAGATCGATTTTGAGGCGAGACCGTTTCAAGTGAACGCCGAGTTAAGCGACTGGGTGGATGGTTCGGGACACCGACGGGCGGGTGTCAGTTCCTTCGGGATGGGCGGCACCAACGCCCATGTGGTGTTGGAGGAGGCTCCCGAGCGGACGGCTGAAGCAGCGACTGAACGCGAGTGGCATCTCCTGCCGTTATCGGCCAAGACCGAATCCGCACTAACCAATCGCCAATCACTATTGATCGACGATCTCACGGAGCGAACCCGGCCGCTGGCTGACGTGGCTTTCACGCTCCAGGTCGGACGGCAGGCGATGAAGCATCGACGCGTCGTGGTTTGCCAGGCCGGGGAAGAGTTGCGCGAGCAGGGTGAAACCAAGGTCGTGGATGCTGTTGGATCGCCCGTCTTTTTGTTTTCCGGCCAGGGCAGCCAATACCCCGGGATGACGCGGCAGCTTTACGAGCGCGAAGCAAGGTTCCGCGAGTGCATTGACGAGTGCGACGAGATTCTCGGTTCGTCATTGGATCTGAAGAAACTGCTCTACGGCGACGCGGACGCGAGCGAATTGAAGAAGACGGAGAACGCTCAACCGGCCTTGTTTGCGGTCGAGTATGCCTTGGCGCAACTGCTCTTGGATTGGGGCGTGAAACCTGTCGCCATGATTGGCCACAGTTTGGGTGAGTATGTCGCCGCTTGCCTGGCTGGAGTCTTCGAGCTTAAGGATGCGCTGGAACTTGTGCGCTTTCGCGGCGAGGTGATGCAGAATTGTGACTCCGGAGCGATGCTGGCGGTTGCGACCGATGAAGCGGGCGTCCAGCC